>DDQN01000092.1:110226-110480 GCA_002342685.1 Vibrio sp. UBA2441
GCAAAACCACGCCCTTGCTCTCCGGCTCGCGCCGCCTCAATAGCCGCATTCAGGGCTAACAAGTTCGTCTGCTCAGAAATGGCTTCAATTACGGTTAAGATTTCGGTTATTGCTTCATTGTTATTGGCCAGCTCTTCCACCATTGGAACCGCTTCGTTCATACTATCGACCAAGCGGTTCATCTCAGCAGCAGATACTTCAATTCCCTTCTGGCCTTGAGTCGCCGCATCATTCGCTTTAGTGGCAGCGTTAAC
>DDQN01000092.1:110558-229205 GCA_002342685.1 Vibrio sp. UBA2441
AACTGCCATATCCGCGTTTTTAAATACCATGCCAGATGTTTGAGTCATCTCTTCTGACGCTGTCGCAACCAGATCGACCTCTTTAAACTGAGCTTCGCTGCTTGTTCTTGTTTGCGCCGCCGCTTGTTTTGACTGAACGGTTGTTTCTGCTATTTGATTTGTATTAAGCACAACCTCGCTAATGATGCCCTGTAATTTTGACAAAAACTGATTGAAACCATTTGCTAACTGGCCAATTTCATCTTCACTGGTTACCTCTAGCCTTTGAGTTAAATCGCCTTCTCCTGAAGCAATGTCATGTAAGCGAGCAACAACTTCCTTAATAGGTTTAACCAATGCTTTAGAAGCGATTGCTATGACAGACAATCCAGCCACAATCAGTAGCAGTCCCGACACAATTTCTGACGAAACGCTCTTTTCTGTTCTCTCCGTGATCACTTTATCTAACAAATTTGCATCAGAAAGCACACTGTCCTTAGGCATTTCTAACAGTACGCCCCAGCTTTTGTTAGCCATTTGAGCTTGAGAATAAACAACCAACCACTCCCCATCATCACTCCACGCCGTCTGAGTAGAGGTGCTTTTTAAGAATCGATCCAGCGTTACCGAATCGATTCCAGAAGAATTAAACTGTTGTCCTATCTCTGCATTAGAGTCATCGCTCGCCACCAAGACTCCATCACCACTTAGAATAGAAACATGCCCTTTGGATTCAAATAACGTTTTATCAGTCATTAATGCAATATTCTTAAGTACATCTAACTTTAATACGATACCGATAAAACCTATCACCTGTTCTTCTTTCAATAATGGTAGAGAAATAGACGTTGTTAATATACCTACACCTTCATATTCACTAAGCGAAGGCCTAGCGATACAACTAGATTGGGTACTTAACGGGCATGAAAATCGTTCATTATTACTTTGGTCAGCAAGTATAGACTCACTAATAGTATTAGAGAGCGCGCCGCTCCCATCCATAGACATCGTCCATTGTGATGCGTATCGTCCAACTTCATTCGAGCCAACATAATCAGCACCATGGTAGTTACTATCTTCACTGTCTAGTGCATCAGGTAAAAAAACCAGATAGGCACTTTGTATCGTTTCAAATCTTTCAACAGATAGCCGCAACATATCTTCTAATGATGTTCTCAAATCCTCACTAGGCGTAAAATTATCCTCTGCATTTTGCTGCAAAAACAATACAGTCTCACCTAACATTTCTGCTCGGTAAAAGGCTTCTTTAAGGTAATTATTAGCTTCCGTCGCATTGAGCTGGGACTGAGATTTCAGTAATTGTTCAGATTTTGAAACAACTGAGTTAGTACTGTACTCTTTAATGATTTTTTGGTTTTCGTATCCGTTATAAACAGAAAACCCAATAAGCGAGAATGAGGTAAGAATTAGGCAAAGCCCAGATAGCAACGTAATCTTCCATTGCACTGAAAGAGAAAACATAATAAATCCTTTTTATATTTATCGGCCATTCCAAGCCTAATCACGTTATTTTAATGGTATTAGATACCTAATCAACATATTTCGCCTTAATTACCTAAGATTAAACAATAATATAATTATGAGCCAAATATATAATTATCTATCAATAGCCAGATATTATTAGGTAATTGAAATCTGGAAAATTCTTCTCTTCTGTTTAAAAATTCTCAAATTACTCTGTATCATAAACGGCAACGTTATGGGTTTTAGTGCTACTATAAATTCATACCAAAAACAGCTATAGAGAATAAAATGAAAGTAATCAGCTTTAATATTAATGGCCTTCGTGCTCGACTCCACCAGCTTCAAGCAATTATCGACAAACACCAACCAGATGTAATCGGATTACAAGAGATTAAAGTTCATAACGACGCGTTTCCCGTCGAAGCAGTGGAAGCAATGGGCTATAAGGTCTATTTCCATGGGCAGAAAGCGCATTACGGTGTGGCTATGTTGTGCAAACAAGAACCAGCTCAGGTCCTCTATGGCTTTCCTACTGATACGGAAGAGCATCAGAAACGTATGATTATGGCGACATTTGAGGACGAAAACGGAGAGAAAACTACGGTACTGAATGGTTACTTCCCTCAAGGTGATAACGTAGAGCACGAGACAAAATTCCCGTATAAACAGCAGTTTTATGTAGATCTGATGACCTACCTGAACGATCATCATAACAACGATGAAAATCTTATCGTTATGGGTGACATCAACATCAGTCCAATGGACACTGATATTGGTATTGGTGAACCGAACCGTAAACGCTGGTTAAAAACAGGGAAATGCTCATTCCAGCCAATAGAACGTGAATGGCTAAAAACCTTAATTGACTGGGGATTTGAAGATACCTTCAGGAAGCTTCACCCTGAGGCAACGGAGCAATATTCTTGGTTCGATTATCGTTCAAGAGGGTTTGATGATAACCGAGGCCTTCGGATTGATGTCGTGTTAGCTACGCCAGGTTTAGCCGCTAAATGTACTGAAGCAGGTATAGACTACGAGTTACGGGGTATTGAAAAGCCATCCGACCACGCCCCAATTTGGTCAGTTTTTGAATAATACCAGCTAGATAAGTTTTCAAGTTAACATGTATTCATGTATTTGATTTCAAGAACTTATCAAGGAGTCATGTTCACTTAGGCAAGATAAAAAAATCGGGCTAAACGCCCGATTTTTTATCACTATGAAATTAAGATATGGGTCTTAAGTAAGCAAGAAACTTTTTCTCTGCTTTTTTGAAACACCATAGCATGATAAATGTTAGACACATATAGAACAAACCAGCAGTCACATATGACTCAAAAGGTGCGTAAAAACGTGAGTTAACCAATCTTGCTGCACCCGTTAAATCAATAATCGTAACAATACCAGCCACCGCCGAACCATGAAGCATAAATATAGCTTCATTACTATATGCAGGTAGAGCACGACGAAGTGCGCTCGGTAAAATGATGCGGCTGTATGTTTTCCATTGGCTCATACCATAGGCTTTCGCCGCTTCTACTTCACCTTTTGGCAATCCATTAATTGCTCCGCGAATTATTTCAGCTGTGTAGGCAGAAGTATTTAAAATAAACGCAATCAAGGCACAAAACCAAGCGTGTTCCCACAAAGTGCCTTTAACTGCAATAAACTGGTCCATACCATAATAGATAAGGTAAAGCTGAACGAGGAGAGGCGTGCCCCTGAAGAAATAGATATAAGCCCAGGCTGGCAAGAAAATAAAATAGTTTCTTGCATTACGCGCAACACCTAGAGGGATAGCAATTGCAAGCCCTATGATTAACGACAACGAAACTAACCAAACTGTCGTCCATAAGCCATCGAGATAAATAGGAAAGCTATCTACAATAATTGAAAAATCCATGCTTACCTCATATGAATGCTAAATTTACGCTCAAGCAGCTTCAAAAGTCCGGTTGATACGCTGGTAAAAAACAAGAATATGATGGAAATCGTCATATAAAAGGTAAATGGCATCTTGGTCGAGCCTGCAGCAAGAGAACCGACCCGAACCATATCTTCTAATCCTATAATAGAAACTAATGCTGTCGTCTTAAGTAGTACCAACCAGTTATTGCCAAAACCAGGTAGTGCATGACGGATCATTTGTGGCAGTAAGATTCGCCTAAATGCGAGAACACCATTCATACCATAAGCTTTGGCCGCTTCTAATTCACCCTTATCAACCGCCATTATTGCACCACGGAATGTTTCAGCCATATAAGCACCAAAAATAAATCCAATGGTTAGTATTCCTGCAACAAAAGGACTTATGTCGACGTAATCAGGGAGATATTCAGTCCACTCATGAGCAGAATTGAACGAAGTCATCAACTCGTTAATCCACTCATTCATTGCATATAGACTATTGTTTAGCAGAATTTGTCCGCCAAAAAAGATTAACATCATCAGGACAAGATCGGGAATACCACGAATTATAGTGGTATATAACGTTGCTATGGCTCTCGCCCAGCGGTAAGGTGCCATTTTAGCCAATGCACCAAGCATCCCAAGCGTCATTGCGAGCAAAAGGGATAGTAAAGCAACTTCAATTGTCAGTACGGCTCCCGAAAATATCGAAGCCCCATATCCTTTGAGATCAAACATGTAAACATCCATTGTCAGCAGAACAGCTTAGCTGAAACTGTGCTCATTCAACATACGACTAAACGTAGAGATACACGTAAGTTACCTTGTATCGTATCAGTCACCTGTTGAATGCCCACATTCTTGTAAGGATGAGGTGACAAAGGCGTCACCTCAAACTAAAGCGGTTTAATCGCCATATACATCATAGTTGAAGTATTTGTCTTGGATTTCTTTATATTGACCACTCGCACGAACAGCTAGAATGGCAGCATCCAATTTCTTAGTCAGGTCTTTATTCTGTTTGCGAACAGCAATACCAAAACCATCACCGAACCATTTAGGATCAGTCAGAGCTGGGCCAACAAACTCATAGCCTTCTCCGCCAGCTTGATTTATTACACCTTCTTCAAGTGCAGATGCATCACCAAGAACAGCAACGATACGACCGTTGGCTAAATCCAAATAAGCTTCGTCAAAAGAGCCGTAACGAACGATCTCAACAGATTCGCCGTAATTATCAGTCAGATAACGGTCATGAGTTGTTGCACGTTGAACACCAATTTTTTTGCCTTTCAGGCCATCTTGAGTGAATTCAAGTGCAGCACCTTTCTTTGCAATAAATTTATTTGGAATAAGCGCGTATTTTCCAGTGAAATCTATCTTCTTTTTACGCTCTTCAGTGATAGACATTGCCGCAATAATTGCATCATATTTACGCGCCAGTAGTGATGGAATAATTCCATCCCAATCTTGTGCAACAATTTTACATTTCACCTGCATTTCAGCACAAAGTGCATTAGCCATATCCACATCAAAACCACTCAGTGATCCATCCGCTTCTGTTTTACTAAATGGAGGATAAGCTCCCTCAATTCCAAAACGTACTACTTTCCATTCCTTAGCTTGAGCTACGCCAGTTACTGCTGTTGCAGCTAATGTTGCTGCTAATAACCACTTTTTCATTTCCCTACTCCTGTGATTGAAACCTGTCTGTCTGAATTATTCGGTTTATCTAGACGAAGAAACCATTTTTATTGTTTGCACAGATTTAACGGTAACCTGTGCAATATATCTAAAGATCAATAATACAAACTATATTGTTTGTCTAAATCAATTCTTTAGTAAATCGTATTTTTAGTAGATCGAAGAGATAAATTGCTGCAACCGCTCCGACTCTGGGTTTGTGAACAGCTTATCTGGATGCCCTTCTTCTTCGACCAACCCCTGATGCAAAAACATTACATGGTTAGACACATCACGAGCGAACGACATTTCGTGAGTAACCACTAACATTGTTCTGCCTTCTTCAGCAAGGTCTCGCATTACGCCTAACACTTCACCCACAAGTTCTGGGTCAAGAGCAGAAGTCGGTTCATCAAATAACATGACTTCAGGATCTACTGCCAAAGCTCTCGCAATTGCAGCGCGCTGCTGTTGCCCACCAGAAAGGTGGCCGGGGTAGTAATCTTTTCTCTCGTATAAACCAACCTTTTTCAACAATACTTCGGCGTTTTCAATTGCCTGAGCCTTAGGAACACCTAATACGTGAACAGGAGCTTCTATGACATTTTCCAGTACGGTTAAATGAGACCAAAGGTTGAATCCCTGAAAAACCATAGCTAAGCGCGAACGAATTCTCTGAACCTGCTTTTCGTTTGCCGGTACAGATTCACCTTGCCTATTATTCTTCATTTGGATTAGTTCGCCATTAACCCATATTTCACCTGCGGTAGGTGTTTCTAACAAGTTAATACAACGTAAGAAGGTACTTTTACCAGAACCGGATGAACCAATAATGGAGACAACCTCTCCTTTATGTGCTTTAAGAGAAATCCCCTTCAACACTTCATTTTGGCCAAACGTCTTATGTAAATCGATGATTTCTAGCGCCTCTACATCACTCATGCGCTACTGCTCCCTGTACTTTTTATGAGGTAATCCGACCTCGAATCTGCAATACAAACTAGCATACTTAACTCAAAAAGCAACAAATTATTAACTATCAGATACGGATTATACAAGCAATACTACTGCATTTTTATTCACAAACAGACTATAAAACCACCAACATAGGAATAAAACACCACTAATAGTGAAAGTGACCCAATTAAACTGGTAACAAATTTATTACATTAATCTACTGTTTTTCGATATTGCGACATATATTCCTGCCGATAAACTTATTGATGACACCAATAAACTATTATTTCCCTTGCCGACAGAATTAACACGCAAAATCCTGCTTGATATCGACGATTCCATGATCAATTTCGAGACTCTTGTCACTATTGTCGACAGGCGTAAATCATGATCAAGTTAACAACTCTTCGCAACAGTTGCTCACTTTAACTTCTTTAACTGACTAAGATCATATAAATGGCTATCAAAGAACTGTACTCGTGCCAGCTGGCTACTGAAAGACAGTTACAAAACATTGTAAAAGAGCAGTTATAGCGCTTTGATTTGCGTAGTTTTCTTTCACAGTTTTTCATAAAGTGATCGAGATCAATCACCTAATGCAGGTTGCTTGATAGACTTGCCGTTCAAATAATTAGACAAAGTTTATAAAAAAATTTAAGTCTTTTAATTTTACACATAAACAGGATTTGTGTGTTTTAGCGTAGGGTGACTACCGAGTCGACGATGAGCCGGCCAATCAATCATCATTACTATCAGAATAATTCAAATTACCAACATTTAATGAGGAATCTATGTCAGACGTAGTCAACAAAGACCACTCAGAAATCGACGAAAAAAGCTACTCTGAGCTACACCGTCCTTCTTCTGAGTTCTCTAGCCGTTCTGAATACCTAGACCACGAACTTCAAATCATGAAACCACGTCGCTTTGGCATTAACCTGCCTGGTCGTGACTTCCGTTTCGAGCTTGAAGATTTCGTACCTGCTATCGCCGGTACCATCGGTATCATCGCGATGTACTCTGCCGTAATGATGGCTTGGGCCGCTGGCCTGACTGAAAAGTGGGATCACGTTAATCTGGACGTAGCATGGGCAATTGAAGTATCTCGTGTCGAAATGCTTATCCCTGCGCTTCTATTCTGTGTTCTGGCATCTGGTTTTATTAACCCAAGGGCAAACCTCGCAGGTAACCACGGCCCGATGATCCCGATGATCTTCGTTATCGCCATGGCAGGTGCTCACCCTCTAGCATTAGCCATCCTGATTGGTGTATTTGGTCTTATACTCAGCGCCGTTAAAGGTGGCTCCCGGCTGGTAAACCTAACCAGTGAAGGTGTTGCAGGTGGCTTGCTGGTATTCCTTGGTTTCACAGGCTCAATGAGTCAAATAAACTCATTAATCAGTTGGGCCAATGGCCTTAGCAGCGAAGCTGAAGGTGTGGTTGCCGGTGATATGGGTTATGTAGCTCTGATTGTCCTTGGCATCACAGTAGTAACTTACGCAATTCTAGCTAAGTTAGGCAAGCGTTGGCTGGCAATTCCTCTTTGTGCTGTTACTGGTTTTGTTGTAGCTATGGTATCAGGTGCAGGTTTCGATCTTGTATTTACAACGGAACCAGGTCTGCCAAACCTTAATCCAGTTTACTGGTGGGGTTCAACTCAGACAGGCTGGCAGCTAGGTCTACCAAACCTTGAGCATTTTATCGCTTCATTACCTTTTGCTATTTTGGCTGTTGCTATGTGGTCTCCTGACTTCCTTGGTCACCGTATCTTCCAAGAACTTAACTACCCTAAACGTACCGAAAAAGTACTTATGGATGTTGATGACACTATGACCATGTGCTCTATCAGACAGATGGTCGGTACTGCTGTTGGTGGTGGTAACATCACTTCTAGTTGGGGAACTTATATGATTCCTGCAGCAATCGCCAAGCGCCCTATTCCCGGCGGTGCAATTCTACTGGGTTCTCTTGTTATTATTATCGCTATCATTGGCTACCCAATGGACGCAGCTGTATGGCCTCCGGTAATGCGTATTGCCCTGCTGGTTGGTGTTGCACTGCCACTTCTTGAAGCTGGTATGCAGATGATTAAAGACGCAAAAGACTCACAGTCTGCTGGTATCTGCGTATTTGCAGCTATGGTAACTAACCCTGTTCTGGCGTGGGCACTCACCATGCTGTTAGATAATAACGGCTTGATTGGTAACAAAGAACGCCCTCAAAAACTAAGCAAACTAGACCGTATTATTATCCCTAGTGTTGTTTTAGTTATCTGTCTGGCGGCAATGTTGGCAGTAGGTATGCTAGAAAGCCAGTTTGGTATTCCAGCATTGCTTTAATCAGTTCAAAATGTGGGCAGCAGCAAGTTGCCCACATTTTTTGTATATTTTTTTTAATTTTTACAATATAATTTGAATCACACTTTGAATTGGCAATCTTAGTTACAATATCTATGGTTAAATGATTAAGAATTTAGTCATAGATATTGTTATTAATTAAAGAGTGTACTGCGTGTTTCGGCACTAGCTTGTAATAGCGAAAACAGTACGTAATTTTTCTACTAAAAAGGTAGGTATATCATGGCAGAGCAATTTGCTAAAGCTTGGGAAGGTTTTGCTGAAGGTGACTGGCAAAACGAAGTTAACGTACGTGACTTTATTCAAAAGAACTATGCACCTTATGAAGGTGACGAGTCTTTCCTAGTTTCTGAAGGTACTGAAGCGACTAACGCGCTTTGGGCAAAGGTAATGGAAGGCATCAAACAGGAAAACACCACTCACGCTCCTGTGGATTTCGATACTTCGCTTATCTCTACCATCACTGCACACGATGCTGGCTATATCAACAAAGACCTAGAAACAATTGTTGGTCTACAAACTGATGCTCCTCTTAAGCGTGCGATTATCCCTAATGGTGGTATTCGTATGGTTGAAGGTTCATGCAAAGCATACGATCGTGAACTTGACCCTATGGTCAACAAAATCTATTCAGAGTACCGTAAAACGCACAATGCTGGCGTTTTCGATATCTATACTCCAGATATCCTGGCTTGTCGTAAGTCTGGTGTTCTTACTGGTCTTCCAGATGCTTACGGCCGTGGCCGCATCATCGGTGACTACCGCCGCGTAGCACTATATGGTATTGACTTCCTAATGAAGGACAAGCTTGCACAGTTCACTTCTCTTCAAGAGAGATTTGAGAATGGTGAAGAGCTTGAAATGACGATGCAACTTCGCGAAGAAATCGCAGAACAACATCGTGCACTTGGTCAAATCAAGAAAATGGCAGCTAAATATGGCTGTGACGTTTCAGCTCCTGCGACAACAGCTCAAGAAGCCATTCAGTGGACTTACTTTGGCTACCTAGCAGCAGTTAAATCTCAAAACGGTGCTGCAATGTCTCTTGGTCGTACTTCGACTTTCCTAGACATCTTCATCGAGCGTGATATCGCAGCTGGTACTATCACTGAAGCACAAGCTCAGGAAATGATTGACCATTTCGTAATGAAACTGCGTATGGTTCGTTTCCTACGTACTCCTGAGTATGATGAGCTATTCTCTGGTGACCCAATCTGGGCAACAGAATCAATGGGTGGTATGGGTATTGATGGACGTACACTAGTAACACGTTCTAACTTCCGTTTCCTAAACAGCCTATATACTATGGGTCCAAGCCCAGAGCCGAACATTACGGTTCTTTGGTCTGAGCAACTTCCTGACGGATTTAAGCGCTTTTGTGCAAAAGTATCTATTGATACTTCTTCAATCCAGTACGAAAACGATGATCTAATGCGCCCAGACATGGAGTCTGATGACTACGCCATCGCATGTTGTGTTTCACCAATGATTGTTGGTAAACAAATGCAGTTCTTCGGTGCACGTGCAAACCTTGCTAAAACTATGCTTTACACCATCAACGGTGGTGTTGATGAGAAGTCTAAAGCTCAGGTTGGTCCTAAGATGGAAAGAATCTCATCTGATGTTCTTTCATACGACGAACTTTGGGGCAAGATGGACCACTTCATGGATTGGCTTGCTAAGCAGTATGTGACTGCACTAAACAGCATCCATTACATGCACGACAAGTACAGCTACGAAGCGTCACTAATGGCTCTTCATGACCGTGACGTATTCCGTACTATGGCTTGCGGTATTGCTGGTCTTTCTGTTGCTGCTGACTCATTGTCTGCTATTAAATACGCAACAGTAAAACCTGTTCGTGACGAAGACGGTTTGGCTATCGATTTTGAAATCGAAGGTGATTATCCTAAATTTGGTAACAATGACCCACGCGTTGATGATATCGCATGTGAACTTGTTTCTGTATTCATGGAAAAAATTCGCAAACTTAAGACTTACCGAAACGCGACTCCTACTCAGTCTATCCTTACTATCACATCTAACGTGGTATATGGTAAGAAGACTGGTAACACGCCTGACGGTCGTCGCGCTGGTGCTCCATTTGCTCCAGGTGCAAACCCAATGCACGGTCGTGATGAAAAAGGTGCGGTTGCATCGCTAACATCTGTAGGTAAACTACCGTTTGCTGATGCGAAAGATGGTATCTCTTATACTTTCTCTATCGTACCAAACGCACTTGGTAAAGATGACGTGGCTCAAAAAGCTAACCTTGCTGGACTAATGGATGGTTACTTCCACCATGAAATTGGCATTGAAGGTGGTCAGCACCTTAACGTTAACGTTCTTAACCGCGAAACGCTTGAAGACGCAGTTAAGCACCCTGAGAAATACCCTCAGCTAACGATTCGTGTATCTGGTTACGCTGTACGCTTTAACTCATTAACAACTGAGCAACAAGCCGACGTAATCGCACGTACATTTACTGAATCTCTATAATTGAGACTAATCAGTAAATAGATAAAAGCCCCATTTTGTATGGGGCTTTTTTACATCTGTACTTTCTTAAGCATATGTAAATATTAGAGCGAAAAGTTCTGGCATTTCTGATTCAACATTGTTGAATGCTGATCAACAACTTGACTAATTTGCTTCAGTTGCTGGTTACTACCCTCGATTGTCCCCATCGACGTCGATATCTGAGCCATGCTATCGGCCATAGACTGGCTAGTTGTCGCTAATTCACGAATAGATCCTAGAATGACATCAGTTTGACTACTTGCTTCTTCCGCTTTTTCAGTAATGTCAATCAAGGCTTTTACTGCATCATTACCTCGTTCTCTACCGATATTCATCGATTTTTCTGACTTTCCGATAGTCTGAATGACTTCTGCGCTTTCTTTTTTCAAGGTATCTATTGTTCCAGAAATATCAGCCACCGCATCTACTGTACGTACCGCTAAGCTCCTAACCTCATCGGCAACAACTGCAAACCCTCGTCCTTGGTCTCCCGCTCTTGCTGCTTCTATTGCTGCATTGAGCGCTAATAAATTCGTCTGTTCTGCAATATCATTAATAATGGCCATGACCGAATCAATTTTACCGGATGCAGTTTCCAGCTGGTTGATATGTCCCTTAGCGTTGGCCAAAATTGTGCTAACTTCTTCGATCGATTCAATGGCCAGAGTAACAACCTTACCTCCTTCTGCGGCTGTCTGAGTTGATGATTTACTCATTTGTGCCACATGCTCCAGACTGCCCGAGACTTCATTTGTTGTAACACTGATCTCTTCTGTCGCAGACGCCAGAACTTGCGTTTGACCAACCACTTCTGACTGACTAAGCACAACATTATCAATACCCACATTTAAGTCTTGAGCATTTTCCGATAACGCATCGCTATTACTCTGAACTTCACGAACTAACTCACCTAAATTTTCGCACGTCTGGTTGAAGGCGATAGCCAGACGATTAAACTCATTGTTAGTATTGCCCGTAACGGCCAGTCGTTCAGCCAGATTTCCCGTCGACATAGACTCTAGAGCTCTGTTTGTTTCGCTTAACGCCTTGGTCAAGGAAAGTGCAAGAGTAACAAAGATGATAATGGCAACGAGAGCAAGCACACCACATGCTACCAATACTGACCATTGGGTAATCTGTGCTGAGCTTGCCGCGCTGTCTTGATAAGATAAATTTATTGTTGCAAGTTGTTCTGATATTTGACTGACTACAGCCAATACTTCACCCTGACTGGAATACATTTGAGATTCAATATCACCCAGTTGACCCGACAATACTGCTACCTGTTCAAAGGTTTTTGCAAAAGATTCTAACTCTTTCTCATAAAGGTCTAACATCGCATAGGTATTAGACATATTGGCAAATCCAAATTTCGCCCTGTTAAATAATTTTAAATTCTTCTCATTTGGACTAAGCAGGTAGTTTTGTTGCGCTTTTACCATGGCCTGAAAATCCGAATTTAATGTCACCATGCCTGTCTCAGCTATCTTTTGCTCAATCACGTTAGCAATATCTTTCAACTTGGCCAGTTTTCCATCATCGGCATTAAATCCCAACTCTGCTTTCAGCTCTAGCCAGGGCACTAGTGATTCGTGGTAACCATTAATGGCACTTTTCAACGCAGTAGCACTTCTTGGAGATACCACATCCGTTAAGTAAACATGGTTTTTCTCTGCCCGCTTCTGGATATGATTTAAATCAGCCTTTACTTGCGAAATTTTGTCGCGGCCCATGCTTGGAAGTTCACTGCCCAACTTAAGCAAGCTAATCTCTGTCTGTTTAATATCTGCAGAGCCTTTATATACATCGCCACTAAGTTTATATTGATGAGTCATCTGGTTTAAACTGGTCGCGGTAAACACTGCGAGGCCTATAAATCCAACGCACAATATCACTAAAAAAAACCATATTTTTTGCTTTAGAGAGATAGAAAACCAATTCATAACAACCTCTTACTTACATCTGTAGCATTTTATTAACATGTGAGATTTATAATTTACATCTTCATTCTTAATAATGATAGTTTTATCTTTTATAACTATAGAAGAACTAAACGAATTTTCGTTCTAATCCGCATTTCCTCTAATTATGAAGAAAACATACGGTTCTACAGAAACTTGGTCTATTTAATGGGCGTTAATTGTAATAAAATGACGGTAATTAATTACTCTGAGAAAAGCATATGTCAGTTACTGGTCGTATCCATTCCTACGAGTCCTGTGGCACGGTTGATGGCCCAGGGATCCGCTTTATCGTTTTCTTGCAAGGCTGCTTAATGCGCTGCATGTATTGTCACAATCGAGATACATGGGACACTCATGGTGGAAAAGAAGTCAGTGTCGAAGAGATCATCAACGAAGCCAAGTCCTATAGACATTTTATGAAAGCTTCCGGTGGGGGGATTACCTGTTCAGGAGGTGAAGCAATGCTTCAACCTGAATTTGTTCGTGATTTTTTCCGAGCAGCTCAAGCAGAGGGTATACATACTTGTCTGGATACCAATGGTTATATTCGTAAGCATACTGAAGTAGTCGACCAAGTACTTGAAGCATCTGATCTTGTTATGCTGGACATTAAGCATATGAAAGATGAAATTCATCAAGACTTTATCGGCGTTTCCAACAGACGTACTTTAGATTTTGCTCGCTACTTACACAAAATAGGTCAACCAACCTGGATTCGGTATGTCATTGTTCCTGGTTACACCGATGATGATGAGTCCGCACACATGCTCGGTGAGTTTATTAAAGATATGGACAATATTGAAAAAGTTGAACTGTTGCCATATCACAAACTAGGTGCCCATAAATGGGAAGCTCTTGGTCATGATTATCCGCTGGAAGGGGTCAATCCGCCAAGCAAAGAAACTATGGATAATATGGTCGAAATACTGAGTCAATACGTCGACAACGTAAAGTACTAACAAACTATCTAGTCATTACAAATTTAAAACTAAAATTATTAGAGGTCCATTATGGAAATGACAAATGCTCAACGCTTAATCCTTTCAAATCAGTACTATCTTATGTCTCAGCTCAATCCTGAGAGCAGCAATAAGTATAAGCGCTTACAAACCATCGTTGAACGTGGTTACGCACTTCAGATGCGCGAATTGGATAAGGAGTTTGGTAAGATTTCTGAAGAAGAGTGTCGTGAAATAATTAATATCATGGAAATGTACCACGCCATGCAAGAGTCTTATAGAATGCTGAAAAACGACGACCAATCGAATGTAGACGAACGTCGCTTACAGTTCTTAGGTTTTGATATTGCAAGTGAACACCAATTAGTAAACTATGTTCGTTTCTTGGTCGACTCCGAAGGCTTATACCCTCAATTTGATAAAGCCGATCATCATTTCAACGCGCAAATGCCAATGCTTGATAAATATCGTCGCATGCTTACTACTTGGCGTAACTGCCCTCGCCAGTATCATTTGTCATCTTCCGAGTTTATTCAAATTTTCAATGCGTAATTACGTAGTACTTTAATAACTGTCTATTTAACAACGCATAAATAATGACTGTATAAAAGGTTGCCAGCGGCAGCCTTTTTTAATTTTATATGGATATAAAACAAAAAATGAGGCCTCACTGAGACCCCATTTTTATTAACTTACACAATTAGAAGAACTTAATCGCCCAATTCTGCTTCTGCTTTAAAGATTGCTTCAAACTCTTCTTCCGCAGTATGTTGAGACACTTCTTTATGTTTAAACACAAAGTAGTAAACCATACCTAATGCGTATAATCCGACAGCCCAAAATGCGGCCGTTGCGTCATATACAAAACAAGAAGTTAATGCTAGTAAAGACAGGATAACCGTGATCCAAGGAGTGATAATACCGCCTGGAGTTTTATAAGGACGCTCTAGATCTGGTTCATTTTTTCTTAACAAGATATGGCTATATGCCTGTAGCGCATAGGAAATCGTAGCACCAAATACCGCGATCATAATCATACGGTCGCCTTCACCCGTTAACGAAGCAAGGAAGCCAACAATGCCCGGAACAATCAGTGCCCATGCAGGTACTTTACGTTTTCCTGTTAAAGACAAGAATGCTGGTAAGTAACCTGCTCTAGAAAGAGCAAATACCAAGCGGCTATAACCGTAAATAATTGAGAAGAACGATGCAATCAGACCCGTTAAACCAACAACGTTTACGAAGTTAGCTAACATAGAGTCCTGACCATGAACCGCACGTAATGCATCAACCAACGGCGCTGCATATCCTGCCGTCGCATTTGCACCTGCCGCACCAGGGACAAGGAACATTACAAGCACAGCTGAAACCAATAGGAATATCATGGCTCCAATGATACCTCTAGGCATATCTTTGGCAGGATCTTTTGCTTCTTCCGCCGCTAATGGAACCCCTTCAACCGCTAGGAATAACCACATACCAAATGGCAACGCAGCCCATACACCACTCCAGCCTTGAGGAAGGAATGTCGTTGAACCTGCAACAGCCGGGTTTGCCGGGATATCAAAAAGGTTAGCCACTTCAAAGTATGGAATCAATCCAAATGCTGTTGCAATAATCGCGACTACCGCCAAGGCTGTAATAACGAGCATGATACGTAGAGCTTCACCAGCACCGATCAAATGGATACCGATAAATATGGCATAAAATACCGCATAAACCGTTGGGCCATTCCAGCCAACCAACGCTTCAAGGTATCCTCCAATAAAGATAACAATTGCCGCTGGAGCTATCGCATATTCAAGCAAAACTGCAAGCCCAGTCGCATAACCACCAACCGGTCCCATTACTTTACGAGCAAAACTATATCCCCCGCCCGCTGTCGGTATTGCTGCTGACATTTCTGCCAGAGAAAGCACCAACGTTAAATACATAATCCCCATCAAGATAGAGGCGATTAACATCCCACCCCAACCAGCAGTGGCGATACCAAAGTTCCACCCTGCGTAGTCACCAGAAATAACGTAAGACACACCTAACGTAGCAAGCAAGAACCAGCCAGCAACTCCTTTTTTGAGCTGGCGTTCGTGCATAAACTCCGAGGTACCAAATTCACTTGCTTTATCTTCAGACATAAGCCACCCGTATGATTTTTTTATGTAACTCAGCAGTTCAAACCGACTGCTGAGTGAATTAACGCATTAGTCCTAATGTAGGGTATGGATTAATACGTCCCTTTTTATCTGACATACTGCTTTTTCTATATTTATTTTTTAATGATTAAACCTTGTGTTGCTCCTTAAACTTTATCTGCCAATATTTCTTGACGCGGCTGGGCGATGACTACTTTATCTACGAGTAATCCCTTGTGCTTAATGCGTTCCGCACCTGCCTCTACCGCTGCTGTTACAGACGCTACGTCCCCGGTTAAAGTGACATATCCTTTGCCTCCAATGGCCATCGCCATATGAACCTCTAATAACTCAACATTTGCCGCTTTCACTGCTGCATCTGCCGCCTCCACAATAGATGCCACCGAAAATGTTTCAATAATTCCGAGCGCATCTGTACGCTCAACCAAACGAGTTCCAGAAATCGCAGGAAAGACATCCTCATGAACGTTAGAGATAATAAGGTCGTCGACAACTTCTGGACCGCCTGCAACCATTCCTGCTTCAACGGATGCGTTGACCGCAGCAACATCACCACAAATCATGACCATAAACTTGCCCGGACAGATACTGCGGTTAAAGATAATTTCAACCTGGGCCGCTTTTAGCATGGCATCAGCCACAAAGTACCCTCTGGCGATAGAATTCAGCTCGACACATCCAATTGCATTCATCATATTTCTACTCATCTATTTCTTTATCACTACATACTGATCGGTAACAGAAGCTATCTTGCCTTCGATGCTAGCGTGTATATTGACACTCAGGGCGTCATTCGGCGCGACACCAATGACCTGTCCTACATTCACACTGTCGCCCACTTTTACATTAGCCTGCGCTGGTGCTCCAATGTGCTGTTTAAGTGGAATAGTCACTTGATTAAACGCTAGGTTGTCGTCCAAAACCTTGGCTTCTGTCTTGCTGTATTGAACCAAGCCTAATCGCTGAATAAGCCTCTTAGTTGGCACGCCTCGATAATCTCTCATCGGGTGTACATCGACCGTTTTGGATTGAAGTTGCTCCGGAGTCATGAGCTTTCCCTCCTCACGCAAATCGCGTTTGGTGGTAACACACATGTTTCTTGGATCGAGTCCCTCTGGGCATGACCACATTGAACAAAGGTTACATTCACTGCATGCCTGAGCCGACAATGAATAAGTCTCACTATTTGGACCTGATGTTTGCAGAGCGCGCATTACTAAGTGAGGTTTAATAGGGTATCCCAACATATGTCTTGGGCACATTGATGTACACAAGCTACATTGATCACAAGCCGCTTTTCCAATACGTCGATACGCTTCTTCCGGCATAGTTTTCTTAATAGCCAGAGAAGATGATTTAGGGATCACAATAAAACCACTTGAAAGGCGAGTTATTGGTTGATCTAATGAATCCACCACTCCGCCCATCATAGGCCCCCCATCAATGATGATGTAGTCATCACATGTGGTTCCTCCTGCCACCTCAAGCGCATCCGCAACGGAAATACCAACAGGTAACCAAGCTGTATATGGCTTTTTCACTTCTCCATGCACGGTAACCATGGTGTGAGTCACGGGTTTATCCGTCGCAGCGCGAAATATATTGATATAAGACTCTGAGTTCTGCACCAATACACCAATGTCTTTCGGCAATCCACCAGACGGAACTCGTTTCCCCGTTGCTTCATATATCAGTTCTATTTCATCACCAGCGGGATACACGTCCCGCATTTGCAGAACACTGAATTCTTCAGGTTGTGCCAGTCGTTGTATCGCTTGTTCAACAATATCAATGGTATCTTGATGCTTATCCTTGATACCGATAATTGCTTTGGTTGCACCTGTATGTTTCATTGCCAGCAACATGCCACCAAGCATTTCATCAGCCCAGAGCTGCATAACAACCTGATCTTTGTTTAATAAAGGTTCGCATTCCGCCCCATTAGCAAGTACAAGCTCGACCTTACAATCCAGCTTTACATAGGTAGGAAAACCAGCGCCTCCTGCTCCAACAACACCAGCGCTTCTGACTTTATCTAAAAATGAGCTCATCGTACGTGCCTTAGTGAGAAATTGGGTTGTTCGCTACATTGATCACAGCTTCTGCAAACGCTTCACAGGCCGCACGGCAAGCCGCTTGCGAGCCGACCAGATGCGCACCAGCAAAGTTGGTTTCTGACGGTGGTTCAAATAAGTTTTTCAGTTCAACATCCGCCGATTTCAATGCAGCATCGATAGCAAACATCGCCTCTAACGGAGGCGCAATAAGGTAAGCTAATGCTTCTCCTTGCTCCACACCTGCCTCTGCTGAAAGATAGCTTCCAGTTGAAGAGACTAAATGGGCAAAATAAGCAATATCACCTGCTTCATTGGCGGTTTGGAACGCTGCTTCATTCTCAATAACTTCCTGACAGCGATCTAAACCAGCAATAACATCTGCTGGGCATGCGCCCGCAATAATACCAATCACTTCACCAGATGTAGGACCAGAAGAGTGAGCTGCGCCTGCATAGAATGAGCGTGCGTACACCACTTCTACATTAGCCGCTTTGGTTGCTTCGTCTAAAGCACAGTAAGTAACATCATCACAGTCACTGGTAATCAAACCTATACTGACTTGATCAGGCCTTAAGTTCAGAGATTTTGCGTACTCAGGATCAACAGATGCAATTACGCGAGTTGCTAATACCGATGCAGGAATTCTTTCTTGAATAGCCATCATTAACCTCTATCTTTTTAAATTGATGCCACTGGCTTTTTGCTCCAGCATCGTTTTAATTAAATCGACTATTACTGCAGCCGCTTCTACGGGGGGTGTACCGCCACTGTGAATATTGGAAATAACGGTACGGTCAGATTCCACTGTCTCTTTTGTTGGTCTATAAATGGCGTAACAGCTAAGCGACTCTGACTGTCCTAACCCCGGTCTTTCACCAATGAGTAATATATTGACCTCAGCATCAAGCAGCTCGCCGATCTCATCTTGTGCTTTCACACGACCAAAGCGTAAAAAGAACGGCGCATTGGTTTTTAAACCCGCATTTTTAATACCATTCATTAATGGCGGAAGAATTTCATCAAGGTTACTGGTAATAGCATCCATACTTAAACCATCAGATAAAACCACCTGAACCTGTGGTGATTTATCAAAGTGTTTGCTGATGGTATCTCTAGCATCTGGACACAGTTTTCTGCCTAAGTCTGGGCGAGTAAGGTATTCATCTTTATCTTTCGCCTGACTTTTTACTTCCAGCAAATCATGATCTTTTAACCACTCTTCACTGATGTTTTTAATCACCGTATCTTTAGAGCGCGAATGGTCAGCCCAAAAGCGCATCAATGCCGTGGTTCTTGGTCGAGGACCAGCGCAGCCATTCCCGACTCGGGCACCGGTTTGAGTAATTAAATCTTCAACAATTTTCGGTTCTTCAGCATTAATGACGCCATTCCAATTTTTAAATTCGTCATTACCTAAATCAGGTAAAAAATCATCGCTGACAACCGGGCTAACTTCTTCGTTGACGACTCTCTTTACCGCAGAAGGGGAGACTTCATTTTCTCCAAGCTGTTTTAAAACAGCTGAGACAATATCTTGTATATTTTGATCGTTCATTGTTATCTCCGCTTATCGATTAAAGAACACTGAAGGGTCACCCGCTTTCGCAGTTAAAATGCCATTTTCAAGAAGGCCCATTTTTTCCATCCATCTTTCAAATTCGGGAGCAGGTCTTAGTCCTAATAACTGACGAACGGTCGCTGTATCGTGGAATGCGTTGGTTTGATAGTTCAGCATAATGTCATCGCCCATCGGCATACCGATTACAAAGTTAATACCCGATGCCGCAAGTAAAGTGACAAGGTTTTCGTTTGAGTTTTGATCAGTATCAGCGTGGTTGGTATAGCAAGCATCACAACCCATTGGCAGACCTGAAAGTTTACCCATGAAATGATCTTCTAACCCGGCACGAATAATTTGCTGATGATTGTAAAGGTATTCAGGACCAATAAATCCAACCACGGTATTTACCAAGTGCGGCTTATATCGACGAGCTAAAGCATAACAACGTGCTTCCATCGTCATTTGATCAGCACCGTAGTGTGCGTCAGCAGATAACGCAGAGCCCTGACCCGTTTCAAAATACATCATATTATCGCCAGCAAGGTGACAATACTGTTTGCCCACTTCATAAGCTTCATCCAGCATATCTATAGACACACCAAATTCTGATAGCCCTTTTTCTGATCCAGAGATACTTTGGAACAACAGACCGCCTGGGGCCCCTTTACGCACCGCTTCCATTTGAGTAGTGATATGGGCAAGTACACAAGGCTGAGTGGGTATCTCAAACTTATTTATAACATCCTGAATTGCGTTTAGCATTTGGGTGGTGTTTTCAACACTGTCTGTGACCGGATTAATTCCGATAACCGCATCACCACACCCGTAAGTAAGGCCTTCAAACGTTTGGGCAAGAATAGAGCTGACATTGTCGCGAGTATCATTCGGTTGCAAGCGGCAGCTAAAGTGTCCGGGTAAGCCAACGGTACTATTTGCTTTAGTAACGACGGGTAATTTTTTTGCACCAAACATCAAATCTGCATTGGAACAAAGTTTCGCTGTCGCCGAAATCATTTCAGCCGTCAGGCCTTTGCGAAGTCTCTGAAACTCTTCCATGCTCGGTTGGTTAGATAACACATGCTCACGCAACTCGCTAACCGTCCAGTTCTGTATTTTTTCATACACCGCTCGGTTTAAACTGTCTTGGTTTATTTGGGTAATAGCATCAACTTCATACGGAACCGCCGGATTCTCTCTCAGGTCTTTGAGTGTTAATTCTGACAATACATGTTTTGCTGCCACCCTCTCCTGAGAACTCGATGCCGCAACGCCTGCCAGTACATCTCCCGAACGAAGATCAGACGCCTTCGCCATCACTTCTTTCACATCTGAGAATTGATATGTCTGACCAAACAGACGAGTTTTTAAAATCATTAGCCACTCCTTTATGACGGAAACGCGAGAGATTTAACCGTAAGGGGAACTATCTCCCCTCCAAAGTAACTTTTACCAATATCGATGTAGTCCCCTTCACGGGTAATGACTTCATCGATAACCGCAAGCGGCTGAGGTGAAAGTAACGGTTGCAACTCCATTCCGAGTGCTTTGCCTATATCATTATGAGAAATTATTAATGCTGAATCGTTATGATTGCCGTGTAAGCGGTAAAACTGTTCCAAGCCCTTAACAGCCTGCACAACAGCGTGATACTTAGTCGGCATTGTGCTATCTAACGCAATCGCGTATTGATCAGTAGCAAGAGCGATATCCATGCGTTCTGCACAAATACAAACCTCTTTGCTAATGTCGAAATCTGGGTTATTCCAATCAATAGTCGGATGAATTACCGGTATATTTTTGATTGGTAAATTTTCAAGTTTTAACCAAATAGTAGAGCCAGACAGTGACAATGAATGAGCTCCCGCCCCTATTACTGTTGCTCTTACCGTCTGTTTGGGTTGAACCATTGGCAGCTGGTCAAAATCCGTATGTCTGAGAATCGAGCGAGCGAGAATCGGCCCCATATCGCCAAATTTAAGGTCATCAACCGGTTTTACCCGCTCCTCAAATAAGCAATTACCTATACCACCACTTATAAATACGGTATCTATTTGGTTTATTTCTTTTAGTTCTGCAGTCTGTAATAAACGAGCGGTAATCTGGGTATTTTCACCCTTGATTAAACCAAACAGAATATCAGCCATTTTCTGGCTAATTCGTTTAATATGATCCAGCGTCAGGGCATTGGGGCTTATCTGTTCACCAAAGACTTCTTTAACTAAAATAGCGCCTGCTTCCGATAAATAAGTCACCTTCCCTCGGTCATCGAGTTGCAAAAGACGCCCGCCAATATTTATACAGGCCGTATCGATGACTCGGCCGCAATCAAACACAACATAGTTTGCTGTACCGCCACCAATATCGATATTCATGACTCTACTATGATTCGATTCTGACACCTGATGAGCACCACTGCCCCTACCAGCTATAATCGACTCTAAATGTGGCCCTGCCGTCGCAACGACAAAGTCACCTAAATTTTGTGAAAGTTTGAGCAGTGAAGAACGTGCGTTTTTCGCTTTTGCTGTTTCGCCAGTAATAATAATGGCACCAGTTTCAACGTCTTTTTCAGTAATGCCTGCCTGCGATATCTGTTGCTCAATAAAGCTTTGAATTTTTTGGTTATCAATCACGCCATCGAAATTAATCGGGGTAAACACAACTGGACTCTGATAAATCACTTCTCTGTCAATAAACTCATAAACTGGCACCTGAGACGCAGGTGCGCGATTAACTAAGGTCAATCGAGAAAAAATAACCTGAGTGGTCGTGGTTCCAACATCAATTCCAACACTGGTGATTAATTTGGTATTCATGCCTTGACCTCTCCTGAGATCGAGCCATTCACCACATCTTGTAATAATGAAATAATCTGTTTTGCCGTCACCGTTCTTGGGTTTCCACTCAAACAAATGTCTTCCAATGCATCATCAGCAACCAGAAGCATTTCCTCTAGGTGAATATCCGTATGAGCAAGTGACGTTGGTAAGCCTAAATCCTGTACTAACTGACTCACTGCATGAATCGCAGCCCAGCAGCACTCTCTCTGAGTCATATTTTCGCGAGCAACACCGAAAGCAACGGCTAGTTCCGCATATTCAGCTTCACTCACCAACGCATTAAACGCCATAACATAAGGGAGTAAAATAGCGTTAGCCGTGCCATGAGGTATATGAAACCGAGAACCAATTTGATGAGATACAGCATGTGTTAACCCAAGCCCTGCATTACTAAATGCCAGCCCTGCTTTATAGGCAGCAACGGCCATATCGTATCTGTCATCTAAATTGTCACCACAGCCAACCGCTCTACGTAACGAGCGCGCGACCGCCTCAACAGCATGATACGCATACGCTTTTGATAAAGGATTAGAATCACGTGAAACGTAAGCTTCGATAGCATGAGTCAATGTATCTACGCCTGTAGCTGCGGTCACTTCCGCTGGAACACCCAGCATTAATGCCGGATCTATTATGGCGAGATCAGGAACCAGCGCAGCCCCTTTAATCGGCAATTTAACACCGGTGGAGACATCTTTAACTACCGTGATATCCGTTACTTCTGACCCTGTGCCCGCCGTTGTTGGTATTGCGCCTAAACCTACGCGACGAGACGCCAGCCCCCCAACCTTGAACTGGTTGATATTACCGGTGTAATCCACCATGACCGCCACAGCTTTGGCAACATCCAGAGCAGAGCCACCACCAATACCCAATACAAAATCCGCATTGGCCGTTTTAAACTGGCGAATACAACTGTCTATAATCTCAGAATCAGGCTCACCACTGACATCACTAAAAATGGTGTACTCAATTCCAGCAAAATTAATCGATTGTTGACACCCCTCCAGCAAGCCAAGTTTATATACCAATTGATCAACAACTATGAAGACCTTAGTCGCCCCCAGCTCTGTGAGCACATCACCAATTTGATTAACACTATATCCACCCGTTAAGGTTATCGCTGGTGACCGGAAGAAAAAGCCTTTATAGAGCTTCGACTGCTGAATTGTATTGGCGACAACTGTTGCTAATTCTTCATGAGAAAACGACATAGTGTGCTACTCCATTACCCTATGTTCGACAGTTCCTAAGCCATAATTTGCAATGGCCAGAGGCGTCAAATAAAGTGCATGTTTAAAAGTGACAATTTCGGTGCATGGAAATGCAGTGCTGAATATTTTATTCACCCCATTAACCAGTGTCCCACCACCAGTCAGATACATATGCGTTGGAGTCTCATCCTTAATGTGAGACATCACAATATCGGCCATTTTTTCTATCACAGGCTTTACAATAATGGCGATATCGTTGTTTTCGTAACTGGTTCGTTTTAGCCGCTCAGCTTCTTGGTCGTCCACTTTTAGACGCCCTGCAATAACCAAAGAGACATGACGACCACCGCTCGGATCATCGAGAGAGTAAACTTGCTCGCCATCTTTGATCACCGCGGTACCCGTTGTGCCACCACCGATATCAACAACAGCACCATCTTTGATATCTAAAAGATCAGCCACACTAGAAGGCTCATCAATCACTTTCTCAACCTCAACCGCGGCAGACTCAACCACGTTAATCGAGATTCTGGGGTCTGTTCCCGGAGGGTAAGATGTGATTGCACTCTCTACCGTGATACCGAGTTTCTCTTCCACGCGCTTTATCTGTGAACGAACGATTTGGCACGCCCCCATGTAATCGACAACTATTCCGTCTTTAACCACATTAGCCCAATCTAAGAAGGCGGCAATAGGCTGACCCTCGCCATCAATAACAACGGTTTGAATGTCAGCGGTACCCAAGTCAACACCCACAATCCATTTCTCAGGACGGTTTACAGGCGTATCGTCATTAACAATATCGTCAATGACAGCAAGGCGTTGTTCTACAAGCTCTAACTTACTCATCACAGTTATACAATCCTAAATGAATCGACAGCGGTACAGCGACGCTTACGTGTAAAAGTTAATGAGTTAGTGACACCTTCACCTGTAGGGGTTGAAATAGTCATGGTTGTCCACCCTTCACCACCGGCACCAATCGCCGCGATACAAGGTCCATTTTTTGCCAATAAACTACTGTCTATCTCATAAGCCATACGAGTTAACACATCGATGTTTCTGGAGTGGATTGCTGCCGTATGATGGTTATCCGACTCAAGCTCAACCGCCCAGTCAATTGCCTGGTCAGCATCTCTAGCTTTAATCAATGGCAAGATAGGCATCATCTGCTCTGTGGTAGCAAACACATGATCTTTCGGAGCATGGAACACCAATAAACGTGTCGACTCTGGTACAGTTAAACCAATCGTTGCTGCTAGTTTACTTGCATCACGTCCTACCCATTGAGGGTTCGCACTTGGAGCGTCTCCGGGATAGCCTTTAAGTACTTTTTTGGCGATCTCTTCCGCTTGTTCTGCACTCAGTTCATAAGCGCCATTTCGCGTCATAGCTTGCATTAAACTGTCAGCTATAGACTCCACTGCAATAATTTCTTTCTCACACGCACAGACGATGTTGTTATCAAACGAGGCCCCTTCAACGATAGAAATTGCCGCTCTCTCAATGTCAGCCGTTTCATCAACAACAACAGGAGGATTACCCGGACCTGCAGCAATAAGACGTTTATCGGTAATATCTTTAGCAGCATCGACAACCGCATCACCACCAGTAACAACTAATAATTTGATTCCCGGATAAGTGAACAGATTTCTCGCATTATCCAATGAAGGCACTTTCACTGTGGTGCAAATATTCGACGGGCCTCCAACACGCTCTGACGCCTGATTGACCAATTGAATGGCTCGCTGTGATACTTTTTTTGCCGCCGGATGTGGCGCAAATACAACGGCATTACCTGCTGCTATCATACTAATAGCATTATTGATAACCGTACAAGACGGATTAGTACTTGGCGTAACCGATGCAATTACTCCCCAAGGAGCATTCTCAATCAAACTCAAACCACTATCTCCCGATACCGCTTGTGGTGTGAGTATCTCTGTGCCCGGTGTCCGTGAAGCAACAAGAAGATGTTTCCTGATCTTATCTTCTACCCGACCAAATCCTGTTTCTTGTACCGCTAACTCGGAAAGCTCTTGGGCATGTTTTTTTGCCATACGACGAATTTCAGTAACGATATTGTCTCTTACAGCAAGGCTGCGTATCTGTTTTTGAGAGTTTCTTGCTGCGGCAACCGCATCATCTAAAGACTCAAATACACCATACTCACTGCCAGAAGGTTGATTATCAGACTTGAGCTGAACAACAACCCGGCGAACAATATCCTCAATTTCGCTCTGATCCATTCTCTTTTACCCCTAATCGCGTTTTTCAATGACCCTTGTGATATTGGATACTTTGATCAGATGTAATCTCATCAATAATCCCAACAACACAGAGATCGACGGGTGAATGCTCACCACTGGTACCATAGGCCATTCGGGCTGAACTACCGGCGACGACTAAAACCCATTCACCTTCTCCCGCTCCAAGTTGATCCATAGCTACATGTACTTCTTTGGTCGATTCGCCTTTTTGATCAACAAACTCGACTAAGCAAAGTTTGTCCATCCTCATGTCAGGACTACGTATGGTAGCCACTACCTGACCAACTACTTTTGCTACACGCATGCCTCCCCCTTATCTTCTAACGCCTTCCTAAAAGAGAGGCGACGCGCTAATTGTGTTCTATCCAATGTCTATTTTTTGACTGAAATCGGATAAATTTTCTCAAGATCCTGATGTGGTCTTGGGATAACATGAACCGCAACCAGTTCACCCAGTTTTTGGGCAACTACAGCACCAGCGTCTGTTGCAGCTTTACAAGAAGCAACGTCGCCACGTACCAATGCAGTTACGTAACCACTCCCGATCTGCTCATAACCCACCAACTCAACACGAGCCGCCTTAACCATGGCATCTGAGGCTTCGATCAATGAGGTCAGCCCTTTTGTTTCAATAATTCCTAGTGCATCCATCAGCATTTCCTCTTAATTAAACTGTTCGGTATTTGTTAAACTATTTTTTCGCCGCAGGTGCCGGAGCTTGAGATATTGGGAAAATCGCTTCTAAATCACCATGTGGACGAGGAATAACGTGTACCGCGACGACCTCTCCTAAGCGTTGAGCTGCTGCTGCACCAGCATCTGTTGCTGCTTTACACGCCGCAACGTCACCACGAACCATAGCTGATACAAGACCAGATCCAATTTGCTTGTAGCCAACCAACTCTACACGAGCTGCTTTTACCATTGCGTCAGACGCTTCTATAAGTGCGGTCAGGCCTTTTGTTTCAATAATGCCTAGAGCTTCCATTTGAATTCTCCTAAGGTTTTTAATAATTTACATACAGGAAGTAAGTACTGAGATATCAACGATATCGTCAGAGCTGCAGCCTCGGGACAAATCGTGCATAGGTTTTGCTAACCCCTGCAGCATTGGTCCTAAAGCAATATATCCCCCTAAACGCTGCGCTACTTTATAAGCAATATTGCCTGCGCTCAGGGATGGAAATATAAATACGTTTGCCTGTCCCCTTAAGGGACTATTTGGCATTTTTTGTGCCGCAACTTGCGGTTCAATGGCGGCGTCAAACTGAACTTCGCCGTCAATGATAAGTTCTGGGCAACGCTGCCTCACAAGTTCAGTTGCTTCAGAAACTTTGCTGACCAACGGATGAGAAGCACTGCCTTTGGTCGAAAAAGAAAGCATTGCAACGCGAGGTTCTTGGCCAGTCAATTTTTGGAAGTTGTGTGCGGTATCAATTGCAATATCTGCAAGCTGTTCGGTTGTCGGCAACGGAATAACCCCTGCATCTGCAAAGGCATGAACTTTAGACCCATCCGGAGCCAACATAAGAAAAAAACTAGACACTGTTTTACTATCCGGAGCGACACCAATACCGCGAATTGCACTGCGAATTACATCACCAGTGGTCGATAAGTTTCCAGCAATACAAAGATCAGCGTACCCTTGATCAACCATTAAAGCGGCAAATTGCAAAGGAGAAGCAACTTGAATACGCGCTTCATCTTCGCTAATGGGTTTGCGTTGCTTGCTGATAAATACCTGTACCATTTCATCGAAACAGCCCGCCGTCTCTGGGGCTAAAGTGGTAAGACAAGGCATTGCAACCCCTGCCTTATAACTTCTATCCCGCAACATAAACGGGTTTCCGAGCAGAATAGGTTCCGCTAGACCACTTAATTTTAATTCGTTTGCCGCATGTAAAAGCCGAACATCGTCGGTGTCAGGAAAGACAATTTTCTTAGGTGCCTGCTGGCATTTTTCTCTGCACTGCTCCAAGATTTGCATACTACTTTACTAGCCTCTCAAGCACGTTTTCTTTTCCGTTTTGGCACTGCCAAACTAAAATCATCACAACATAAATTGCACTGGATAATCGGTTTAGCCCAGCAACAATATCTTCCCTTTCTAATCGCATACTGATATCAATGAATAATTTACTCGCTTCCAACTCAAGCTCTCGTATCATTGCTCGCAGCGTATTTAGTTTTGCCACTTTCAGACCAAAATGTGCATCCGGCAGCATATGATCATAACCCAGATACTCAAGCGGACTATGAGACCACTTGTGAATCGTTTCAGAATCGATATCACCAAATGAAGGTAGCGGAAGAGGCTGATCCATCACCTCTGCTTGTAATAGTTGCCCAAGATAAGAGCGGATATCAGACAGCGCATGAACAATAAATGGTGGTTGATCACCCAATAAACATTGTGCTTCGACACACACGCAAATAGCGGTATCAATTTTACCTCGTAGTCCTATGCGAGGATGATTTTTGGGTACCAAAACTTGGTCATTCAAGTGAGTCATAAATGAAGGTTTATCATCAATGTCACTACCACAAGCCCAGCAGCCATTATTAGGACGCTGGTTGTTGGTTTTCAGCGGATGGACTTTATTAATTTCTTTACCATCATCAGATGCAACGAAAACTTCACCTTGCTCATTAACAAAACGTATGGTGATTTTACGTTCAGATATAAGCGCCTGGGCAGAAGGTGTTAACCTACAACCTTCGGGTAGCTGAACTTCACTGCCGTGTGCTAAGCCATATTTTTCGCGCAAGTAATCCTCGGTAATGAAAATACCCATCAGTTCACCTATTGATCAGACCAATCTGCTGGATAAGCGACGTAGACGAATCGCACATGAGTTGGTGTACCGAATTCAATGCTGCTGCCTTTAGGAATAAAAATAACGTCGCCAGGTTTACCAATAGTCGTTCCGGACGGAGTTTTGACATGCAGTTCTCCTTCTAGAATCACATCCACTTCGTCATAGTTGAGTGTCCAAGGGAAAAAGGCTTTTTCCCAGCCCATATAACCCACACCTAACGTACTATTCTGAGCAGGACCAATGACGTCTGTTAGCCCAATATTCTTACCCGGAGCCCCATCAAACACTTCAAGATCTACTGTATTGCCACGAACTAAAACAATACCATCATCGTTAATCTGTCTTGGGCAGGTAGGCGCTTTACTGTCAAAATCCATTAGCGCTTTTTTAATCAGGGACTCAATCAGTGCATTGTCTACGTTGCTTCCTATTCGGGACTGAATTTCATCTTTAATTTGATTAAGGGCCGGGTTATTAGGAATAACTTGTTCCTGACTCAATTTTTGAGGTTCACAAGCTGGTTTATTTTCTATATTCGGAGAGCAAGTAGCAGAAGGTTCAATAAGCTCCTGCACAATTGAAATCCCTAATACTTTCGCCACATCATAAGCTTCAGGAGTAATAATGGTACTACATGGTTTTGCTACAACCTGAGTTGTACCATTCGCTTTAAACTCCCGCATGTCAGTTGCAGTAATTAACTTTTTCATTAGTGCCACCTTACTCTCCTTAGCTACTAAGGTTTTTATTTGTTTATGCTACACAAGAATTCACGAAGTTTATTAATAGAATTCTCATCGAATATGGACGTATAAAAATAAGGCCCTTGAATGCCATTACTTTCCAACAACAACTCCGCATTATTAATATCGGCATCATCAATATCCACCTTGCTAATAACACCGATTAATCTCTTATTTGGGTAAACTCTCAATAAGCCGGGAGGAGAAGAAAAACGCTTAGCATTGGCAGGTTGTAAATAAACAATGGTATTCACACCGGATATGGTTGATAACAGGGGCCCATTCCATGCTCGGTTATCGACATACTCTCCAGGAGTATCGATAACACTACCAGAATAGAATATAGGCACCTGAGTTTTTCTCTGGTTACCTTCAGGATCTACCAAGCGGGTTATGAGTGCGGATTTTCCAGCATCAACTTCACCAATGACCGCAAAACTCATTGGCAAAATAGCCTGTTGTTCGGCCAGTTCAGCACTCATGTTCTAGTTGCCTGGCATGCGGTATAACCTAAGTCTTGTCCTAGAGTTCTCAGAACATCATCTAGAGCTACCTGGACAGAGCCAACCGAGCCTGTAATGACAAGGGATCCAGAAAACCTATCAAGAAAGCCGATACCTACATCAGCAGACTTAGTTGCGACATCACCCGCGATAATAGCGGTTTCACCTGGCGTTAAAGTAAGAATGCCTATGGCTTCCTTGTGAGCAACACCTATTCTTTCGCAGAGCTCTTCTGTTGGGTTCGCTACCATGTGGGCAAGCGTGATCTGCTTACCTGGAACATACTCCTGAACAACTCTGTCTATTGGTGCACCGAACTCATGGCTCATGCCACTACTCACTATTTATTGTTATTTTCAACAACAATAACGTCTATATTTACATTGATTTGTGATTACACTCGCAAAAGATAGTTACCATGTTAATCAATTAATCAATATATTGAATCTCATCACAAATAAAACAAACAATATATAAAAATTCAACTACATAGAATGATAAATTTAATTAAAAGTCAGACTACAATATTTATTTTCACCCATGAAATAATACAGAATACGATGCAACTAAAAACAAATATACAAATGAACACATTATGAATGATTTATTAAAAAATAATTCCGTACTACCTAGGTGATACATAAGTTTTATTGCATAAATGAATAATACATGAATAAATTCAGCGATAAAATAACAACTAAGTGAATATAAATTGAATAGATGAATAGGTGAGTGATGTAACGTTAGTTATAAATTAGTGCTTAGTATAAATCTTAAAGGTTCCGATGACTTTAGTTACTATAGTTTTATTTATAACGACCTCAGGTGTATACCACGCACTTGAGGTCGCTGATTAACTGGTCTTAGAAAGTATATACAATACCAACATTTGCTGTTGTTGATATTGTACCATCGAGAATGGGGCTTTCCTCTAACTCCCCTTCTATATTGGTGTATCGAACCCCACCTGTAATGGTGACACTGTCCGTCAAATTCAGATAACCAGATAAACCTACAAAATATTGTCCATCCCAACCCGGGTCAAATGCAGCTATTGAGCCACCCGTTCTTGCCGATTCACTTTCAGACACTCCGTAGAGGTGATTATTTAACTTCTCATTATTATAAGAATATCCTATCGACGGCGTTAAACCCCAAAACGGAGTTCGGTATGGCAACCGCCAAGCCACTTCAGCATAAAGGCCATTGTGAGTATTTCCTACGTCCGTTCCAACTGAGGTTTCAAACATACCAGCTGGTGTGAGCAATTGATAACTTGCACCGCCCAATACCGTCGCTTCTCTTTCGTTGAGCTCTTTCATCTCCGCAATATCAGAATCACTAGGCTTAAATGAGCGAGCATCATAAATAAGACGAAAAACCACGTTGTGCATTGAACCTCGTGGGTTCATTCGATAACCAGCACTAAAACCTCTTAAAAAGAAATTTTCACCTTCATAGCCTATAATAGGAATAACAGTCTGATTGGTTGGAGTGCCTTTATAAACTTCTGGAGAATACGCCGCACCGACACCTAACGACCAAGGTGAACCAGCAGCAATAACCGATGTTGACAACATAAATGAAGCGCCTAATAGCACAATTTTACTCTGTTTTTTCACCTTTTTAATCCATAGCTTGTGTCAATGTTTTAGGCGCGCAGTATATCGAACAGTGTTTTATTCATCAATCGATATTTTTCCGTATCCATTATTAACCTTGAAAACCACCGATAAAAACAATAAAAAATCTGACGATTTTATGCACGTTTTTTTACCGGCTCTGCATATTATTCAGCAAAGAATTTCGCAATAATGGAGAAATAAATACATAATTGTTAAGCAAAATCTTAAAACTATGTCTAGTCTTAGAGTGTGAGGGATTCGTAAATTTCGCAGTTGTCAGTTTGACGGTTTAGAGGGGTTTCAGCATGAGTATTTTTGACCATTATCAGGCACGCTACGAAGCAGCCAAGGATGAAGAGATATCATTACAGGATTTTTTGACGCTCTGTCAAAAAGATAAAAGTGCCTATGCTAATGCAGCAGAGCGTTTGTTGCTTGCTATTGGTGAACCAGAGGTAATTGATACCGCCCATGATCCTCGACTAAGTCGTATTTTTTCCAATCGAGTTATTTCTCGTTATAAAACTTTTAAAGACTTTTATGGCATGGAAGATGCCATTGAACAAATAGTTTCTTATTTGAAACATGCCGCTCAAGGTCTAGAAGAGCGTAAACAAATCCTCTACTTATTGGGTCCTGTTGGTGGGGGTAAATCTTCGTTAGCTGAAAAGCTAAAAAGTCTAATGGAGAAAATGCCAATTTATATACTTTCTGCCAATGGAGAACGCAGTCCAGTAAATGACCACCCTTTCTGTTTATTCGATATGACTGAAGACGCTGCACTGCTTAAAAAAGAGTACGGCATCGAGTCGCGCTATCTACGCTCAATAATGTCTCCTTGGGCCGCGAAACGATTACATGAGTTTGGTGGTGACGTAACCAAATTTAAAGTGGTTAAAGCTCGGCCTTCTATTCTTGACCAAATAGCGGTTGCGAAAACAGAGCCTGGTGACGAAAACAACCAGGACATTTCGTCATTAGTAGGTAAAGTCGATATTCGTCAGCTTGAACACTATTCTCAAGACGACCCAGATGCTTATAGTTATTCTGGCGCACTATGTAAAGCTAATCAGGGGTTGATGGAATTTGTTGAGATGTTCAAAGCACCAATTAAAGTCCTTCACCCTCTACTTACTGCTACTCAGGAAGGTAACTATAACGGAACCGAAGGGTTGTCAGCTCTCCCATTTGACGGCATGATTCTGGCTCACTCCAATGAATCTGAATGGCAGTCATTCCGTAATAACAAGAATAACGAAGCCTTCCTTGACCGTGTTTACATTGTTAAGGTTCCTTACTGCTTACGAGTTTCGGAAGAAGTTAAGATCTATCAAAAACTACTCGAACACAGTGAGCTTTGGAAAGCCCCTTGTTCACCAAGCACATTAGATATGCTTGCTCAATTTAGTATCCTTTCACGGATTAAAGACCCCGAAAATTCGTCTATTTTCTCAAAAATGCGGGTATACGATGGGGAAACTCTCAAAGATACCGATCCTAAAGCAAAAAGTTATCAGGAGTATCGAGATTTCGCTGGTGTAGACGAAGGCATGTCCGGATTATCCACTCGATTTGCATTCAAAATTCTGTCTCGCGTATTTAATTTCGATCAGGCCGAAGTGGCCGCCAACCCAGTACACCTCTTCTACGTTATCGAGCAACAAGTGGAACGTGAACAATTCCCACAAGATGTGGCCGAAAAATACACTGAATTCTTAAAAGGTTATTTAGTCCCTAAATATATCGAATTCATCGGTAAAGAAATTCAAACCGCTTACTTAGAGTCTTACTCTGAATATGGTCAGAACATCTTTGACCGTTATGTCACTTATGCTGACTTCTGGATTCAAGATCAGGAGTACCGTGATCCAGAAACCGGGCAACTATTTGACCGGGCAGCGCTTAACAGCGAATTAGAAAAAATTGAAAAACCTGCAGGCATCAGTAATCCGAAAGATTTCCGTAATGAAATTGTGAACTTTGTGCTTCGAGCAAGAGCGAGTCATAAAGGTAGCAATCCTCTATGGACAAGTTACGAAAAACTTCGGACGGTTATAGAGAAAAAAATGTTTTCAAATACCGAAGAGCTTTTGCCTGTTATCTCATTTAATGCGAAGACTTCGACCGACGATCAGAAAAAACATGATGATTTTGTCGCTCGAATGATGGAAAAAGGCTACACCAAGAAACAAGTCAGATTGCTGTCTGAGTGGTATTTACGAGTACGTAAGTCCTCTTAAAGCTTGACGCTTTTTTGTGAGAAAAGTATTCGCTACTAGCATCATGCTGACTAGCAGCGAATACTCACTCTGTGGCGTATAGGGAGTAACTCATGGCGCAATTTATCGACAGAAGGCTCAATGGCAAGAATAAAAGCACGGTTAATCGACAACGCTTTTTACGCCGCCATAAAGAGCAAATCAAAGAATCGGTGGCTGATGCAGTCAACCGACGCTCTATTACTGATACAGAAACCGGTGAAGACATATCCATTCCTCATCGTGATATTAAAGAGCCTACTTTTCATCAAGGGCAAGGCGGCGTTCGCGAACGGGTACATCCTGGCAATGACCAATTTATCAAAGGTGATAAAATGGAGCGTCCAAAAGGAGGTGGTTCCGGTGGCGGTTCTGGTGAAGGTGAGGCCAGTCAAGATGGGGAGGGACAGGACGAATTCGTATTCCAAATCTCAAAAGATGAGTATTTAGACATATTGTTTGAGGATTTAGAATTGCCGAATCTGGAGAAAAACCAGATAAACAAAGTCACTGAATGGAAAACAACTCGAGCGGGTTACCAAACCGCAGGCAATCCATCAAATATAGCTATAGTACGTTCCTTGCAACAATCTCTTGCAAGGCGAACCGCGATGACAGCAGGAAAGCGCAGGCTGATTCAAGAGCTTGAAGATGAGCTAGAACGTATCATTAGCTCCGAACCAGCTCAACCATTGGAAGAAACACGGATAAATCTCGAAATTAAACAACTTAAAGACAAGATTTCCCGCGTGCCATTTATCGATAGTTTTGACTTGCGTTTTAAAAACTACGAGAGGCGCCCTGTCCCTTCCAGCCAGGCGGTTATGTTTTGTATCATGGATGTTTCCGGGTCCATGGATCAGGCAACCAAAGACATTGCAAAACGTTTTTATGTGTTGCTCTACCTGTTCCTGACTCGAACCTATGAAAACGTAGAAGTTGTGTTCATCCGTCACCATACTCAGGCGAAGGAGGTTGATGAACAAGAGTTTTTCTACTCTCAAGAAACTGGGGGAACCATTGTCTCCAGTGCACTAAAATTAATGCAGGAGATCGTAGAAGACAGATACCCCACAGGGGATTGGAATATCTATGCCGCGCAAGCTTCTGATGGTGATAACTGGGCTGATGATTCCCCAAAATGTCGAGATCTGTTATCCGAGAAACTACTGCCAAATTGCCAGTATTACTCTTACATCGAAATCACAAGACGAACGCACCAATCCCTATGGCATGAGTATGAAAAAATACAGCAAAACGTGGACAATTTTGCGATGAAGAATATTCGATCAGTGGATGATATTTTCCCTGTATTCAGGGAGCTGTTCAAGAAAGAAACAGCATAGGGAGACGCGCTATGGCTAACAAGAAAAACAATAAAGCACTACCTGACGGGCCGGACTGGACGTTCAGCCTGCTTGAAGATTATCACAAAGAAATTAAGCGAGTTGCAGAGCATTACCGATTAGACACATACACCAACCAAATTGAAGTAATTACTTCTGAACAAATGATGGATGCGTATTCTAGCGTTGGTATGCCCATCAATTATCATCATTGGTCGTTTGGAAAAAAATTCATTCAAACAGAACAAAACTATAAACACGGTCAAATGGGGCTCGCATACGAGATTGTCATCAATTCTGACCCATGCATAGCATATTTGATGGAAGAGAACAGCGTCACCATGCAAGCACTGGTTATGGCGCATGCCAGTTATGGTCATAACTCCTTTTTTAAGGGGAACTATCTGTTTCAAACATGGACAGATGCCAGCTCAATTATTGACTATTTATTATTCGCAAGAAACTACATTAATGACTGTGAAGAAAAACATGGAATTGCTGAGGTTGAAAATATACTCGATTCTTGCCATGCATTGATGAACTTTGGTGTAGACAGATATAAACGCCCCGAAAAAATTTCGATTGCTGAAGAAAAAATTCGCCAGGAGGAACGGGAAGCTTACCTACAATCACAAGTTAATGATTTATGGCGAACCGTTCCAAAATCGAAGGAAAAATCAGAACAGGAAATGAATCGTTTTCCACTGGAACCACAGGAAAACCTGCTTTACTTCATCGAAAAGCATGCTCCACTGCTGGAGCCATGGCAACGAGAAATTGTTCGTATCGTTCGAAAAGTCAGTCAGTATTTCTACCCACAAAAACAGACTCAGGTGATGAATGAGGGTTGGGCTACTTTCTGGCATTATACCATTCTCAACCATCTTTATGACGAGGGCTTAGTCACCGACAAATTTATTCTTGAATTTTTGCATAGCCACACCAATGTAGTCGCTCAGCCCGCGTACAACAGTCCATATTACAGCGGGATAAACCCTTATGCGCTAGGTTTTGCCATGTTCCAGGACATTCGACGCATCTGTGAAAATCCCACCGATGAAGATAAGGAATGGTTCCCAGATCTGGCAGGTAGTGATTGGCTTGATTCTTTACATTTCGCGATGCATAACTTCAAGGACGAAAGCTTCATTAGTCAATATTTGTCTCCCAAACTTATTCGCGATTTTAAACTGTTCTCTGTGCTGGATGACGACAGGAAAAATTTCATTGAAGTTAGCCATATTCATGACGACCCCGGCTATCGTAAAATACGAGAAAAACTGGCGGCTCAATATAATCTTAGTAACCTTGAACCCAACATTCAGGTCTGGAATGTCGATGTTCGCGGTGATCGTTCAATGATTTTACAATATGTACCTCATGACCGAATACCACTGGACGAAGGCCACGACGAGGTACTTAAACATCTCTACCGTTTATGGCGATTTGATGTGGTATTAGAAGAGTTAACCGAAACAGGTCGACGAAATATTCTTGCAACCTGCCCAAGTAGATCAGAAACGGCTTAAATTCGTCACATAATGCTATAACAATTGAAACTGCTAAGAATATACCCAAGTAACTTGGGTATATTGGTGGTTTTAATTATTTAAATGCACTTATCTTGAGAAGAGGTAAATATCCGTTTAGTATGCAAATAATTATCATTTATAATTTGGATACGTTATGGGTTATCTCTCCCTAGTTACCGTTATATGGGCATTTTCATTCAGCCTTATTGGCGTTTACCTTGCGGGTCAGGTTGATGCTTGGTTCTCTGTCTTGACCCGTGTAGCACTTGCTGCACTTGTTTTTGTACCATTTCTAAAAATTCGCTCCGTGCCCGCTTCATTAATAGCCAAATTAATGTGCATTGGGGCAGTACAACTCGGTTTAATGTACTGTTTTTATTACCAATCCTTTTTACTATTGTCTGTACCAGAAGTATTGTTATTTACTGTCTTTACACCTATCTACATCACCTTACTTCATGACTTAGTTAAAAGACAATTTTCTCCTTGGTATCTGGTCACTGCTGTGATTGCGGTACTTGGAGCTATTGTCATTAAGTTTGCTGGCATTAACGACAATTTTTTATTCGGATTCTTAATTGTTCAAGCCGCAAACATTTGTTTTGCTGTTGGCCAGGTAGCTTATAAACTTTTAATGGCAAAACAACCAACAGAGCTTCCTCAACATACTGTATTCGGCTATTTTTATCTGGGTGCCCTATGCGTTGCTCTAGTTGCTTTTGGCTTACTAGGCAATTCAGAGAAGCTCCCTTCCACTTCAATGCAGTGGGGTATCTTAATTTATCTTGGCACTGTTGCTTCAGGAGCCGGATATTTTCTTTGGAATAAAGGCGCCTGCCTTGTTAATGCGGGTGCATTAGCCATAATGAACAACGCTTTAGTGCCGGCTGGATTGGTGGTTAACATCTTAATATGGAATAGAGACGCAGACATTCTAAAACTAACGCTTGGAGGGGCAATTATTTTGCTTTCACTCTGGGTAAATGAAACCTGGGTTAAGAAGCGTATTAACAAACAGCTCTCTTCTCTGACTTAAGTACAAGATTAAAAATCTACCAGCATAAAAAAACCGCTAGTAAAATAGCGGTTTTAATTTCATGCATTTAACTTTCATGCCGATTCATTTCTTCGTCAAAAGGCTGGCCTTCAATAGTCCAGTGTTCATTTGGATCAATAGCTTTATCGCAGATATCAATAGATAATCCCATATCTACCATTTCTCTTAACGTAAGATTGTCTGCAAGTTTGACCATCTCACCATTTCTATTGCGTAATTCCATCATCATCCCCTACTAACAGAAGCATTCACTATTAAATATAGTCTTTCTCGTAAAAAGTGACGGAAATATTAACCAAAAGAGCCCAACTTTATAGACTCATTTCAACGACGGCCATTATATTAATTACTTAGTGCTACCAACTTTCTGACGGCATCAAGATCTTCTTCGGTGTCAACTCCAGCAGGAGGCGCTTCTTTCGCCACATCGACATGGATTTTTTCACCATACCAAAGCACTCTAAGCTGTTCTAAGCACTCTATTTTTTCTAACTGACTCGGCTTCCAGTTAACATAGGTATTGATGAAGCCAGCACGATACGCATAAATACCGATATGCCGTAACAAAGGTTGTACTAGTTGCTTGTTATCATCGGAAAAATTATCACGATCCCATGGAATAGTCGCACGGCTAAAATAGAGCGCATAGCCATCTTGATCAGTAACCACTTTTACCGCATTTGGGTTAAACACCTCTGACTCATGCTCAATTTCTACGGCAAGTGTTGCCATTGGCGCAACACTATTTGCCAAGTTTTCAGCTACCTGCTTAATATTACTCGGAGGAATCAGGGGCTCATCACCTTGAACATTGACAATGATTTGCTCTCCATCAATATTCATTTTTTGTACGACTTCAGCAAGCCGCTCTGTTCCGGACTCATGATTAGGAGAAGTCATACACACAACAGCACCGAAAGACTGAGCCACAAGCTCTACTCTCTTATCGTCTGTAGCGATAATAACTTTTGAAGCACCAGCCTTTAAAGATTGTTCATAAACCCACTGAATCATTGGTTTTCCACCAATATCAGCCAAAGGTTTGCCCGGTAGGCGTGATGACTGGTATCGAGCAGGGATAACAACCGTAAACGACATTATTTGCCCTCTTCCATATTCATAGATCTGGCTTCTGTCTCCAATAAAACAGGGATCCCCTCTTTGATTGGATACGCTAAGCGATCAAATTTACAAACTAACTCTTGTTTATCAGCATCGTAAGTTAGTTTTCCATTACAGATTGGACAAGCAACAATTTCAAGCAGACGGTGATCCATACTCTTTCCTAACTTCTAATATTCTGTCTATTATTCGCTGTTCGTCTTTTGATGAAAAACAAGCAGTTACTGGCAAATACCACCAGTTTTGTTTTGCATAAAAAGCACATTTCACAGCATCTTTTTCTGTCATTATGACATTTTTCCCAGCTTTCTCTAAAGCAGCAATCTGGGAAGGTTCTAAATCTTGATGATCAGCAAAACCTCGCGTTTCTACCAAGTCAGCACCTAAGGATTCTAATGTTTTGAAAAAACGAGGCGGATGGCCTATACCTGCAAATGCAACTAATTGATCGAGAGTAGAAACTAAGCGTTGCTCCCCTGTCAATAAGTTAACTGCAAAGCCCGGAGAAAGTGACATTGCTATTTCTTGTTCGGTGGCCGTTCCGCCATTTGTAACAACAAAATCTACACTATTAAGGCGCTCAAGTCCTTCTCTCAAAGGTCCAAGCGGGATATAACTTTGATTTCCAAATCTGCGAACACCATCAACAATAGCAAATTCAATATCTCTATCTAACGCATAGTGTTGTAACCCATCGTCCGTCACAATAATATCAACACCAAGTTCAACTAACGCTTTTACAGCATTGGCTCGTTTGGGATCAACCGCAACAGACGCTTTTGTACGTTGATAGATAAGCATGGGTTCATCTCCACATGCTTTGGTCGACGTTCCAGAATCCAAAACCAAAGGATATGCGTCAGCCTTAGCACCATAACCTCTAGACACTACTCCTGGGTTCAATCCAAGTTGTTGAAGTTTTTCTACCAACCAAATAACAACAGGTGTTTTCCCATTGCCACCCGCGGTAATATTCCCAACAACTATGACGGGAACGGGCGAGCGATAGCTGTTTGATTTATCTTCTAAAAAGCTATCTCTTCTATGCTGGCTAATAAGCTTAAACAACTGACTCAATGGCCACAGTAAGGGCCATAGTACAAGTTTTAAAAAATGGTTTTCAAACCAAATCTTTTCAACCATCGGTCTTAATCACTAAACTGAATTTGGTGTAATTGAGCATAAGCTCCCCCATGCTTGATCAGTTCGTCATGGGTTCCTTGTTCGATAATCTCACCCTCATCAACAACTAAAATCTGATCTGCTTTCTCGATAGTAGATAATCTATGTGCAATCACAAGTACCGTTTTATCCTTTTGCAACTCATCCAATGCAGCTTGAATTGCTCGTTCTGATTCAGTATCGAGTGCCGAAGTCGCTTCATCAAGTATCAACACAGGTGAATCTCTAAGTAGTGCTCTGGCGATAGCAACTCTTTGACGTTGCCCTCCAGACAAACTAGCGCCATTTTCACCAATTACGGTATCAAATCCATCATCCATATCATTGATAAACTCCGTTGCATGCGCGAGTTCTGCCGCTTTAACTATCTGTTCCCGACTAAATTCGTTTTCCGCTGCATAAGCAATATTATTCGCAATCGTGTCATTAAACAGATGGACATTTTGTGACACCAACGCAAAGTGGCTACGTAAGTTGGTTAATGTATAATCTTGAATATCTCGCTCATCTAACTTAATTACACCTGAATCAACATCATAAAAACGCGTAAACAGATTAGCGATAGTACTCTTACCAGAACCAGAGCGCCCTACCAATGCGACGGTTTTTCCAACAGGTATATCAAAACTCACCTGATTAAGCGCTGGCTTATCTTTACCAGTATAAGAAAAGGTAACACTATCAACAGAAACCTTACCCTCAACCCGCTTAGTAGTATAAGTTCCTTTGTCTTTTTCTGTTTCCAGATCCATTAGTGCAAACAATGTCTGGCTTGCTGCCATACCTCGCTGAAACTGAGAGGTGACATTGGTTAACGCTTTAAGTGGGCGCATTAGGCCAAACATCGCCGAGAACACTACACCAAAAGTACCCGGTGTCAGGTTATTTTTTATCTCTTCAATACTTGCCAAATACAGAACCACAACCAATGCGACAGAAGCGATTAACTGAATAACCGGATTCGCCCAAGCCTGCGCAGCAACCAGTTTCATTGACTGTTGGCGCATTTTATTACTTACGGTATCAAAACGATTTTTCTCAATCTCTTGGCCACCATAGCTAAGCACCACTTTATGCCCTTTTAACATCTGCTCAGAAGACGTTGATACGACCCCCATTGCCGTTTGCATATTTTTGGAAATTTTTCTAAATCGTTTGGAGACAAACCCAATGGCGAAGGCAACGACGGGTGCAATAAACAATAAAACCAGAGAAAGCTGCCAGCTGTTCCAGAACATCAAAATAAGAAGGCCAATAATACTCGCACCTTCCCGAACAATGCTCACTAAAGCCTTACTAGTTGCAGCAGAAACTTGTTCAGAGTCATAGGTAATTCGCGACAATAAAGCCCCTGTAGACTCTCGGTCAAAGAAACTCACAGGCATATGCATAAAGTGGTTAAAAAGACCACGACGCATTCTCATGACAACATGGCCAGAAACCCATGACAAACAATACGTTGAGACGAAACCACTAAGCCCTCTTACTATCATTGCTCCGAAGATAATTAAGGGAAGTATTTTTAAGAAATTGCTCTCTACATCTCCAAAGCCTTCATCGAGCAAAGGTTTTAATAGAGAAACCATATAGGTATCGGCAGCGGCATTGATAATTAAGGCGACAATGGCAACCATCAAACCAGATTTATAATCTCGGATATAAGTCCACAAACGCTTAAAGGTTTGCAGGGTTGTCTCATCTTGTTTTTCAGACATAGAAATGCATTGATTTTTGGGACAATAATTCGTTTATTCTACTCCCTTACGCAGCATCTGCCTATACCAAGCATAAGATTGTCTGTCCCTTATTTTGAAGACTTTCCAGCCTGAAGGCGAAAAGTCGATGTTTATTTGTCCAGAATCTCTTGTATCCAGCCAAACTGACTGAAGACGTTGATATCGACCGAGCACTTTTTCGCTGGGTAAATTCCATTGATTGCCTTTTGCTATAGAAGCAATAGAGAGTTGTGGTAATACCTTTTGCAAAAACGGTAAACGGGAGGATGAACTACTGCCATGGTGCGGTACGATAATTACATCGGCTGACAACTCTTGCCCAGATTTAGCCAACAGCAATTCCGCAACTGCATCGATATCTCCGGTTAAAAGAACCGTATTAAATCCGTCATCAATGCGTATAACACAGGAGTGCGGGTTGTAGGCTCTACTTACAATGCGAGGAGGCCAGAGAATTGAAAAATTAAGATTCTGCCACTGCCACGCATTTCCTTTAATGCACGGCTGATAACCATCGAACCGCTGACTTGCCAGTTTCCAGGAAGGGGCAAACTGCTGTTCAATAATCTCTCTTCCACCAGCATGATCAGAATCCAAATGGCTGAGTATCAGCCCATCAATACGAGTCACTCTCCGGTTTAATAAAACAGGGATAATAATTGACTCAGCAATGCTCCCCCCTTGCCACCGATTCCCCGTATCGTACAAGATATGTTTTCTCTCTTTATTGATAAGAATGGCCAGACCATGGCCAACATCAAGAACACTTAATTGCCATTGTCGTTTAGCTTTCAACGAATTATCTATTTCACTTTCAATCAAGAACAGAGTGGATAGTGATATAAGACAAAACCAGTTAAGTTGACGACTCATCAAGGGCCGAATAAGTAATATAACCAGCACAGCGAGCAACCATAAACCTAAATTCGCTGGTGCGACAACCCAACTAATTTTAGCCAAATCAGCACTCCACAATACGGCTTGAAGAACCGAATCTACCCATTGCCAAGTTATTGCCGATATACTTTTATCGACCAACGTGAACAATAAAGAAATAAAAATTAGCGGTACAATCACCACGCTAAATAAGGGCAAAAAAATCAAATTATATAAAGGAGAAAACAAACTCAGTCCATTAAAAAAATAGATAGTCATTGGTAACATCAGAACAGTAAGTCCGAGCTGCATAAATGCCATTTTTTTAATAACATTCATCGAATGCATCAACGGAGAGCTGAGCAATAAATATATTGTTGTAACAGCGCCAAATGACATCCAGAAACTCGTCGACAACATGGAAAATGGGTGTATTAGAATTACTATCGTCAAGGCAATAAGCAACTTAAGCCAACGGCTATAGTCCAATCGAATCAAGTGTAAACATGCTAAAACAACACACATAATCAATGCGCGAAGCGTCGGCAGACTAAAGCCTGCCAGCCAAGAATACCCCCAAGCAAGTGCGCACGCGAAGAGCAAAGGAACCCAATGACCACTTGGAAATAACCAACGTATTCCAATGCCAAATTTCCAACCTATAAGAAACGAAACACCGATATGCAAACCAGAGATAGCCACGAGATGAATCAGTCCGCTCGCCTTTAACTGCTGCCACTGTTGAGCAGATATAGCATTTCTGTCGCCAAAACTAAGCGCCAACAATAAAGGTTGGTTATCAAGGGATTTCGTCTGCTGATATACTAGCTGGTACAAATACAAGCGAAAGGAGTGTGAAGGTGATAGCCTCTTATTATCGGCTGATTCATTAACAATTACCTTACCCTGCCAGTCTTGACTTAAAAAGTACTTTTCCTGATCAAAGCCTGCTTCGTTTAGTTTTCCATAAATAGGTTTTGCCTTAACATTCAGTTGCCACTTTTCTCCCAACATCAATTGCATAGATTTAGGAGAAATCAACTTAACCGAAGGTTGAGCATAAAAGTGCAATTTTCGACCATTTATTTCCTCTATTTTGATCAAAAATTCATTACCGTGAGTTATTTCATTAAAAAAGCTGTCAATGCGAGCATTTATGATAATATCCCCACCAGTTAAGAACAGGTTTTCAGTTTTTAGCTGAAAAAAGTAACTATTTATCACTATGATGGATATTGCTAAGTATGCGAATAGCCCTACAGAAAGGACTGGGATATAAATACTAGCAAGTGTGAATAGAACACATAGGTTAAACCATCGCCAATCGGGGTAAACTCCCCAATAAAGAGCAATATAAGCGGTGCCAATAAATAAGATCAGATTCCAGTAGCTAGAGTAGAGAGTCATTTTCGCCAATGCCAAAAAAGTTTATACAGCGCTTTATGCCGGATCACGAAGTCATCAGGCGACAAAAGGCACTTAAGATATTTGGAAACGTGCTTTACAACCCTAATTTGTGGTGTCTAAATCGCCGCTCTGCTTCTGGTGCGTTTGCTTTGGGGCTGTTTATGGCTTTCGTTCCGCTACCAAGTCAAATGATCATGTCTGCAGGTTTGGCTATTGTTCTTGGCGTCAATTTGCCACTTTCTATCGCACTGGTTTGGATTAGTAACCCGATCACCATGCCAATCATGTTTTATTTCTGCTATAAAGTTGGCGCTATAATTCTTCAAACATCCAACCAACATTTCCACTTTGAACTCAGCTGGGACTTTCTTATAAATCAAATGAGCACGATTGGACCACCATTTTTACTCGGTTGCCTAGTGTGCGGTATTATTTGTTCTGCTATAGGATATTTTGGCATTCGTGGATTATGGCGCTATTCCGTAGTGAGAAGCTGGCAGCAACGCCAATCAAGATAACGCGATCATAATTTATTAATAGAAGAGAACACTGATTACACAACGGACTTAAAAAAGTCCGTGTGCAAGCGGATTATATTGCGTTTAAATGTTGAGATAGGCCGAACAAGTTGCTTAAACTCAGATCTAAAATATTATTTTGAACTCAATACCGCTGCTGGATTCATCTGGCTCGCCTTGTTTGCCGGATACCACGTCGCCAATAAACTTAAGACAATGGCCGTTCCTGAGACGATAACCACATCAGATACGTTGACCTGCGAAGGTAAAAAGTCAACAAAGTAGATGTCCCCAGATAAAAACTGATGACCCAGAGCATTTTCTAGCAGCTTAATCAATGACGTCAGATTTAACGCAACGGTTATACCCACAATGCTTCCTACTATACTGCCAAGAACCCCGGAAAGTACGCCAAGCCAAATAAAGATCCGCTTTATCAAGCCATCAGACGCCCCCATGGTGCGCAAGATAGCTACTTCAGCTGCTCGGTCTTTTACTGCCATCATAAGGGTGGAGACAATATTGAAACATGCAACACCAATGACCAAAACCATAACCAAGTACATAATGGTTCTAACTAGCTGAATGTCACGGTACAGAAAGCCATACTTCTGTTTCCAGCTTTTGAGGTAAACATAGGTATTCAGGTTCCCCCCTATTTCCCTAACCACACTTGGTGCATTAAGCACATCGTTAGTTTTAATCGAAACACCGGTAACCGAATTATTTAGTTTGGCGTATTCTTGCGCATCGTTAATGGGGATTAGCGCCAAAGAGTGATCTATCTGTCCCCCCAAAGAGAGTAAACCACTCACTTTTAAACGAACTCGTTTTGGCGTTTGCACTTTATTGATAGATCCGGTTGCAACGGGAATCATTAAAGTTAAATAGTCGCCCACCTTAAGGCTAAGATTATCAGCAATACCTTTACCAAGTATGACTTGCTTTTGACCCGGCTGAAAACGCTGCCATGCGTCCGATTGTATATAATGCGTCAGACTGGAAACCCGAACCTCCAGTTGAGGATCTACGCCTCTCACCTCAATGGCCTTAATCTTTTGACCCTTTTCAGCCAAAGCGGTAAAACGGACGTATGGTGCAGCGGCAGTTACTTTTGCATGTTTTTCAGCTTCTGTTATTACTTCCTGCCAATCCTGTATCGACCCTTTTACTCCCTCAAACTCACCATGAGGAATGACCGACAATACCCGATTTTGTAATTCACGTTCAAACCCACTCATCGCAGATAAACCAATAATAATTACCGCGACACCAACCGTAATACCTATAGTTGAAGAAACCGAGATAAATGAAACCAATTTATTGCGCTGTTTTGCCCGGCTAAAACGACTGCCAATTAAAAATGATAACGAAGAAAACACCCTACTCCTCCTCATCGTCATCGTCATTAATCAGCAAACCGTCTTGCATGTGTAATTGTCTGTCCATTTTTCCCGCAAGCTCGGTGTCGTGAGTCACCACTAGAAATGCGGTACCAGACTCTTTATTCAGCTCCCGCATTAAGTCATAAATAGCCAGAGCCGTCTTGTGGTCCAAATTACCAGTTGGTTCATCAGCCAAAACAAGCGCTGGCTCGTTAACCAGAGCACGGGCAATGGCAACACGCTGCCTCTCTCCACCGGATAGCTCAGAAGGTCTATGTTCCAGACGGTGATCAAGCCCGACTTTACTGAGCAAGCGAGTTGCCTTTTGTTTGGCAATATCTATCTTTTCTCCACCAATAAGCAGTGGCATAGCTACATTTTCTAAGGCAGAAAAATCGGCCAGAAGATGATGAAATTGATAAACAAAACCTATGTGTTGATTACGTATTTTAGCCTGCTTATTTGCGCTTAAGCTAGCAAGTTGTTGGCCTAAAAAGGTGACTTCCCCATGACTCGCATCGTCTAACGCTCCAAGTACATGCAGTAATGTGCTTTTTCCCGAACCCGAAGTACCGATAATGGAGACCAGTTCTCCTTTTTCCAAAGTAAAACTAACGCCTTTCAATACCTCAGTTTCCATCGAGCCTTCGCGATAGGTTTTACAAATTGAACGACATTGCAAAAGATTATTCATATCTTAAAGCCTCAGCAGGATGAACAGAAGATGCCCGATAGGACGGAAATAATGTGGCTAATAAACTAAGCATAATTGCCAGTAAAATAACAATTATGATTTGGCTAGGGTTAATCAGTATAGGGAGGCTACCTCCCACAGCGAATAGCGCAATACCTATCGTTTGCAATAGCTGATTCAAGTTCATTGCCAATAACACACCTAACCCACCACCAGCAATAGAGCCGATAATTCCGCTACTTGCGCCTTGCACCATAAATACCGTTAAAATCTGGTAATTGGTCATCCCCTGAGTTTTGAGTATTGCAACTTCGGATTGCTTTTCCATCACGACCATTATCAGAGCAGAAATAATATTGAATGCGGCGACCCCAACGATCAGCCCAAGCATAAGTCCCATCATGTTTTTTTCCATTCGAACGGCCTGAAATAACTCACCACGCTGCTCTCGCCAATCACTCCATTCCCATCCTTCTGGTAAGGACGCATTTGACAGCTCCGACACGACAAAGGGATCGTCAAAGAATAACCGCCAACCTGAAATCGTATCTGATTTAAACTTCATCAGTTTACCCACATCTTGCAAGTGCCCAATCATCAGTTGAGCATCCACATCTGAACCTGTGTTGAAAATGCCTGCAACGGTAAAATTTCGCTGACTAGGAATACGTCCTAAAGGGGTAAATTGGCTAGCACTCGTCACCATTAATCGAACCTTATCCCCAATCGATACTTTAAGGTTTCGAGCTAGGGTGTGACCCAAAAGCACTTTGTATTTTCCTGATTCAAGAGCAGACAAATCTCCACCCATCATATGAGCGGCGATAGGGTCGTTATCCAAAGGTTGAATTCCGATCAACATTCCTGCAGATAACTGAGCGGGGCTCTGTATTACCGCTTCACTCCTCACAACAGGAACAACTTGCTTAGCATTTTCGATAGCGGTTATAAACTCAGGCGCTTGCTGGGAAAATTCTGTTTTTTCGTCCACTTGATGAATGACAGCTTGAGGCAAAACGCCCAGAATCCTGCTTTTTAACTGAGCTTCAAAGCCATTCATTACCGACAATACAGTGATTAAGGACATTACACCGATGGTAATTCCAGCCGTAGACATAAGAGAAACAAATCGACTAAACCTATCACCGGAACGTCCTCTTAAGTAACGTAGCCCGATAAAAGCCGAAATTGGATGAAACATAATAAAAACCATTAGAAAAACAGACCTTAATGTAACGGTTAATGCTTGTTGTTTGTAGGTTTATTTAACCAATTTCTGACTAAATGTGGTAATTTCATTCATACTAAAGTGACATTTCTTGATATGTTGGCTTAGTTAGCGATAATCAAAAGGTTAATTAAAGGAGTCAGCTATGGACCAACAAGAATTTTTCACAGTACATCATAAACTGACCGTCAACGTTGAACCGTTGGAAAATGATTTTACGTTGCCAAGTGAAAATGTCTTCATTTCAGAAATTCCAGCGCCATTTATTGTTGCCAGCGAATTTAGTCAAGTTGATAGCCTCGCTGAAAGTGCCATGAATGAACTAAAAAATAGTGACTTCAAACACCTAATTCAATTGATTGATCACCAAAATGGAAAGCTAAATCTGCTTCTTACCTTCATGCTGGCTCAACAAGATGATGAGAGCATACGAAGCATCACCACCAGTTTTGGTGCAAGTCAGTTTACTTATATTGCAAACGAGGAATTAACAATAGGCACACTCGCCCGTGTTAAACTATTCCTCGATCATCCTGCGGCAGCCATTTATTGCTATGCAAAAGTCATTGAATGTACTGAAGGAGAGCTTGGCATCCAAGCAACACTAACCTACAGTCTACTCAGAGATATTGATCAGGATTTACTGATTAAAGCAGCGCTATATCAGCAACAGAAATTATTACGCCAACGCTCAAAAGAGCGTCAAAATCAATAAAAAGCCATGCCTACAAAAACAACATTATTATCTCTTGTCGCCCCAAATAAAGCTGGCGATAAAAAGCACGTCGGTAATCTATTAGGTGCTTCGCTATCTCTCGCTATCGCAGAACTGGCTGAACAGCATAATGGTCATACACTTCTCGTTGTGCCTGACCCACAATTAGCCTTAAAACTGCAAAGCGAAGTTGAACAGTTTTCCAATGAGGACGTTAGCCTCTTTCCGGATTGGGAAACCTTACCTTATGATAATTTCTCACCTCATCAGGACATTATCTCAGATCGAATTGCTAAGCTTTATCAGCTTCCGACTCAGACTTCCGGAATCACCATCGTACCGATAAGCACTCTACTGCAAAGACAATCTCCACGCGATTTCTTAATGCAGCATACCTTGATGGTCAAAGCTGGCGATTTATACTCACTTGATAAACTTAGAGTTCAATTAGAAAAATCAGGCTATCGACATGTTGATCAGGTGTTTGGCCCGGGAGAATACGCCAGCAGAGGCTCAATCATCGACCTATTCCCTATGGGAAGCCAAAATCCATTCAGGATTGATTTTTTTGATGACGAAATCGATACAATCCGAACCTTCGATCCAGAAAGCCAGCGCACCATAGAAGATATACAAGAGATACGCTTGTTGCCGGCACACGAATTCCCTACGTCCAAAGAAGCAATAGAAGAATTCAGAAACCGCTGGAGACAGCAATTCGAAGCTCGAAGAGAGCCGGAATCCATCTATATGCAGGTGACAAAAGGGACATGGCCTGCAGGTATTGAATATTGGCAGCCTCTCTTTTTCGACAAGACAGAAACCTTATTTGACTATATCTCTGAAGGTACTCAATTATTAACTATCGGCGATACTGAATCAGCCATTGATACTTTTTTGACCGATGTAGACTATCGATTTGATCAGCGAAAAGTAGATCCGCTTCGGCCTCTTCTTGAACCCCATTTACTTTGGCTGAAAAAAGACGAATTGTTCAGCCAGTTTAAACAGCTCGGTCAGGTTCAGCTTGAAGTCAGTCCGGTGAAAGAAAAAGCCGGACGAATCAATCCAGAGCTTTCAGTATTACCTGATATACATGTACAACAGAAAAACAAAGAACCGCTTAATTCACTTCGTCAATTTGTCGAAGGATTCAATGGTAAGCTCGTATTCTCAGTTGAGTCGGAAGGCCGGCGAGAAGCATTGCTTGAACTGTTGCAGCGCATCAAATTAAAACCGGTTGAAAAAACCAACCTAAGCGACGCGATAAAAAGTTCGAATAGAATTTGCATGATTTTAGGTGCAGCAGAACATGGTTTCATCCACACGTCACCCGATTTTGCTCTAATCTGCGAAAGTGATTTGCTCGGTGACCGAGTTATCCAGCGACGCCGGAAAGATCGAAAAGCCGTTAACAGTGATACCGTCATTCGTCACTTAGCGGAACTAAAAACGGGTCAACCCGTTGTCCATTTGGATCACGGTATCGGTCGCTATATCGGTTTGCAAACTCTGGAAGCCGGCGGCCTGAAAACAGAGTACGTTACCCTCGAGTACCAGGATGAAGCCAAACTTTATGTTCCTGTTGCCTCTCTGAACTTGATTAGCCGCTATTCAGGCGGAGCAGAAGATGGAGCTCCGATACATAAACTTGGTGGAGAAGCATGGACCAAAGCTCGCCGCCGAGCCGCCGAAAAAGTGCGTGATGTTGCCGCAGAACTGCTTGATGTTTACGCAAAACGAGAACTCAAACCGGGTCACAAATTCAAACTCGACAGAGGCCAATACGCAACATTTAAAGCCAGTTTTCCATTTGAAGAAACCGATGATCAGGCTACCGCGATAAATGCGGTAATGTCTGATATGTGCCAACCAAAAGCAATGGACCGACTTGTATGTGGCGATGTAGGATTTGGTAAAACTGAAGTCGCCATGCGTGCCGCCTTTGTCAGCACAGATAATAATAAGCAAGTTGCCGTTTTGGTACCCACAACACTACTTGCCCAGCAACATTTTGAAAACTTTCGCGATCGTTTTGCCAACCTGCCAATTCGAGTAGAAGTCTTATCACGCTTTAAGTCCGCCAAAGAACAAAAGCAGATCCTCCAAGACACCGCCGACGGAAAAGTTGATATCATTATTGGAACTCATAAGTTACTGCAAAGTGACATTAAGTTCAGAGACTTAGGATTATTGGTTGTCGATGAAGAACATCGCTTTGGTGTCCGTCAGAAAGAAAAAGTAAAAGCGATGCGAGCGGATGTAGACATCCTAACGTTAACCGCGACGCCCATACCTAGAACATTGAATATGGCAATGAGTGGAATGAGAGATCTTTCCATCATCGCCACCCCTCCGGCTAGACGATTGGCAATCAAAACTTTTGTAAGACAAAGTGACGATGCAGTGGTGAGAGAAGCAATACTTCGCGAAATTATGCGTGGTGGGCAAGTTTACTTCTTGCACAACAAGGTAGAGGACATTGACAAAGTCGCTGAAGAGCTAGAAAGATTGGTACCGGAGGCAAGAATTACGACAGCTCACGGGCAGATGCGTGAACGTGAACTCGAACGCGTCATGAACGATTTCTATCATCAGAAATTTAACTTGCTGGTGTGTACGACCATTATTGAAACTGGTATTGATGTACCAACAGCCAATACCATTATTATGAATCGTGCAGACAATTTTGGTCTGGCGCAGTTACATCAGTTAAGAGGACGTGTAGGTCGCTCTCACCATCAAGCCTATGCTTATCTACTAACGCCCCACCCTAAAGCAATGACCAAAGACGCTATTAAACGACTGGATGCCATTGCTTCTTTAGAAGATTTGGGCGCTGGCTTTACCTTGGCCACTCACGACCTAGAGATTCGTGGTGCTGGCGAATTATTAGGCGATGAACAAAGTGGACAAATACAATCTGTCGGTTTTACCCTCTACATGGAGATGCTTGAACAAGCCGTCGAAGCGCTAAAACAAGGCAAAGAGCCTTCACTTGACGAACTATTGAAAGAGCAAACGGAAGTTGAATTAAGGTTACCTGCTCTACTTCCAGACGAGTATATTCCCGATGTGAATACGCGCTTGTCTATGTACAAAAGGATCGCCAGCGTCAAAAACGCCACAGAGCTGACAGAGATGAAAGTTGAACTCATCGACCGATTTGGCACTCTACCTGATGCGGCTAAAAACCTACTTTCGGTTAGTGAAGTTAAGCTTGAAGCGGCACAGATTGATATCAAGAAGATTGAAGCCCATGAAAAGGGCGGATATATTGAGTTTTATCCCGATGCAGATATCAACCCCATGTTTTTGGTTAAGCTACTGCAGAGCTATCCTAAAAAATATGCTCTAGAAGGGCCAACCCGGCTAAAAATTACCGTACCATTAACAGACAGAAGAGAAAGAGTTAGCTTTATCTCTGATTTAATTACGCAATTTCAGCAAAATAGAATGCCGAAAACAGCGTGATAGGTTATATAATCAAAAAACATCGAGATACTCGTTTCGGCAAGCTATAGAGTATCTTGACGAAATATATTTATACTAAAGCATTTTTAGGGTGTTGTTCTCAAGTTCATCCCCCTTACTTTGGAGTCGAAATGAAAAAACTGATCCTCTTACTGCTCTTTATTTTCTCAATACCAGGCTATGCAGCAGAGCGACAATTTGATATCGAAATGATCGTATTTAAACGTGCGGTGAATCCTGAAAACGTTAAGGAAACTTGGCCAAATTCACTTCCAGATATTGATCTATCCAAAGCGGGTACTTTTCAAGACATTGAATTTACAGCTATGAAAGGTGTGTCGAATCTACCAAGTGAGCAGTTTCAGCTTAACGAGCAAGTGAATAAGCTTAAAAAACACGCTGGTTTTGAAGTGCTATTCCACAATGTGTGGCGTCAAGGTGATGAAGGAAAATCAAGAGCACCTGTATTTCGAATCCGAGCAGGTAAAGATTTTTCAAAACAATTTAATATCAATGGCAGCCAAAAAGTACAGTTCACTGATCTCACGGATGCCAACGGAGAAACACTGACAGAACAGACCATTGATAAACCGCTTTACGAACTCGATGGAAAAATTCAGGTATACGTTCAGCATTACCTGTTTCTAGAAGCGGAGCTCGATTTAAAAGCACCAAGTGTAAGAGACGTGGTATTAGAAGATAAACAGTTAGACCTTAGTACTCCAGAGTCAAATGACACAGTGCAGATTGGCAACTTAGAAAAAATCTCACCGACAATTCAGGTTGAAGAGTTTCTCAAAAGTTATCGCTTAGGTCAGAAGCGTAGAATGCGCAGTACTGAAACTCATTATATAGATCACCCATTAATGGGAATCATTATTCAGGTACGCCGCGTACCACCACAATCGTAAACCGAATGGCTCTCTCGGGAGCTGTTCATATCTAAGGATATCGTCGATTCTATGGTTCCCGATTTTGAGATTTTCACATCACGGTTGCACCTACGCATTTTAAAAGCCGAGGATACCAACACATTTGCTACGACGGTAACTTATTCGGCATCACTTCATCAATGGTTGGACTGGTGTCACCCCGGCTTTAATTTTAGCGATGCTAAAGAGTTCATCATGGCGAATCGGCTGAACTGGGCAAAATCTTTAGCCTATGGATTTGGCGTTTTTGATAGAAAAAGTAACCAATTTTTAGGCATGGTTGCTATCACTGAGTTTTCCCGTATATCCAATATGGCAAGCGTTGGTTATTGGATCGCCGATAAATATCAATGTAATGGCTATGCGAAAGAAGCTATGCTGGCCATTATCGAATTCAGCTTTGCCGAACTCAAACTTACCCGATTAGAAATTATTTGTGACCCCGAAAACAAACCCAGCCATGAGCTCGCCAAAAAGTGCGGTGCAGTGCAGGAGGGAATCGCCAGAAATCGATTTATCTTCAATGGCAAACCACAAGATGGTCTAGTTTTTTCTATTGTTCCTTAAATGCGGTATACCCTCCTGATAACTTCCATATAGTTTAAAATCAGAATAGTTATATTTTGTGTTGAACTAAGTAGCAACCTATAAAATAGTATTCTTCGTGGCACTTATCACTCACATACTTTTTGCTAAAGCGTCAAACCTCCAAATAGAATTTCTTAAGAACACCGCACCCAATAGGATCTGATTATTGAGTTTATTAAGTTCATTAAGTTCATTGGTTTTTTTAAGTTCGTTGGACATTTTAACTTGATAAAGTTATCAATATGTAAAATTTAGTTTGAATAATAGGATGGTCCGTTGTGTTTAATAACTTAACCCTCAAAACCCGAATGATAATCGCTGTCATTTTACCCACTGCTGCTTTACTAATTGTTGGAATGGCAAGCATTAACAGTATGGAGGTTATTGAAGAGCAAGGAAAAAAACTTTACCTGAGTACTTCAGCACCAATGCGCTCTATGGCGGAAATCGCTTCGCGAATTCCTAGAATGCGTGTTGGTATTGACATGATGTTGCTACAAGAGACCTCCCTTAAAGATAAAAAAGGTGTGCTAACCAGAGTAAAAGAAACTCGGGAAGAAGACATACCTGAAATGCAAAAAGCATTACGACACGCAATAGATACTCAAGTCAATGATGAGAGAAGAGCCGAAGTTGAACAGTTGGCCTTAACATTTGATAACGTAATTAGAGATGAATTAACTCCTATGTTGGCGGCGCTAGAAAACAACCAACTTGATAAGGCTAAAACTATTTATAAAGAACGATATGCCAAGTCGTATGGCGCAATGCGTAAGCAGGCAAACCATATATTAGATTCGCTCTTAGTTCAGGCTGAAGAACTCTACACTACGAGTCAAGAAAACTATAACTCCGGGCTTCTACGTTTAGGCATAATTATCGGTATAGCGATCGTAATATCTTTATTGGTTTCCTCTCTTATCATACTCAGTTTACGTAAACGCGTTAGTACCTTAAAAAACTCAATCGTCTATGCAGCAGATAACATGACATTGAATACCAGAGTGACTCTAGAAGGAGAAGATGAACTGGCCTCTATCGCTAATAGTTTCAATAGGTTCATTCACAAAGTTCATGATTCTGTCGAAAAAGTTGCAACAAGTTCATCTGTCTTAGCCGATACCGCCAACCAAGTTGCGGAAAGAGCAAAGCTGACTCAAGTTAAATGTATCTCTCAGAGAGATAACACCGTTCAGGTTGCAACTGCAATAACGGAACTGGGCGCTACCGTGGAAGAAATAGCCGGAAATGCGGCGCAAGCTGCTGATGAAGCTAAGGAAACCACTAATCAGGCCCAGGAGGGCAGCCAAATTATTGGAGAAGCTCGCACTCAAATAGACGTACTTTCACATGAACTTAGTCAGGCAACAGATGTTGTGCAGTCATTGGCGGATCAGGTTGAAAATATCAGCTCAATACTCGAAACAATACGAAGCATATCTGAACAAACTAATTTGCTGGCTCTCAATGCCGCAATTGAGGCCGCTCGCGCTGGTGAACAAGGAAGAGGCTTTGCTGTCGTTGCTGATGAAGTACGAAACCTTGCGAGTCGCTCTGCTGAATCAACAGAGGAGATACAAGAAGTCATTAATAAACTCCAGGAAGAATCTTTAAGGGCAGTGTCCGCAATGTCTCAAGGAAAAGAACAAAGCAATATGGTTGTTGTTCAGGCAGACAATGCTGACCACTCCTTACAACAAATTAATATCCATATAGAGCAAATTAGTGATCGCAATATCCAGATGGCAACCGCGACAGAAGAACAAGCTACGACAGTGGCAGAAATAAATAGAAATGTAGAGGATATTAATCAGCTCACCATAGAAACAACCGATATCGCAGAAACCATGACAACCGCCAGTGATCAGCTATTGCAGCTTTCTGGACAATTGGATGACTTGGTTAGTTCCTTTAAACTAAAGGACTAATGTAGTTAACTTTGTTGTTCCTATTATCAGGCGCATTCAAGGGTGTGCCTGATAACCGGAGCACTGAAGCTCCGGTTTAAATTCAATTAATGCAATTTAAGGTTTGGTCTAAGCACCCGGTTGATTCTGCCAACTAACATCATCAATCCTGTTTTAATTGCTCCATGCAGAGCCATCTGATGCATTCTGTACAATGAGATGTAGACCACCCGTGCAATTCTTCCCTCCACCATCATAGAGCCTTTGGTCAGGTTACCCATCAGGCTTCCAACGGTAGAAAAACGGCTTAACGAAACCAATGAACCATGATCTTTATACACATAAGGCTTTAGTGTTTTATTGTTAAGGCTGGCAATAATATTGCTATAAGCAAGGCTCGCCATTTGATGCGCAGCTTGTGCACGTGGTGGAACGAATGAACCGTCAGCCTGAGTACATTGCGCTAAATCACCGATGACAAAAATATCGTCATCACGAGTCGTTTGTAGCGTATCTTTGACAACTAATTGGTTAATGCGGTTGGTTTCCAGACCAGCAATATTTTTTATGAAGTCGGGTGCTTTGATGCCCGCAGCCCAAACCATGATTTGCGCATGGATCTTCTCACCATCTTTGGTGGTTAAACCATCTTTGTCCGCTTGAGTCACCATAGTGGCAGTACGAACATTCACACCCAGTTTCGTCAGTTCACTATGTGCAGAAGATGAGATACGCGGAGGAAGAGCAGGAAGAATACGTTCTCCCGCTTCCACTAAATTTACGTTTAGCTTGCTTGAATCCAGATCACCAAAACCATATGTTCTTAATTCTTTAATCGCATTATGCAACTCTGCAGACAGCTCCACACCAGTAGCTCCTGCCCCAACGATAGCGATATCGACAGTGCCTTGACCAGATTTCGCATGTAACTTGAGAAACTCATTATTCATCTGAGTTCTGAACTTATGCGCTTGCCCCGGACTATCCAGGAAAATACAGTTCTCGGCGACACCAGGGGTATTAAAATCGTTTGACGTAGAACCGATAGCCATAACCAAAATATCGTATTGAATTTCACGAATAGGCAGCAGTAACTCTTCGTTTTCGTCCCTCATTTCACCAAGCGTAATGAGTTTATTTTCTCGGTCAATTTGTGCCAGACTTCCTAAGCGGAAATTGAAATGATGGTTCTTTGCATGAGCCCGATAACTCAAGGCATCAACCCCTTCATCCAGTGAGCCCGTCGCAACTTCGTGCAATAGAGGCTTCCATAGATGGCTGGCGTTTCGGTCAACCAAGATAACTTCAGCCCGTTTTTTTCTTCCTAACGTATTGCCTAACTTAGTCGCTAGCTCTAAACCACCAGCTCCCCCGCCCACAATCACTATTCGAGTCATAATACTATCCCTATAATCTTAAAAGTTGCTAAGAGCCTGAGAGTTACTCAAACCCAAAAAATCAGTCGTTGCTATAAATGCTGGTAAGCTTCTTCTATTGGCTTACTCTTTTTCTTAAACTTTACTTGATATAAATCAAAAAAAGTTGAAAATCCATTATAGCTAGCTGACGACCTATCGCAACAATTAATTGAGGAAGATCACAATTCCACTAGTTTTCGTGAATATAAAAAAGGCCAGGCTATATAGCCTGACCTTTATGGGGAACATGGTTACTGATTAGCTTAAGCGTTCTTAAACGCTTTCATCGCTTGCAGGTGCTGAGATATTTTTTTAAATTTATGAGACTGAGACTCGTCCCAGATAATATCGTAATAACTATTAAGTTCATCCGCCGTTGATTCGGTATTCAACACTTCATCGCTTGTCGAAAGCACAACCAAACAGCGACCTTTGTTTTTAACTCGATACTTTTCAACACACTTGGTGGCAATATCTTCATACTCTTCTGGTCTATCAATCTTACCCTGCATATTATTTTCAGGATGTAAGTTTGGATTGAATATTACCTGCTTGATGCCACACAGAAAACCAATTCGTTCCGACCAGTATCCACCTAAACCAACACCACAAATTATTGGGTGAGGATCATCAGACTGCTCAATAACCTTATGAACTTCTTTTAACAAATGTTGCATATCATGTTTAGGATGCAAGGTACTGTAGTTAATGAAACGAACATCGTCATCAATAAACTGAAGCTGTAAAACTTTTTCGTGATTTCCAGGGCTTGTTGAGTCAAAACCGTGTAAATATATAATCATTGTACCTCCCCATTCCTTGCTGGGCACTTGGAATCCGCTCTGGACTCTTTGTTTCTAATTAGTTTGAGCATAAGTTAAATCTATCATGAATATCAACCGATTGAACTTAATTCGCTGTTTTTTTTAATCTCTTTAAATCGATAAGGCATCGTTTGTTGCAAAAAATCAGGCTAATCGCGGCTCAGTATCCGCTTAATCTTCTCAGCTTCAGTTAAATAACTTTCATCTTGCCACAGCTGATAACCAAGCAAATACCACAGCATAGCCATCATTTGGTTTCTCGGCTGCCATTGGTTGACGCCCATCAACCAGCTATCAATATCCGATATATTGCGTAATTTGCAGTAATTTGCCACGGCTTTGGGCATATTTATCTGTGCCAATTCAATAGTCATAGCCAAATCCATTCGCGGATCGGCAACGCCTGCATATTCCCAATCAATTACTTTAATACCCGAATCAGCCCTAATCAGATTATAGTGTCCTAAGTCGAAATGACACAAAGTAGGTTCCACTGGCGGAAGTGAGGGCAATACTCGCCAATGACGATATAGGGAGTGATAGTCAGCTGTTTTTAGGGCATCGTCCAGTCTATGCCAATAACCGTCAACTTTAGCTGTATATGAGAATAAGGGAACCGGTTTATTGTGAATATTAACAGCGTGTATCCTGCACAAGATTCCGATTATTTCAGCTTCACCGATAGGAAAAGACGCCACATTGCCGTGCAACCACTCCACTAAAAGACCCTTATCATTTAATAATATGGGTTTAGGGGAAAACTGGTGCGACTTTAAAGATTCTAACAATTTGTATTCTCGTACCCGAGAAATACCAAATTGGTGAGAAATAAGAGAGTCAGGTCGCCAGACATAACTCTCTCCTTGAGAAGAAACAATTCTCCAACAGCGGTTTGTTAGCCCGCCTGTTAATGTTTCTGTTATCTGAGGTGGTTTATCAAAGAAGTCATCCAATGACAACAACGACTCATCAAGCGATTGCGCTTCGTCCCACGTCATTTTTGCCACTGGATATACTCCTAATTAAAAATTACAAACCTAGTAAGCTTTTCTCTTCTTGCTTACGAATTTCTGTTTCGTCAGCCCACTCAATCAAGCCAGACTCAAGATCCATAAGACGCATAGTCATTTTATAATACACATCTTTTTTACTGCCAGCCTGCTTCACAATGCTAGCTAGGTTTCCGTAAAGCATATATTGCGCACCAACCATTTTACCAAATTGGATGGCACTACTTTGATTCACCAACTCATCATTATTTTGGAAGTCCAGCTGCTTACGAACGGATTCAATACGTTCCATATCAACGAATCTAAATTTGCCAGAATTGAGCATTTTAGTGCTAACCGTATCCGTGATGGACTCGGTATCGATATGTTCGCTGGTTTTATTTTTGATTCTTTCGACGAATACAATTGGGCGACCATCTCTGGTAATCGCTGCAACAGATCCTGACATCATCATGCTGTCCACCATCTCACCCGCGATATTTTGCAGGTCTGTAGAACCAAAATCGATGTTTGTCGTTTCTGCTTCCTGAGCATCCCCATAACTTACTCTGTTAGAGCAACCAGTTAAAACAATAGCTAAGCCCAAAAGAGCAATTACACCTTTTTTCATCTCTAATCCTTATTTATCAGCTTGGCGAATTTGAACACGGAATTGTTTGCCATTAGGGTTAATAGACACTTCAGAAATTGATAATGTTTCAAAGCCTCTAATGATTTGTTGTTTCCAAGCAGATTGCTTGGAATTGACTTCTAATCCTTCATTGTCATACCAGTAAAAACGGTATTGAATATTCAGATCTGCTTTATATAAACTAGTGAGCTGTACAATGCCTCTTGCATGCTCATTGAGCTCTGCGGTGGCGATGTTTTCCACCTGCAGGCGCCCACCAAGAACATTATCGCCAAACATAACATTTTGAGACTGGCCGTCTACACGTAAACCCGCCGTGTTTTTTGCACAACCCGCTAGCGCTAAAGCCATCAAAAAAACGATTCCAATATTTTTCATTAAAGATTCCCCAACTGTTTATGCCAAACCGTGGCGTTTTGACCTTGCCTAGAAAGCCACACAAGTACGGTTTGATCTTCTTTTGTTGTCACTTGGTACGTTTGACCTGAAAAACTCAGTATATGTTCGCCAGGATCAACATATTTACTACTACTAAATACATCCGCAGGTAATGTTTGCCAACTTCTTGTATCAGGCTGTTCTGTCAGTACATTCCACACATTCACCAACAAATTTCCTACGTCGTTATTTTTTGCCGTTTCTCTGCGGACCTGTTCTTTAGCAACAACACGTAACGCTTGTCTAATAAGAATAGTCGGCATTCTTTCAATAAGATCTTGTTGTGCCATAAGGTTAACATCCACAAGTTTAGATTTGGTGAATGCCTTTCCGTCTAGTTTAAGCTTAGTAAATGCAGACGAAACCTGTTTCGGATAATAAGGCAACGACATGGAATAATAGGCCCAATCTCCTTGAGTTAGTACTGGCAGAGATTGTTTCCACCCTTGCTTGGCAAACACAGTGCCCTGCTCATCAATAACAATGATTCGAGATTTCCCCTTGGCTAACGTAGCTCGATCACCATACTGCTTTTTAAGCAAGTGCAGATCCTCACTCATACCAAGTGTTTTCGCTACCCGTACCGCTGCATCGATAACTTCTTTGTTTTGGGGCATAACAGCAAGGGCCCGGCGGTAGTCTACATAAGCGTTATTTAACTCACCTGAAACCTCATAGAGAAGCGCGGACAAGAAAAGTAAATAGCCATTTTGAACCGCTTGTAACGACTCTCCTGCATCAGGGTAGTTCGACAATATAGAACCTAAATTGGGGGCTAGCCCTTCTTGTTTCATCTCACTCTCAGCAGCAGCCAAGTCACTTTCACGACTCGCCTTGGCCTTTTCCTGTACTTGATTCGCTTTTCTTATCTCAACCAATGCACCTTCTAAAGAGTTCGCTTTGAGATAGTTCAATGCAAGGTACAAATGTAAAAAACCAAGTTCGTAATCCGCGGGATAATAGCTCGTCACATTGTCATTTGCCGCGAGTGACCCAAAACTGCTAGCACTCTCACTAATTGAAATAAGTGCTTGGTCTTGCTGCTGACGAACCGCGCGTTCGCCATCTTCCAAATAACCTTTGCTTTCGGGATAGGACTGATTGAGGAAACTCACCCGGCCCCGTTCAAAATTATCTAAAATATCGCCAGCGACAAAATCCGGCAATAGATCTTGGGCTTTTTGATATTGCCCAGACGCAACGGCTTGATACACCGCTCCGTTCTGTGCACTGTAATGACTAAAAAGATTTCCTGCTGATAACGAAGCACAAGCAGTAACGACTGCCGTAGCAGCCGTTATAAAGGTAAAGCGTAAAATCTGCTTCACTCTTTTCCTCCTAAAGAGACTTAACGCCCAACATCATCCCAGCAATAAGGGACCAAGAGGACGTCCACCCAATAGGTGCATATGAACATGATAGACTTCTTGTCCACCGTGGCTATTACAGTTCACTATCAGGCGATAACCGTCTTCTGCAATGCCTTCTTGCTTAGCCAATTTTTTTGCCACAGTAAACATGCGTCCCATCATTAACTCATCGTCTTCTTCTATATCATTAGTTGTGGGAATTAATTTATTCGGAATAATAAGAATATGGCTTGGCGCTCGCGGGGTAATATCTCGAAAAGCTGTCACAAGTTCATCTTGATAGACAACATCTGCATCAATCTCTTTGCGAATAATTTTACTAAAGATAGTTTCCTCAGCCATTTCTCTCTCCATTTGAATAGGTTATACGGTGTCAGTATGCTTTATGAATTCGATAATCACAATAAAAAACAGCGTTCATAATGATATTTACTGGACTGAGCAAATATTATGGCCTGTTTTTGGGGGAGTTATCTCAGTATGCGGTACTCAAAACGTCTAGAATTAGTATCAATTTTATCAAGTGGGCATTAGTCCCAATTTTGAGACAGTATCGTCTCTATTTTTATGTTAGCTATTTGCTGCGATGAGGAGAGTAAATGAAAGGTTCGGTAATCAGGCGCATGTTCGCCGGATTTTCAGTCATTGTCGTAATGTTCATCATTACAATTACGATCATGTTAGGTGGAATCAATGATATTTATTCTAAGTTTGGTACTGTAACTACACAGTCGCTCCCATTAGTCTCTCTGTCCAACCAAACTAGCGTTCAGTTGCTCTCTGCAGATAAAGCGTTTAAAGATTTTCTTACCACGCAGAATCAAGACCGCATGACTCAGATCCGAAACAACTTTTCAGACGCTCAACAGAGCTATCAATCTATCTTTGGCGATCTTAAGTCTGCGAGTCAAGCCTACCCTGAACTTACTGATGATATACAGAAACTCACAGAGATTGAGTCTCTCTTCTTTACCGAAGCCGAAGAGGCAATGAACAATTACCAAGAGATGTTCGCAACTCAAGAGCAAGTACAAAAATCTGCACGCCGTTTTCAACGACTCACCTCTGAATTGAACACTGGAATGAAAGAGTATGTGTCTGATCAAAATAGCATTTCAGTGAAGCTAATCGCGAAGAGCTACTTTATTAAACTAAAAGATGCTGAGCTTGCCACGTCCGATGCATTAGCCAGCTCCGATACTGCATTTGTAAAAGAAGCGGTAGCAAAAAACACCAAGGCCGTCTCTCACCTTAACTACGCTTTTAATAGCCTAGCTACTCAATTACCATCGATTAAAGGCAGTTTTGAAGAGTCAGTCGCTCAATTTACTCAGGACATAGGCAAACCCGGAGGTGTTCTAGACCAACATTTTGCTTACCTCTCGGCAAGAGAAAGGTTGTACAACAACATCGAAAACCTCGCGGCCAAGATAGACTCAGCAATGGCTTTATTAAGTGGGTTCAATAATGTAGCAACCAGTGAGTTGGAAAAATCACTCTCTGAAGCTGAAGATATTTATAATGATGGCATGATTAAGGCAACAAGTATTAGCATTGTTGTAATTCTACTTGCCATTGGTATTGGGTACCACATCGCTCACAGCGTGAGATCGCCTCTGTCACGAATATTCGAAACCCTTGAAGCGTTAACTCAAGGCGATATGACAAAACGTATCGAGATTAAGCACAACAATGAGTTTGGCCGAGTAAGCACTCACATTAATAGCTTGGCAGACAATCTACACCGAATTTTGGTGCAATTAAATGATGCCTCTGCTGATCTTACTTCTGCAGCAAGTAAAAATCAGAATACCTCCAATGACGCACAAGGACAGCTAAGCGATCAAAGAGAACAAACGGCCAGTGTTGCCACTGCTATGACTGAAATGGAACACTCCGTTGTTGAAGTTTCTCAAAGTGCTCAAAACTCTTTAGATAAAGTACATCAGGTTGAACAAGCGTCCGATACTGGTCGTCAGGTAATGAGTCAGAATATAACCACGATTAATCAACTGGAAGGCCGGTTAAATGAGTCTGTAGTCGCGGTATCCCAGCTTCAAAGCATGAGCAGTGAAATTGGATCAATTCTTGATGTAATTCGAGGTATCGCAGAACAAACCAATTTATTAGCTCTCAACGCAGCAATCGAAGCTGCTCGTGCAGGAGAGCAAGGCCGAGGTTTTGCCGTGGTTGCTGATGAAGTCCGTGTCCTTGCGAAAAAGACGACCGATTCCACAGAAGAGATTGAAGGCATGATTAATAATCTTCAATCAAGCTCTAAAACAGCAGGAAAAGTGATTGAAAGCTGTATGGCAGAGATGGAGCAGTCGGTCGCTCAGGCATCTGACGCTAACAGCTCTATGGAAGAAATACAGTCATTAATTCTGGAAATTAGTCAGATGAGTACTCATATTTCTCAGGCTTCTTCGGAACAGAGTGAAACGACCTCAGATATTGCACGCAGTTTGGAGGGAATTAACCAAATTGCTTCAGAAAGCCATGAAGCTATGTCAACTATCGCTAATGTCAGTGACAACATGGCTGAATTGGCAAAACAGCAAGAGACATTGGTTCGACAATTTAAGTTATAACCACACAAATAGTGCTACAATGTAAAGCAAGGGCGAATAAATGTTAATTCGCCCTTGTTTTTTCTATAGTTAATACCATATCGAATATAAGGTCTCATTTTTTGCTATTAGCAGAAGACCCATTCTTATAATTATAGAGGACGCATTATGATCGTTCAGGTAGGCATCATTGATCAAGACCCAATACGCCTTATCACCCCACTTTTAGACAACCGTTCGTTGTGCAAGCATGTCGTTTTTATCGGGGATGAATCCCAGAAAAGCATCTACAAACGCTTGTCGTCAGTATTGGCTCAACGTAGTATCGAAACCGAGTTTTTTGAAGTCCCTTCCATGGTCGATACCACGCTTATCCGAGAAGCGATTCACAGTCTTGAGAACAACCTGATTCAAAGAAAAAAGTTAATAACATTGAACGCCAGTTGCGGCCTGCGTCATCGCCTATTAACCGTTTATGAAATGTTCAGACGAAATAACTGGGAAATTTTCGTCGTAGAGCCAAATAGTGACAAAATCTGCTGGATTTATCCTGAAGATAACCCAGACGCCCAACTCCAAGATCATATCACTATCGATGACTATCTCACGGTATTTGGCGCTCGAGCAGAATTCAACGAACATGATCTTCCCGAACAGCTCGATCTTAAATTATACCAGCTTGGTCAGAAGTGGGCAGGAAACGCGCTTGAGTTAGGCCCGGGGTTAGCTACATTAAATTACCTAGCGACAACCTGTCGCAAGGAACAAAAACTGTCGGTTTCTTTAACTGAAAAGCAGCAAGGCTACCGCGAGTTGAATATGCTGCTTTCGGATTTAGTTGACGCAAGCCTAGCCGCATACAGTGACGGAATACTCACGTTTGCCAGCGAAGATGCAAGACGCTTCTCCAACGGAGAGTGGCTGGAGACACTTGTTCATAGCACCGTTAAACAGATACAGGATGAGCTTCCTACGATTCAGGATAGATCCCTTAATGTTCAGGTCTATCGTCAGCTAGGTGAACGTGAAGTCCGAAACGAGCTAGATGTGGCCACAGTAGTAAACAATAAACTGCACATCATTGAATGTAAGACAAAAGGCATGCGAGACGACGGTGACGACACCCTCTACAAACTAGAGTCATTGCGCGACCTTCTTGGCGGTTTACAAGCACGAGCGATGTTAGTCAGCTTCCGTCCATTAAGGCACAATGACATTACCCGCGCAGAAGATTTAGGCTTAGCGCTTATCGGCCCAGATGAACTTAAGGACCTTAAAAAGTACCTGACCGACTGGTTCACCGATGCCGGTGGACACGAAGAGTTATAGTTAGCTTCCACTACATGACAACATAAGGCCCCGAATTATCAGGGCCTTATGTTTCCTAATATCGCTGTGCATTTGATTTGTATTTACAAATAACAAACAAAAAAGGGTTACTCCTTATTAGGAATAACCCTCGACAATTCAATGAATCGAATTTAGATCATCTTGCGTGCCGCTTCGATAACCACTTTAATAGAGCGAGTTTCCGTCTCTTTAAGAGTCGCGTGATCAGGGATCTCTTTTTGAGTACGGTTAATGATAACACCAGCTACACAACCTGCTTTCAAGCCAGAGCTTGCACACATAGTTAGAAGAGTCGCTGATTCCATTTCGAAGTTAAGCACACCCATATCTTGCCACTCTTGCATTGAGCCTTGGAAACGCTTAACAACACGACCAGAGAACGTATCATAACGCTCTTGACCCGGGTAGAAAGTATCACTGGATGCTGTTACGCCCATATGTACAGTCGCACCATTCTCTTCAACGGCTTCTTTCATCGCTGTAGCAACTTGGAAATCAGCCACTGCAGGGAATTCCATTGGAGCAAAATGTAAACTAGCACCATCCAAACGAACAGAACCTGTAGTAACAATCATATCGCCTACGTTAACGTCAGACTGAATTGCACCCGTTGTACCAACACGTAGGAATGTACGAACACCACATTGAGCCAGCTCTTCAACGGCAATAGATGTCGAAGGACCACCAATACCTGTTGAGCAGATAACAACAGGAGTACCGTCTAGCTCGGCTAGGTAAACGTTATACTCTCGATGACTTGCTAGCTGAACAGGGTTTTCCATTTCATTTGCAATCTTTGGCACTCGATCCGGGTCACCAGGAATGATAGCGACAGTTGCGCCCTTAAGATCGGCTTCAGTAATACCAAGGTGAAAAACTGGTTGAGACATGTGTGGCTCCTTAAAATGGCATATAAAAAATAAGCCAGTATTGGGTAAAGGGTAATAATGAACTCTAGCCGACAACCTTACTTATTTACGTGATAGCAGTCACACATATGAACGACCAATATGTATGAGTTACAAGAAAAAACGGTTGGCATCACACTTTTAAGGCGTTATCTAAGGAGTTCTATCAGAAAGGATAGCAAGCATCAGAAAAATCACTCTGCCAATGCTTGCCTATTTTATCTCTGTCACATACTAAGCCGCACGCATATGCGTTATCAGACTTTACTCATTTTTCCCAAACCGCAACAAACGAAGTGCGTTAATGGTAACTAGTACCGTTGCGCCACTATCCGCTAACACCGCAACCCAAAGGCCTGTAATACCCAGCAAGCTTGTCACCAAAAATACACTTTTTAATCCTAGCGCTAAAGTAATGTTCTGACGGATATTATTGAGTGTTGCTTTAGACAGCTCAATAACCTTAGGTAGCTCCGATAGGCGGTTATGAGTCAATGCGGCATCTGCGGTTTCCAGAGCCACATCAGTTCCGCCTCCCATGGCAATACCTACAGAAGCGGCTTTCATTGCCGGAGCATCGTTAATACCGTCTCCAACCATCGCTATCTGATAGTCATGAGAATATTGTTGAACAAACTGAACCTTATCATGAGGCAGTAATCCCGCTTCAAAATCTATTCCAATCTGACCGGAAATACTTTGAGCACTGCGTTGGTTGTCACCCGTTAACATAATGGTTTTAATACCCATCTGGTTCAGGCTTAGCACCGACGTTTTTGCATCTTCTCTCAGTGTATCCTGCCAACAAATAATGCCAATAATCTCGTTTTCTTCTACAAGATAGACAACGGTTTTACCGTGACTTTCCAGGCTTTCAACCTTTGTCATTATCTCTTCAGACACATCTAAAGATGATTTGCTGGGTGATAAAATTTGATAACGCAGTCCATCGATTAGACCAGTAATACCAATACCAACCAACGCCTCTTTCTCTTCTGCCTCGGGAATGAATAACCCTTCGCTTATCGCTCTTTTAACCAAGGAAACCGCTAATGGATGAGATGACCCAACTTCAATCGCTGCTGCTTTAGTTAATACATCACTATCATCTTTGCCGTTAAGTGAAATAATATCGGTAACGACAGGTTTACCTTTGGTTAAAGTACCCGTTTTATCAAACGCGACAACCTCTATCCGCCCTAGAGACTCCAGAGCTGCACCTCCCTTTATTAGTGCACCGCGTTTCGCTGCCACAGCCAGTCCAGAAGTAATGGCCGCAGGAGTGGAGATAACCAACGCACAAGGGCAAGCAATAAGAAGCAGCGCTAGTCCGCGATAAATCCATGTTTCCCATGGTTGAGCGAACAACAGGGGTGGTGTAATAATCACCAAAACAGCCAGTAACATCATTGCCGGCGTATACCATCGACTGAACTTATCCAGAAACCTTTCCATTGGCGCTTTATGTGATTCCGCTTCTTCAATAAGGTGCAAGATACGATCGATAGAGTTTTCACCCTGCTTAGAAGTAATAGATAACCGAACGACTTTATCTACAACAACCGATCCAGCCATGACTTGTTCGTTCTGGTTACGTTCAACGGGAATCGATTCACCCGTTAACGCACTCTCATCAAAACTAGCAGAGGAAAGCAATAAACCGTCCGCCGGTAAACGAGCTCCCGGAGCAACTTCAATAATGTCTTGGGGTTGCAACGAACTGACGGCAACATCAACTCGTTGTCCATCTACAATTTTGACTGCCTCCTCGGGAACCAGTTCCATCAAAGATTGTACTCCACTCCGTGCACGAGCAGCCGCGAATGCTTCTAACTTTTCACCCAGTAAAAACAAGAGAAGTACCATTGCGGCTTCAATGGTTTCGCCTAAATAAAGTGCACCAATCGCAGCGACACTCATCAGGGTCTCGATGGAAAATGGCGAGCCATTTTTTGCAAGTTGGATCGCCTTTTTAGAAATTGGAACTAAACCTAATAAACAAATAGCAACAAATGACCATTCACTAAATATAGGAAAAATATCTCTGACGGCAAATGAGACAATCATGGCGAATGCGAGTGCAATAACCTGAACATTTTCTTTAATTATTCCGTTAAAACTAAGGTCGGTTTTCTTGGGCTTGGCTTGATGAATAGAGTTTAGTTGAAAACCAGTCTTATTCACGACCGATTCGATTTCCGCTGCCATTGCGTTATTATCGGTTTTTACAACCAGTTTTTCTGTGGCAAACAAAACCTTAACGTGAAGAATACCTTCCATTTGATTAACGGCATTTTCCACTTTTCTAGCGCAGGACGGACAATCCATCCCTTCGACTTTCCAGCTATGGGTAAACTGAGCATCTAGACCTGAGGGGTCACTTTCCTCATCAGGAGAATCGCTACCAGAACAACACGTACTGGAAGAAGAAGAACCACCACAACTTTCACTTCCATCGACACCAATAGCTTTAATAGAACTAATGGCTGATGAGCTACAACTGCTTCCTTCAATTTTGTGAGTTGGTGATTTTGAAAGACAAGCATCATGTTTAGTACACATTTTAATTTCCTTAAGTTATATGAATAACTTAAGTTTAGACCTTGGAGCTAACTCCAAGGTCAAGCACTTTTAGCGTAATCTTTGTAAAACCACCGTTTGATCCAGTTCATTTTGATAGTCTGTATAATCTAGACCTTTGTCAAAAATAAACTCTGTCACCAAGGTTCTAACCCTCTCGCATAGAACCTCTGCATTCCACGGTTTCTCGAAATAACTCTCAATGCGAGCCAAATTGATAGCAGTAATCGTGTCTTGATGTGTCGCTTGTCCCGTAAGCAAAATCTTTTTCGTTTGCTTGAATCGATCATCTTGAGAGATCTCTGTAAGCAGCTCAACACCCGTTTTACCTGGCATTACATGGTCAGAGATGACTAAGGCAACGAATTCACCTTCTGCATCAAAATCATCCATTAATTCCAGAGCTTCATCTGCTGATTCACAATCCTCAATATTCACCCAAGATGATAAAACCTCTAGATCTTGTAACACGGCACTTAATACTTCTCGCTGATCATCGACACAAATCAGATTTAACTTCTCCATATTAATCCTCGACTGGCAATTTTATTCTGAAAATGGTCTTTTCCGTATTACTCTTTACCGCAATACTCCCACCATATCCACTGACTATTCTTTTAACTACAGACAAGCCCAAACCAAGCCCGAAAGATAAGCCACCTTTTTTAGTGGTAAAATTAGGCTGGAAAATCTGACGTCTTGTTAACTCGTCAATTTCTGGTCCGTTATTACTGATAGTAATTAGAATTCGCTTGTTTGCATAACGTGTGGAGATTTCAATTTCCGGTGTTGCAGTAAATTCCATCGCATCACACGCATTTTTCATAATGTTAGCCCACACCTGAACGAGCTCGGTGGTGGATCCTTTAAACAGCGGCAACGTTGCTGGGCTTAGATGCACCGATACCCTTCTTAAGTCACTTTGTATTAATGAAATAGCTTTGTTAATCGATGAATTAATATCTATCCATTCATCGGTATCAATATCTACTCGTCCCAGTTGCTTTACTGACTTAACAATGCCAACAGAATGCCGGGCTGCCAGCCTTAAATCATGCAGATCACGGCCTATTTCCCAATACCGAATTGCATCCTTTGGCTTCTCCAGCCAATGGGGTGAAATATCCCCTACTGGTACAGCTCGAGCTAAAGACTTGGCCACATCTCTTGGCAAGTTCAGCTCTTTTTCAAGTTCTTTGGCTCGTTTTCTCACCGTAGAAGAGTTCGCTACCTGACCCTGAGAAAGCCCCTTTTGCAAGAAACCATTCGCCTCTGGATGCAACTCTTCCAGCAATTGTAAAATAACGGCCTGCATACGCTCAGTTTTACTACTGATCACTCCAACCGCATTATTCAGTTCATGTGCGATACCTGCAGCCAACTGTCCTAGCGTCGTCATCTGCTCAGCCGTATATAGCTGTTGCAACACTTTTTCTTTTTCTATTGCTTCTTTCATCGCCCGCTTTTGGCGGCGAGATAACTCACCAACAATAACAGGTGTAAACTGCGCAGCAAGCGGCCCATAATATTCCCGTTCCACAGGTGCTGTTTCAAGGTCTATCCAGGCTAGAACAACATCCGTTTTTGCAACCACTGTAGAAGAGGCGACTAAGGTCTCGGAAAAGAAGCTGTGCACACCAAAGAAGGCACCTTCCGTTACGGTAAATACCTTTGTGTCTTTTCCAGACTCGTCATCCTGAATATAACCTTCAAGCTCACCATTCAAGACATAGTACAATCTCTCATTACGAGCATTTTGCCTGAGAACAGTTTCGCCAGATGCTTTGGCCAACCTTCGTTCAGGCTGACTAAAATAACATCGTATCAGGCGGGATAATTTAGCTTGATCCATCAGTTAACCAATAAACCCTACTAGATTTAGGATCCAGACAAGCACAAAGCTACCCAAAACCCCTACTACACCTAATACAACGCCAACTTTAGCCATTTGGCTACTTTCTACATTACCGGTAGCATGGGCCAATGCATTTGGCGGCGTACTGATTGGTAGTGACATACCAAGTGATGCCGCAAAAGTCACCACTAAAATCAATGTCATCTGTCCGCCAAGTGGCGCCAATGATGTCATTGATGCACCTAACGCCGCCATAATTGGCATTAACAAGTTAGCCGTTGCTGTATGTGACATAAAGTTTGCCATAATAAGACATAGGAAAGCCGCACCAAACAGAACAATGTAAGGAGAGAATGCATCAAACGGAATGCTATTAACCATAAGTCGAGCAAGCCCGGTTTTATCAAGTGCCAGCCCTAATGCGATACCACCAGAAACTAACCAGAGTACATCCCACGAAATTTTCTTTAGATCTTCTTTATTAATAATTCCGGTAATAGAAAAGATCGCAACAGGGATCAAAGCAACCGTATAAGAATTCATACCGTGGCTAGAGCCCATCAACCAGAGCATAATCGTCAAACCAAAAGTAACGTACACCGTAATGGCTTTAGGGGTTTTAAGAAACTTACCCTTAATATTTAGCTCGATGGTTTTTTGCTCAGCACTGTAAAGATGATTAATCAGGAACCAGGCCAACGCCATCATGATGACCACAAATGGCACACCAAATGTCATCCACTCACCAAACGTAATCAAGCTATCACCGACAAGATATTTCAATGCAATAGCGTTCGGTGGAGTACCTATTGGAGTACCAATACCGCCAATGTTCGCCGCAACAGGAATACACAAAGCAAAAGCAACACGTCCTGGATCTTTAGGGCCGAATACCGCAATGACCGGAGTCAGAATTGACAACATCATTGCTGTAGTGGCGGTGTTGGACATGAACATTGAAAAGATGCCTGTTATCAGCATCAAACCAAGCATTACAAACTTAGGGTCTTTACCGAATGGCTTTAACAAAACACGAGCTAAGTTGACATCTAAGCGATATTTTGTTGCTGCCATAGCAAGAAAAAAACCACCAAGAAAAAGCATAATTATAGGGCTGGCAAATGTTGCCATTATGTCCTTATAGTTAAGGAGTTCACCAAAGCTTTGCTCACCCATTCCAAACTTAAATAAAAATAACCCTTTATTAGAGAGCATTAGCAGTTCGAGAACAATGATCACAACCGATGTTGCATAAATTGGGATAGGCTCGAAAACCCAACAGAGGGCAGCAAGCAAAAAGATAGCAATCACCCGCTGCTGAATCACCGTAATACCCTCAAATGGGAACGCTGATAAAGGGAGTAACAGAACAACTAAAGGAATAATTAACGGGATGAGGTATTTAAGGTACTGACGCATAATGCAACATACTTCCAACATAAAATGATAAAAATTTTAGCCGGTTTTTAGCCGGCGGAACTGGTTACATTATGTTGTATATTGCCAAGTCAAATGCTGGTCGCAGATCAAGTTTCATTCATGTTCTGAATAAAAACCAATAAGAATCAGATCAAATATGACACAAGTCACTTATTGAAATTAACTTATTTGTCGAGGTCTCTTTGGTTTACCGGGATTTCTTCAACTGATACACAATCCGACGAACAAAATGGCGTCATCGTTACACTCGTGGTTGAAGGATCGTCCAGTTCTGATTTAACCTCAACATGGGCTCCGAGGTCAGAAATCAATTTACGCAAGGCAAAAATACCCAATATTCCAAACAGTACACTACCGAGAGCCTGCCCATATAAAACACCCAATGCACCATGCCACTGAGCACCAAAATAAACGAACGGTAAAGTGCCCAATGTCGCTTTACCCAAATTTAAACTGGTTGAATACAAAGGCTTACCTAAATTGTTAAATGATGCATTAGCAACAAAAAGGGCCCCATTAAATACAAAGCTAAGTGCAACAAAAGTACAAAACGCGGACAAAATAGTTGCAGCATCTCCGGTTAAACTAAATCCGGCGATTATTATGTCTTGTAAAAAGAACAGAACAACAGAGACAAAAATACAATAGATACAAACGAACAGCAGCGAATTATTAAGTGTGTCTTTAACTCTATCAAACCGTTCAGCGCCAAAATTCTGCCCTATAATCGGTCCAACAGCACCAGATAATGCGAATATCACCGCAAATGCGACGGGCATCAAACGTCCAATAACCGCAAAGCCAGCCACATAATTTTCACCAAATTGTGCAATATTCGTGGTCACTATGGCATTCCCAATCGGTGTTGCTGTATTGGTAATGATGGCAGGGACTGCTATACCCAAGATGGATAAAAAGTTCTGCTTAATTAAGCCCAATTGAGGCATTGCCACAAGTCTGTGCACTTTTATTAGCGGATAGAGAGAGAAAAATAATACCGAGAAACGAGCAATTACAGATGCTAAAGCAGCACCTTCCACATTCCAGCCAAAACCAAATATGAACAAAGGATCCAATATAGCATTAACTATGCCGCCAGAAAGCGTTGCCCACATAGAGCGTTTAGCATCGCCAACGGCACGAAGGCCCGCTCCAGATACCATAGCTAACGCTATCACCGGGCTACTAGGTAACAAAATAGTAAGGTAAGCTTCCGCTCTCTCAGCCGCATAACCTTGTGCACCAATAGCGGACAACAACTCGGGGATATAAACAAACATGCCGATGGTAATAAACAAGCTAATGACCAAAGCAACAGATAAAGTACAGGCGGCTAACTGACGCGCATGATCTCTCTGCTTAGCGCCTAACGCCCTAGAAACCAAGGCTCCCATCGCAATTGATGACCCTATACTTACCGATGTAGAAAAGAAAATCAGCGTACCCGCGAAACCCACCGCCGCAGCCAGTTCTACTTGCCCTAGCATGCTGATAAACATCATATCCAACAGATCAACGACAAACAGAGCCATCAATCCGATTGATGCTGTTCCAGACATCACCAAAATATGACGCATGGTAGAACCTTCAACAAACTTGGCGGTTTGCGTTGTCATTAAACTCTCCAGCAACTTTATAGCGATATTTATAACTTTGTTTGATCAGAACAAGACAAAAAAAGGCGCTTCAGCGCCTTTTTCTAATTCAGTCTACATTAAACTGGACGTTTAAAGCAGTCATTAAGCGATTGCCCTATCGCTTTTAGAACATCCCGTCGGGTAATAATACCGAGTAATTTATTATCCTCAACCACTGGATATACTTTAGGCTTACCCACTCTCATTAATGCCGCTAATTCTATAATACCCATTTCAGGCGACACTGAGAGCACTTCTTTGTACATACAATCACTGACTATATGAGTATCCTGACAGTAATAGCTTACACTCACCAACTTTTCCAACAAATCTTGTTCCGATAAAAAACCAATCACTTCACCACTTTCGTTAACGACTGGCCCACCAAGATGTCCAGACGTCATCACCTTGTCCAGTGCAGCGCTGAGAGACATATCAGGGGTAAACCGTACCGCCCGCTGGTCCATGAAATCTTTTACTTTTAATGCTTCCATTGTCTGTCTCCTTTATACCAAGATTTTGGTATTACTACATAAATTAAAGATTAATTTTCTTTAAAGGCATAATTTAATTGTTGTCTAATTTCTTTATTTTACTAAATGGATTTTAACAAATTTATTGATAGGTTCAGCCAATGTGTTAATTAAACTTGCTCTATCCCTTTAAAACCCTAACAATAGCTCAAAAATAAGGATAGAAATTAATGCGATGTTTTTTGAACAAATGTATGCGTTTTATTGCGAATTCCGTCGAATTCAAATCTCGGATGTGGGTAGTTAACATCTCAGACAGTGGATTCGCCGATGAAACCTTCGTCCTGAATGAAGATGATTTTTCAGAGCCTCTGCAATGGATGAAACGCAAAGGGTACAACAGTGAAATGCTAGCAGAAGTAAACAATATGAACACATCCCAAACCAGTAAATTCTTTCTGGAAAATACAGAACATAGCTTAATCAGGGTGAAGTAGTTGGATATTTATTTAGACGCCTGTTCTTGTCAGGTTCGGGATTTTTGTATCAAACAAGAAGTACTCTAATAATCATAACTTACACACTTATTTTAAGTCACTTTTGTTAACTATAAACAATCTTTACCTATCAGCGCCTGGTATGAATAACACGAACCCCCTAAATAACAGCCTATTCACCCAAAAAGCAAAGTTAACAAAAGTTAACTTTAAGCTCCTGATCACATTATAAAATATAATTTACAGTAAGATGCACCTGCGTAAATGCGCGCATTTAGCTTTATCACTACGCGAGCTTTAGTTCCATCTCATTATTGAAAGGTAAATGATACCAATGTTCTTATCAGGAAATACTCTGTCCATATTAGCGTTTGTTTTATGGGGATTAATTCCTCTATATTTCCAGTTTATCCCTGACGCCAATATTATTGAGCTTCTCGCTATTCGAGTGATCATTGCTATTCCTCTGATGCTACTATTGATTAAATTCGTATCAAAAAACCTGCGAAAAGTACTTCCAGCATTAAAAAATAAAAAGATTCTGTTCATGTGCTTTCTAGCGGGCGGAGTTAATTGCCTCTCTCTCTACAGCATGACGTGGGCCTTAACCAATGGTCACGTTTTAGCCGTTAGTCTGGGGTACTTTGTCAACCCAATATTCTCCATCATTTTAGGCGTTTTGTTTTTCAAAGATCGGCTATCATTAGCGCAAAAAATAGCCGTATTATTATCCATTTGTGGCATTAGTTATCAGGTTGGTTTTTATGGCGAACTTCCTTGGCTCTCTTTAATCATGGGCAGCGCATTCGCTTTATATGGTCTTATTAAAAAGTACATCTTATTGGATCCGCTAACCGCAACGTTGATAGAACTGATTTGTTTAATCCCCATAGCCGCTATAGCCATTATTATGGGCCTCATTAATCAGCAATCCGCTTTATATTTACACGACTGGGACACTTTAATGTGGTACATCGGAGCGGTTCCTGTAACGCTGATACCTTTAATCTTATTTTCAATGGCTGTTGGAAAAACCAGTTTAACCATGATTGGATTAACTCAATATATTGAACCGAGTCTTCAATTTCTGTTAGCAATACTGGTATTTGGTGAGTTATTGGAACAAGTGAAACTAATCAGTTTTAGCTGTATTTGGCTAGGCTTAGTATTGTGTACATTAGAAGCATTTGTACAAAAAAGAAAAATGCATTGGAGAACAAAAAACGCACCAGCACCTTGAATAAAGGAGCTAAAGGTGCGTCTTGAGATAGAACTTTTTCGCCTATTTTTTAAGACTGCATGTAAACTACCTGTGTGCTCAGGTACTCATATAGCCCATGTTTACCATCAGCTCCACCGATACCTGACTTTCTGACGCCAGCATGAAAACCCTGCATTGCTTCAAAGTTCTCTCTGTTAATGTAGGTTTCACCAAATTCCAACATTTTAACCGCTTGTATCGCTTTAGATAGATCCCGAGTATAGATAGAAGACGTTAGTCCATACTCACAATTATTAGAGTGGGTAATCGCTTCTTCCAAAGTATCAATGATTTGGATAGGCAATACAGGGCCAAAGGTCTCTTCTTTCATAATATCCATTGAACTATTGCACTGACTCAATACCGTTGGAAGGAAATAGTGTCCAGTCGGTGTATCGGCGATGTGTCCGCCACATTCGAGTTTTGCACCCTGCTCTAAAGCTTTTCTAACACTGGCGTCTACTTTTTCTAACCCCTGACGGTTCACAAGAGGCCCCATTTCGATATCTTTATCCTCTAACGGATTACCAAATCGTGTTGCTTTCATGGCGACAGTAATACGTTTAATAAATTCATCTGCAACCCCTTTCTGTACATATACTCGTTCAGCACAATTACAAACTTGGCCAGAATTAATAACTCTCGAATCTCTGATCGCTTTTACCGCTAAATCAAGATCTGAGTCATCCAACACAATTGCGGGAGCCTTACCACCGAGTTCAAGATTCAATTTAGTTATATTGGGCGCAGCAGACGCCATTATGTTTTCACCCGTTTTTACACTGCCGGTAAAACTAATCATATCTACTTTGGAGCTTTGGCTAAGAGAACCACCTACCGATCCAGTACCAGATATAACGTTAAAAACCCCTCTAGGTAAGTCAGTTTCATTTACCAGTTTTGCAAACTCAAAGCAGTTATTTGGCGTCTCTTCACTCGGCTTTATTACAATAGTATTTCCGGTGACCAGAGCTGGTGCCATTTTTCGAGCGATCAAAAAGAATGGAAAATTCCAGGGCAGAATTCCTGCTACAACCCCGATTGGCTTTCTAAATAAAAAGATATTCTCGTTTTGTCGGTCACTAGTGATGATCTCACCTTCAATGCGCCTTGCCCACTCGGACATATAATCGATATAGTCAGCAGTGAAGTTCACTTCTACTTCTGCAAGCGCAAGGGTTTTGCCTTGCTCTTCACTAATCGTGCGGGCGAGCATATTGACGTTTTCCCGAATTTTACTAGCAATAGAACGCAAATGTTTTGCTCGTTCAATAGCAGGTTTATTTGCCCACTCGTTTTTTGCATTAGTTGCAGCGTCGAGTGCTTGCTGAACATCTTGGTTACTTGATGCTGGAATCGTCGAAATTAAAGACTCTGTTGCTGGGTTGTAGACGTTGATAATTTCATCACAATCTGTGAATTCACCATTAATATAGTTTTTGTAGTGGATAATATTTCCGTTCATCTTAACCTCAACACTTGTAATTTTAATATTAAACATATAATTAGAAACTATTTTGAATGGTCATAAATATTCACAAAATAATTAACATTGCATGCTGGTGACTTTAAAGTAACAAACTAAGAACCCAGCAGCAACACCAATTAACAAAAAATCTACATATGCTTGATTTATTAAAATTAGCATTTATTAAAGTTAAAAAACAAAAAAACAAGCAAAAAACCAACAAAAAACCATAAGCCACTGTATTAAAACAGAATACACTCACAACATGGAAGGAGAAATTATTTAATCAGGCACATAATAGTGCCCGATACCCCCCAAACACTCCGCATTCGGTAATGATATAGTTAAATTATCACTATTTTATTAATTTTTGTGATGGATAGAGAATATTTATATATATCCACGAAAAACGGCAAACATATTAATAAATAAATGCCCGTAATAATTTTTAACTTATTATTACGGGCACTAAGATTAGAAGCATCAATCTATTTATTCATTAACACCAAGATGATATATAAACTTCGTCTTTTAATATGGATTTAGCCTATACCCAGACTAGTCCCCCAGTATTAGTTGAACCAAATAATACTGGGGTAAACATAAAAAAGCCCTTGATTTCTCAAGGGCTTCTATCAACTTGGAGAATATTAACTTACAGTGCCGCTTGTAAAATACTTCGGCTCACTTCAGGCGTAATATCTCTATGCTCACCCAGTGTTAGCATTTGATGGGATTCTAGGTTGCTAACAAGCTCATCGATGTGGCTTGCATCCAAATCAACATCGGAAAAACGAACAGGGACCTTCATCTCCCTAAAGAACGCTTCTGTCTTAGTAATCGCTACGTCGATTCGTTGCTCTTCACTTCCCTCTGTCACATTCCACACTTCACTCGCAAACTGAAGCAATTTCCCTCGTTTTTGCTCTTTCCTCACCTTCATCACTGCAGGTAATACAATCGACAATGTTCTCGCATGATCAATACTATGACTTGCCGTCAGTTCATGACCAATCATATGTGTCGCCCAGTCTTGGGGTACGCCCGCACCAATCAGACCATTCAAGGCCATGGTCGCAGACCACATAATATTGGAGCGAACCTCAATATCGTTTTTCGTTTCTTCAGCTAGCGCTTTTGGCCCTTCCTCCACCAAGATTCTCAAAAGACTTTCGGCGAAACTATCCTGAACTTTGGCGTTAACCGGATAGGTTAAGTATTGCTCCATAACATGAACAAATGCATCGACTACACCATTTGAAACCTGACGTTCAGACAGAGACAACGTTGTTGCTGGATCCAGTACGGCAAATGCCGGACGGACCATTGGACTGCCAAAGGCAAGCTTATGCCCGTCACGCGTTACGACCGAACCACCATTGCTTTCAGACCCTGTCGCAGGCAGCGTTAAAACCGCACCGATTGGAAGCGCCTTCTTCACTTCTAATTGCTTAGTTACAATGTCCCACGGGTCTTCACCGTCGAAGCCTGCTGCTGCTGAAACAAATTTGGTTCCATCAACAACTGAACCACCACCTACCGCCAATAAATAATCAATCTGGTTGTCTTTAATTACCTGTACGGCTTTCATCAAAGTATCGTATTTCGGATTTGGTTCTATGCCAGAAAACTCAAAAAACGTATGCTCTGACAACGCATCTGTAACCTGATCATAAACACCATTTGACTTAATAGAACCACCACCATAAAGCAGCAGCACTTTAGCATCTGTTGGGATCTCTTCTTTTACTTTAACAATCTGCTCTGTTCCGAAATGAATTCGGGTAGTATTTTGAAAGCTGAAATTTAACATAAAACCTTCTTTTTAATTCTTAATAGGGGGTGAATTACACCAATTTACGCCAATTAACTGACTTAAAATTTTAATCTTGTAGCAAATTCAATAGTTTTTCTGCCGCAGACTCAGAACTCGCTGGGTTTTGACCAGTAATCAATAAACCATCCTGTACAACAAACGAATTCCAATCACTGACTTTTTGATATTCTGCCCCTTTTTTCTTCAACTCGTCTTCTAACAGAAAAGGAACAATATCCGTTAACTGGACAGCCTCTTCTTCAGTGTTGCTGAATCCGGTAACTGCTTTCTCTTTCACTACAGCTACACCTTGTTCGTCCACAGCATTAAGCAATACCGCACTGGCATGGCATACAGCAGCAACAGGCTTGTCACTAGCAAGAAACGCTTCTATAAGGCTAATCGAATCTTTATCGTCGGTCAGATCCCACAGTGGGCCGTGACCACCAGGGTAAAATACGCCAGCGAAATCGTCAGCTTCTAATTCATTTAACACCTGCGTATTTGCCAATTGTTGCTGCGCTTGAACATCGGCATTGAAACGCTTAGTTGCTGCAGTTTGAAAATCGTCTAGTTCACTTTTTGGATCAACAGGAGGTTGACCACCAGCCGGACTTGCCAACGTAACATCAATACCAGCGTCGACAAATACATAATAAGGTGCCGCAAACTCCTCAACCCAAAAACCGGTTTTCTCCCCGGTATTGCCAAGGTCCGCGTGTGAAGTAAGTACCATTAGAATTTTCTGTGATTTTGACGTAGGCATATTAATCTCTCTTATTATTCAGTCGTATTGCTTTCGATAGGGTTACTATATTCCTAACTGAACATTTCGACAATGAGGCATAAATCGACTACATTGATTCAATAATTGAATCAATCACAGATAATTTATATGATGCTTTCTTTTGAACAACTAAAAAGCATGGTAGTTTTCACTCATGTTGTAGAACAAGGTAGTTTTAGCGCTGCGGCCAGGCAGGTAGGATTATCGAGAACGGTAGTGAGCTATCACATGAAAAAACTCGAATCCAATCTCGGTGTAACTTTGATCAATCGTTCCACCCGAAGCCTATCATTAACCGAAGCGGGTAAAACCTACTATGAAAGTTGCCGTATAATCGCAGAACAAGCACAATCGGCGCAAAACAAAATGGAGAACTTCAAAAATGAACCGGAAGGGTTGTTAAAAATTACCTGCCCCGTCAATGTAGGATTACAATTGATCGTACCAGCACTCAATGAATTCAAAGAGCTGTTTCCGAAAATTGAACTAGATATCATGCTATCTGATGACATCATTAATATCATTCAGGAAGGTATTGACCTTGCGATACGAGGAGCCCCGCTACCAGACTCCGGCCTCAAGGCTAGCAAGCTATCAACATTACCAACCTGCCTATGCGGTTCTCCCGATTATTTAAGAAAGCATGGACGGCCAACCACCCCTGCAGAATTGGAACAACATTCTTGGGTCGCTCATAAACTTAAGTCCAACATCATAGATTTAACTAAAGGAAGCCGCTCTTACCGGGTTAAAATAAAACCAGAAATTCTCACCAACAATGCCATGGCGAGAACCTCCTTTGTCGAGGGAGGACATGGGTTAGGTCGAATACCCACTTATGATATACAAGCGAAATTAAAACAGGGAACTTTAGAAACCATTATGGACGACTACACCCTTCCACATATCGATGTATATGGCATATTTCCACCAGGCGGTTCCGATTCAAAAAAACTAAGAGTGCTCATCGACTTCCTAAAGGAATATTTTAGGAAAAGAGATGTAGATCAAAACTTAGCCTATGTTTGAAGATTTAGTTAACCCAGCACCATCTTGTGACGATCTCACCCTTAGACAGTAAAATCGATCTAGCCCATTAATTTTACTCAATATAGTAGGGTTACTGTCCCGTGAAAAAAAGTAAAGTCGCTCCGTATCCGTACCATTTGATACAGAATTAGTATGCTGAATAAACTCGAGTTCCGACAACTCTTCAACCGACAAGCCCGTCAAGCTTGATAACTCTAGACAACCAGTATCCATCCGTGAATCCTCACAATCGTCACATTTATACTATGTGATCTTCATCCCATCTATTTTAAATATATCAGAATTCAGCGGTTTATTTTCAGATTACCTTTCTCAAAAGTAATACCCAACAACGATTATAATTACAGATAAAATTAATTACATAAATATCAATTGGTTGCACCTTTTACTAAGCAACATTTTTTATATTTCTTTCCGGAACCACACGGGCAAGCATCATTGCGTCCAACCGTTGTTGTGGCGATAGGCATAGATTGAGTGGACATATAGAAATCTTTCATTGCATTGAGCTCAACTTCTTTTACAAAGTGATACGCTTGCAAACTGCCTTTTTGCATCGCTTGTTTGGCTAATTCCACCCCTTTGTTCCTATCCATAACAACACCAGTGCCGTTAAAATAAGCGCCACCAAGTACGCCTGTGCACTGAACCGATCCTTGAGCTAACCCAAGCTCCAAATAATGCAAAGCTTTGTTGTAGTCGGCTGTGATAGCCTTTCCATCGGAATAATAAAAAAACAGACCGCATAGCCCAGCATCATCTAGTTGTTCTGCTGCTTTCTCCAGAAAATACAAAGCTCGGAAGTACTGCCCATCGTCATAAAGATAGTTACCAAGTAACCCACAAGATTTCCCGTGTTCACTCTCTGCTGCTACCTCTAATAACTGCAAAGCAGTAGGTATCTGACCTTCTAATACCCCGCTCGTGAGCAATACCTGACAGTATTTGTACAGTGGTTCGAATTCACAACCATCTAATTGGCCACTTACATGACTAAATGCATTGCTTTCATAGGGGGGTTCTGAACAATGTTCACAGCTCAACCGAAACGCAGTTTCATAGCTGTTCGCCGCAGAACGGTAATAACTCATCAAAAGCTCAAACGTTTGTTCTTTATTATTTAACAACTTACCACGAGCAATAATATCATCCGTGAGAAGCTCTTCGTAACAAAGCCCCGCTCGATAGTGAGTGTTCCAGTCAGTAGAAGTCATTGCTTCTAAAATAATTTCACTGTTCTTTTGTGATGAAACCTGTGTTGCCATGATCTCGGTGACATGGTTACCCGTAATAATCTTAAAAATAATAGCAAGGCAAGATAACAAACACTCTCTTGTCTGATTAAGACGTTCAGAAATTAAATTTTTATTATCGAAATTACCTGTCTCATCTTTGGCGTGATGAGCACCATTGTTCGCGTTTTCGCGAATGGCGTTGAGGGTTTGCTTTAATTCTTCATTAATATAACCACTGTCAGAAAGAAATTTAATTTTCTTCCATAGGCTGTTTTTTTCAGAAAAAGGCTGCTCATAATGACGAATCAGTATGTCACATGCACACTCCGCCGCTTTACGATACTGGATAAGTGCATAATCTGGAATACTATGTTCATAACGCAAAGCGCCAACATAATACTCCTCAATTTTACGGTCTACACCTTTACACAAGTCAACGTCGTTGAAAATGCTCAATCCGTTATTTCCTCACTATACTCCAAACTTACTTGAGTATAACAATTATACTCAAGTGGCCTCAAGGTTCAGGATTCAGAACGTTTTAGTCAGCAAATAGAGTTCGCCTAATAATAGAAAACTTTAACTACTGATTCGGTAATAATTATATAATCGAGTATATTTAATTTAATTCGATATTTATTTATATTTAATGATGAGAAAAAAACGAAGTACACCCACAGTTTATGATGTTGCTAAGTTAGCCAGCGTATCTCCGGCAACCGTTTCCCGTTTTTTAAATCGTACTAGCTATGTTTCTGATGAGAAAAGTCAAAAAATAGAAAATGCAATCAATGAACTGGATTACAAACCGGCATTTAAAATACTTCAAACTGGGAATCGCCGCTCCCTGATTATCGGTGCATTAGTACAACACCCGGACAGCCCTTTTACCAGCCAAATTCTTAACGACATGGAAAAAGTACTCATATCCCAAGGGTATAAGCTCACCATTGCTTCTGGTCATTGGGATAAAAAACTGGAAACCCACGCACTTGAGTATCTAGCACAACAGAACGTGGATGGCCTCATTATTGTTACCGGAAACTTAACCAAAAAACAGATAACTGACTTCGCCAAGAAAATACCAGTGATTGCAGTAGGGTACGATGTTAAAGGTGACAATATTCGCTCTATCAATATTGATAACGAACTCGCGGGATATATAGCGACTTTGCATTTGCTACAACAAGGTCACTCAAATATTGCTCATATCAAAGGTCTTGCTAGTCAGCCAGATTCGATACAACGTTTTGAAGGATACAAACGAGCATTAAAAGAAGCCGGTTTACGTCCAAATCAGCGAATCATAAAACAAGGTGACTTTAGTTCTGCCACCGCTTACCAGCTAACGAGCGAACTGTTAAATGACGAAAAAGCCAAGCTGACTGCTATATTTGCCGCCAATGACTTGTCGGCGTACGGCGTGATCAAAGCGATTCATGATCATGGACTAAATGTACCCGAAGATATCTCCGTTGTAGGCTTTGATGATCTTCCTATTTCTCAATATTTTACTCCAGGGTTAACCACATTACGTCAACCAATAGAGGAGATTGGTACCGTTTCAGCCAACTCAATCTTAAACCTTCTCAGTGGTGAAAGGCACGATGCTCGCCTCCCTCCTATCGACTTAATTATTCGAGACTCAACTAAACCTTTTGAGAAGTAACTCCTTTTAATCGACGATAATCTCTCAGGGTTTGCTATGGTTAATTTAGTCGATAAATATATACGCGAATGATATCAAAATTCCCTCTGAATTCTGTGCCTTGAGGTCATTTGTATATGTGGGGAACAAGCTATGAGAACAACATTAACCACACTGCTTTCGATAGTGGCCATTTTAATGTCACTACCTGCCTATTCCGTCATTGTTCCCGATCCACCAGAGATAAGCGCAAAAGGTTTTATTCTGATGGATTTCCAGTCAGGCAAAATAATCGCCTCATCGCAGCCGGAAACCCCTTTAGCACCAGCGAGCCTAACCAAAGTAATGACGGCTTATATTGTTGGTTTAGAGATAAACGCCGGACGGCTAAGTTGGGATGATATCGTAACCGTCAGCGTTAATGCATGGTCTATGAAGTTTCCTGATTCTTCAAAAATGTTTATCCAGCCCAAAGACGAAATTGCTATTTTAGATCTTATGAAGGGCATCATTGTTCAGTCGGGAAATGACGCTTGTGTCGCCGTTGCTGAGCATATTGCTGGAAGTGAAGAAGCCTTTGTCGGTCTAATGAACGAAGTAGCGAAGTCTATCGGAATGAACAACACCCATTATATTAACGCTCATGGCCTTGATGGTGAAAGTATTCAGACCTCAGCTCAGGATATGGCTATATTAATGCAAAGGTTGATACAAGATACACCCGACGTTTATAAACTGTACAACATTAAAAACTTTACCTGGACTAAAATAACCCAATATAACCGCAACAAATTACTTTGGGATAAATCGTTAAAGGTCGATGGCGGAAAAACCGGATATACCGAAGGAGCTGGTTACAGCTTAACGGCATCGGCAAAAGAAGGCCGAATGCGATTGATCTCCGTTGTATTGGGAACCAAAAGCAAACGCCTGCGCATAGAAGAGACTCGTAAACTTCTTACCTATGGCTTTCGTTTTTTCGACACAAAAAATGTCGCTAAACAAAATAGGGTTGAAGCCAATGAAGTGGTTTGGATGGGGAGTGATGCAGCCGTCGACCTTGGGGTGACCAAAGATGTTTTCTTAACGCTGCCACAAGATCAGATAGAGCAGACGAAAAAAATTATTGAGCTTGATGGACCTTTAAAAGCACCGCTGATAAAAGGAGAGGTTGTTGGTAGTGTACACTGGTTTTTTAATGAAGAGTTGATTCACAGTGAGCCATTAGTTACCAAAAAGGCTGTTGCACAAGGCTCTTGGTTCAGCCGAACCTTAGACTCTGTGCAACTCTTTTTTAAATCAATAATAACCAAGTTCTCCAACTAGTATTTAGTTGAAAACCCAATACCAGCAATTGTGTTCTCTTATTACTGGTATTGGTTAAATTAACAACTAAATAATCACTATACCCAAGGGACTTGAGTATAAAGTTGTTAAAGCGCCTCAGGCAGGTAGGCAAAGATCATACCCGGTCTAAAATAACGACCTGCAGTGTATTTTAACCCTGTATGTTGCAGCCACACGTGTAATGGCTCAATAATACTTGGCTCTACCACACATACAATGAGCTCAGAAAATGCCTCCAGCCTATTAGTCAAATAAGGGTTTACTCTTCCATCGGGCAATAGACAGTTCTTTTCTAACAGCTGCTGAAAACAAAACTCAGCTTGCTCATTAGACAAATTAAACTGCCCAGCAATACCTTCGGCAGTAACAACCACAGAACAGTTAAACCCTTCTGGAGCAGCAAATGGAATTTTGGCCTGATGATATAGAGCATGATACAGGGTATCCATTAGCTCTGTTGCTTGCGATGACTTACCAGCAAGACGCATTGCCGTCGCCACACTGTACTGAACACCAATCCAGACATCCTGAGCCTGAAACGCGTCATGCGGCATACCGTCAGCCAATGTCATATTGGCCACACCTAATGTCGGACTATTGCGTTTATAGTTTGTCTGATAAACATAATCCAAAGCTCTCTCTACTTGTTGCCCGGAGAAAAGCCCCTCCAGCCCAAGTAATTTGAGGTAACTGTCCGCCAAAAGTGCATCACCAAAACTATTGTCTGAATCCAAGACAAGGATAGACTGATATTCATCGGTAAATGCTTCGGGTGCAATGTCAGCTAAACGCTGCTTGGCACTTTTCCTAGCGTCTAATTTACTCATGCTCCTACTAGGCTCTGCACTATCAATATACCTATTCAGCGTCTCTTTATCTGCGATTTTATCTCCGGTGAGATGTAAGCCCAAAGAAAGCAAAGGTTGATACCCCCACCCAGTCAAATGTTTCGTCTGTATTGGTGTAATGTAGAAATGAAAATACCCTTGCTCTTCATCCCATAGCCCGCGTTGCAAAACTTCCAAAGCGTTAGCGGATTGCTGTTGATATTGTGCAGCTAAAGTCTCTTCATTCATTATGACTGCCAACTCAGAAGCCGCCCGCAAACCCGCCGCCCATAAAGATCCACAATAAATTGAAATACCATGTGACGATAAGTTATCAAATGTATCATCTGTGCCACGAGTCAATGGTAAAGCATCACCATCGGCAATGAGTGCACACAAGTAGTCGATACTTTCTTTGATCGCGGGCCAACATGCCTCGATGACTTGTTTATTTTTAGTCAGCATAAAGTGACGGTAGACCATTAAAATGTACTTCGGAGCTAAGTCTTTCCATTCTTTAACATTATGCCAACTATAAGCGTCCGGCTGAATATCAAACGGGCTACCCAAATCATGAATTACCGCTCCGCGAATGGCACGGGTACCCTCATATTTCGCATCTACAAGTTCAGCGTTTGGCTTGTCTTCATATTCCCAAAACCGGCGTTTAGTATGATCCTCTGCCTGAATCGCTTGTGCGAACGCCTGCATTACGCAACCATCTAATTCCGGCAAAAGATATAACAATGAATAAGAACCATAAAAATACACATCAAGAGAGTTAAAGAATGGGTAATCCACACACTCTTTGACCAGAAGCTTATCCTCTGTATCCCATACGGAAGACTCTGCTAAAAAAGACAACGTATTCATCGCCATGGTAGCAAAACGACAAGAAGACATATCAGGGTCTTTAATACTACTCTCTGAGTTTGCCTTTTTTGCGTGGTTTAAAAATAGTGTCTGTTGTTGGACTATTTTTTCCTCAATTGTATTAATCTCTGGCAGTACATCTTGCAAAATTGCTTGTGCTCTTGAATATTCACAATCACGATAATATCGGCTATATGCTTTTTCACTTTGCCAGTCTTGTAATGAAATTTTGCTATGATCCATCACTTGAACAAAACGAATAGTTTCCTTCGCGCCTGGCTCAAGGTCAATTTGAACCGTTACAATGGACGATAAAGCCTCACGCCCGCTATAGATACCTTTATCAAAATGGGTATTAACTCGCCCTGTATTTAAGGCGTTATTAATCTCGTTTTGCTCGTTGTGAACATAAATACTTGGCTTAATACTGACCGACAACGCTTTCGACGACTCACTGCAATCAACACCAAAAAGCGCTTCACCATCAATATCAGATTGGTAAGGCGAGTCACTCTCTAGAAGTACCCCCGTAAACTGCTGATCATGACCGACAAGGGACAAAGCACTGTTCTTTTGACGTATCGGATTTTGAACCAGAAAGCACGCCGAATCCTGTACACCCGGGCGTCCTTTTCGGTAGGTAGAACCAAGCAGACTTTTTAACGACTGAACCAGGGTAATACTTTTGGGCTGAGCACTATGGTTACATAATTCAAACTCATTCCAGTGAACGGGCAATGAACAGAGTTTCTTGTCCCCTTTTACCATGGGTGAGGTGACTTTCCGTTTTATCTTGATCTCATCAAAACCGCGATAGTCATATTCTGCCATCGGATATAACGCTTTATAGCCAATAACTGCCGCATCAATAGTATCAATATCTTTCTGCTGAGAATTTGCCGTTAGAGATAGAGCTTCGCTGGTATTGTTAATTAGCAGGCCATTAAAAAAGTCCAAAGCAACCAGCAGCTGAGACTCCAGGCTTTCAGCATCTGTTTTAATTGCAAGCGTTGTTTTAGGACTGAACTCAATATTCCAGCGCTCAAAGTTACCCCGGTTGTCCGAGTAAAATTTACCCGATGTTAGCGCAGATTTAATCTTGTTTAATCGCTCGCCTGATGAAACAACCGTTAACAAGTCACCATCAAACGTCGCTGGGTAAAAGTGTAAATATTGTTCTAATTTTTCTTGATTTAAAATCTGTAAAACATCGATATCAAGCGGGTCTGCTACCGACACATAGAAGTCGTTAAAATTAATATCGCTATCGCTATTATCAATATAAATTCCGGGTATAAATGAAAAATTTGGTGTATGTCCTAAAGGAGTTAGCGTGAAAGTACTGCCAATACCGCCAATGGCGATACCCGTATTTTCGGGTGTCGTTGAAATAGGCGAATACCAGGGCTGAATAAATTCAACGGCATTACCCTTCGCACAAAGTTGTTCTGCATTTCCACGATAGCTGCTGTATGGAATTTGATGATTCATTATCACAACCTACTGTTTTGAAATGAAAGGAGCGCTCTGGCTCCCTATTATATTAGCCTAGCGTGACTTCTATATTATGCTCGCCAGAGGTGAAAACAGGTGCTTTGTTTCCTTGGATTATCTCACCATTTACGCGCATCTCAGAGACTCCGCGGCATACATGCTTCGGGTTAGTCACGCGAATATGGTAAAGCGCACCACGGAACCTCCGGCTTACCGTGAATTCAGGCCAACTTGCAGGGATACATGGGTCAACAATCAATCCATCAAACTCAGGCCTCACCCCTAATATCCACTGAGTTCCTGCAACATAAGTCCATGATGAGGTTCCTGAAAGCCAAGCATTTCTACCCAAACCAAACTGCTTATGTTCATCGCCTAAGATATTCTGTGGGTAACAGTAAGGTTCTGATTCAAAGGTTTCTAAATCATCGTTTCGAGAAGCCGGATTTATCTGACGATAGTACTCATAAGCACGTTCACCGTTACCCATTTTTGCCTCCGCGATCATAACCCACGGATTTGAATGAAGGAAAATGCCACCGTTCTCTTTGGCTCCCGGTGGATATGTCGAAACACCGCCTAATCTTGGTTCAAAACCGTTATATCCCGGAGTAGAAAGCTTGATCCCTTTATCGGTATTTAACCTGTCATTCACTGAATTCAACGCTTGTTGCGCTCTCTCTTTTGTTGCAAAACCAGAAATAACCGACCAGCTTTGACCATTCGTGTATATCTGACCCTGTTCATTGATATGAGAGCCAATCGGAGAGCCTTGTTCATCAAAGTATCGGATGTACCAGTCTCCGTCCCAGCCATACTCATTCACAACCATTTCCATCTGTTTATACTGTGCAGTGAACTCTTCCTCAAGCTGGATATCCCCTCTTAATTGACATAGATCCAGCATATCTATTAGTGCTTTGCCATACATGTTTGCCACCATCATAGACTCTGCGCCAGTAGGCAGGTTTACCGTATCATTCCAGTCAGCGAAACCCAACAGTGGTAATCCGTGCTGCCCAGTATTACAGCGGGTAAACTCAATAGAACGACATAGGTGATCCCATACTGTGCCTTTATCAATAGGTTCACCTCGATCATCTTTTTCGTAATAGGCGATAACCTTGTTCAGGAAGTCACTGTTACCCGTTTCTTTTACATATTGGGTTACCGCGTAGATAATCCATAAATGGTCATCTCCATAGTAATCCGGTCGATCTTCTTCTTCACGGGAGTCACCTTCATTGGCTTCCATGGTTGAAGGAAAGAATTGGTGCATCGCTGAGCCATTGCTCTTTTGAACCGACAGTAACCGCTCAATAAATTCACGCGCCTCTTCTGGCATATGAGCGATGACGCCCAGAGTATCTTGAGACGAATCTCTAAAGCCTATTCCTCTTGCTCCATAACCTAATTGATACAAAGAAAGGTAACGCGACCAGTTCTTGGTGGTATGACACTGACGCGGGTTGTGAACATTAAGCATTGAGTTCATAGCCGGATCAGGAGTCTGAACCTGAAGCGTATCCAGATAATTATCCCAGCCCGTTGCTAACTCCTCGAACGCCTTGTCTACATTAGCGTGATCCCGGTATTTTTCTATCACTGGTTCAGCGTCAGATAAGCTAGCTTGCTGAGTAAGCTGCACAATGCTTCGCTGCATCTGTTGCGGCTCTATCCAGCCTAATTTCAGGTTTAGAGCACCAATATTATCACCACGTAAACATTCGTTGTTACCCAGTTCATCCTGCTCCAATGCCGCTGGAGCGGCCCAACTTCCGTAACCAAACTCACCTAAAAATAATTGACGGTCACCTTCAAAAGAGCTGGCCTTACGATCCGCTGTCATCAGATTTACCGCGCTATCACGCTTCATAAAGGCATACTGTTCCAGTACCAAATGACCGGACGCTTGTTTATGCGCATTTAGGGTCATCGTTTGTGGAACCCAGTCAGCGTTTAACAGCTGCTTTAATGCGTCGAAATGAGTGAATTCATAAACAGGCACGACATCAACATGCAATTCCTTGTCAGAGATATTTGTGACTCTGATATCTTGCAGCAATACTTCATCTTGTTTTGGCACAAATAAAATCACTTCACATCGAACGCCAAAGGCTTCTGAAACTATCGTGGTGTATGAAAGTCCAGTATGATTTTCAAACTTGTCCAAAGGCTTTAACGTTGGCGTATAAAAGGGGGAGAAAATCTCTGTATTACCATCCGAGTCCTTTACTTTTAAATACAGCGTTGACCCTTTAAAATCAGAATTTGGCAGTTGGGCAATATACTTGGTAATACGATTTAGTGCAGGGTCACCTTTACAAAGCAGCACCCCACCATTGCTGTCTACAATCCCGCCAAAATTAAGCGTACCAACATAATTACACCATTTTATCGGTGTTATCGGCGTGGTAGCAATATATTCTTTTTTCTGGTCGTCAAAATATCCAAACTTCATTTTGTGTCCTTATGCCCTTATAAATAAAGGCATATCTATCAGTTATAATACGCTCAAATTGCCGAACTCTGAGTAGAGCTATTTGAGTTTAAGTCATTACAGTGCGAGTGTTTTTCCACTCAGCGCATCAAACAGATGAATTGCATCAAGATCGATATAAAGATTAAGCTGTGCAACGTCGACTTCTGCCGCTTGGGTTTCCACCATTAATGGCTGTTCTTCAATGTCGGTCTTCAACAAAATGCTGGCACCTAACAGTTCTTTATCTTTAATTTTTACTGGAACAGGTAAAATACGATCATGCTCCACCTGTTCAGAACGCAAATGAATATCTGTAGGTCTGATCCCCATATGAAGAGCCACATTCTTCGATGCATGTGCTTTAAAGCGTTCTGGTAATGGGATCTGGATTTGGCCCAACTCAATAAACCACTCACCTTGATTCTCAACCAAGTGTGCATCTAACATGTTCATCGATGGGTTGCCGATAAACTGCGCCACAAATTTATTGGCTGGGCGCTGAAAGACATCTGTTGGTGTTCCTACCTGCTCTACATAACCATCTTTTAAAATCACAATACGGTCGGCCAATGTCATCGCCTCAATCTGATCATGAGTAACATAAATAGTGGTCGTTTTTAATTCACGATGAAGTTGCTTAATCTCTTCACGCATGGTGCCACGAAGTTTGGCATCCAGATTCGATAACGGCTCATCAAACAAAAATACTTTAGGCGTACGTACCATAGCTCGGCCCATTGCTACACGCTGACGTTGTCCCCCCGAAAGCTCTTTGGGTTTACGGTCTAACAGAGGGTCTAGCTCCAGCATTTTGGTTGCTTTTCGTACTTCTACATCTATATCAGCTTTTGCCATGCCTTTCAGTTTTAGCGCAAACGCGATATTTTCGTATACCGTCATATGGGGATAAAGTGCATAGCTCTGAAAGACCATGGCAAGATCACGATCTTTTGCATCTACCTTGTTTATTAGCCGGTCACCAACATAAATTTCACCACCACTGATGCTCTCAAGCCCAGCCAGCATGCGTAACGTCGTCGATTTTCCACAACCCGACGGGCCTAAAAAGACAACAAATTCACCATCATCGACTGAAAAATCAAAATGCTTTACCACTTCGACATCACCAAAAGATTTCTTAATATTCTTAAATTCTACTTTAGCCATTATTCTGTCTCCTCAGCGCGACGACGCAGCATTTCTCTATAAGCCAGCGCACTATTTTTCAATGTTCGTTGTTGGGTTTTATAATCGACATAGACCATGCCGAAGCGTTGGCGATATCCATACGCCCATTCAAAATTGTCCATTAAGCTCCACGCGAAATAACCTTTTACCGACACACCTGCACGAACGGCAGCATCTACCGCCTCTAAGTGTTTCTGGTAATATCGAACGCGCTGAACATCATTAACCACTCCGTCAATTAGTTCATCGTTGCAAGCTGCGCCGTTTTCAGTGATGTATAGCGGAGGGAGGTTTTCATATCTGTTATGCAGACTAACCAGTAAATCAGTCAGCCCCTGTGGATAGATTTCCCAGCCTATATAAGTATGCTCCGAGTCTGGTTGCAGTACAGATTCACTGATACCTTGTTCATTAATACGAACGACACTACGGGTGTAATAATTAATGCCAAGATAATCAATAGGAGCACTAATTATCTCCAAATCACCGTCAAGAATGAGCGGCATATCCTGTGGTTTCTGTTTAAAAACAATCTCCGGGTATTGTCCATTTAGAACTGGTTCAATAAACCATAAATAGCCATCAGCTTCTTTCATTGCGATTGCAGCTTCATCCTGTTTCGTTTCGGCATATATCGTGTTCGCATTGACGACTAAACCGTGCTGAGACCCTGGTGAATTTTCCCTCAGTTTTGGCATTGCCAAACCATGCCCCAGCATAAGATGGTGCGCAGCCTGAAAACCTTCTCTCTCTCCAATTACCCCTGGTGCATGTAAGCCCCACCTATAACCTAAAAATGCCGAGACTAATGGTTCATTTAGCGTTGTATATACATCAATTTCATTGGCAAAATATCGACTCACAACATCTGCATACTCAGCGAACTTGTATGCGGTTTCACGATTGAGCCACCCCCCTCTGTCTTCAAGGTATTGAGGCAAATCCCAATGATATAGGGTGACGTAAACTTTCATGCCTTTACGATGGCATTCATCAATAATTTTCTGGTAAAAATCCAGGCCTTCTTGATTGATGATCCCTTCTATCGGCATGATCCGTGGCCACGAAATAGAGAAACGGTAAGCATCTACCCCTAAGTCATGAATCATATCTATATCTTGCCGCCATAGGTTGTAATGGTCGCAAGCGATATCTCCATTTTCATTATTGTCTACCGCACCGGGCACCCTACAAAATGTATCCCAGATAGAAATACCTCTGCATCCTTCGTTCACCGCACCCTCAATTTGATACGATGAGGTTGCCACACCAAAGACAAAGTCAGGAGTCATCAATGTTGAATCATCCGGTAACTGATATGCTTTCATACGATTACCCTTTCACCGCACCAGAGGTTAACCCGCTTATCATCTGACGGGACGCAAATAGATATGCCGTTACCAACGGAAGGATTGAGATGGTGGTTCCCAGCATCACGGCTCCCCAAGGCGTATTTGGTATGCCCTGGACACTTCTAAGTGCTTGTGTAATTACGTAGTTTTCCGGTGTCGTTAAGACCACCAATGGCTGCATAAAACTATTCCAGAAAAAAACAAACTGCACTATAGCTAGTGTCGCTAATGCTGGTTTCATCAAAGGCAGTACTACACTCCAATACGTTCTAAACTCTCCCGCTCCATCCAATTTCGACGCTTCAAGAAGCTCCTTAGGAATAGATGCAATAACATGCTGACGCATTAAAAAGATACCAAAGGGCGTTGTCGTGTATGGAAGCCATACCGCCATATGGTTATCTAAAAGTCCCAAAAATTTCACAATCATAAAGTAGGGAATCAAACTCAGTACAGGTGGGATCATCATCGAACCAACCAACATACCGAAAAGAACACTCTTACCTCTAAACTTAAATACAGCAAAGGCATAACCACCCATACTACAAAACAGCAGCGAAATCGTAGTACCTAAAAAAGCAACGTAGATACTGTTAAACATCGCCTGCCAAAACGGCATAATTTGAAGGAGCTTTTCATAGTTGATGGCTAGGCTATCACCTATGGCTAAACTAATACCGCTACCAAAAATTTCACTGCGATCCCGAGTTGATAACAGCGCTGACCATAAAAATGGAAAGACCGTTATTAGTGCCGAAACAATCAGAACTGCGGCCAGCAACGCGAGCAAAATCTTAGTAATTAGCTCGGTAGTATCAATACTTGGCTTAAACGTAGTCATATTCATCTTATTGCTCCCCTAACCCTTTTTTACCGAAGATGACGAACTGAATAGTGGTAAAGAATGCTATCAATGCGAACAGTAGCCATGAAATCGCTGAAGCTGTCCCCATTTCTAACCACTCCCAACCGACTTTATAGAGGTACATTGAAATGGTTTGTCCCGATTGGCCAGTGCCACCAAGTCCACGAGTCAATACAAACGCTTCTTCAAATAACTGCAAGTTACCAATAATGGTCATCGTCACGGCAAAAAATACAAATGGGCGAATCATCGGCAGTGAAACGTGCCAGAACCTATGCAGTACATTTGCACCATCCATACGCGCCGCTTCAAGAATATCTTTAGGTATGGTCATCAAACCCGTCGTATATAAAACAATGTTAAAACCGGTGTATTTCCAAAAAACCACTATCGCGATTGAGGGTTTAATCAATGACGCATCATCTAACCAGCGAATTGGCTGGTAATCATTGACCCACGAAAACGCCCAACCGAGCAGAGAACTGTCTGCTAAAGCAATTAATGCCTGATTGATTACGCCTGAATTTGGTGAATACATATTGAAGAAAATAAGAGAGGCTGCCACCGTAGACGTTATAAAAGGCAAAAAGTAAGCTGATGTTAACCAGTGACGTAATCGGTCACTCAGTGACACCAAAATGTACGCTACTGGAATTGCCACTAAGTGTTGTGCTACACCTGATGAAATTGCCAGCCAGAACGTATTTTTAAGGGAACGCCACAACCAAGGGTCGGTCAGAGCAATGCTGTAGTTTTCCACACCAACAAACTGCATTGCTGAAAGCCCTTCAACTGGGTTCCACATGTGAAAAGACAAATACACAGAAAATAGTAGTGGGAAAATCCCAAATACAGAAAATATGATTAAGAATGGAAGCAAAAAACCATACGGTGTAAGCGCTTTCAAATTAAGCAAAGAAAAAAGACCTTTGCTGTCTGGGTTCTCGTTTGTGTCCGACGGCGACATTGCCTTTAATGCCTGACTCATAATAACGACCTCACTTAAGGGAGGTGCATAGCACCTCCTGAAAACTTACTAAATGAATTATTTAAGGTTACGTGTACGACGCTTGATTAAACGCTCTGCTTCATTAAGTGCAATTTTGATATCTTTACCTTCATCAAGCACTTCCATTAATGCATTTTCCAGAATGATTGAGCGAGCGATATGGTCACCTCTGCCCGGCTGAACAGGTTTGATATTTTTCGCAACATCAGCAAACACTAGACGCGCTTTTTGCCCACCTAAGAAGTCCATCTTTTCTTGAAACAATTTGTCATCATATGTTGTGGTATTTGCAGGAAATGCAGCAATCGTTTCAAATGCTTTTAACTGAACGTCACGCTTTGTTGTCATATACTCGATAAGCTTCCATGCATCATCTGGGTTCTTTGACTGCTTTGGAATAGATAGGAACGAACCACCCCAGCTGCCGTAAATACCGTCGGGCAGGTTAGATACATTCCATTTGCCTTTTGTTTCTGGTGCAATCCAGTTTTGCATGTGGCCCAACAGCCATGCGCCTGAAAGCTGGGTAGCAAAGGTACCGTTTCTAAAGCCTTCATACCATTCGTTAGACCACGCTAAAATACGCGCATCTAATTCGTTATCACGAATCTGTTTTGCCACTTCAAAAGCGTGAACAAATCGCTCAGACGTAACCACCGACTTGCCATCTTTATCAAAGTAAAGACCTTCACCTTTCGGAACTGTTGTATAAATAATGGCCTGAGCAACATCAGCCGCTGATGCAATCAGGTAGACATTGTCTTTTTTTAGTTGCTTGCCATATTCAATATAAGCATCCCAATCTTTGATCACATCCTTGCTATTAGTGCCCGTTTTATCGAAGATGTCTGTACGGAAATACATAACTCCAGGACCAAGGTCTACTGGAACACCGTAAACGTCACCATCCGCACCTTTACCCTGAGTCCATGCATAAGAAGCAAAGTTGTCTGCATATTTATCAACGCCATACTGCTTAGATAAATTAACCAAACCACCAGACGCAACAAAAGGTCCAATTTTCTCTACATCAACAACGATAACATCACCCGCTCCAGAGCCGGTCGCAAGGTTAGTGGTAAGCTTGGTATGGTGATCACCATGGTTATTCATTAGATAATCAACTTTAACACCAGTTTCTTTTTCGAAATCTGGAAGGATAACTTTTAAACTGCTGTCGAAATCGGGAAAGCCATCAAAACGGATTGAATTATCTGCTGCAAACGCTGGCGCAGCTAATCCAAAAGCGATGGCACTGGAGAGAGTAAGAGTCTTAAGATTCATCTTTGTGTCCTTAATCGTTATATATTGTTTGTATATGCTGTTGACGTTAATGGTGTTACTGAATCCCTGATAATCAGAGACGGTGAAAACTTAAAATCGATATCGATCTTTTTATTATTCAGTTTTTGCAAGACAAGCTGTACGGCTTCGGAACTCATCTGTTCAATAGGGAAATTCACAGTGGTGAGTGATGGCGTGAGATAGCGGGCAAAGTGGATGTTGTCAAAACCAACCAACGAGACATCCTTTGGCACCGATACCTTGTTCTTTTTTAAAACTTCAAAAGCTCCAAATGCCATGTGATCATTACTGGCAAATACAGCGCTAAATGAGCATTGCCGCTTGTTTAATTTATGCATAGCACTGGCGCCAGTTTCTTCAGTAAAACCAGCCTCGACAACCAGAGCCTCACGATATTCGATACCTGCTTCTTCCAGAGCAACCCTGTAGCCCTGTAGTCGCGCTCTCGCATCCGCTTTTGACAAAGGGCCGGTGAGACAGGCGATCTGACGGTGCCCTTGTTCAATCAGGTATCGAGTGGCTATTTTCCCGCCCAATTCATTGTCTAGCTCAATACAGCTACTCATTAGTTCTGGTATTACGCGATTAATCAAAGCCAAAGGCACGCCAGAACGTTCCAAATCAATTAGTGCGTCATCACTGATATGCTGGGTGTGTAAAATAAGAGCATCAACACGACGACCAAGTAGAAAATTAATCGCCTCTTTTTGACTAGCTTCGTTGTTAGACCCCACAGTGACGACTAAGTGGTAGCCAAAACGACGTAACTGATCTTCAATTCCCTGTAACATATCGGAATAAAAACCGGACAGTTCAGGCACAACAACACCAATATTTCCGCTGCGATTAGAAGCCAATGCCTGCGCAATGGTATTAGGACGATAATCAAGTTCTTTTATCGCCTTTTCCACCTTGAGCTTCTTGTCATGGCTTACACGGCTGGTGCCATTCACAACACGAGAAACCGTCGCCTGTGAAACCCCCGCATATTTAGAAACATCTTTAATTGTTGCCACTGAACAAATCTCCTTAAAGTCTGTTTTCTGTTTAGAAAACGCTTTCATGCAATGCATATTAAGAGATAGACGAGGTTAATTCGTGAAGCTGATCACAGCTGATTTAAGCAAGCCAATTGGAGGTTCAAAACATTGAAAGTACCCGCAGGAATAGTCGCTTCCATGAAACTGTTTCATAAGAAAACAAAATAGTCATAAACCCCAAACGCCTGTGTATCAAGGCTTCCAAGCTGTATAGAGATATTTTGGGTATTCATTTCATAGGAAAAACTTGAAACTTACAGACTTTAGACGCTGTTTTATTTAAATAAAAATCGCCATAGGTACAAATGTTACTGTGCCCTTTTGGATGAGATGTGACTTTAGTAACCACTTTTAATTGACCAAGCAAAACCCACTGTAAACTTATCGTTACGCTCATGATTATCTTATTTTACACTTTGCTTGATTATTAATTACAGATACTGGAAAATCCCAGAATGGCACTAGATACAACCAGAATTTTAAGTTTTACTAGTGTAATAACCAAGTCCCACAATCACAAATGTAAAGAAATATATACAATGAAAAAATCAAAAGTTTTAGGTAGTACTTTGATTGTTGCTGGTACCACAATCGGCGCAGGAATGCTTGCTCTGCCCCTTGCCTCAGCTGGTATCGGTTTTACCACTTCACTTGTCATCATGTCTCTGCTCTGGGCATTAATGACTTACACAGCATTATTGATGCTAGAACTCCACCAGTACGCACCGTCAAACGCCACTTTACATACACTAGCAAAGCAGTTTCTTGGCCAAAAAGGAAAATGGGTAGCGAGCATTGCGATGTTATTCTTGTTCTATGCTCTGTGTGCAGCGTATATTGCAGGTGGTGGTGCTCAGTTTAGCCAGCGAATACTGCAAACCACTGGATTAGAATTAAGTGGTTCTTTGGCTACTATCATATTTACCCTGATTGTTGCTTTAATCGTGACAGTAGGAACCAGCACCGTCGATCATATCAACCGCCTATTATTTGCAACCAAACTAATAACAATGGTTGTTGTATTATTCTTCCTCGCTCCTAATATCACCGAATCATACTTGCTCAGCATGCCGCTGCAACAGGGGTTGATTGTTGCGTCTATCCCGGTGATATTTACCTCATTTGGTTTTCACGGAAGCATTCCGGCTATCGTTAATTATCTCGATGGCGATACCAAGTCATTGAGAAAAGCCGTCATTATTGGCTCTTCTATCCCATTGGTTATCTATCTATTCTGGCAGGTTGTGACATTAGGCGTTATCAGTCAGCAGGAACTTTCTAATAGTAAAGGATTGGGTAACTTGATCTCATCACTGGCGGATAAAGTTCACTTTAGTCAGCTAAATCAAATTATTGGCTTATTTGCTGATCTGGCATTGTTAACCTCATTTTTAGGGGTAAGTTTGGGCTTATTCGAATTTCTTGGCGATACGTTGAATAAAAACCAACGAAGTAATAACAGAGTATTATCGGCATTCGTTACCTTCTTCCCACCAATGTGCTTTGCATTATTCTACCCACAAGGGTTTATCATGGCACTTGGCTATGCGGCTATAGCCTTAGCGATATTAGCCATATTTTTACCTGTTGCTATGATACGAAAAGCACGTAGAGATGATTCAAGTGAAGTGAACTACCAGGTCAAAGGTGGGAAACTTACCTTAACCGTCGTTTCTTTTTGCGGGATTCTTATTGTCAGTGCGCAATTTATGATCGCTTTAGGCTACTTGCCTTCACTAGCCTAATTTAAGTAGCAGGAAAGATAATAATTGTCTTTCCTGCTGTTAACTGGCACAACAAAGTACATTGTTTAACAGCCTAGCTGTCTTTATTACTCTCTTCAGGACGCAATTGACGCTGAACACCACTTAAAAAATTACGTAATATTTGGTCTTTACATTCACGATAATGTTTATTGTCTGGTTTACGGAAAAATGCGCTCAGCTCATGCTTACTGAGGCGAAAATCAACTACTTTTAACGTTTCAAGTATGTCTTCCGCCTTCATATTTAACGCAATTCGTAATTTCATGAAAACCATATTATTGGTTAAACGCTTCTCAGGAGTTGGTTGCTCTCCTTCTCGTCGCCCGCGCTTAATGTTGATCAAACCGTTTAGAAAAATAGCCAATTCGGTATCTTTAGCAGCACAATAATCTTTATCCTCTTCTGGTTTTAACCAGTTAGATACTTGCTCTCGCGTCACTTTATGGTCCGCAGCAGCGAAGACGTCAATCATAGCAGAATCTTTAAAATCAAAAGTGTAGCGGATGCGGCGTAAGATATCGTTATTAGTCAAAATAGATCCTAAAGTTAGGTTAGCCAGCCTGGTCAATATGACTGACTGTGTGTTTGATAGCGCGCCACCTTAACACAATGAGGATTTCTCACCTATTCATTTTCCCAGCCCTTCATATGGCTCTTAATAAAGACACTAAGCTAATGCGTGGTAATTATGAATAGACAACGTGAAATTGCTCTAATACCAACGTCATCTCTTCTGATGGTTCTATTTCAAGGGTTTCGCACTCCTTGGAAAAAAAGACCCAATGAGCTTGTCGCCACCACTTTAAAGTGCGATCCCCCTCCCCTTCCTGACGAGCAAAATCAGCAGTAACATCCTTAAATTGGCACTCTGTTACCGAGTCAATTTCAATAATACATATTGGCTTACCATGCCAATCGGTGACCACCTGCAAATGCCCGACAACCGGCATTGGTTCATTATCAGAGTCATACCAATACCGCATGCTGCACGTCGCCGTTTTCTGCCCAGCTAAAATTAACTCTGCACACAAATTGGCGTTAAGTTCGTCTGCACAAAAGTAATCTGAGCTAAATGAAACATATTTAGCTCGCTTTGCTTGCGGCAGGGATGAAAGATATTGGTTTAAGTATTGCTGAGCTTGTTCTTGCATAATAATTATTCCATTATTGGCAGTGTTTTAGACATGTTATATCCAGTTACAGCAAAACCAACGTCCTTATATAACGCAAGCGCTCGCTTATTGTGATACGCCACTCTTAGCTTTATCTGCTTAATACCTACGCTCTGAAGCTGTTTTTCCAGCTCTGCGATGGCATATTTTCCAAATCCTTTTCCTCGGAAAGAATCAGATACGTAAAAGTCGTATATAAATGTTGACTGATCTTCGATATTTATTGAATGCCATAAGTAACCAACGACGATATCTTTGCCCTGGATTTTAGCTTCAAGACACAAAAGATCATGTTCATTAGTTTCGAGACCATCAGGAAAGCAACGATGCAGATCTTTGTGTGCTAATTGATTAGCAACATCCATCGTATGACCATAATTTTCGGCGATTTCAGTACTATAATCATCAATAAAATAATCACAGTACGCTGGGTACTCATTTTGTCTCATTGGCCTTAAAATAAGCACATTACTTCCCTTTATTTTTCAGTTTGTTAGCAAGTTACCATGGAACTAGCATATAAAAAAACAAATCGATTACCTATAAGCCTAATATGCACTGTCTGTTTTTTGCGCAATTTTTATGCCATTGCCCCAAAATCATGCGTATCACATCGATAAATTACTAATAATGCGCTAATTATGGACAAAGCTGTTGGAATTTTGTGAACAGAATCACTTTACATATGAAAATCTGTTGGTAGGATGTTTACATAACGTGACTTGCCGCCCTTCGCAAAGGCTGTACCTACTATAATTAAAGAAGAGATAAGTTATGATTAAGAAAATGCGTAAAGCGCAACTTAAACGTTGCAGAAATCGTTTCTGGAAAGAAACTTCCAAGAAATAGATACAAGAAGAACGAGGGCTATCTAAGTGTAGCCCTTTTTATCGTCTAAAATTTGTCTTACCCTACCCAATTATTCCATAGCATCAGAGCCTTTTGATAAGATTGTTCTCTATCTTTTAGTTCGGTAAATAGCACCGCAGCCATAGTTGAAACCACACTGTTGGCCATCATGTTAAAATCTTTCTCATCCGTTCCTAAGGGACACTGATCTGGCAGTTTTATATTTGACTCCATACACGCATCCCAATAATGAGAAGACACACCGCCTTTATCACTGAGCCAAACCGTCTGGCTCACTTTCGGATTGTATTCTGATTCACCCGATTGCCCTTTAAAGGAAAGCACCGCATGGCTGGACTTCCCAACGCTTTGTTCAATCTCAGCATGCAGTTGTTGAAAACCCGGATGAAAACTACCACGAATTCCATATTTTGCACTACCCGGATTAAGCGCTCTTACCACTGTATTTATTGGCGTTCTTAAACCATAGCGATTCTTCCATTCCAGCATTTCAACCACTTTCGGGGCAAAGTTTTTCAGCGAAAGATAGACAATATTATGCTGAGTTAGTTCATGTTGGGCTTGCTCTGCGGTATCGGCACTGCGAATCTTTAGTTGATTCAAATAATGTTCAACATGTTCCCGGTCACTCTCAATATCGATATAGCCATGCAAAAGAACCCGATACCCATCCTCTGCTAATAATTTTGCCGCAATGATGTGCCATGGCTTCCCAGCACTTTTACGCTTTCCTGCATAACAAGGCCAGTCGATATCAGCATTTATTGTTGGCATTCTGCTTTGAAATGCTTTTACAAATCCCGCTACTTCATCATGCGTTTCATTCTGAACACGAATTAACATTAACAACATCGCCATCTGATCATCGTCGACTTCACCGTTCAGATACTCATTCATCACTTGATTGGCTTGCTGGAAAGTGAGCGGTTTTCTTCCTCTCTCCCCCCGTCCAACGGTTCTTATACATTCGAGAATTGAAGTCATGCTCTTCCTTGATACTAACGAGTTTCATTTCAATCTAACCGACTGACGACTGAAAGCAACCCTTCTCTTAAGTTTTCTATTCAAGCGAGATAAGAATAGTGTCAAACAAACGTGTTATTTTGCCCAGCGTTCGCCATAGGCTGATGAATAATCTGGCAAAGTTACGCCATCCATCAAGTCATCCGTTGTTTCCAACGGCCCAACAATAGTTTTATAGGGTATAACTCCAGCCCAAACAGGTCGATCCATATCCTGGTTATCATCATTAACACCATGACGCCCAATTTTCACAGAAGCTTCATCCAGAGGCATAATTAACACCTCTGTGGCATCCAGTTCTTTATCGCTGCCCAACCGAACGTGTTCAGTACGCCCTGGTGCTATCTGTTCAACAAAATGATTTAGCAGCCTGCTTTTTTCTTCTCGCTCTTTCACTACCCCAAATCGCCCAAATACCATTGCCGAGCGATAGTGAGCACTATGATGCATTGCCGAACGAGCCAGTACCCATCCATCAAAAAGGGTAAATGTCAGGCTTGTATCTACCCCTTTTTTGAGGTTTCTTAGCATGCGACTGTTTTTTGCTCCATGAATATAAAGCTGATCGTCCACTCGCCACGCCAACATTGGAATAACTAATGGCACGTCATTTTCAATAATTGCAACATGTGCAATTAAGCTTTCATCAATTATTTCCAGTAACTTATCTTGATTCAAACAGGCTTTATGAGCCCCTTTCTTCAAGGTTGTTCGTTTCGTTTGTGAAAGCATAGCGATTGTTCCTTTTATTAATTAAGTAGCAATATATCGATTAATTGGTATCTTAAAGAGAGCCACTTTTTACTAAACTGTAGAGCCAGTTATGCTTCATATTGATATCGGTGATCTCTCGATCAGCCATAAAAACACCTCTCTTCAGCAAGCTTTATTTGACGAAATAAGAGCAAAAATAATAAATAAGCTGTGGCTAAAAGGCGCTAAATTGCCATCAACGAGAAAGGCAGCAGAAGAATTAAAAATTAGTCGCAATACCGTAACATCATGTTATGAACAGCTTGTCGCTGAAGGCTATATTGAAAGCAAAAAGGGATCTGGTTTTTTCGTGTCAGTCTCTATTCCAGAAACGTATCTACAACAAAGTGAGCACAAAGATTCATTACCAAGAGTTAATGCCGCGCAGCATAGTAATGAATCAACCAATAACCAGTCTTTCGCACCCGGCATTCCTGATCTGCACGCTTTTCCTTATTCCCGTTGGCAAAAAATACTTCAGCATCACTCTAATCGAGCTTTGCTGGCCGGTGCGGGAGATATACAAGGGCTGCCCTTGTTGCGCGAAGCCCTTAGCCAGTACCTAGCATCAGCTCGCTCCGTTGATTGCACTCCTAAGCGAATTATTATCACCTCTGGTGCCCAACAAGCTTTGACTATAGCCATGCTGGCGACATTGCAAACTCAGAGAAATGTATTAATGGAAGATCCTGGTTACACCCAAATGCGCAAGGTTCTTTCATTATTCAACTTTAAGATAACGCCAATCACCGTCAGCCCTTCTAAAGGAATAGATGTCAATTCCGTATTGAATACACAAGCAGATGCCATCTATTTAACACCGAGTAACCAATATCCTATGGGTACAAGCCTGGATACCGAGCAAAGGCTTAATATTCTGAAGTGGGCAGCTAAGAACAAAAGCTGGATTATTGAAGACGATTACGACAGTGAATTTCAATACGCCCATCGGCCATATGCTTCTCTTCAGGGGCTAGCACATCAATCAGGATTAACTCAGCGTTGCATTTACGTGGGCTCCTTTAGTAAAACAATGTTTAACGGTTTACGTATAGGTTATATGGTCGTGCCCGACTCTCTTGTTGATAGGTGCTTAACGGTAAAAGATGCACTTTGTGGTAGTAGTCCGGCACACTATCAAGCGGCACTGGCTGAGTTTATAATTGATGGCCACTTTCTCAGACACTTACGAAAAATGCGTAAGTTGTATCAACAAAAACACGCAGAAATGCTGCATTCAATTAATCGGTATTTCGGAGAAAATATTGAGATAATATCTCAGGCAGCAGGATTACACATTACGATGAAGTGGGAATCAGGCCCGGATGAGAAACAGTTTTCATTGGCGGCTAAAAAAGAAGGTATTACCGTTCGGCCTTTACTCTATTACCAACATAATATTTCGAATCGCCACTGGAATGCAGTCGTACTCGGATACGGAAATACCCCACTAGAACAAATAGATATATTAATTGCGAGGCTATATCAATTATTTCAAAATATATGAACTCAACATCATATGAATTCAAGCAATCGACAAACAATATTTGCTATTCATTGAAAACCGATAAACAATTAGTAGAATAATACTAAGAACTCAGCGTCCCGAGGCTTGCTTTGAGAATCGTCACCGGATTTCAACGGTTTCACCTATTTATTATTATTTTACTGATCAACGGTTCAGTTTTCGCTAATCCACTGGTTCGTCTTACAAGTGGAGAGTGGCCACCTTATTTATCGCAAGCACTGCCCAACGGTGGGTTTGCGACTAAGATAATCACCGAGGCCTTTTTCGAACAGGGTATCAATGTAGAAATAGGTTATTACCCATGGAAACGTTCCTACAATTATGCTCTAACCGGGAAAGATCCTGCCGGTAAAACTTGGAATGGAACCATGGTGTGGGTGCATACCGATGACAGAGCAAAAAGCTTTTTTTACAGTGATGCTGTTGTTGTAGATGAAGAAGTCCTATTCTACCTTAGTAAATCGCCGCTGCATTGGAAATCCGTAAGTGATTTGGAGGGGAAAACCCTCGGAGGCACTGCTCACACTGCTTATCCAGCATTCGAAAAAGCGGAAAAGCAGGGACGGCTTACCATCCAAAGAGGCGGTAATTACGATACTTTGCTCAAACGAGTTTATAATTTAAAAATTGAAGCCGCTCCCATAGTAAAGCAAGTAGGTTTATACTATTTAAAGCATAATTTCTCTCCTGCTGAGCAGAAGCAATTTAGCTATTCCCCTACCGTAATAGAGAAACGTTACTACCACCTAATACTATCTAAAAATGTGGAAGGGAACGCAGAGCTTATGGAGGCGTTTAATAAAGGCTTAGCTCAACTTCATCGAAGTGGTCGATACAAACAGCTATTAAGTCAGTTAAGACGCGGTAATTTTTAAGCCTTCAATACCATTTGGGGTCTGACCCCAAATGGCCTAACTAAAACCTTATCAATTCTGTTCAAACGCCAACTGCGTTTCTTTGGTTTTAATGACTTCTCTCCACCAAGCATAGTCACTGACGGGTTCAGATAGCGTTACTTCATCACCAAAAACAGGTGTTAGCAGCTCAACGTTTTTCTCTATTGCTAATTCGGTAATAGCTTCAAACGGTTCGTACCAGTCGTGTATAGATAGGTCAAATGTACCATTATGAATAGGCATCATTGCCTTACCCTTTAAATCCAGATGAGCTTGCATACTCTGCTCCGGTAGCATATGAATATCCGACCAAAGCTCGTTGTAGGCACCTGTCTCGATCATAGTGACGTCAAACGGTCCAAAGCGCTCGCCAATCTCTTTAAAACCATCAAAATAACCTCCGTCACCGCTAAAAAACAGATTGCGTTTATCACTCTTAATCACCCAGCTAGCCCATAAGGTTTCATCCCTATCAAACAAGCCTCTACCAGAAAAGTGCTGAGCAGGAGTCGCAACCAAGGTTAGCTGATCAATCTCCATGCTTTGCCACCAATCCAGTTGAGTGACTTTAGACGCATCAACGCCCCAATCAATAAGATAGTCGCCAACTTTTAATGGTGTAACAAATTGCGCTACCTTACCCGACAATTGTTCTATCGCAGCTTTGTCTAAATGGTCATAGTGATCATGGCTGATGATCACCGCCTTTATCTCCGGCAGTTCTTGAATTGAAATAGGTGTTGGATGAAAACGCTTAGGCCCAGCCCACTGAACAGGAGAAGCTCTATCACTAAATACCGGATCTACCAAAATATATTCACCACTTAAACGAATCAATATCGTAGAGTGGCCAAGACGAAAAATAGCGTCTTCTGCGCTACTGTCCAGATCTTTTCGGCTAAGAGCTTTAAGGGGAACATCATTAACCGGCTTTGGAGCTTCCCGTTTTGCGGATACCTGCTGCTTTATGATTTCCCATATATTACTCATGCTCGGTTTGTATTTCATTTCAGTATTGACGAATTTACCCTTTTCTTGACCCGCACCGGACTGCGATGCACACGAGGTTACTAATACGGCTGACATAAACACAACTCCTAAAGCAATTTTATATATTTTCTTCATCTAAACGATCCAGACATGTAAACTACACCGATTAGTTTACATTCTTAAATTGAAAAGTAAACTAGTCAGTGTAAAATTGACAGATATTATTTCAGGGGCAATCAACAGATATGGTAGAAATAAAAAAAACCAGAAGCGAAATCAAACGAGAAGCGATTGTTAATGCAGCAAAAAAGGCATTTATAGAGCATGGCGTTCAGGCGACCAGTATGGACAAACTCTCTGAACTGGCACAGGTGTCAAAACGAACTGTGTATAATCACTTTGCCACCAAAGAAGCTTTAGTCATGAATATCCTGTCGGATCTATGGCGTCAGGCGACGACTCAGATTGATATCCAATATTCCCGTCAGCAGCCATTGCAAGACCAACTGGCACAAATTCTGGCAGCCGAAGCCGAAATGTTCTCGTCCAAACAATATATCGACCTTTCCCGCGTTGCATTTGGTTATTTTTTCTATAACCCTGAAGAGCTGGAAAAAGAGATGGCGAAGTTTTCTGCCAGAGAAACCACCCTCTATAAGTGGCTAGAAGCCGCTGTTGCCGATGAAAAACTCATTGAATTAGATTTTGAATTTGCCAATGGCCAGTTACACAGCTTGATCAAAGGTAGCTGCTTTTGGCCACTATTAATGAACTCAAATTGCACTATAAGCAAAGATAAAATTCAGTATATTGCAACGGAATCAGCAGCGATGTTTATTAATTACTATAAAAATTAATTTGCTTTTTTGTCTCTGGTTACCCACCAGCAGACTAATGAACCTAAAGTAACCAGCAAGACTCCTTGCCAAAAATTTGTCGTCAGTGTAACGCCAAGTATTACTGTAGAAAGCAACGTAGATAGTATCGGTGTAAAATAAGAAAGTGTCGCCAGAAATAACATGTTTCCACCTATAATGGCGACGTTCCATAACGCGTATCCGCTGCCCATCACTACGCCAGTAACCAATAAATACCCAATCGATTCCACGTTGAAATCCATTGCTGGTTGGTCAGTTGTACAATATTGAATCCACAGAGAAACCGCGGTAAAAACAAAAAATAAGGTAATCCCATTTTTTCCTTTTGATAGCCGTCGAGTGACGTTGCAATAGACCGCCCAGATAATAGCTCCGATAAATGCTAATGAATAAGCTAATGGGTTACTGGTCACATTGCTGGAGACCTTAGTGAATGTAAGTCCTTCATCACCAATCAAACTCCAAACCACACCAAAAAATGCCGCCAAAATACTAGGGTAAATAAGCTTACTTACTTGCTTATTGCTGGCCAAAACCGCAAATAACACCGTGAAAGAGGGCCATAAATAATTGATCACTGCCATTTCTATGGTTTGCAACCTATCGTCAGCGTAGCCCAATGCGAGAGAAAAACAGACTTCATAGCTAGCGAACAAAGCACCAGCAATCACAATATAGCGAAAGGAAAACTGCTTTAGTTTGGGTATCCCCATAACCGCTATCAAAAAAAGCGAAGCGACAGAATATATCATCGCCGCACCACCAACAGGACCTAGTAACTCTGTTACATTTCGAATCAACCCAACAAGGCAGCCCCACAACAAAATTGCAGCCACACCTAATAAGGTATATTTATGATTATCAAACAAACTCATTTCCAACCGTCATTGGTTATTTTTTACTATTCCAGGTTTTCTGATCAGGTTATCGAGCACTAATGCTGCGATATGCTACATCCGTTAGGTAATCATTCAATTTATGTGAGGCATTTACAGCTTCATCAGCATCGGTATGACACACAGCCCGTAATGTTGCAGCATGAAGGTGCGATGCCTTAGCTAAATCATCTGTGTCATTCTTGTAGGCAAACCAGAAACGTTTTGATAATCCTTGCAGAGGCGCCATAGCTAACTGCAAATACTCGTTTCTGGCCGCTTTTACTAAAACAGTATGTATTTGCTTTAATAAAACAGAGTATTCAATCTCATCGCCATTTTCTGCACACGCTTCTAGCTTTGAAGCAAGCCCTTGCATCTGCTGCTTTTCGTCAACAGATGCTCTAACCGCAGCATATTTCACACAAAGCGCCTCTATATCTCTCCGGACTTCCAATATTTTTAACTGGCTTTCCACTGAGATGGAGGGTATCTGAATACCGCGCCTTGGATGAATTTCAACCATTCTTTCATAAGATAACCTTTGCAGAGCTTCTCGCACGGGGGTTCTTCCTAGCTCTAGGTTCTCTGCTAACTGCTTTTCACTCACCATTCCGCCCGGCTCCAACTCACGGAAAATGATCATTTTCTCCAACTGATTATATGCAACTTCTGTCTTATTTATCGGATTAATATTGTTATTCATTTTATTTTCCAGCCAATTTTTTAGTGAGCAGACTCACGAATATCACAATCGCTATTGTAACACAAAAAAACAAAGCATATATTCCAGACATACGACTGATATATCAGAAGACTATCAGTAATCTATTAGTGAGGTAATAATGAAAGATTGGAAAATTGTTCGCCGGTTTGAACAAATGCCAGATCTACCGATTTTGGCTTCAGTCGATGTGCTAGTTATTGGTGGCGGCGCTGCGGGTGTAGCAGCAGCGGAAACAGCAGGACGCATGAATAAATCCACTTGGCTTATCGAAAAGTATGGATTTTGCGGCGGAGCGGCGGTTGCAGGTTTATCAGGCACTATCTGTGGCATGTTTATGGGCAGCGACGATCCGAATGCCCAACCCGAACAGGTTGTTTTTGGCTTTACTGAAAAATTCCGTAAGGAGTTAAAAGCGCGAGGTGGCGTCACTGAGCCTCAACGTTATGGTAAGACTTTTACCGTCACTCACGATCCTCTGGTGTGGCGCGAGGTTGCTGACGATCTTCTTGAAAAAGCAGGCGTAACCACTTTGTTCCATACAGCAGTAACCGGTGTGATCATGGAAAATGACACATTCAAGGGTGTCGTTATCGAATCAAACGCTGGCCAAAGCGTCATCATGGCGAAGATGATTGTTGATGCATCTGGCGACGCAGCGCTTATTGCCCGTGCGGGAATGGATTACTACTTTGGTGATAATGGCCGAATCCAGAACCCAACCATGTTCTTCCGTATTGGTGGTGTCGATGTAGGTAAATACCTTGACTACTATGGCAGCGATACGATCTGCCCTCCAAAAGTCACGGAGAATATCCACACTGCAAATGCAACCGGTGACTACGACTTACCGCGTCATAAAATTTGGATCTTCCCGACTACTCGACCAAATGAGCTCATGGTTAATGCCACTCGTCTTGCTGGACAGGATGGACGCATGCTCAATGTTATCGATCCTAAAGATTTTACTGAGGCGGAGATCTGGGGACGCCGTCAGGTAAGAGATTACACCAAATTCCTAAATAATTATGTACCCGGCTGTGAAGCTGCGTTTGTGGTAGATACCGGCGTTGAAGTTGGTATTCGTCAAACTCGTTCCATCGTCGGCGTAGAAACCTTAACCAATAAAGATGTTGTTAATTGTGTAAAACGCACAGACAGCATTTGTCGTACTCCATGGCCAATCGAGCTCCACTCTGGCGACAAACCTAAGTTGCATTGGTTAATTGATGACTATTATGATGTTCCGTTCAACACGTTGGTTCCGATCGTTGGTGAGAACATCATTGTAGCTGGTCGCTGTTTAAGTGCAGAACATGAAGCGCTTGCTTCAGCTCGCGTAACAGCACAGTGCTTTGAATATGGCTTGGCAGCCGGCATAGCCGTTGTTAAAGCCATTGATGAAAACAGACGTATCCGGGATCTATCCGGTGAAGAAATCCGCACTATTATGATAGATAACGGTAGTGCGTTGTAAGGAGATAAAATGAAAGATACAGTTATTAAGCGTGTTGAGCTTTACGCAGTAGCCGACCGCGATGCACCACCGATTCCTTGGGCTGACAACCAAGAACCTCTTTTATACACCAACAACATCGTCCGTATAATTACAGACGATGGTACAGAAGGTGTGGGTGCAACCATCAGCTACACCGAAAACGACTTTGATCGCTGCATTATTGAAGCAATGCGTACTATTGTTCCTGGGCTAATCGGCAAAAACCCGCTAATGACCGATGAACTCAGCGCATGGCTCGGTGCTCGCTGCACTTGGGGCGGTTTACCTGCAAAATCACCAATCGATATCGCCGCTTGGGATATCAAAGCCAAAAAAGCTAACATGCCTCTTTACATGTTGCTTGGTGGTGCTCGTCATAAAATGCTTTCTTATGCGTCAACACCGATGTTTGATTCGGTTGAAGAGTACTTCCCGTACGTAGACGATTGCATTGAAGCTGGATTCACAGCCATCAAACTGCACTGCTACTGTGTATTTGAAAAAGACGTTAAATTAGTAAACGCTATTCAGGAACGCTACGGAAAAACCAACATCCGCTTCATGCTCGACACAGCAACTTTCTATAGCCCGGCAGAGGCCATGAAAATGGCAAAACTAATGGAAAGCTACGATTGGGAATGGTTAGAAGCTCCAGTATCTGATTACGATTACAAAACTTACCAGCGCTTGGTTGATAAAACAGACCTAGAGATCTCAAGCCACGGCAACTGCTTGCTAACGCTTCAGGAAGTGACTTATGCATTAGGCAATGGCTTCTGGTCTGATGTTCGTCAAGATGCAACGGTTTGTGGCGGCATCACCCAGCTAAACAAGTGCTTTGCGATTGCAGAAGGACACTCTAAAAATCTGGAAATTCAAAGCATGGGGTACACCATTACGCAGGCAGCAAACTTGCACGTTGCTTTGGCCCACTTCAATTGCAAATACTTTGAGCAGTTTTATCCATATGAAAGCTTCGAACTCGCTTCTAAAACTCAGATCCGTACCGATAAAGAAGGCTTTGTTCATGCCCCAGAGGGTAATGGCCTAGGGGTAGAAATGGATTGGGAAGCAGTAAAAGAAGCATCAATTGCTCACTATATTTTTGAATAATCGAATATTAATGACGTGAAATTGTTACTCCCGGTCCAATCCATAGGCGGGAGTATCAAGGAGTCCTTTATGGAAAATAGTAAATCAAGTAACTTTGACCGCACGACGATACTGATCTCTCTGCTCATTATCAGTGCGCTGTCTGTATTCTTTTTAACAGATACCGAGCGTGCCATTAGCATCGCTGGAAGTATCTTTACCATGATCGCTTATAATCTTGGTACGCCTATTCTGTGGTTTGGTTTTGCCATGGTAATAGTTTCAGTTTATCTGATGGTCAGCAAATACGGTAACATACGTATGGGCGAGGGAAAGCCAGAGTACACCAATTTTGCATACATCACTATGATGGCACTCGCCGGTGTGGGTTCTGGTACCGTTTACTGGGCCTTTCTAGAGTGGTCTTACTACATCAAGACCCCTCCTTTTGCTATTGAAGCTGGTTCTGTTGCAGCGCATGAGTGGGCAGTAACATATTCTTTGCACCACTGGGGTATTACTGCATGGGCTCTATATGCTATCAGTGCCGTGCCTATCATGTACTCATACTATGTACGTAAAAATCCTTCTCTGAAGATTAGTGAAATCGTACAAAGCATGATTAAAAACCAAGCTGCAGGTAAAGTGGTTGCCCGTGTTATTGATATCACCTACCCAATCGCTCTAGTATTTGGCCTTATCATCGTACTGGCTCTGGGTGTGCCAATTGTATCAGCGGCTTTTGCTCAGCTTACTGGCCTAGAAGATACTCTAGGACTTAAGTTAGGCATGCTAGGTATCGTAGCAACACTACTTATCGTGAGTTCGTTTGTTGGTATCGAAAAGGGCATGAAGAACATTTCAAGCTCAGGTACTTACTTCCTAATCGCGCTGGTTATTTACATTCTTATCTTCGGCCCAACGCTATTCATTCTGGAGAATACTAGTACATCACTGAGCATTTGGGCATCAAACTTCATCCACATGAGCCTGTATACTGATGCCATCACTCAGGATAAGTTCCCGCAGAACTGGACAGCTTACTTCTGGGCGTACTGGATGATCTTTATTCCTTTAATGTGTATCTTCATTACTAAGGTATCTAAAGGTCGTACCCTTCGCGAAGTTATCGCTTGTATGGTAGGTGGCGGTACAGTAGGCACAACAATCCTATTCTCGATTGTTGGTTCATTCATGATGAAGACCCAACTTGATAAGAAAGTAAACATCGGCCAGATGGTATCTGACGGTCAAGCGAGCCAGTCAATTGTAGAGGCGCTAAATACACTGCCGTTCTCATCTGTTCTGCTCGTTATATTTATTATCTCGACTTTCTTATTGTTGGTAACAACACTTGATGGCTCGGTATTCACTGTAGCCTGTCAGACTCAACGTGTATTGGATGAAGATAAGAACCCTGCGACTCTGCTGAAGATCTTCTGGTGTTTAGTGATCATAGCTATTCCGGCCGTATTCATTATCGTTAAAGCGCCAGTTGGCTCAATGCAGTCTGCCATCTTGATATTTGCAGCACCATTATTGGTATTAGTTAGCTACATGCTGGTCAAGACATTTAAATACATGGTTGAAGACTATGGTCATATGACCGCACAACAAATTCAGGAAATGCACCAGTTGGAATCAGAAAAAGAGACCATTCATCCGAAGCAACCTGAAGTTACCGAGGGTGTGCAAGTAAACGCAACTAATTAATATTTAAAAGCACTAAGAACCAAAGCCATTTACTACAACTGTCTTCAATACCATTTGGCTTTGGTTCTTGTTCCAGCAATTACCAATAATAACCGTGCCGGAATGATTCCAACAGTTCAAAATATCGCCCATTTGACCTGATAATTCGCAAGCCACGGTTAAACTCTTTAAGCAACCTTTCGTTTTCTTCAATCCGTGTAGAAAAAAGTAGATAGAGATAGCGTTTGTATTGTTTGTTATCGATAAAAGCTATTTGTCCGAGGTCAGTAATTGTAAGTTTTTTAGCAACATAATAAAAACCAACCTCTTTTATCACACTCACAGCATCAATATTTCTATGAAAGAGCCGTTGCATCTGAACATCATCGCCACCAGATCGGACAATCTTAACAATACCTTTTCCTTCTAACGACTCTAAGTGTGGGTAAGGTGAATACTCAGTACCTCCAATTCGTTTCCCTTTTAAGTCAGAGTCTTCATGCCACTTAATGGGATTAGATTTTAAGTAAAAAAGAACTTCATCTGCTTCATACACAACGTCACTATAATTTAGCTCTTGCTCTCGTTTAGGTGAATAATACCAAACCGCCGTCGCGTGCCACAGCTCCTTATTCGCACCCTCCCCTCTCACTGCGTAGTTATAAGAACGCTTCCAGGGGAAATACCCATAAACAACATCTATATCTACGGAAGCAAAAGCTTCCCTTACAATATGAGATATTAAACCTTCTTGCTGTAAATCTTGCCCCAAAAACGGAGGCCATTCGCCACTGCTTATGTAAATGGTCTCTTTACTCTGTACCGTAAAAGTGGAAAAACAGAGCAAAAGCATCAACAAGTAGTAATACACTCTGCTTAGCATCTCTTCCCTTATTTAATAGCAATTGAACAATGGACTATGACATTTTTAAATACACCCTGTGTATAAGTATTGTCGATATTGACGGCTTAGGGTGAACTTTATTAACATTTAACTCAATTATCGTAGTAAGATCAAAAAAACCACCAGCTAACATGTTGTTAAGCTGATGGTTTTCGATTTTTAACCTGCAATAATTAGAATATCATTTAATTCTTAAGTTCGTTATCGCTCAGATCAACCAGGATGACCATCAACTCGAGGCCGAATCAACATAACAGCGAAATAATAAACGAACATAGTAAAAGCAAATCCCCATAAAATGGCAGAAACGTTGATAATCAACATCATGTAAATTGGAGAGAAACCTACGCCCAAGCTACGTAAAAGTGCAGCCAAAAATACGGCCAAAAATGCAGGCCACATCTTAGGTCCTTTATAAATTTCTCTTCCGGTATGCCCCATGGTAACCCGTGAGATCATTGCGAGAATGATTCCACCAAGCGCCCCAATCACAAACAAATGAATCATAGAATGCTGAGCAAATCCAGTAGTGACACTGCTTGCAATCAAGCCCAATGGAATACACAAATAGGAAAGGTGTAATGACCAGACTAATGGTTCACTCCTTGTTTTCCACGGTTTCCAGCGGATAAATCGAATCAGTTGAAACAAAGCAGCAAAAAGCATTATCGCTGGTGCGATATCCGCAGCCAGCAAAGGGAAGAAGCTCAATGCAAATAATAGTGCCAAGGGTAAATTTGCTGCCAAATCAAGCCACAATAACGGCTGTGATTTGTCGAAATTGAATCTTCTTGCGGTAAAAAATGGTATCACTCGTCCACCCATGACCGAAAGCAAAAGCATAAACCACCAAATCATGGCTTGCCATACTGCAATCGATGAAAAAGGTGGCATACCTTTGATCGTGGCATAACTGGCAAAGTTAGCCACTAGAGCTAATATAAACAGCGGTACAAAAAACAGATTTCGCCACCCTTTTGCTTTAAGGACTCGAAAACCAACTTCATACGCTAAAGAGACAAGAAACAGGGCTTCAATACTGGAAATGATCCAGAGCGGAGTATCCGTCCAAAATAATATTCGTGGTAATAACCAGAGTAAAACAATAAAACCTAAACGATAACTTTTAGTACCGTTAATACCTGTCCAAGTCTGAGCAGCCGTCAATACAAAACCCGCCACGATTGCCATTGCAAATCCAAATAACATTTCATGGACATGCCACCACATCGCTGGAACATTTAAAGCCTCTGGCTGCCCATTTTGAAACGCATACACCCAAATAGCGATTGCGATTACAGAGTAGAGGGTGCCAAACAGAAAAAAGGGTCTGAAACCAAGACGCAATAAAGGCGTAATTTTATCTTCTTTACTCTTATCAGTAATATTTAGCACTAGTAAACCTTATAAACCGCGTGATACAAATCTTAAACTCATTGAAGACACCCAAGGGTTTTCTTTACCCATTACACGTCATTATTGCAGTTAGTGTGCCATTGAGAATAACCCTTACGGGGTATTTTTATTGTCACTTAAAACAATAGGTTACCGAATGTTCATATCCACCTAAAACATAATTCATCTAAAAAAGATATTATAGTGTGTCATTTTGACACTAAACCGTGTCATTTTGACATGAATTATATTGTCATTTGAACATTAAGTTGAATCGAACGGCTTGATAGACGAGAATTTTTCAATATCTCTCACACTTAAGTCTCTAAGAAAGCGGAACCACATTATCTATATACTATAAGTACTACTGATAACATCGGCTCAAAATGCTTGAGTAGCCTGCGATGGCTCATTCTTGCGGTTATTTATTGAGTGTCAATTTGTGTTGCTGTTACTTTATATTCAATGCAAGTAGCAAGTTAAAACAATGCGCCTATAAAGTGTGGCATGGTTACTGCTACAATACTGTAGGTTACAACTTCTCACGAGTACTTATCATGAACGCCAATTTATCAGCCCTGCTTAAAGCTGCCGTATTTCTATTTGTAGGTTATTGGGCATTTGTATACCTTGCCATATTGCCAGAGTTAGTTTACATGCTTAGCATAAAACTGGGGGTTGCATAAATACGTCCAGCACTTCGCAAGATGCGGTACAGCTCAGCTATACCGCGAAACCTGAAATTGACTGACAGAATATCAAATGATTGCTAAAAGCTATTTGATTTCTGTAAATACACCAATGTAGCTTCTCCGTTTATATCCTTCTCTATTTGTTCTGTGATGCTGCAACCGTTATCGGTTATTTCTGTTTAGGTCGGAAAGGCTTTATAACCACTTCGTTGCATTTCAGATATGGACCTTCCATCAGGTCGATACAATAAGGTATCGCAGGGAATACCGCATCCAGACATTCACGAATGGACTTCGGTTTTCCAGGTAGATTTACAATTAAAGTATCTTTACGAAGACCAGCAGTCTGGCGTGACAAAATAGCGGTTGGAACGAATTTCAGCGATTCAGCACGCATAAGTTCACCAAATCCAGGCATCATACGATCACAAACGGCTTCTGTTGCTTCAGGAGTGACATCGCGCTTTGCCGGCCCTGTGCCTCCGGTTGTAACAATCAGGCTACAAGCTTGTTCATCAGCCATTTTAATCAATGTGGCTTCGATAACATCCTGTTCGTCAGGGATCACTTCATAGACAGGTTCCCACTCAGAAATTAAATACTCATTCAGAGTTTCAATAATTGATTTACCAGAAATGTCTTCATACACGCCAGCGCTTGCTCGGTCACTGACCGTAACAATACCGATTTTTGCTTTTGTCATTTGTTATCCCTTTGACGAAATTCTTGTTGAAGGGCAAGTGTAATGAATTAAGCCGAGAGGATAAACCTTGAAAGAAAAAAATCAGGCCAGCATGAGAGGTGAGCATTAACCATTACCCGGTCCACCCGAAGAGTCTCAATAAATTAATCATCACCTCCTTGACAAAGAGACCACTGGTCACTTACCATAACAACACTAAAGACCATTGGTCTCTAAAGTGTCATTTGGGAAATAGTATGGACTGGCAAAGAGCAACAACGGATAAACAAAAAGACTTAAGAAAAATGGAGATATTTGAAGCCACCTTGCGTCTTTTTAAAATGCACGGCTATGAAAATGTTAGTTTTAACATGATTGCAAAAGAAGCCTGCTTTACGAAATCCAATATGTATAGATATTTCAAATCAAAAGAAGATATTTTTTTAAACATATTTGGAGAAATGTTTAAAACTTGGCAAAAGCATTATGTTTTGGAGCTGAGAAAACTTAATGAAAACGAATCTTATGCGATATTTGCGAAAACATGGGTAGACTCATATTTAAAGTACCCTAACTTCTTAGACCTGATACCACTTCTTTTTTTATCGTTAGAAAGAAACAGCTCATATGATCAGCTATTGAAATTTAAAGTTATGTCTAAGGATTTATTACTTCAAGTGGCTATAGAAACCACAACGATTTATCCATCTCTAGAAATAAGTAGAGCATTCCAGTTAATAAATTCTAGTTTTGCTATCACATCAAATTTTTGGGCAGCAAACTTTCAAAACGAATCTATAAGAAAAATATATGAGCACGATGATTTTAAGTTCATGAAACCCAACTTCGAAAAAGATCTTACTGCCTCAATAGAAATAATTCTTAGAGGTTTATTCATAGACGAAAAAAACATTTAGGGAGCATTGTATGGAAATTTTTAATCTTGTAGTTTTAGCGCTATCAGGGATGTTATTATGTTATGCGGGATTGAATAGATTGGTCAAACCAATTTCATCATTATGCCTTACAGGATACGCCAAGAATTCTGATATAGAACTTAAACATAAGTCAGATATATATAATGAAATGAGATCCGCTGGAGCACAATTATTTCTATCAGGTATCATTATTTTGCTTGGGATATTTATCCCTACTGTAGAGTTCTGGTCATTTGTCATTGCTACTATAACATTCTTAGGCTATGCCTTTGGTAGAATAGTATCACTTAAAGTTGATGGGAAAGTATGTAAAGAGCTGATGTCTGGTCTCTATTCAGAGATTATATTAGGCGTTCTAAATTTCATTTGTATGATGATTATTTTGTTTTCTGTATAAATTACCGTTTCGATTTAATGTTTAATAAATAAATTCCGCTACTCTGAATTTTATATTAATACCTGTATAAAATGCAGCGTGCACAATTGAGATACAGTTGACTATTTGTGTAAACGTGAGTTTCAATAAACTTTTGCCAGTACTTTAAAAGGTAAGCCAATTTCAAAATTAACAAAATTAACAGGACAGGCATTATTAGATAAATTAACAGGACAGGCATTATAATTAACAGGACAGGCATTATTAGAAGTAATCTCTGGAACTCACCAGCATAGATTCC
>DDQN01000090.1 GCA_002342685.1 Vibrio sp. UBA2441
GGTGGGTCCATATATGACAAATCCACATTAAGTAATCCGGTTATCGGTCACCCATAATCCCATTACCCATCACCTATTGCCTATTGCCTATTGCCTATTGCCCACAACCCATCACCTATCGCCTAATTGATAAATACTGCATTAAAAAGAATTTTAGGTATACAATACAGCCTCATACGCTTTTATATATTTATGGACTTCTATGCCTATTCATCTGGTGATCATCGATGCACTCAATCTAATCCGTCGAGTACACTCCGCTCAACCCGATCCTACGGATATCGCCAGAACCATTGAAACAACAAAACGTACGCTAAACCGCATACTCACGGAATCTCAGCCAACACATATCGTTGCTGTCTTTGACCATCACTTACAAGACAGAGGATGGCGCGCCGAGCTTCTACCCTGCTACAAAGAAAACCGTAAACCAATGCCAGAGCCATTGCAGCAAGGGCTAGACAGGATTCAAGACGCATGGTGGCAATTAGGTATAGACTCGCTATTATCCGAGGGAGATGAGGCGGACGATCTTATTGCAACGCTTGCCGTTAAAGTCGCAAAGCATGGAGAGACCGTAACCATAGTCTCAACAGACAAGGGTTACTGTCAGCTACTTGCCCCCACGTTGCAAATCAGAGACTATTTTCAACATCGCTGGCTGGATGCAGAATTTGTCGAGAAAGAATTTGGCGTAAAGCCTGAGCAGCTCAGTGATTACTGGGGATTAACCGGGATAAGCTCCAGCCAGGTAACAGGCATTCCAGGCATTGGGCCTAAAGCGGCAAAAGAGATACTAACTCAATTTCCGGATATCGATTCCGCCAACAGCTCTGACACATTAGCAGAAAAATACCGCAAAAAATTCAGTGAACACATCGAGCTGGCCAGAACATGTAAACAAATAGCCTCACTAAAAACGGATATTGAGCTGGGCTTTAATTTGCAAGATTTGAGATATGGATAGTAGGTGATAAGGAATAGGTGATAGGACGCACTTCGTGCTACGGGTCGTGGGTCGTGGGTCGTGGGTCGTGGGTCGTGGGTCGTGGGTCTATCTTAACCCATAACCCATAACCCATAACCCATAACCCATAACCTAAAACACTACCTCGGCGAGATATTAGACAAACACTGAATGTGTACAGTGATCTCTTCACGGTCATGGTAAAGATGTTTGGCCTGAAGCTTATATTTAACATCATTATCCGTTAAGAACTGCTTTAGCGTTTCAATGTCTTCCAACACTTCATCATAACGGCCTTTCATGGGAAGTTTCAGGTTAAAAATTGCTTCTTTAGCCCAGCCACGATAGATCCACTGCCCCATTAATTGCGCTACACGTGATGGTTTTTCAATCATATCGCATACTAACCAGGTAACGTTCTTTCGCGGCGGTTCAAATTTGAAGCCATCTACCATATGGTGTTTTACCTGCCCTGTATCCATCAGGCTATCAGCCATCATTCCGTTATCAATTGCATGAACAAACATAGAGCGTTTCACTAATTGATAAGTCCAGCCTCCGGGACAGGCTCCAAGGTCTACTCCCCACATGCCAGAAGCCAAACGAGTGTCCCATTCATCTCTTGGAATAAATACATGGAACGCTTCTTCTAACTTAAGAGTTGAACGACTCGGCGCATCTGATGGGAATTTAAGACGAGGAATACCCATAAAGAACTGAGAGTTATTTGTAGAGTACGAATAACCAATATAACAATGCCCAGGTTTGATAAAACACACATGCAATACGGGCTTTTTCGGATTATCTTTTTTAAGTAAAAGCCCTTTACCACGAAGAGCCTGACGAAGTGGCACCGTAAACTTGCGGCAAAACTTCAATAATTCTTTAGCTTCATTGGTGTCTGGCGTCTCGATACGTAAATCGCCACACAAAGGAATGCTATCAATATCACTTAATTCTCCGAGAATTGGAGAAATCCGATCATCCTTAGGCAGTTCAGTAAACTCTGCGACAACCGCAAACATTTGTCGGGCAAAGATCAAAGATTGAAAATCAAGCAGCTTAATCAGTTTGTCTGCATCGCCATCTTGATAGCATTCAAAAATAACATAACCTGTGTTATTTTTTACCCGAGGGAAACCAAATATCTCAGACTGATTAGCCTTATCCTGAATTTCACCTGCACACTCTTTTTCAAAACCAGAGCGACAATAAAGCATAATATGTTTCACTGAGTTACCTCATTCATCTTAAGCGCTGAGTACGCGAAAAATCCCCAGCCAATAATAAACATTAATCCACCAAAAGGGGTGATCGGTCCAAACCATTTCGCACCGGTCAGTGCAAGTCCATAGAGACTTCCACTAAAACAAAGGATGCCGATCATAAAGCATATTGACGCTCTGAAAAGTCCTTTCTGCGTTTTTTCTTGAATATTCAGCCTTAATAACACTCCACAAGCGATAAGTGCAAAAGTATGCCAAGCCTGATACTGGATTCCAGTATCATAAATATCAAGCAGATAAGCTGACAGTATCGGCTTCAATCCATGGGCAGCAAAGGCTCCCAATACGACCGTCAGCATACCTGAGATCCCGGCAGTAACTAATATAAAACGAGACCATTTATTCATCCATTAACGCCTCTTGTTCACTAGCCGCTTTCGCCAGCATCCAATCTCTAAATGTTGCAATTCGACCAGATTGAGCCTGTTTATCATGGCATACAACATAAAATGCATTCTTGCTTACTAAGACTTCATCAAATGGAGAGACTAATCGCCCTGCATCCAGCTCAGGTTGAGCCAATACGTTATTACCCAAGGCAACCCCTTGCCCATGTACAGCAGCCTGCAATACCATCGTTGAGTGACTGAATATGGGCCCATGATTAACGTTCACTTCTTCAATGGCATTTTGCTTTACAAATAACTTCCATTCTTTTCGAGAGGTATCATGAAGCAACGTATGGCTTTTCAAATCACTCAGGCTCATTAGCGGTTTCTCTCCAATCAACAATTTTGGCGCACAAAGTGGCACCAAATATTCCTGATAAAGTTTATCCGCCTGTAAACCTGGCCAATTTCCTCGGCCATAATAGATAGCAACATCCACATCATCAGTCAGAGAGCCTTCATCTAAATCAACGGCTTTGATACGAACATCGATATCAGGTTCCTGCTGATTAAAATCAGCTAACCTGGGTACCAGCCATTGAATTGCAAAACTCGGAGGCAAACTAATGGTTAAAGCCCCTTTTTCATGACGCTCTAAAACCTTATCCGTCGCTTCAGCGATGCTACTAAAAATATCCTTAATATCTAAAAAATAACTCTGCCCTTCTTCCGTTAACAGCAACGAGCGGTTTCTACGACGAAACAGTTTAATATTCAAAAATTCTTCTAATGCTTTTATCTGGTGACTAACCGCTGCTTGAGTGACAAATAACTCTTCCGCCGCACGGGTAAAACTGAGCTGGCGGGCCGCAGCCTCAAACACTTTTAATGAGTTTAGCGGGGGCAATCTTCGGGACATTGGTAACCTCTGGTTAACACATTAGTTTTTATTATCCGAAGCATTATAAAATGTCGATTGCCTGACAGCCAGAGAAATTCTATATTTTGCCCCGCAGCTCAAGCCTGAACGGCTTGATTCATAGAATCAATTGGTTTGATGTTGCGATGTTGTGTTTGCAAAGCTCGAATTCGAGTTAAGGTAGATTTCTACCACAGTGTCATGCTCAATACATTTGATGCACGATACATACTTCCTGTATAAATTTGACCTGTCTGTCAAAAAATTTATTTTGCACTGCCTCTGGCAGTGCTTTTTTTTACCTATTTTTTATAAAAAACAGGTAAAAAATAAAGAACTATACACGGGATTTGTTAAAGAAAATTTAACATACAGAGAATAAAAAACGGCTAACCTAAGTTAACCGTCTCGAGATCTTAATCTGTACTCAAAAGCTATGGTCGATAAACTTTTACATTATTAAAACCTTGATCTTGCAAATAGAGCGCTTGTAATCGACTCATTACCCCTCTATCACAATAAAGGAGATAAGTTTTCGATTGTTCTAAATCACCAAACTTAGTCGCTAGCTTATAGAACGGTAAATGCTGAACATCAACGCCTTCAATGTGCAAAGGATTTTCATCCTCTTCGTCAGGGCTGCGGATATCCAATACAATCGCATGCTCTTCTACGGCTTTAACTAACTCTACTTCAGGAACTTGTTCTTGAGCTTCTTTCTCTATATCACGGATATCCATGACACGGGCGTCATAAACCACCTTCTCAAGAACCGAGAAATCAAATTTCTCTTCTTCTGCTTCCAATCTCGCTTTTACCGCTTTCACTGTCGGCTTTTTAGAGATAACACCGCAATACTCAGGCATTACTTTCGCGAAATCTTCAGTACCGATCTTACGAGACAGATCAATAATGTCTTCTTTGTCCCAGTTAATCAGCGGACGAAGAATCAGTGTATCCGTCACACCATCAATATGGCGAAGGTTGGTTAAGGTCTGACTCGATACCTGCCCCAATGCTTCTCCAGTGACTAATGCCTGAATACCAAATTTTTCGGCAATCATACCACCAGCACGCATAAACATACGTTTCAGTACAACGCCCATCTGGCCGTCGTCTACTTTCTCAAGGATTTCTGCCACAACAGGTTCAAAATCTACCGCGATAAATTTCACTTTGGCAGATGAACCATATTTTTTCCACAAGAAATGCGATACTTGCTTTACACCGATCTCGTGAGCTGGACCGCCCAGATTAAAGAAACAGTAATGAGTCTTTGAACCGCGTTTAATGTGCAGGTAACTAGATACACCAGAGTCGAAGCCACCAGAAATCAAACTTAGTACATCTTCTTGAGTTCCCAGAGGAAATCCGCCCAAGCCTTTGTAACGAGCAATGACCTGATTCAACTTTTCATTGGCAACCTCGATATTAACCGTAACATCGGGTTTATTGAGTTTAACTTTTGCACTTTCAACCGCTTGGTTAAGACCACCACCAACATAACGTTCCAGCTCTATCGATGTAAAATCATGCTTACCGCGACGCTTAACTCGCACCACGAAGGTCTTATTCTCAATCTTTTTACCGCTAAGTTCCAAAACTTGTTCATAAATGTCGTGCATATCTTCAAATTCAGATTGCTGCACTTCCAGAACATGATGGATACCTGATGTATGGGTTAATATCGTCAGAACTTCCTGATAAAACTCATCGCTGCTTGCTGTCACTTCAATGTGATCACGTCGGTTAAAAACAGCAACAGACTCAGTACGTTGCTGAATTATATTACGAATATTACATTCAAGGATTCGAGTAAATCGCTTACGTACAGATTCACTTTTAACAAAGATTTCGGGATGAGGTTTAACAATAAATTTCATAAGTGGATTCGCTATAAAACACAGGCGCGAAATTATACAGAAAAAGGGGTCAGACACCAAGGTGTCTGACCCCTAATCATCAAACTATCTACTATTTATCTAGTTCGCCTGTTGCACACTCACTTCATCGCTGTACTTAGGTTTGCCTTGCAGTATGCCAATCTCTACCCTTCTATTGCGCGAACGCATAGAAGGCGTCTCATTGTTGTTGAGTGGCTCGGTATCTGCCATTCCTCGCACACGTAATCTATTATGGTCAAAGCCTCGTACTTTTTCCATCTCCTGCGCAACTGAAACTGCACGTTGAGAAGAAAGGTCCCAGTTTGAACGGTATAATTCCGAATCCAAAGCTTGATTATCAGTATGTCCTGACACCCGAACGACGCCAGGAACCTCTTTTACCAAATCAGCAATCTGCCTGACCAGCGGCCTGAACTTCGGTTGTAAAAATGCTGACCCCGCAGGGAAAGCACCTTTTTCACGGATTCGGATAACAATTTCTTGGCCTAGGTTTTCCACCTCTAATGCACCTTGATCGATCTCTCTTTCAAGTGCTTTTTTAATGGTTTCTTCCAAAGCATCCGTTTCGGCGGCCATAGACTCAGACTGCGCTTCACCTTGAGAGTCCTGATCTTGCTGTTCTTGAGATTCAGATTGAGTATTTTGATTCATCTTGGTTGATGTTTCTGGTGATTGCCCGCCTGTTTGCTGGCCTGCATCTCTATTTTTACCACCCGCCTTGCTCGACTCTCCTTCATGAAAGTCCAGACTTGGCTGAGTAATATCTATCGTCTGCTGCATTATTACATCGATAGGAGTTGGTTCAGGTCTGCCCGGACGAAACTCTTGAGCAATAACACTAGTGCCCTTAGGAATATCCTTAACTTCAAGACGATTTTGTACACCAAATGCAAACTTCATAGAGCCTGCAATTTGCTTAAATTTAAGTACATCCATTTCAGAAAAGGACAGCAGAAGTACAAAGAAACACATCAGAAGTGACATCAGATCTGAGAATGTCGCCATCCACAGGGGAGCCCCCGGGGGTGGACATTTGCAATCTTCTTCTTCCATTACGTCACTTCCTTACTCGTTATCGATATCAAGAACACGTTTTTTCTCATTGAGATAGTTCTTGAGATAACTGTCGATAACACGAGGGTTCTGCCCATCCTGAATCGCTAATACACCATCCATTATCAGACGGCGATTCAGTTTTTCCTGCTCCCTGCGTAAAGATAATTTATCAGCGATCGGGAAAAAGAGCATATTTGCCAGCATTGCACCATAAAGCGTGGTTAAAAGTGCTACGGCCATTGCCGGTCCAATTGATTTAGGGTCATCCATATTTGATAACATGGCAACCAAACCAACAAGTGTACCTATCATGCCCATTGCTGGAGACACATCACCATAGGCTCTAAACGCATCACTGCCTTGAACATGACGTTCGTCAGTTAATGATATGTCTTTCTGCATCGCAGCGCGAACCACTTCTGCATCATGACCATCAACCAACAAATCAATGCCTTTCTGCATAAAGCTACTGCTGATTTCCATCTCTTCAAGAGCAAGGAAACCACCTTTACGTGCAGCGTCAGCCATTTCTACAATTTTAGCGATAAGATCTTCAGGGTTGTCTGTTTTAAACATAAACGCCTTGGCTGCGATCTTAAACGCATTAAAAAACTGCCCCATGGTAAATTTCATCAATACGACACAGGTTGAGCCACCAACCACGATAAGAACCGACGTCGTATCAAAAAACATGCCCAAGCTACCGCCAAGTATCATTGCCATGATAACAAAGGCGAATCCACCAATTAAACCTATTAATGTTGCTAAATCCACTAAGCACCTCTTATGCTAACTAGTTGAATGCAGTTAGTGTGGGAATAGTCATGTTATCGGCAACACTCTGTGATCATTTAATTATTTATTAAAAAATATCACTTTTTACCCATAACATTATCGAATATCGCTTTCAGGATAAGCCTTGTATCGATAATTTCCAAGTAACTCTTCCTCAACTTTATAACGGGGTGCCAATATTGGTACTATTATCCCTATGATCAATGACCTTAATATGTGGAAAAACGCATGAATTGCACAAATATAAGATCTTCAAACCAGACAACATAATTAATGACTGATAGTCTTACTTGTTTGACCCCACCCCTTCTCTAAGGTAACGTTCGGGCTCCTCATTAGAAGTAGAAAAAGCATGGCAATCAAAAAACCAGAAAACATGACATTTGAAGCAACTCTGGATGAACTCGATTCTCTTGTAGAGCAGCTCGAAAATGGAGATCTTCCACTAGAAGATGCGCTAAAAAACTTTGAGCGTGGCATTGCACTTGCGCGCGAGGGACAAGCTAAACTTTCTCAAGCAGAGCAACGAGTCTCTATTTTATTGAAAAAAGATGACACAGCGGCTCTTACCGAGTTTCAAAACGATCAGTTAAGAGAAGATTAGTCATGAATGCTGTACTTTCTCATTATCAGAAACGAAACCATACTGAGTTAGAAGTGTGGCTATCAAGGTTTGAACAACAAGATCAACCTCTGATAAAAGCCATGCGTTATGGTCTGCTATTGGGCGGAAAAAGAGCTCGGCCTTATCTGGTCTATATCACCGGAGAAATGCTCGGTTGCAATATTGAGTCGCTAGATACACCCGCCTCTGCAATAGAGTGTATTCATGCCTATTCATTGATCCACGATGATTTGCCAGCCATGGACGATGATGAGCTACGTCGAGGACAAGCGACTTGTCATATAGAGTTTGATGAAGCAACTGCCGTTCTCACTGGAGACGCTCTACAAACACTCGCCTTTACTATTCTTTCAGAAGGGGCGCTTTCAGAGTCGGGAGAACCAAAAAGAATCAAAATGATTCAAACACTGGCTCACGCTTCAGGTGCAAGTGGCATGTGTATGGGGCAATCACTCGATCTTGCTGCTGAAAACAAGCTCATTTCTCTGGCGGAATTAAAAGCTATCCATCTAAATAAAACCGCGGCACTGATTAAAAGTGCAATAACGATGGGCGCTCTCGCTGCTGGCGACAAAGGCGAAGCAGTACTGCCTCAACTTGAAATCTATGCAGATGCCATAGGATTAGCATTTCAGGTTCAAGACGACATACTCGATATCATCAGCGATACCGAAACGCTTGGAAAGCCACAAGGCTCAGATCAAGAGCTAAATAAATCAACCTATCCTTTACTTTTAGGATTAGATGGCGCAAAGCAAAAAGCACAAACTCTTTTACAAGAAGCACTTCATGCTTTGGACGCGATCCCATACAATACCCAATTACTCGAAGAGTTCGCCCGATATGTTGTCGAGCGCAAAAACTAACACTATAAGCGCTGAATACTATGACTCTTGATATATCAAAATATCCTACACTAGCCTTAGCAGATGCTCCTGATGAGCTTCGTTCGCTTCCTAGAGAAATTCTTCCTAAATTATGCGATGAGCTTCGTACTTATTTACTGAATTCAGTAAGCCAATCTAGTGGTCACTTAGCCTCTGGCTTAGGCACAGTAGAGCTCACAGTCGCTCTACACTACGTCTACAACACACCATTTGATAAATTAGTCTGGGATGTTGGCCACCAGGCCTACCCACATAAAATCCTGACTGGTCGAAGAGATCAACTGCCGACCATACGTCAAAAAGGCGGGTTACATCCATTCCCGTGGCGCGAAGAGAGCGAGTACGACGTACTTTCTGTCGGTCATTCATCCACATCGATCAGTGCTGCCCTTGGCCTTGCTATTTGCGCAGGTAAAGAAGGCAAAGAACGGAAAGTTGTTAGCGTAATCGGTGATGGTGCTATTACCGCCGGAATGGCATTTGAAGCGATGAACCATGCCGGCGATATTCATCCTGATATGTTGGTTATTCTAAACGACAACGAAATGTCTATATCAGAAAATGTTGGTGCCTTAAATAACCACCTAGCGCAAGTATTGTCGGGAAGCCTGTACACCTCTATCCGAGAAGGTGGTAAAAAAGTACTTTCAGGAGTGCCACCAATTAAAGAATTGGTTCGCCGCACCGAAGAACACTTAAAAGGCATGGTAATTCCTGGAACCATGTTTGAAGAGCTGGGCTTTAATTATATAGGTCCCGTAGACGGACACGATGTAAACGAACTGGTTAAAACCCTTAAGAACATGCGTGAACTAAAAGGTCCTCAGTTCTTACATATCATGACTAAAAAAGGTAAAGGCTACGAGCCCGCCGAGAAAGACCCTATAGGCTATCACGGTGTACCTAAGTTTGATCCTAATGAAAGCAGCTTGCCTAAGAGCAATGGCAGCAAACCCTCTTTTTCTAAAGTTTTCGGCGACTTCCTTTGTGATATGGCAGCGCAAGACCCTAAACTAATGGCAGTTACCCCTGCCATGCGTGAAGGGTCAGGTATGGTTCGTTTTTCAAAAGAGCACCCGGATCAATACTTTGATGTGGCCATTGCAGAGCAACATGCAGTGACATTGGCTACAGGTATGGCCATTGCTGGCAATAATCCCATCGTCGCTATTTATTCAACGTTCCTTCAACGCGGTTATGACCAGCTCATCCATGATGTCGCGATTATGAATTTACCGGTTATGTTTGCCATTGACCGAGCAGGTATTGTTGGTGCCGATGGACAAACTCACCAAGGTGCATTCGATTTAAGCTTCATGCGCTGCATACCAAACATGGTCATCATGGCCCCAAGTAACGAAAATGAGTGCCGCCAAATGCTATATACCGGGCATAAGCATTCAGGCCCAAGTGCTGTTCGCTACCCAAGAGGTACCAGCATTGGTGCAAAAATCCACCATGAAATGACCGAGTTAGAAATTGGCAAAGGCCAAATAGTTCGTAATGGTGGGCAAACCCCATCAGAGCATGACTCAAAAATTGCAATTCTAAGTTTCGGTACCATGCTGGAAAGCAGCTTAGTGGCTGCTGAAGCTTTAGATGCCACTGTTGCAGACATGCGCTTTGTCAAACCTCTGGATGAAGAGCTGATACATAAGTTAGCCACAGAACATGACATTTTCGTCACCGTGGAGGAAAACGTGATTGCAGGTGGAGCCGGGGCTGGAGTGGTTGAGTTTATGATGAAAGAAAAACTCATCAAGCCTGTATTGAACTTAGGCCTGCCAGATAAATTTATTGCTCAAGGCTCTCAAGAAGAGATGCTGGAAGAACTCGGTTTAGATGCTAATGGCATTGAACTGTCGATAAAAAAATATATTCAAAAATAATCACTACCTCTTTAAAGCCTCAGTTAAATTTATTTTACTGAGGCTTTTTTATACGTTATATCCTAATAATCTATGTTTATTGGTGGTTCAGTTAATGAAATTCCTAACAACTATTGTACTGCTCTGCGCTGGTATCACACAGGTATTTGCGAGCGAAAATATACTGATAAAAATGCAGCCTCCACAATCCAAACAAGAGAGACTGGCGGCTGAAGAGATACGTCAAAGTAACATTAACTCGTTACTTGTCGACTTGTCAGACCGTACATTTCCTTTCAGTAAAACGTTAAACATATACTATGGTGGTGACGAAGGGCCACTGTATGATCCTAACTCTCATACCATTCATATTCCTTATCAGTTCTATATCGAGTCTCATCATCACTTTACTAGAAATGATTACGAGAAAAAGTATGGTAAATCAGCCAAAGATGGCGCTATAGATACGCTACTACACACCCTATTGCACGAAGCTGGTCATGCTTATATTTCGGACCAGAATATCCCTGTACTTGGTAAGGAAGAAGATGCCGTTGATAACTTCGCCTCCATCGTTTTACTCAACTATGTCGACTCTGGTGATGATATAGCGATAAGTGCCGCAGATATGTTCGCTTTCGAATCAGACAACCGACCTGATTATTATGACTTTGGCGAGTATATTGATGAACACAGTTTTGACTTACAACGGTACTTTTCAACGCTATGCTTAGTTTATGGTAGTGACCCAGATAAATACGACTATCTGCTGGATGAAGTTGAGAGGGATTACTTAAAAGACAGAAAAGATTTTTGCGTGAGCAACTTTGATGTTATCAATGAGAACTGGCATTTTCACTTAGAAGCGACCAACCCAAAATAAGCTCACCTTATTTGATCGACTGACACATATGGAGTCAGCATAAGCCGACTCCATTGACAACCTGTCACTACATCAACCAGCCCGCGTATTTACCTACAAAATACAGTGCAATACCAGCCATTAAACCAGCGACAATATCGTCGATCATAATACCTAAACCACCATGAACACGCTTATCCAGCCAACCGATAGGCCATGGCTTTACCATGTCAAAAAACCGGAACAACACAAAACCAGTCACAACCCATTTCCATTCTGTAACGGGCAGGTTAAGTATGGGCACAATACTCATGGTTATCCAAAAACCAGCAAATTCATCCCAAACAATTGAGCCGTGGTCATGTACCCCCATATCATCAGAGGTGACCTGACATATTTTAACACCCAGAATACAGGCAATCACAACCACCAAAAAGTAAACCGGGACCGGTGCCTGAACCAGAAGTAAATACAAAGGTACTGATGCCAATGTCCCCATGGTTCCCGGAATAATTGGAGACAAGCCGCTACCAAAACCGGTAGCTAGAAGGTGCCAGATATTAGATAAAGAAATTCGCTCTAATGGGTTCATTTTTCTGCCTTAAAGTGGTCAAAACCACCTAGCTGCCAATCAAGTTTTCTTCCGTCCCGAACCAGCTCAAATTTACCTTGAGGACGTATCTGACCTATACAAGTCACCTTAGTGCCGATGTGAGATAAGCTGCTCTCAATAGTACCTTTATTTGCTTCTGGCACAGTAAAACACAGTTCATACTCTTCGCCACTGGTTAAGGCCATTTTTTGTGCTTTTTCTCTATCATCACAAAAATCTATCAGAGCATTTGAAAGCGGTAAATTACTTACCTCAATACTAGCGCCAACCTTTGACTGAGTTAAGATATGTTGAAGATCAGAGACAAGGCCATCAGATATATCAATACAGGAAGAAGCGATATTAAGTAAGGCCTGACCAGCCAGAATTCTCGGTGTCGAAAGGTAATGCTCTGTTTCTAATTGCTTAGCATAAGGCTTACTTCGCAGCTCTTCATTCAAGATAACTTGTAAACCCGCTTTACTGTCTCCGAGATCGCCAGTCACGTAAATCCAGTCACCAACTTCAGCCCCATTACGACAAAGCGCTTTATTATCTGGCACAAAACCCTGAACCGTCAAAGTAATACTCAACGGTCCCTTGGTCGTGTCCCCACCAACCAATTGAATGCTGAAGTAATCAGCAAGCTGAAAAAAAGAATCGCTAAATGCTTTTAGCCATTCGTCATCTTGCTCAGGCAAGGTCAACGCTAATGAAGCCCATGCAGGGGTTGCTCCCATAGCCGCCAAGTCACTCAAGTTGGAAGACAACGCTTTGTGAGCTACCCAGGCAGGGTTTGCATCAATAAGGAAATGAGTGCCTGCGACCATAGTGTCGGTCGTTATAGCAATGCGTGTATTGTTTTGTGCTTTAACTAAAGCACAATCATCACCGACGGATAGCAGTACATCTTTACGCTGGCTCTGGCGATTAGAAAAGTATTTCTCAATTAGGCTAAATTCACCGGACATAGAATAGGCTTAATGTTGAAGGTTACGGGCTACCGGATTACCGGTTACCGGTTACCGGTTACCGAATTTGTTTACTAAGCTAAAACAAAATAAGGTCAGCAAATGCCGACCTTATTCATTAAATCAAATTATTTTCTTTTGCGAACATGTGGTGCAGCTTTATCCAGCACCCCGTTAACAAATTTATGACTATCCTCGGCGGCAAAAACTTTAGCCAACTCTATCGCCTCGTTAATAACCACTTTATAAGGTACATCATCACGACGAGTCATTTCATACATAGCTAGTCGAAGTAGAGCTAACTCCATCATGTCTAAGTCTTGCATAGGGCGAGACAAATAAGGACGAAGTTTGCTGTCTAGTTCAATGTGGCTAAGTACAACACCAGTTAATAGATCACGGAAGTAAGCTACGTCTGTTTCCGGTGCGACAAGTGAAGGTTCATTTTCATGATGCTCTTCTTCGTCGTACTTATCACCAGATAAGAACTGTTCTTCAAGTGTGGCAACATTTTCTTTAGTTACTTGCCATGAATAAATTGCTTGCAAAGCAAATTGACGTGCATTACGACGTGCGGCTGGTTTCACTCTGGCCCCCATTAGGAATCGATTTCTGAAAGAACGTTGATCATTTCTAGTGCGCTCAGTGCAGCCTCTGCACCTTTATTACCAGCCTTGGTTCCGGCGCGTTCTATGGCTTGATCAATCGTATCAACGGTTAGTACACCAAATGCTACTGGAATACTGAACTCCAGAGAAACTTGAGCCAAACCTTTGTTACATTCACTGCATACATAGTCAAAGTGTGGTGTACCACCACGAATCACTGAACCTAAAGATACAATGGCATCAAACTTGTTGGTTTTAGCAACACGCTGAGCAACTAAAGGTAGTTCTACTGCACCTGGGCAGCGAACAACCGTAATGTTATCTTCATTAACTTGTCCATGACGCTTTAAAGTGTCGATAGCACCAGAAAGTAAACTTTCATTTATAAAGCTATTGAAACGAGAAATAACGATAGCAATTTTTGCATTTGGAGCTGGGAATCCACCCTCGATCACTTTCATAAGACTTCCTTCAACTATTTTCATCAAGTGAGAATCGCCGGATTCTAGCACAAATTTGTGAGCAATATCTAGGAAAAGTAAGTATTCTTCCCTCTCCGGCGAGTATCAGTTTATTCCGTTACGTATTCGACAACTTCCAGACCAAAACCACCCAGAGCGTGATACCGTTTATCATTGGAAGAAAGCAGTTTCATTTTGCAAACCCCCATATCTGACAAGATTTGTGAGCCAATTCCGACTCGGCGAGATGTACCTTGTTTTTTGGCCATCGTCGGTGCCTCACCTTTATCTTGCTGTTCAAACATTTTTACTCTGTGAATAAGCAAATCGGTTGGTTCTTCATGTCCTAAAATAATCAGTACACCACCTTCTTTGCCAATACGCTTCATTGCCGTATCTAACGTCCAGCTTCTTTCCGCATTGCGGTTAGAACGAAGTAAATCGGTGAAAATATCATGTAAATGAACGCGCACTAAACACGGCTCATCGGCTGAAATATCTCCCTTACGTAAAGCGTAATGAACTTCATTGTCAATTGTGTCTCGGTAAGTTACTAAGTCAAAATCACCAAACTCAGTAGGTAACTTACATTCCGCCACTCTTTCAATGGTGGTTTCTGTATTGTTGCGGTATTCAATCAGAGAGGCAATTGTGCCCAGCTTTATATCATGTTTCTCAGCGAAGATTTCCAAATCGGGACGGCGCGCCATGGTTCCATCTTCATTTAAGATCTCTACAATAACAGAAGCAGGCTCTAAACCAGCCAAACGAGCCAAATCACAACCCGCTTCGGTATGACCTGCCCGAGTTAATACACCACCTTCTTGCGCCGCAAGCGGAAAGATATGGCCCGGCTGAACGAGGTCAGCTGCTTTCGCATCTTTTGCTACTGCAGCCTGAACTGTTACTGCGCGATCTGCCGCCGATATTCCTGTCGTTACACCTTCAGCAGCTTCAATAGATACGGTAAAGTTAGTGGTATATTGTGCATTATTGTCTTGAACCATTGGAGCAAGACCGAGATCGATACAACGTTCTTTGGTTAGCGTCAGACAAATCAGACCGCGACCATGTGTCGCCATAAAGTTAATGGCTTCCGGTGTAATATGTTCAGCGGCCATAATAACGTCGCCTTCATTTTCACGATCTTCGTCATCCATGAGGACAACCATTTTTCCTAAACGAATATCTTCGATAATCTCTTGCGGCGTACTAATCGGCATTGTTCATTGTCCTATATTTAGTGAAATCGGGGCTGTCAGAAATTGACACGACATGCACCCATTCTCTTTATTATGCAAACTCGTTTTATTATGCAAACCCGTTTTTCTGGAGAAACTCCATCGTCAACGTAGACTCGTTTTTCTCAGATTCTCTATTACCTTGAAGAAGACGTTCCATATATCTTGCCAATACATCGACTTCTAAATTAACTTTTTTTCCAACCTGAAATTGGTCGATGGTAGTTTCTTCAGACGTATGAGGCACGATAGTAAGCTTAAAGGCATTCTTTCTAAGATCGTTTACCGTAAGGCTAATACCATCTATAGTAATCGACCCTTTGTAAGCAACGTATTTGGTCAGTTCCACAGGCATTTCGACCCAATACTCGGTAGCTCGCCCAACTTGGTCTCTCTGTATTATTTTACCAACACCATCAACATGTCCGGAAACAATATGGCCGCCAAAGCGTGTGGTCGGTAACATCGCCTTTTCAAGGTTTACTTTATCTCCCGCCTGATACTGGGTAAATCCAGTCATTTTCAGTGTTTCTAAAGAAAGGTCGGCGGTATAACTATTATCGGTAAAAGCAACAACCGTCAAGCAAACACCATTGGTAGCAATGCTGTCGCCTAATTTAACATCCTGCATATCCAATTTGCCTGTATTCACAGTAATAGATATGTCTTCTCCCTTAGGAGTAATAGCAGTTAGTGTACCAACCGCTTCAATAATTCCGGTAAACATAAATTTCAGTCTTTATTAATGTTGGCAATAAGTCGTATGTCACTTCCAACCATACGCATGTCTTTAATGGTTAAATCTACTGCCTGATTCATGCTTTCTAAACCAAGTAAATTCACCAGCCCCCGGCCTTCAGACCCCATGAGTTTTGGTGCTATATATACAATCAATTCATCAACGAGATTTTGTTCAATAAAACTAGCAGCCAGAGTAGCCCCAGCTTCAACCCAGATATGGTTAACATTATGCTGCAGGCAAACCTTATCCAACACATCTTTTACATCCAATCGTCCATTGATATCAAGTGAAACCACAACGTCACTATCATCAGTATCAGATACCGTAACTATAGCTCCATCACAGTGATACAGCTTAAGATCTTCGGTTAACTGATGGTTTTTATCTAAAATAATACGACTTGGTTGGCGTAAGTTCTCAATTGGGTATTGTTGTTGCGCAGAAACAGGCAGATCATTCCAGCGCACATTCAATGACGCATTATCATCGATAACCGTTTTACTGGTTGAAAGAACAGCACCAGCTAACGCACGAAACTGTTGGACGTCTTTTCTGGCGTCAGAAGAGGTTATCCACTGGCTCTCACCATTCTTAAGTGCGGTTTGTCCGTCTAAACTGGCAGCAAGTTTCAACTGAACAAACGGCTTTCCCGTTTTCATTCGTTTAATAAAAGACGGGTTTAATGCATTTGAATCCAGCTCTAACAGACCCACATCCACCTTAATGCCTGCTTTTCTAAGGATGTCGATCCCTCTTCCTGCAACCTGAGGGTTTGGGTCTTGCATCGCACAAACGACTCTAGAAACATTAGCATTGATTAAAGCTTCTGCGCATGGTGGCGTTCGGCCGTAATGGGAACAAGGCTCCAAGGTCACATAAGCTGTCGCACCTTTTGCATTTTCCTTTGCCGTTCTTAACGCGAAAACTTCAGCATGAGGTTGTCCGGCTTGATAATGATAACCTTCACCAACGATCGCTTCGCCTTGTGTTATCACACAGCCCACATTCGGGTTAGGCGCAGTTGTGAAACGGCCTCGCTTTGCAAGCTCAATAGCCCGGGCCATCATCTGGTAATCAAAGTCAGAAAAAGTAACCTTCATATTAATCTTCCAGTTTGGCTATCTCTTCGCCAAACTCTTTAATATCAGCAAAACTTCGATAAACGGAAGCAAACCGAATATAGGCAACTTTATCTAATATTTTTAATTGTTCCATCACCAAGTTACCTATCATGGCACTCGGAACTTCACGTTCACCAGTCGCTCTCAATTTAGACTTGATATTGCTAATGGAAAGCTCAATGGAGTCCGCGCTCACTGGCCGTTTTTCCAATGCCCTCTGAATACCCCCAACCATTTTATCTTCATTAAATGGTTCGCGGTTGCCATTCGACTTGATGACTTTAGGCATCACAAGTTCGGCACTTTCAAAAGTAGTAAAACGTTCATTACAGGCTAAACATTGACGACGACGACGAACTTGATGGCCATCAGCCACCAAACGTGAATCAATTACTTTAGTATCGTTTTCGGAACAGAACGGGCAATGCATATTACCTCCGAGGTACTTATTGCTTCCCTACTCTTCTGAGTTGGCTTCGAGTATAGAAACTTTATTATTATTTAATATCAACACAGTGTAACGGAATTAAAAATCAGTGGCGAGAGAAACAAAAAGGGCCTGTGATATACACAAGCCCTATTTTTATTACTTATTTACTATGGTCTCGGTAAATAATTTGCCTTACCAACCCACTTATAACTGGTTAATTCTTCCAGCCCCATCGGGCCTCGAGCATGCAATTTCTGAGTGGAAACTGCTACCTCAGCGCCAAGACCAAATTGAGCACCATCAGTAAAGCGGGTAGAAGCATTAACATAAACCGCCGCAGAGCCGACCGAATTAATAAACAGCTCCGCATTTTCCAGACTATTTGTCATAATTGCATCAGAGTGGCTAGCGTTGTGAATTCGCATATGGTCGATCGCCTGTGCAATATCATCAACCACTTTAATACCAAGGGTAAAGCTTAACCACTCTGTATCAAAATCGCCCTCTTTTGCATCACGCATCAGAGAAGCACTTTGTAAAAGAAGCGCCTTTGCTGCGGGCTCTGCCACCAAAGTTACCTTATCTTCAACTTGCTTTGCTAACATTGGTAAAAACTGACGTGCCACCGCTTTATGAACTAATAAGGTGTCTAATGAGTTGCATGCAGAAGGACGTTGAACTTTAGAATTTTCTACGACAACTAATGACTTTTCCAAATCCGCACTTTCATCGACAAATATATGACTGATGCCAAATCCACCAATAATCACCGGAATAGTGCTGTTCTCTTTACACATTTTGTGCAAACCAGCACCGCCACGCGGAATAATCATATCCACATATTCATCTAGCTTAAGCAATTGCGAAACCAACTCACGATCTGGTTTTTCAATATACTGAACCGAGGCTGCTGGTAGTTCGGCTTTTTCCAGTGCAGACTGTATAACCTTAACCAGTTCCATATTCGAATGAAAGGTCTCTTTTCCCCCTCTCAGAATACTGGCATTGCCTGTTTTAAGGCACAGTGCAGCAATATCAATAGTCACATTAGGACGCGCTTCATAAATAACGCCAACAACACCGAGTGGAACTCGACGACGTGACAGTGACATCCCGTTTTCCAATACCTTACTATCAATTTCACTACCCACGGGATCATTCAGGCTAATTACATTTCGCACGTCGTTTGCGATTCCGTGTAATCTTTCGGGGTTCAGCAGTAAACGATCAAGTAGCGCTTCTGTCAGCCCTGCATCTCTGCCTTTATCAATATCAATTTTATTTGCTGCGAGAATATCTTCTGCATGCGCTTCCAGCTCGTCAGCAATAATAGCCAGCGCGCGGTTCTTTTGTGCGGTTGGCGCGGTGGCCAGATGAAAAGCAGCGTCTTTTGCTGCTTTTCCCATCAAATTTAGCCCCATATGATTTAATTCCACTGTTCTATCCTTACTCGTGAATAACCACTAGATCATCTCGATGTATGACTTCAGACCCATAGTCATAACCTAGTGTACTACCAATATCTTTACTGTGTTTTCCTGCAATTCTGATCAGATCACTGCTTGAATAACTAGATAACCCTTTAGCAATCACTTGCCCGTGAGAGTTTCTTACTCGTGCAACCTCTCCACGTGCAAAATTGCCTGTCACTTTAGTGACCCCTTTTGCCAACAAACTGCTGCCACGCTCTACCACCGCCTTAATCGCACCATCATCGATAATGATATCACCAGACGCAATAGGCCCTGCAAGTATCCAGCGTTTTCTATTCTCTAACGCTTCAGGCAAAGGCAAAAATCGAGTACCGTGTGGTTGTTCGCCCACAGAGTCATAGATCACATTATCCGCACTTCCTGCAGCAATGATAACCTCAATACCCGCACGGCGCGCAATATCTGCAGCTTGTAATTTAGTCGCCATCCCGCCAGTTCCTAAGGTCGTTCCACTACCACCAGCAATCTTACGCAAGGTTTCATCAATAGTGGTAACCTCTCTGATCAGCTCGGCATTGGGATCTTTTCTTGGATCGGCGGTAAACAACCCTGGCTGATCAGTTAAAAGAAGCAGTTTGTCCGCTCCACACAAAATTCCAACCAGTGCTGATAAATTATCGTTGTCTCCAACCTTTATCTCGGACGTGGCTACGGCATCATTTTCATTGACGATAGGTATGATGTCATTTTCTACCAACGCATTAATGGTATCACGGGCATTTAAAAATCGTTCTCTGTCTTCAAGATCCGCTCTTGTTAACAGCATCTGACCAATAGTAATACCATAAATAGCAAACAAGGATTCCCAAGTTTGAATAAGTTGGCTTTGGCCCACAGCCGCCAGCAACTGTTTACTTGCCATTGAGTTAGGAAGTGCAGGATAACCTAAGTGTTCACGTCCGGCAGCGATAGCTCCAGAGGAAACCATCACCACTGAATGTCCTTTCTTTTTAAGCTCTGCGCACTGGCGAACCAACTCGACCATATGAGCTTTATCCAGCTCTAATGTGCCACCGGTTATGACACTGGTACCTAATTTCACAATAATCGTTTTTGATTGTGAATTATTTCCGTGTTGTTGAATTATCGTCATACTGAATACATTTAGGAAAACGGCAAATTAGATAATGTTTTATCAATCAATACCGGATTACACAAGCAGAAAAGGCGCTAAAAAGCGCCTTTTGGAATAAATCATAATTATTGCTAGGTAAATTAGCTTAATTCTTCTGAATCTTTATGAAAAACCAGCTTAAGCTCAAATCGTTCTTCCAATACTTTATTCAGCTTAACAATGAAGTCTCTTTGAGTTCTAGCAACCTCATCTTGTGCTTTTTTAGGCACTTTAGACGCTTTCCAGTCACCCGCTTTGTTATACAAGCCAAGCTTAACCTTAGCAACATAACTGCTTTGGTTATCTACTAAGCTTCCCGCATCCAACTCCAACCACCAGCCCCAAAACTCTCGTTCTTCTGGTGATTGTTTATCATCGACACAAACTGATAGACAATCAAACAAATAGTGACCATCTTTCGAATCAGACTCTCTTAAATAAGGACCGATCGCTCTTAACGCAGAAAGCAATCGAAAATGAGTTGGTGTCGCTGTCACCTCTGTCATATAAAACTCCATTTTCATATACGCCTAAACCACTTCAAGATTAAATAATCCGTTAATTTAAAGTGACTTAAATCTAATTATATTAGTTTCGCACGTAATACTAACGTACAAGTCTATGCTATACGCAAATGAGAGCACCTGTCATTAGATTAATTCATCTTCAAGCCACTTTATCGCCAAATCTAGCGATTGCTCATATCCTACCGAAATAGATTTTGACGATATCTGCTTAGCTTTACCGTAATGGCTAAATAAAGCAGCGAGTTTATTATCTGAAAGTGGAGAAACCGGATCTCCTTCCAGTGCGAGCGCCAAAATAGGCACTTTAGTTCTTTTACTGGTTAGAAAACCTTGAATTTTCAATGACCAGGCGAGCATCTGACCAGCGAGACTATTAATATCTACCGCTTGCTTCCCTAACCTAGAGGCAAGTACATCCAGATACATCTTCGACATATTTTTTAATTTTTCTGGAGATGAAAACATATCATGAATAGGAGCGCCAAGGGCAACGCACGCTTTTATTTTATCTTGTTCCATAAAAGAGAGTCGTAGCATCGCATTGCCACCAAAACGGTAACCTAACAACCCTACTTTATGGTGGTCAACCCAAGGTAACCCAGGCAGCTCATCCAATACTGCACGATGTAACTTGCAAGAGTCTTCAGTTAACTGCCAATGGCTACTACTTCCAATAGAAGGCATATCTACCGTCAGCATCGCTATCTCTTTTTCGGCAAGATAATCTCTAAAAATACGCCACATGTCTGTCTGTAAACTATCTAAACCAGCGCTTACAATTACAACAGGTAATGGTCTCTTTGTATGCGGTAAGTGAAGATTAACCTGTATATTTTTTCCTTGAAATGGCACGTTTATCTGACGAGTAATATATCGACTGGCCTGCATGGCTTCGACATAAGCTGAGTTCGCAAGCACCTGAGCCTGAATAGCCAGATTATCCCCTTTTAAGTGAGGGTACGCTGCGATACTAAAACACAAGCTAGCAGTAAAGTACTCATCAGCGGCCTCATCACCCTCTAATTCCGCACCTTTCTTTTGATGATGCATTGCCAAATTGGACCACTCATAAGCCCAATTTCCGGGACGATAACCAATGACGGTATCTAACCAACCATCTTCTGTTCTGGAGTGTGTTGAAGATGCGATTCGAGCGAGGACTTCTTCTTGCTCTATCGGGTCAATACCTTGCCATATCCATTGATATCGACGAAGGTTTCGATACCATGCAAAATGTTCTCTCTCTTTTTTTTGATCCAGAAATTCAACACTGCTTGGCATATATTGGATAAGGTTTGATGTTTCTTTCCCCTGCTTATGCTTCTTAAATAGCGTTTCAGAGAGGTTTTTTTGACTTTCAGGCATAGCGACAACTAAGGATGAAGAACATAACTATATAATATAAAAAAAAATGCCCCTATACAGGGGCATTTTTACAAATATGTGGATAAAACTAATTATTTCTTGTTGATCGGATCAACAAAAGCAATTTCCATATCCCATGGCTGTTCAATCCATGTGTCTTGGGCAATATCAACAATATATTCATCTACTAAATCAGCACCTGCTGGTTTAGCACAGACAGTGATCAATTTCGCTTTTGGATACATTTCGCGAATTTGACGCGCTGTATCACCACTATCGACCAAATCGTCAACGATTAAATAACCTTCACCATCACCTTCAGGCGCTTTTAATACTGACATATCACGTTGGTGATCATGGTCATAGCTTGAAATGCAGACCGTATCCACATAGCGAATACCTAGCTCACGAGCTAGAATTGCAGCAGGAACTAAGCCTCCACGACTAACGCCAATAATACCTTTCCACTGTTCTGCAGGCATTTGACGCTCTGCTAACTGGCGACAATACATATGCATATTGTCCCAAGTAATGATGAATTTATTACTCATATTAATAATACCTGTTCTGGCTCGATAAGTTAGAGCGAGTTAAAGCGCCCTAACAATTATGCAAAAGCAAATTTAAGTGCAAAAACGGCAGCTAAAGCCCAAACACTAATAGAAACGTCACGGCCTTTACCACTAAATAACTTAATTACAGCATATGAGATAAAGCCTAACGCGATACCGTCTGCAATTGAGTAAGTCAGTGGCATTAGTAAACAGATTACGACTACAGGTGCAGCCTCTGTTAAATCACGCCAATCGATTGATACTAGGCCCGACATCATAAGAATCGCTACATAAAATAGCGCTCCAGAAGTCGCGTATGCTGGGATCATACCTGCTAATGGCGAGAAGAATAATGCAAGTAGGAACAAAATGCCAACGACAACTGCAGTTAATCCAGTACGGCCACCCGAAGCAACACCAGCAACACTTTCAATATATGACGTTGTATTAGACGTTCCCAAAAGTGCACCAACAGAGGTCGCCGTTGAGTCAGCCAACAACGCACGGTTAAGGCGAGGTATTTTACCATCCGCTTTAATCAGGTTCGCTTTAGTAGCGACACCCACCAAAGTACCTGCTGTATCAAACAGATCTACAAACAAGAACGCAAACACGACAGAAATCATGCCAACATCAAATACCGCAGAAAGATCAAGCTGCATAAAAGTTGGGGCAATGCTTGGCGGCGCAGAGATAACCCCCTGAAATTGAACATCACCAAATAGGATACCCAGGCCAGTTACCGCCAAGATAGCAATCATAACTGCTGCTTTAAAACCACGATGAACAAGCCCAATAGTAAGGAAAAAACCAACCGCAGCTAAAACACCTTGTACCGATGTTACGGAGCCCAAAGAAACAAGCGTCGCTGGATTATCACTAACAATACCCGCACCTTGCAAAGCAATAAAGGCTAAAAACAAACCGATACCTGCTGAGATACCAGTACGTAAGGACATCGGAATAGAATTGATAATCCACTCACGGATCTTAAATATACTTAGTAAAATGAACAAAACACCAGATACGAAAACCGCACCTAGTGCCACTTGCCATGTATAACCCATACCAAACACAACGGAGTAGGTAAAGAAGGCGTTCAATCCCATTCCCGGCGCTTGTGCGATAGGATAATTAGCAATAAGCCCCATAATGAAACAGCCAATCGCCGCTGCCAAGCACGTGGCGGCAAATATAGCACCGCGGTCCATTCCAGTTTCTGACAAGATGGCAGGGTTTACAAAAATGATATACGCCATGGTAAGAAAGGTAGTCATCCCTGCGATCACTTCAGTGCGAACATTTGTTCCATTTTCACTGAGCTTAAATAGCTTCTCCAGCATAATATGTTTCCCTAAACAAAAATAAATAAGTAGTAAACGATTGCGTAAACGATTGGCAGGAATTATAAAGTCATCAAATTACAAATTCCAGCCCGATTAGCCTTAAAGATGCCAAATAGATTAAATTTGCTCGCCTTAGATTGTTAGTAAGTGAACAACAAAATTTATAACTATCTAATATAAAACAATTAAAACCATATCAGGACTAACATTTTACACTGGTTTTTTTTTGCACTACCGTTAAATTTTATTGGCTTTTATGGGCAAAAAACCAATACGCTAACTACTAATTATGGCTAATTACAGGAAGGAGTATAAACAAACACGCATAATACAAATAAATGTAATGGATTACATTTAAAATATAAAAAAACGCCACTCAATTAAAGTGGCGCTAGAATAACTTTCAATCAAATAGATTGTAATAAAATTCCAAATATTGGGGTGAACTTTACGTTCAAATCACAAATAACTGTGAAATATATTAGTAACCAAACATTGTTGGGTACTGAAAATCTTGGGTATATACTGATGTGTTGTTCCAGTATTGTGCAGAAGTTAAACCTTTCATATGTATCACCTTTAATCAATTAATTTAAGTTTGACTCTCAGTTCCGTGGAGGCGATTAACGGGCTCTTTTCCTTGAGCATTTATCTTCGTCTCAGAAGATGGAGTTACTATATCATTGTGAAATTTAATTACAACAAAAAAGTGACTTGAATCACATTTATTTCAAATTCAACCTAAACCTGAACCTATCACTGTAAATTTACAACCTAAAAAAGCCACTAGGTAAGCCTAGGAATACAGCATAGTTCAAGACTTTGCATTTCAACTCTTCTGTCTCAAGAATCTCAGTGCTATCATGCAGCCTTTATCGAGTTTGACCATATATAATTAAAGGTCCGAAGCCTTACTTAAGGAGTAATCTGTGTCTAATCATCATTCGGAAATAAGCACTCTTTCGCCAAGTTCAATTTGGCAGTTTTTCGATAAAATTTGCTCTATTCCCCACCCTTCAAAGCACGAAGAAGCTTTAGCGCAGTACATTATTTCTTGGGCAACAGAGCAAGGCCTTGATGTTAAGCGAGATCCAACGGGCAATGTCTTTATCAAGAAACCCGCAACAAAAGGCATGGAAAATCGCAAAGGTGTCGTTCTGCAGGCTCACATTGACATGGTTCCGCAAAAAAACGAAGACACGAGACATGATTTCGAAATCGACTCTATCCAGCCATATATTGACGGAGAGTGGGTTACTGCTAAAGGAACAACATTAGGTGCTGACAATGGTATGGGCATGGCCGCATGCTTATCCGTCCTTGCGGCAAATGACATCGAACATGGTCCGTTAGAAGTACTTCTTACTATTGATGAAGAAGCAGGCATGACTGGTGCATTCGGTCTTGAAAAAGGTTGGCTGGAAGGCGACATCCTACTGAATACCGATTCAGAGCAAGAAGGTGAAGTTTACATGGGCTGCGCTGGCGGCATTGATGGCACTCTTACTTTTGATGTAAAACGCGAAAAAATCCCTACAGGTTATGTCACAAGGCAACTATCACTAAAAGGCCTTAAAGGTGGTCACTCAGGTTGTGATATTCACACAGGCCGTGGTAATGCAAATAAATTACTTGCGCGCTTCTTAGCAGGTCATGCAGAAGAACTTGAACTGCGCATTATTGATTTTCGAGGCGGTAGTTTACGCAACGCAATACCAAGAGAAGCATTTGTCAGTGTGGCCGTTCCAGTGGTCAATGAAGGGATGTTAAACGAACTATTTACTAAGTTTATTAATATTCTTAAAACAGAAGTTGGCAAAGTAGAAACCGATATACTTCCTTTTTATGAGATTGTAGAAACTGAATCACAAATGTTTACTCAGGAATCACAAGACCGCTTTGTCGCTGGGTTAAACGCATGTCCAAATGGCGTGATTCGTATGAGCGATGACATTGAAGGCGTAGTAGAAACATCATTAAATGTTGGTGTGATCACCACGAAAAAGAGCAAAGTTATCGTACATTGCTTAATTCGCTCACTTATTGATTCTGGACGTTCTCAAGTTGAAGGTATGTTGTCGTCGATTGCTCAACTTGCAAATGCAAAAGTAGAGTTCAGTGGCGCTTACCCTGGCTGGAAACCTGATGCGGACTCTGAAATCATGCATATTTTCCGTGATGTCTACGAAGGTATTTACGGTAACAAACCAAATATCATGGTTATTCACGCAGGGTTAGAATGCGGCCTATTTAAAGAACCATACCCAAATATGGATATGATTTCCTTCGGACCAACCATTAAGTTCCCACATTCTCCTGATGAAAAAGTGAAGATCGATACTGTTTCTCTGTTCTGGGAACAAATGGTCGCGATTTTAGGTGCTATTCCTAAGAAGTAGCCCTTAAATGAAAAGGGTCAGACTCTAGATAGAGTCTGACCCTAAAATTTTATTCAACTTTGTACTTATTCAGCGTCAGTTTTACGCTGTTCAGCTTTGCGTTTATTTCGTTCAGCTTGCAATGCGATAAACGCTGGCAATTCTTTTTCAGCCCAGGCAACCGCTTCGGCTTCTGTTTCAAAACCCATTTCTCGCTTAGATACTACGCTACGCTTGGCTGATACCTGACGAACAATTTCCGCAGTCCAACCACTTCGTTTTTCAACTACTTTATAGCTAAACTTTTTGCTGCTACTCATTTTGTTTCCTATTGCTGTACATAAAAGAGCCGTTGCTCTTTTCAATGCGCGCATTAAACCATATCAAATCAAGAATTGCTGCATTTTAATGTGATTGAAAGTCCAAGCCGCTAAATATCGCAGCCCTAATGATGTAACACTCTGTCTATCGTATTTCTGAAAGGTGCTCATTTACAAACGTAAACGGGCACCTTTGACGCAGAAACAACCACAATAACGGCGCTATCAACCAATATTAACGCGAGCATTGCGGAACATACGCATCCACGGGCTGTTTTCACCCCATGAATCCGGCGCCCATGAGTTTGCTACCGTACGGAATACTCGCTCTGGGTGTGGCATCATAATCGTGACTCGCCCATCTTCAGTGGTTAAGCCAGTAATCGCGTTTGACGAACCATTAGGGTTATTAGGATATTGCTGAGTTGGGTTACCTAAATTATCAACATAACGCAACGCAACTGTTCCCGAATTTTCTATCGCGTTTAGGTGGCTATCATCACGAACTTCCACTCGCCCTTCACCGTGCGAAACAGCAATCGGCATGCGCGAACCTTCCATTCCAGCAAGGAATAGAGAATCCGATTTCTGCACTTCAACCAAGCTGAAACGTGCTTCAAATCTTTCTGATTCATTGCGAACAAAACGGGGCCACAAGTCTGCACCAGGAATAAGTTCATGGAGGTTAGATAACATCTGACAACCATTACATACACCTAATGAGAAAGTATCTTCTCTATTGAAGAAGCCTTCAAACTGATCTCTTGCACGCGGATTAAACAACACCGATTTTGCCCAACCCTCACCAGCACCAAGAACATCACCATAAGAGAAACCGCCACAAGCCGCTAAGCCAGCGTACTCATCAAGCACTGCCTGTCCGGTAAGGATATCACTCATATGGATATCTGTTGTTTCAAAACCTGCACGGTCAAAAGCGGCTGCCATTTCTACATGTGAGTTAACACCCTGCTCACGCAGAACCGCCATTTTAGGTTTCAACCCTTTAACTATATAAGGTGCAGCAACGTCTTCTTTAACATCAAAACTTAACTTAGCACTCAAGCCCGGATCATCATTATTTGATTTGGCTGCAAATTCTTGATCAGCACACTTAGGGTTATCTCGTAACGACTGCATTTTATGAGTAGTTTCAGCCCATATAGTACGAAGCTCTGTTCTAGAACGCTGAACAACAATTTGCTCACCGGAGGTAATAGTAACTGAATCAGACGCTTCTACTTTACCAATTACGTGACTGCACTGAGTCAAGCCAAATGAGCCGAGTGTCGAAAGTACATTATCAACATCACTATCTAGAACCTGAATAACAGCACCCAACTCTTCGTTAAACAAAGCAGAAAGTGAGTCATTACCTAGTTCAGCAATATCAGTGTTAATACCACAATGTCCTGCGAACGCCATCTCAGCAAGAGTGACAAATAATCCCCCATCACCTTTATCGTGGTAAGCAACTACTTTATCGTCACGAACCAAAGTTTGGATCGCATTAAAGAACCCTTTTAGCTGCTCAGCACTATCAACATCAGCAGGTTTATCACCCAACTGCTTGTAAACCTGAGCAAGCGCTGTCGCTCCCATACGGTTTTTGCCATTACCTAAATCAATTAATATTAAGCTAGACGCGCCTTTATCGGTACGGAGTTGTGGTGTCACTGTTTTACGCACATCTTCTACGCGACCAAATGCGGTAATAACTAATGATAATGGAGAAGTCACTTCTTTTTCTTCCCCTTCATCCTGCCATTTGGTTTTCATGGACATAGAATCTTTACCGACTGGAATCGTTAAGCCCAATGCAGGACAAAGCTCCTCACCCACCGCTTTAACCGCTTCATATAACCCGGCATCTTCACCGGGGTGACCCGCTGGTGACATCCAGTTTGCAGATAATTTAATATGCTTTAGATCGCCAATAGCAGTTGCCGCTATGTTGGTTAGCGATTCGCCCACAGCAAGGCGGGCTGATGCAGCAAAATCAAGTAAAGCTACAGGCGTACGCTCACCCATAGACATCGCTTCACCACAATACGTGTCATAACTTGCCGCCGTAACAGCGCAGTTAGCGACAGGAATTTGCCAAGGACCCACCATCTGATCACGAGCGACTAAACCAGTAACAGAGCGGTCTCCAATAGTGATTAAGAATGTTTTCTCAGCCACAGCAGGAAGTCGTAAAACACGATCTACGGCCTGGTTAACCTGAATATCACTGGTATCAAACGCTGCATTGTTTGCTTTTAATGTGGTTGCTTCTCGGTGCATTTTCGGCGTATTGCCTAATAAAACATCCATTGGCATATCAATTGGCGTATTGTCAAAATGCTCATCTTCTAGAGTTAAATGACGCTCCTCAGTCGCTACACCTACTACTGCAAATGGCGTACGTTCACGTTTACAAATTGCTTCGAATATCGCCATGTTCTCAGGCGCAACAGCCATTACATAACGCTCTTGAGACTCATTACACCAAATTTCCAGCGGGCTCATACCCGGTTCATCATTAGGCACATCACGCAACTGAAAACGACCACCACGTTCGCCATCGTCAACCAATTCAGGAAGTGCGTTAGAAATACCGCCAGCGCCCACATCGTGAATAAAGGCAATCGGGTTGTCATCACCCATCTGCCAACAACGGTCGATCACTTCCTGACAACGACGCTCCATCTCTGGGTTCTCTCGTTGTACCGAAGCAAAATCCAAGTCCTCTGCAGACTGTCCTGACGCCATAGAGGAAGCCGCACCGCCACCAAGGCCGATATTCATTGCAGGCCCACCCAGCACAATTAAACTTGCGCCAACCGGGATCTCTTTTTTCTGCACATGTTCATCGCGAATGTTGCCCATACCACCAGCAATCATAATTGGTTTGTGGTAACCACGAACCTCTTCGCCATTATGAGAGTTAACTTTCTCTTCATAAGTTCGGAAATACCCAAGCAGGTTAGGTCGGCCAAATTCGTTGTTAAACGCAGCACCACCTAAAGGACCTTCCAGCATAATATCAAGGGCAGTAACAATACGCCCTGGCTTACCGAAATCACTCTCCCACGGCTGTACAAAATCAGGAATACGCAGATTAGATACCGTAAAGCCAACTAATCCGGCTTTTGGTTTGCCACCAATACCCGTAGCGCCTTCATCACGAATCTCACCGCCAGACCCTGTTGATGCACCCGGCCAAGGAGAAATAGCTGTTGGGTGGTTATGAGTTTCCACCTTCATAAGGATATGCGCATCTTCCTGATGATAATTATACTGACGAGATTCAGGATCAGGGAAGAAACGTCCAACCTTGGAACCTGTCATTACTGCTGCATTATCTTTGTATGCTGAAAGCACGTATTCTGGCGTTGTTTCAAAGGTATTTTTGATCATCTTAAACAAGGACTTTTCTTGTTTAACACCATCAATAGTCCAGTCTGCGTTGAAAATTTTATGACGGCAATGTTCTGAGTTTGCCTGAGCAAACATCATCAGCTCAATATCATTAGGGTTACGGTTTAACTTAACAAAACTCTCAACTAAATAATCAATTTCATCTTCTGCAAGCGCAAGACCTAAAGAAATATTGGCATCGGCCAGTGCTTTACGCCCACCGTTAATTACATCTATTTGTGTCACTGGCGCTGGTTGCGCAATTGTAAATAATTGCGCTGCCATTTCTAACTCAGTAAAAACAGACTCCATCATACGATCATGAATAAGTGCTTTCACCTGATCCAACTGCTGTTCAGAAAGTGGGGACGATGATTCGATATAATAAGCAGTACCGCGTTCCAGACGTTTCACTTTGTCCAGGCTACAGTTGTGAGCAATGTCGGTCGATTTAGATGACCATGGTGATATAGTTCCGGGGCGCGGTGTTACGAGCAGAAGAAGACCTTCTGGTTGATGTTCTTGAATGGTAGGCCCGTAGGTCAGTAACTTCTCAAGTTTCTCTACTTCCTGAGCATCAAGCTCCGAAGTCAGATCAGCAAAATGCATAAACTCAGCGTAGATATCTGTCACTGGCAATGCTTGCTCACGACAAAGTTCAATCAGTTTGTTAACACGAAACTCAGAAAGAGCTGGGGAACCACGCAAAATTCTCATGTGCTTAGGTCTCTTTAGTTAGGTAATATTGGAATAAATTCATTAAGTTAGAAATATCCAACCGAAAACTCATACCAATGTTACCTCTCTGTTGCGGCGTATTATAGAGTAATTTGTTTTGTGACGTAACACTAAAAGCAACCGTTTGCGTCATTTTTTTTATTTCAGGCTTTTTAACGGAGATTTTGGTAAATAGTCACTGTTTTCTCTATTGATTCTTTGCCCTCCAACCGAGCTCTGATATAAAGAGCTTAGATTATTATTGAGAACCGCTTCTTTGATGTTAAATTTTTCTAAATCATGGTGGCAAAAAATAGCAGCCCTACTATTTTTTGCTGCAACCATTTCAGGTTGCCAAATAGATTCAGATCCCAAAAGCGAACTGGATAAAGTTCGCGAGCGTGGCGTGCTTCGCGTAGGAACACTGAACAACCAGCTCGCCTATTATATTGGGCCCGACGGACCTACAGGACTCGACTATGAACTGGCAAAACGATTCGCAGATGAGTTGGGCGTAAAGCTAGAAATTAAACCAGCCTATCGCCTGTCAGGTCTATTCCCTGCCCTTGATAATAATGAAATAGACATTATCGCTGCCGGACTTAGCCAGACTCAAACACGAATAAAATCTTATCGCGCTGCACCAGCTTACTACTACGTCAGTCAACAAGTCGTTTATAAAAAGAATACCTGGCGTCCAAGAGACAGTAAGAAACTAGAAAAAAGGTTGAAAGAGACCGATGACCAACTGATTGTCATTTCAGACTCGCATTTTGTCCAAACACTAGAAAAACTAAAACAAGAAGTACCTGACCTTAGCTTCTCGACTGATCCCAACTCTGACGTAAAAGACTTACTTAAAAAAGTATCTACCGGGGAACTTGCCTTTACCGTAGCCGACTCGGTTGAGCTATCTCTGACTCAAAGGCTGTATCCTGATATTGCCCTCGCTTTTGAGTTGACGGAAGATCAGCCCATATCCTGGTATATGAGAAAGGCTGACGATGAAAGCTTATACGCCTTACTTATCGAGTTTTTCGGCGATATTAAACAATCGGGGGAGCTTGCCACGCTAGAAGAAAAATACTTTGGTCACGTAGAAAGTTTTGATTACGTTGATACACGTGCATTCATACGGGCATTAGACAGCAAACTGCCTCAATGGGAATCTCTATTTAAAGAATATTCACAAGAGTTCGATTGGCGACTTATCGCCGCACTCTCTTATCAAGAGTCTCACTGGAACCCTAAAGCCGTCTCCCCAACAGGGGTTCGAGGCATGATGATGTTGACGTTACCGACTGCAAAATTCGTTGGTGTTAAAAACCGCCTTGATCCAGAACAGTCTATTCGAGGCGGTGTCGACTACCTTCGTGGCATTGTTGATAGGGTTCCTGACTCGATAGCAGACCATGAAAAAATCTGGTTTGCTTTAGCCTCTTACAATGTCGGATATGGACATATGATGGACGCCCGCAGATTAACCAAATGGCAACAAGGTAACCCCGACTCTTGGGCTGACGTTAAAGACCGTTTACCACTACTTAAAAAACGTAAGTACTACAGCAAAACTCGCTACGGGTATGCTCGTGGTGACGAAGCGAAAAACTACGTAGAAAACATCCGCAGATACTACCAATCTATTATTGGTCATGTTGAAAAACAAGAAGCATTAGCCTCAGAAATGGATATTGAAGGCATTCAGGTTATTGATGTGCCATTTTCAATGAGAACCGGAGAGATCGTAGGACCTCCAGAAGAGGGACAGACAGAAATAACAGCCGCAATCGTCCCTGAAAATGACCAGGCAGGCTCCATAGAAAAAACACCAGTTACTGAGTAAACGGGTTGTGGGTTACCGAAAATCATATCATTAACATTGAAGTAGGTAGCACTTATTGTGCTGCTTACTTGAAAGCTCTGCATCATAAGCAATGCTTGTATACTCATAGGTGACATTTAGAGAGTCATCAATTAGTAACAATCTTGTTCTATGCTCTCGCTAAATCGAACAACTTGACGTTGTTTGATCAGAAACAACAGATAGATTAAATCTAATGGAGAGAATGATATGTTTTCAAACAAACGACGTATAAATAGATTCACAACAAAAGTAGCATCTTCTAATCGCCGAAAAAGAATGCTGGCAAACAACAAGAAAAAAATTATCTGGCGCCACAGAGCATTTGTTCAGAATGAAACATTTGAGTAAGCCACATAGGAAAACCGATAAGCGAATAGAGGTTATTTAGTTGCTAGCTTAAGGACCCTGTAAATAATTCTG
>DDQN01000091.1 GCA_002342685.1 Vibrio sp. UBA2441
CGATGCTCCGGAATACGCACATTAACTGGATATAGGCTTAACAGCTTTCTAGCTTCCTCTGCCTGTAGCCGTCTAATATCTTTGATACCTTTTACATCCAGTAGGGAAAGTACGATATAGCATTTAGCATAAGCCATATGTAGTGTTTTCTCGCTCACCAAATCTTTTTTGGAGTCACGGTATTTATCTAAACATTTGAATGGATCTAGCGAGATGGAAGACTTTGGTTGAATAGCTTTTACAGGTAATGCAGGCTTTGCAGGTTCAGTTGCTTCAATTAACTCTGAAAATGGCTGATTACTCTGGATAGAGAGTCGTATATTTATTTCAAGCTTTAGCGCTTTTATTAATGCCGCTTGTTTGTCCGAGGTACGTAGTGAACGTTTCACCTCAAAGCGATTATTGAAAAGGTGACGGTAAGGGGCAGGAATTTGATAACGAAATTGCCAATTACCACTTTTAGAAATTTTTAGACAACGCATGTTTCAGTACCATGTTTTAGTACCAAACAGCCAAAAAAAAGACTGAATAAACGAAAAGTCGTTTAAATTCAGTCTCTTATAGTGATTGGTGGGCTGGCGTAAGTTGAACTTAACCCTTAAGTTGTTGATTTTTTTTGTTGTCAATTGGTTTGACTTTTGTTTTGGTTACTAAGGTGGTTACTAAAGCTATTTGCTTAATTAAAATAAATGCAAATTTCCCTGAAACTAGACTATTTATTATATTTCTTTCTGTAGTCGAATCCTTTTCTTGAGTCAACTGGCTGTGTTATCACGCTTTCGTTGCAGTTATTCTCAATTGAGCTTTGCGGTTGTATAAATGTCATCTCATCTTGATCACATCTCTGCGCCCTAAAATCTTCGTTTTCTAGCCGTAGTTGAGCTATTTCTTCGTTTAGTTTTACTATCTCTTGCTCATGTTTGTTTGCTTGAGTTACTAGATTATCATTATGCTCTCTAGCAGTACTTAGCTCGTTATTCAGTTGTTTAAGGCTTTCATGAAGTTGATTTATAGCATCGTCTTCAACTTTTGAATCCTCGATTTCTCCGGAAAGTAGCTCGCTGAGAGGCTGTAGTTTTCCAGTCGATTCAGTTTGTTCTGAGTCTTCACTTTTCAACTTACGCTCTAGTGACAGTATATCCTTGGCTGATTTAAGCAAGGCATCTACAATTTGGCTGAAGCTACAATTCTGATTTTTAGCTAGCTTCTCCAGTTGCGAGCGCCCACTTTTGCTCAATGTAAACGCGGTTTCAGTTTTGTTGGTGTTCTTTTTTCTGCGTTGTTTCGAAGTCCAAGCCGCTTTAAGTTTGTTGCATAATGACTTTACCCCTTCAACTCGATCGTAATCTACACTGTCGCCATCCACGGCGTGATATGCCGCAGATACAAATGCTTCTACATACTCTTTAGGTGCTAGTGATTTTAGCCCATGGGGAGAAAACCATGGATCTGGCTCCCTATGAGATTCAAGGTAATTCCTAATCCAGTCAGCTTGCTCTCTATCTGAGGGCGTAATCCAAGTTAAACGTTTTTTGAGTTTTTCACTATCAATCTTAGACATTGTTCTACTACTATGCGACGAATAAGTTGTTGCGATCATAACATCCTGCCAGACAACGAGAACACACAACATGATCCGGTTCGCATTAACAAAACTTGTGTCGAGATTAGTATGGAACTTGTCGTTTAACTTGTCTTTAAACTCGTATACATTGCCATATATACCCTGTTTTGTTCCTTTTGTTCCTTTTGTTTATTGGTATGTGAGATAACCCTATGCTGTTTTTGAAGCTGAAACCCGCAGATAAAATGATTGTCATATCTCTTCTAAAGTTATCAGAGCTTGATGATCATTTTTGCAAGCGTATTGGTGACATTGCCTCGGAGTACAGTATTAAGACTCAAACTGTAAGTGCTCTTCTAAGGCAACTAGTTAGTGAGGGCTACCTGCTCGTTGAGCAGGTATATCAGGGGAGAGGTTCTGGCTATCGTGAGTACAAATTTACTGACGCCATGAAAAGTTATTCTCTGTCAGAGCCTCTAATCTGGTGGACATTAAACAGTGGTAGTGACTTTCCCGGTGTGAAATATATTGTTGAGAACAGGTATTTATGCGCACATCAGAAGAACGATGGAGGTAAGTCAGGTTTGATGCTCACAGCACCTCAGCGTTTGATGCTGCTTACATTTTTAAAGATTTGGGATGAGACAGGAAGCGAGCTTGGCTACGTGGAAGTCAGTGCGAATGAAATATGTCAGCAAATGGGTATTCGCGGAGATAGGTTTAAGTCCCTAATAAAAAAGCTTAAAGGTTGGGGTATCTTCCGGAAGGTTGTATCGGGCCAGTCCAACAGACAGCTTTTTGGTAAAACGAAAACTCGCTACTATTTTAATTTGTCACATGCTTTGTTTGATGAGCTAAGAGAACCGTCCAGTTTAGTTGTAAATCTAAATGGTGAGTTTGATGACTGTGTGCAAACTGAAGCGTCAGCATTACTTTCGATGAGTGGGCTTTTTAACTGGGATGAGCTCGCTAAGCAAAAAAACAGGATAGCTCTTGCTGAAAATCCTGATGAGGCACGTAAGGAACAACAGAAACTGTCAGAGCTTCAGTATGAACTATCGAAAGTACGTTTCCCATCCCACGCGCAAGTTATCGCAAACGGCTTAGGCTTTCTATCCTTCAGACAACTCTTTGAGAATGTGACTTCGCATGATCGTCTTCAGTTATGGATGTGTGATATTGCATCTGCGATTTTAACTCATAGCTGGGACAGTATTGATAAGCTCGATGGAAACATTGTGGTTAAGGACCTACTTTCATGGGAGTCAGTATTTCCAAAGAGTATGGTGATAAATAATGACCAAAAAAAAGATGCAATGCTTCTTTGCCGACGAGTACTCCAGCAAACCAAGCAACTTATCCTTTTTGAGAATGAGCCAGAAATGAGTGAACCACAAAGACTTTACGGAAACCTTATACAGCTAGCACTGTACGTGTCAGCGATGATAGCTCGAAGATGTAAGTCCTTTTTGATGTTGGTATATGGTTATGACTTTTTACCTGATGAGGTTGTGCTCGTTCCTACTCACGGCTTTGGTGAGCGAATTTCCCACTTTGAAATTAGGTATGCCCATTCAACGTTGCAACGTCGCACAGAGTTGGTTATTTCAAATGCGGTATCTGTGGAAGGTAGCGCTCTAAAACGAAAGGACGAGGGGGATGTTATCTATACCGATGTCAATGTGTATAGTTGGGAGTCGATTGCACAAAAAGTGTTGAGAGGCCATTCGGATTTACATCCGGAGTTTGATGGATTGAAGAAAAGAAACACTAAGAAATAAGTTCATCGCTTTTTGCCGCTTAAATTACCGACTAGCCGGGGATGTAGTAGGCATAAACCCAGCTAAACACCTGAAGACAGAATGTAGGAAAAGGTAATATATACTTACCCCAGCCACACTGTTCGCTACCATAGCTGAGATAAAAAATATCGATACAGCTTCTTCTTGTAGACCTAAACATCTACAGGAGAGGTACATGTCCAGTTATTCCATCCATCAAGGTTCCCTGTTCAATGGGCTACCAATTAATAGACGCTACTCATTGATAACTCGTTATCTCGAACAAACACATCGAGTACTGAACGATGCGTTACTAGAACACCCAAGAAGTTTTATCTTCCCTGTACTACTTAGAGTGCCAGTGGATACCGAGAGTCAGTTGAATTTAGAGCAATTGATTACTCGATTTGTTGAAGGTGTTAAACAACGAGTCCAGCGTACTGTGGAGCGTAGAAGGAAAGCAGTTAATAGAGTCCATTCTACTTCGGTTAGATATGTTTGGTGTCGAGAGCAGGACAGCTCAAACCACCAGCACTATCACGTATTCTTCTTACTGAATGGACAAACTTTTCATCGATTGGGTGATTTTAGCTATCAGAATAAAAACCACCTGAGATATATACTCTCTGAAGCTTGGTCAAGAGTACTGGATATGGCTATAGATGATAACCAAGGGCTGGTGGAGTTTCCCGGTAAGCCTGTCATGCTCAACGTACAGGAGATTCCAGCTACTGAACAATATTGTCGTTATCTTCAAAGGAAAGTGAGTGTTTATGAGTCAGTGTTCTACTGGATGAGCTACTTGGCTAAGGTTGATACGAAGCAGTACGGGAAGGGTTTTCGCAGTTACGGTAGTAGCCAAATGTCTAAATGGTCTGATAACGCGCCTTTAGAAACATAATATATCCTTAAAGCCTTGCTTGGTAAGGGGGGCAAAAAAAGAAGGTCAGTAGCTGACCTTCTTGATATGTGGTTACGATTCGCAATTATCTCCAGTTTTAGGAACCCAGTTCGAGCCACCATCGAAAGAACACTGTTCAGAGTAAGTACCGTTAGCGAATACGGTAGTACGAGACCACGCGTTAGTGTTGGTGTGACTAGTTGTTATTTGTGCTACATCGTCGTTTGGATTCATTACTGATTGGATACGGCTCCATGTAGACGCACCATACGAGTCTTCGTTAGCGAAGTCAGTACTGATGAAGTTTACTGCATCTAGTTCAGAAGCTGCTACGTTAGCAGGGTTTATTTTCACTAGGTGTGCTAAGCCAGTATCAGTAGTGCTCGTGAAGAAGTGTTGTGATGTAGTATTGTTGTCTTTAGTTTTTACACGAGTCGTTAACTGTTGCTCTACAGAGCCAACATGTGCATTCCAATCAACTGCGTCACATGCAGAAGCTGTAACTTCAGGAGCTGTGAATGTATTACGGACACCGAAGCCAGTTTCTTGATCTTGCTCTATCCATTCGTTAGCTACACAGCGAGTGTTGTCTACAGTGTCAGAAAATAGAGTGGTCCATTCGTAAGTAAGACCGTTCACTGTTTCTTTACTGCCTTTGTAGAAACCCACCATACCCGTTACGGTTTTCAGATCATCAGTTACAGACTCAGTAGATTGAGACCAATCAGACTCACCAAAGTTTAGGTAAATCTCTCTGTACCAACCCGGTGCATATTCACTACGCTCATCCCATTCGCCATTGAAGTACTCAACCCATGCTAGTTGCGCATTAGGGTTAGCTGCCTCAATAGCCACGGTGTCAGCGTAAGATGCTTGCATTGATGGAACTAGAGCTACTGCTTTTGCGTGTAGGTCAGTGTCTCCCGCTTCAATGTAATCCCCATATAATTCATCAACAGTAACGTTGTATCGCTGAGCTACACGGAACTCCTGCTCTTGGACTCTAGCCTTGATTCGTTCACGAAGCTCATAGTTATCTTTCACTTTAGCGCACGTTAAGGTGGTCCCTTCCGAGTACAGCTCATTTTGGATTGTATCCCAAATGATAGTCGTGAGAGGGGTGGTGTTCATTATTTCCTCATCAGTCGCCACAGTGAATCGTGGTGGATAAATCATTTGGTAAGCTTCAGTTACTTCACCGTAGTCTGAATCGATTGCACCAACAGGTACATCAATGACAGCAGGAACGTAATCTTCACAGCCACCGAATCGACCATCTACTAGCATTGACCATTTACCATCACTATCGGTGAAGAAATTAGGTTCGCCGATGTCCCATTCTTTGTTGTAGTTAATATCCAAATAGACGTGAGCACCCTCAATGTATCCATCAATAGCCGTTCCTTTTAAAGTAGTTCCTGCTGGCGATGAACCAGTGCTAGAGCCTCCACCGCCACAGGCGATTAAAGAAGCAGACAAGATCGTTGCTGCAATAGACGTTGTATATGACTTCATAATGTTTCCTTTTAGTAAATGTAAGAGAGTGACGTTGGGTCGTTAGTCACTTGTTCGTGATTGACAGCCACCAAACCAGTGAGCTTGGTGGTCATGGATAGGTTTAGAAAGAATCGAGAGATTGTAGGTAGTTGATTACCCCAACTTCCGTTGATATCTCAAAGGTGAATGTCGACACAGAGGCGCGCTGTATGGTTTCTATATCAATGTGTTGATAGGTTTTATCTGACTGCTGGTACACGACGACAAAAGCATTAGCTTGTGCCCAGAAGCACAATGGCTCTATCGATAACGCACCTTCTGCAATGATGAGATTGACGATATGTTGGTTTGTGATCCCGTAGCTGAGTTGCTCAAAGACGGTATTGAATGAAGCGCTATAGTTTCGTTTTAGTATTGGGTTAGACGCCACCATGGTATACGGTGGCCTACGATTGACGTTCGTTAAGGCATTCCGTGTTTTCAGATTGTGGATTTCTGTAAAAACAGAATTAATGGTTGATGTGTATTCTGCTGGGAAACTACTGGTTAACCAGCTTTCAGCAAGGTGAAGCAAAATACTTTCTCTTGGTCCAAATGTTTTCAGCGGTTGTGAGACTCGGTGATAACCGTAAGGCCGATCACGAGTGTCTTTCTCAACCCCTAAGTGTTTAACCAAGATCTCCAGATTCCGTTGGACAGTGCGAATATCACGGACTAATCCAATTGCTGAAATTTGGAGTTGTATTTCTTGTGCCGTTACCTTGTGTGAATGTGGTACACGATTGTATATCTCAAAAAGCAGAGATACGTGTTCAGATAGATTAGGTTTCGTTGCCATAATTCATTAGGTTATAAACACGTTGGAGCATCGAAGTGAATTAATAGAAGCCAGTTCGAATGCGTTCGCGTGAAGTAAATAATGGTGATGGTAGTGAGCGAGCGGGCATTACTTGTCGGCTGAAAAATCGAGTATTCGATTTGTGTAAATGATCACGGATTGTACAACTAGATGTCTTTTCAAGGGAGATATAAGGCTGGTGGTTGGCAGCATTGAGATTTTTTACTCAACTTACCTATATCTATGAGAGTAGTGAGTCATCATTGCTCTTGGCCCTAGCACTTTCGAGTACTAGGGTCAGGTGGGTAGTGAGATGGGTAAAAAGGCTTGGGTCTCTATAAAGTAAATGGAGTACGTAGTACGACATCCTTATTTCTTTTTTCTCTTCTCTTTTGACTTAGTTTGTAACCACTAAGAATGGATGAGTAATGAGTTCATCATTCATGCAATGAGATTTAAAGTACAGGTGCAGTAGCAACACCTGTATCTACCCTTGAGGATATATCAAGCTTGGTATCAACGACTTACTTCAATCTGATCATAAGACTCCATATCTAAGTACGACAGAAAGTTACTCTCCCATATCTTGTAGAAATCATTGACCCCATAAGCATCGATTGCTTGCCAACCGACACCGGTGAAGAAAGCCATGTTGTTGCCAATATCGAAATCAACACTTCTTTCTAGTTCAGGGTAGTAATTCCCCATGTACGCAAAATCTGTGATGTAGAGAATGGACCAACGTTCCGCACTGTCTTTTTGCAAGGCTATCTCTACAGGGTGATAACCACCAGCTTCTGCACTGTAGGTCGTATCACGAAAGTTCAGCGTGAAGTGGTCGCCTGATTGGTTAGGTTGAGTGTTGATGTGCTTAAGCAGAGCAGTTTGAAGCTTAACTGATATAGGTAGTGAGCATTTGTTGAATAGGGCTTTTACAGGTGTATTGGTAGACATAATGAATTCCTCAATGAATAGATGTTGATTACTAGGTAGTTGTCGTTGAACTGGAGGGAAGAAGCGATTACTGAAATTGACTGACGACAGTTAACGTCTGTGTATCGAACTGTGACGTCTTTAGGTGACTGGTGAACGCCTTAAGCCAGCTAATAAAGAGTGACTGCACCTCAGGCCGATTGAGCTCGCATCGTTGGATGTCTGGTTGATAGAACCATTGATATTTGAAGTTGAAGTACAGTGCTACATCAACGCTCTCGGCTTCTGGTGTGGGGTAATCAAAAGAAGCGATAAACCGCACTTCCCAAGGCTCATTAGTGTTAGCTCGTTCAAGCTGTACCTCTACAGGCTGTATCCCGCTTCGGTTGCGATAGAAGCTTGCGACCTTAAGGTTAAGTGCCACTCGTTTTGTTTCAGTAGGGATGTCATATTGCTCAATCAAGAGCTCGATAAGCTGGTGGAAGAGGTCGAGTTTGAAATTACGTTTGATAACACGATTCATAGCCAACCTCTCTCAGCAAAGGACACGCAAGTTTCACCAATAACGAAGTGGTCGAGTACTCGCACATCAATTAGTGCTAAAGAATCCTTTAATCGATTGGTAATGCGTTTGTCAGCTTGTGATGGCTCAGCAACGCCTGAAGGGTGGTTATGGGCGAACATAACCGCAGCGGCATTGTGTTCTAGTGCGAGCTTAACAACTTCTCTAGGGTAGATACTGGCAGCATCAATCGTCCCAAAGAACAACTCATTAAACTCGATAAGTCTATGCTGATTGTCCAGTAGCATGACGGCAAAAACTTCTCGTTCATAGTTTCCTAACTTGTACTTCAGGTAGTCTTTGGTTGCGGTTGGATTGCAGAACGCATCTCCTCTCAGGTATTTCTCCGCGATGATTTCAGCGGCTTTCTCAAGTACTTGATGGGCTGATACAGGCCCTTGAAATGAATAGTGTCGATTACTTAAATCGTGCATATAGAAACTCCTGTTAGTGGGTATACGCACTTGGATGATATGTACATGAAATTTCTTTGAATCGACTTTTAACTGAGGTGATGTAAAGCGTGGACTCACTGAGACCTTCTCGGACTTTTTTTACTGGCTGCCCTTCATCTTTGAACGATAGAGATGAGGGACATCACAATGAATATTCGATTAATCCGTTTGAAAGAAGTCATGCACGTAACCGGACTGGCGAGAGCCACCATCTACAAATACATGGATGAAGGAACTTTTCCGAAAAGCGTTCCATTAGGTGGTAGGGCGGTAGCATGGGAAGAGAGTCAGGTCGAAGACTGGATACTGGAACGATTAAGGGAGCGTGACGAAGGGATAAATGGGGAAGCGGCATGAGTCTTCCTAAATCCGCGTTTTCGGCCTTCCTGAACCGTTACCCTGAAGCGCTGGTGGTCAAACTGAAGCTCAGGGCATCGGTACAGAAGCAAAGAGAAGGTGACCGCCTAATGCACGACTTTCTCTACCGATTGCAAAAGCAGGCGCACCAGTTGAAAAAGCAAGGACATGGCGGCTTTGCTTGCCCAATCTTAGTGAGCTTTAAGAAACTGACGGTAGCAGACAGTTCGACACAGTTTCTGGTTGCCGTGACATTTAATCTGAAGGCATTTGGCCGAAAGCTGCCAGACGACATCAAGAAGCAGGTTAAACGTTGGGTCCGTATGTCTTGGGCCAGCGTCTTAACGACAGGTAGCCACATGGTGACGCATCTCGTGCTGTTTTCTAAGGGTAAGCCCTTTCTTGGCTTAAGGTCCGGTAGTCCACAATACCGCGATGCTATCGAAACCATTGAGAGAACCTTTGCTGGTATTGGACCGGATATTACGCACCCTGCCTCACACCGCTTCCATCACCTAGAAGGGTTCTACCCTCGTAAGCACAACAAAACACCGATACCTCACAAAGCTTGAGTGAAATAGCTTTCTAAGGTTCAGACTAAGCAAGCAAATTGATGGCTGGGACGTATAGCCAATACTCCCGAACTCACAAAATACATTTCAAAGGACATTTTAAGATGAATGAGGCTTACTCTATTTACGTCAGTATTGCCATGAATCAAGACCGTAACAGCGCTATCCGTGGCGGTATCGGATTCTCTGTGTACAACACTCAAGGTTACCTAATAGACACAAATGGTATTCAAGTGCTACAGGTAGCGAATAACGCTGAACTGGAACTCTCAGCATTTGTTGAAGCATTGGGTTATGCGCAGGATGGTGATGAAATCTACATTAGTAGTGCGTTTTGCGAGCGGGGTTATAACGAGTGGTTGGATAATTGGAAATCAAAAGGTTGGCGCAAATTAGATAGAAAACCTGTAGCGAATAGACAGCTTTGGCTACAGGTAGATAGCCTGAGGTCTGAGAAGTACGTAGAAGTCTATTTGGAAAAGTTATGTGATGTCGGGCATGAAATGCAAAAGGCCCATGAAGTAGCGAAATCGTGCTTTACTGGAGAAGACCCGTTTTACTGAACCTGCAATAAGAATAAATAGAAAGTGGTTAGCAACCTTACTGCTGTGTAAAGGCTAGTGGTCGTTCAAGTTAAAATGACGGAACCAGCCAAAAACCTACCGATTATCCCCTCTGGTGAGTCCGTTCAGCCATTGCCATTTTATCGGAGCGACTTCTAGCTTCTTTGTGGCTGTGGCAATTGGACGCCCTGATACCCCTAGCTGGGTCTTTAACGCTATAAATGATTTTAAATTAAGGAGAGCATAATGAAATTCATGAGATTACCTGAGGTGAAAGAAAAGACAGGCCTAAGTAAATCAGCTATCTACAGTAAGATTAAAGAAGGGGAATTTCCGGTGAGTGTTTCTATTGGTTCAAGAACCGTCGCGTGGCTCGAAAGTGACATTAACGAGTGGTTGGAATGGCGGGTGCAAGTTCGAGATAGAACTGTAAAGGGTATTTTTGGGTAATATGGGGATAATCGTATATTGCTTTGTTGTTTTTATCAAAGCCGAGGGTTACGGAACGATAGACAGCACCAATACAATAGGCTAGCAGATTATCGGTCGCCTCATGGTCAGAAGGGACGCTTAAGTACGTAGCGAGAAGCGTTAGGGCATGATGTGTAGGAGTAGTAGAAAAAATGTTAGTCCTCCTAGTTCTCCCTCTGCGATGCCATGATATTGAACTCTATGGTTTATTTAACCCTCTGACTAGAATAGAATAAAAAAACTAATTGTTAGGTGGCTTCATTATGATTGAGTACGTATTCGGTAAGAAAAGTAATCCACAGGCAGTCGAATGTTTAGTAGAGTGTCTTAGTGCAGTTGAGCTAGAAGGGACGTTGTATGTTGGATATCCGATATTTGATGTGGATGATGATTCTTTATTAACGGATGCTTTACTCGTAACGAAAGAACACGGCGTAGTTGCATTCGATTTAACAACGCAAGTAGGTTCTAGTGAGGATGATGTTCTTAACTATCAAGATGATATATATCGAGGACTGCTTAAGAGGTTTTTGACAGAGAAACCGTTGGTCATCAGACGTAAGTTAAGTTTTGAGATTGCAATTTTTAGTTTAAGACAGTTACCTGAAACTGATCTAGATGCTGATATTATCACTCCTGAAGATTTTGAAAATCAATTGATGCCATGTGAGGCAATTAGTGATGAGCAATTCAAACTGATTAATGCATCTATTCAAAAAACTTCAGTATTAAAGCCTCAGAAAAAGCGTAATAAAGCAGTAACTGATGGTTCGTATGGAACCATTATGAAACAAATCGAAAAGGAAATAGCTAACCTTGATAAGTGGCAAAAAAAGGCTGCAATCGAATCACCAGAGAAGCCTCAACGAATCAGAGGGCTTGCAGGGTGTGGTAAGACAATCATTTTAGCCATGAAGGCAGCCTATCTGCATGCGTATAATTCAGAACTTAAAATTGCTGTAACCTTTCAATCAAGGGCTCTTTATCAACAGTTTGAAAAGCTCATAGAGAAATTTTATTTTCAGCACCTTGCTGATGAGCCTGACAAAGACTTTTTGAAAATTCGTCATGCGTGGGGGAGCTCTCGAGAGGTTGGAATTTATTCAGAAATTTGTGAACAACTTGGAATTGAACCTTTAAGTTTCTATGCTGCACAGAGCAAGTATGGACAGGATAAAGCCTTTGAAGGAGCATGCCAAGAAGCCTTGGAAGTTGCAGAAAAAATTTCAACAGAGCCACTGTATGACTATATTTTGATTGATGAAGCACAAGATTTTCCTACATCATTCTTTAAACTTGTATACAAGTTTACCACCAGTAAAAAGCAAGTTGTTTGGGCGTACGATGAACTGCAAAATTTAGGTGAGTTTGTAATGCAGCCACCCGAAGCATTATTTGGATGCACTGAGCTAGGTGCTCCTTTAGTAACTTTGGAGAATGAACCAAACAAACCGATGCAAGATATTATGCTACCCATCTGTTATAGAAACCCGCCATGGACGCTATCTTTAGCGCTCGCACTAGGTCTTGGTATTTATAGAGAGCAGGGCTTAGTCAGAATGTTTAATGACCCCAGCTTTTGGAAAGATATAGGTTATGAAGTCATTGGTGGCAAGTTAGAATTAGGACTACCAGTGCATCTCCAGCGTAGTGCAGAACGTACCCCTGATTACTTCTCTAAGCTATTGATTCCTGAAGATTCAATTAAGTATGAAAGCTTTAATTCAAAGCAAGATGAAGCTGAGTGGGTCGCTAAGGATATTCAAAGTAGCATTGAAAATAATGAGTTGGATCCAAGTGATGTTTTAGTCGTGTTCCCGAAGGCTTATACACTAGGTAGTGACAGTGCATTTTTAATGAATGAATTAAGAAAGCGAAATATTAACTGTCATGTTGTTGGTAAGAATACCAGTAGGGATATAGTGTTTGTTGATGACTCTATTGCCATTACTCATATTTATAGAGCGAAAGGAAATGAAGCTCCTCTAGTTTATGCCATGGGGGCAAATTATAGTAATTCTGGCCTTGAACTAGGAAAAAAAAGAAACGCATTGTTTACAGCAATCACTCGAACTAAAGCTTGGGTTCGTATTACAGGTGTGGGCGATGAAATGAGAGAGTTGTCTAGGGAAATAAACAAAGTTTTTGAACGTCAATTTCAGTTAGAATTTAATTACCCATCTACAGATAATCTGGCGCAGTTAAATACCGCCTATCAAGATAAAACTGATGGTGAGAAGCAAGACTTATATGAAGGATTCAGTCAAATTAAAAAATTGAAAGCTATGTTCGAAAGTGGTGAGCTGTCAAGAGAGGATATACCTGAAGACCTTAGATCCCTATTTGAGTAAAGTGTTATGGAAATTAGAGATATTCATTTAGTGGAATCAATTAATCGCTTTATTTTTAATTGGCAGATTAAAGGGTTAGTTCACGATTCTCGTAATCACACCATTTTTAGAAAGTCAGGTGGTTTAAAAGAAGTTACTTGGGGCAATGATGGATATATTTTAAAGGATGAAGAGTTTTCGTCAATTTCGGAATACTGTAGCTTGGTTGAAAATAGACAATACTCAATGCTTCTTAGTGACGGCTCGCTATTTCAGATCTCGTATACATTAGATCGCTCTACCATCGTAAAGCACCGATTGTGTTGGTATCCTTGTCCAATTCAGGTTGATTCGTATGATCTGGATAGCAGTGATATTACGGATATTATTCTAGAGAAAATGAGCCAAGGTGACATAGAGTCCTTTCGATCTAGAAGCCCTCTAAGGTTTGATTATGCGCCAAATCAAGCTACAGAAGAGCACGCTACAGTTCATATGCATTTAAGTGAGGAAACATGTCGAATTCCGGTAAAGTCACCACTATGTTTAAAAGAGTTTGTAACTTTTATTGTGTTGAATTTTTATGATGTATTGGTTCAAGATCCTTCCTTATATCAAGAACTAAAAACATGGGGAAGAATAGATACCCTTACTCCGGGACAAAAAAGTCGTTTACACATTAATACCCTCTAATTGCATGATTGTTAGACTAACAACGAAGGAAGTTATCTATCAGTTATGCTTATTGCTATTCATCTCGCTTTTCTATTGTTTTTTAGATGTGTTAACTGTGTACCATCTTGATATTTATAGTGTTTTTTTAGAGATGGAGCGAAAGCTATGCTATCAACACTGTGGTTGTTAATTTTAATCTGGAAGCTCCCCCAACCCCTTTCCTCATAAAAGCTAAGTAAAATCGGCTTCTGACTAATCCTCCCTTAGCAATAGTGTCCTTCAATGGCTGACAGGAGTCGCGTCTGTCATATTAATCGTAAGCGCGCCATAAACCCCGCATTCTAATCTTTCAGCGCGAAGAATAAGATCAACTCTCCAACCCAAAGGAGAGTTGAAATGGCAAAACGACGCACCAACCTAGAATGGCAATCACTGTTTGAACAATATGAAAGCAGCAGTGTTACCCAACGCGCTTTTTGCGAAGAGCATGGACTGAGTTTATCCACGTTCTTCGCCAAGCGGCGTCAACTCCAAACAGTAAACCAATCGGAATCTGTCGGATTTGTTAGAGCCGAAATCGTTGAAAAGACAACCAAGTACCAGGCGCAGATAGCCACGGCTAACATGACACTTACCATCAATGATGTGGAACTGAGCATTCCTCAAGGTACGCCAGCGACCTATCTTGCTGAACTCATTGGAGCATTGTCATGAAAGGTATGCTCAGTGCTCCAGACATTTACCTTTATCGTGAAAGCGTCGATTTTAGAAAGTCCATCAACGGTCTTGCCGCGATTATCGAAAATGACACGGACTTGCCTCTTGGCAACGGTGCGCTGTTCCTGTTTACCAATAAACAGCGTGATAAGATCAAGGTGTTGTATTGGGATAAAACAGGCTTTGCGCTTTGGTATAAACGCCTTGAAAAAGCCAAGTATAAGTGGCCTTCAAAAGAGAAAAATCAGGTATTTACCCTCTCTCAATTTGAGCTTGATAGACTGCTTTCAGGCTTCACAATTATCGGCCATGAACCCGTAAAAATAAACTATTTTACAATGAGCTAATCGAGAATCAAGCCCTTATATACCAAGCGTTAACGGCACGGTTTTAGTATAATCAATGCCATGAAAAAGACACCAGATATCAACCCAGAAAGCCAAGATATTGCCGAGCTACAAGCGATGGTGAAAGCCCTGATGCTCTCGCAAGAGCAGAAGGAATCGCAATGGCAACAAGAGCGTCAATCGCTGCTTGAACAACTTAAACTCGCCTTCGACCGCCAGTTCGCGAAACGCTCGGAGGCATTAAAGCCTTACGATGAGTCACAAGGTGACCTCTTCAACGAAGCGGAATGTGAAGCCGTTAAAGAAGACGAGGTTGAGGTGACAACCACGACCACAACGAAAAAGCGTGGTAAACGTAAACCTCTGCCTAAGACCTTACCTCGTGAGGTTATCGAACTCGATTTAGACGACCATGAAAAGCAATGCGCTTGCTGCAATCATAGCCTGCATAAAATCGGGGAAGACCGCAGCGAGAAGCTAGAGTTCACACCTGCGGTACTCAAGGTGTTGGAATATGTTCGCCCTAAGTACGCTTGCCGCCAGTGCGAGAAAACAAGCGACAGCAGCCATATCGTTCAGAAGCCATCCCCTCAGAGTCTCATCCCTAAAAGCTTCGCCACAGAAAGCTTGCTGGCCAACATCATTCTAGGCAAATACCAGTACGCGATGCCACTTTATCGCCAAGGATCGCTGTTTACCCAGTCGGGTATCGAGTTATCACGCACCACCATGGCAAGGTGGGTTATCCAAGTCAGCGAGAAGTTCACCCCGCTGTATGCCGCCTTGAAGGAGTACCTACTTCAGCAAGTGGTGGTTCAGGCGGATGAAACGCCGCTCAATGTGCTCAAGGAAGAGAAGAAGTGTTACATGTGGCTCTACTGCTCGGGCGCTGACTCGCCCGAAGCCGCACTGCCTAATGTGAAAAATATTGCCTTGTACGACTACCAAAACAGTCGCGCGAGGGCATGCCCTATTGCCTTTTTAGGTGACTACAACGGTTATCTACAAACCGATGGCTACGCGGCTTATGATGGTCTGCATCAAGTCACTAATGTGGGGTGCTTAGCGCATGCTCGGCGCAAGTTCATGGATGCGAAGAAGCTTCAAGGGAAAGGTAAATCGGGCAAGGCTGATAAGGCGCTGGCTAAAATCCAAAAACTCTACGGGATAGAATCACGCTTAAAAGGTGCGCCTGCCGAAGAGCGGAAAGCAGAGCGTCAAGCGTATGCCAAGCCGATACTGGATGAGCTTTATCAATGGATGACAACCCAGAAGGTGATAGGCTCTAGCCCACTAGGCAAGGCGATAAAATACACGCTCGGCCAATGGCCGAAACTTATCCGCTATATCGACGATGGTCACTTATCTATTGATAATAATCGCGCTGAACGCGCAATTAAACCACTAGTCATTGGCAGGAAGAACTGGCTGTTCTCTAATACACCAAACGGTGCTGATGCGAGCGCGATGCTTTACAGCATCATCGAGACCGCGAAAGCCAACGGCCTTATTCTCTACGACTACATGGTCAAGTGCATGAAAGAGTTGGCGAAAGCAGAGCCTGATATCGACGCACTCCTACCTTGGAACGTCAAACACTGATAAGTCGCCCCGTGGGTTCATGTGGCGGATACTATTAATCCCCTAAAGCTCGATGATGAATAGATTATGGTTTTGGAAGTAGCTGTAACTCTCGGTACGTTCGTGTTTCTTGTCTGACCCTAATTTTGGCTATTCAAGCAATAGAAAGTGGGGCTGAGTATGATAGAGCTCATAAAGTACAAGGTTAAATCGAAACTTATGATGGCGAGTAATATGGGCTTAGTTTAGTATGGTTAAACTAAGCACGCTATAGTCAGGACACCTCAAATGGCTAAACCTATCGCATTTGGTATTTATAGCTTTAACACGAAAAAAGCTGCGACTGAAGCAATCAGAGAGCGAATCTCGTTTTATGAGTCAGGTCAACAATTGGATGAAAGTGACTTTGCTTTTTTTTATGAGCTTTTTAAATTGCATGATGGATATGAACATAAAGCAGGAGTCGGTATTTCTTACATTTCGGTAGAGAAAGACTTTCATCACAATAAATGCCTATACATACACCGGGTAGATGGTACAAAGATCGATATCAGTTGGGTGCATTGCATTCGTCCAGCAAGCCAAAAAACAGTGGTTGCAGTAGCTTTTAGAAGAGCAGTCAAAGAAAGTATAAAAAATTTTAAAATCCAAATGCTTGCAGGAAAATGCGAATGTCCCGTGTATGGAACTCTTCTTAATTACTCAAATAGTCATGTGGCTTACGTAAAACCGACGTTTGACCAACTGTTAACATCATTTTTAGCAAGAAATAAATTGGATATAGAGTCAATTGTTTTAAAAGACCCTGAATCTAATGATCGCGATCAAAGGGGAATTTTAGTTGACTCAGTACTTAAAGAGCGATGGGTTAAGTTTCATCAATCTACAGCTCACCTCGAACTGTGGAGTGAGAAGGCCAATCTAAGAAAATAATAAATATCATGAACACTATATTATTAACTAGTCGAGGTACGCATGGATTCATCGATTAAGATGAGAATAAAAAATCAGATTTTTAAATTTGAAGTAAATATACCTACTTCAGGTCAAGATGATGCTACATATACATTGGATTTTGAATCAGGTAGATATAGAGAACAAGAATTAGTTGGTTTAATTAGGGATATAGTTCCTTTTTTTGCTTTGACAGAATCAGAAATCAAAGAAATAGATAAATCTGAATGGAATAGACAGAGCTTTACTCGAGTATCGGACGCAAGTAAAAATTCAAAAGGTGATTATGGAGAGTTGTTGTTATTTGTGTTGTTAAACATCTTCTATGATGTGCCGAAATTTGTTACTAAAGCAAGACTTAGATCGACTACAAGAGAACAAATAAAGGGGTTCGATTGTGCACATTTCTCAGTAGAAGGTGGAAATGTATCACTTTGGCTGGGTGAAGCTAAGTTTCATAAAAATATATCTGGGGCTATATCGTCTGCATTTAAGTCGCTCAATGACCATCTAAATGATTCAAGTCGTATTAAGTCAGAATTGAAGTTATTAGGAGGGGAGATTGAGTTAAATAAGGGAATAGACCCCAATACATATGAGCTATTAAAAAGTTATGTCTTAGGTGGTAGGTCTCTTGACAAAGTTCCAATTACTGTTCCAGTGCTAATCACATATGACAGTACATGTATTGCTTCATATACTGTAGATGATAAGCCAGATATTGAATCAGATCATTTTAGAAATGAATTAGCAGGAGAGTTGGAGAATTGTTTTGCTAGCATATATAAAAAAAGTTGGCCTAGTGAAAAAAATATAAAGATAGTATTCATTATAGTACCATTGAAGTCAGTGTCAGAAATAAAACAAAAAATAGAACAAGTAGAATTCGCAATGAAATTTTAGTCAGGGTGGCAAATGAAAAGAAAAATAATCAGTTATTTAAAGGATCTGGAAAGTTTAGAAGATGAACATTTAGAGGAGTTACTGATCCTTGTATATCGGCTACTAGATTCTGCATGCTCTGAGGATTATAACCTTTGTTTGTCAGCTATTTGTCATGTTGGCAATATTAATAAATCTGATGTAATGGTTCAGCAGTTACTACACGACTGTGTAGTTAAATCAAGAATTTTTCTATATGACAATCTCTTGAAGTCAAATAATGAATACTATAATCCAGAAATATCTCCACAAGATCGGATATTAAAGAGTTTATATACTAGTAGTATTACTGATACAACATTGACTCGGCCACAAAAAGAAATCTTTAAAGAGTTTCAGAGGTCAAGACGGCTAATTGTTAGCGCACCTACATCATTCGGAAAAACTAGAATAGTCAAAGAGATTATTTCTCACAACAATTACAAAAACATAGCTCTCATAATGCCGACAGTTTCGTTATTATCAGAGCAATATCAAGATATTAAAAGAGATAATATTGATTATGTTGTATCTAAGTCATCAAAAGTAGATGTTGATAAGAGTAAAAAATACATCCTTGTCCTTACACCAGAAAGGATGAGTGCGTTTTTGGAAGAAAATCCAGACTTTAAAATAGATTTCTTTGTAATGGATGAAATATACAAAATCGACTTTAAATTAGAAGATGATCGTTTTAGAGTGTTCTCGGATATACTATATAGATTGGCCAAAACTGTTCCGGATTTTTATTTAATTGGACCTTACATTTCGGATTTTAGTGGTAAGTTTAGAAGTCGGTTCAATGTAAAAATGTTGAAATATGATACAGAGATTGTGCAAAAGGATTATTATTCTCTCGATTTTGAAACTGAGCGTCGAGTGCATAATATTGAAAGTGGTAGTGTAAGGATAGTAAAGGATAGGTTTAAGAATTTACTTAGAATAGTATCTGAAGAATCGATTGATGGTAAGTTTTTAATTTATAGATATCAAAAGAAATATGTAGAAGACACTGCTAAAAAATTTATACAAACATGGCCTGTTAAGGAATACAACAAAGATCTAGTTAGTTACTTAGAGGACACTGTATCATCTGAGTGGGATCTTATACCTTGTTTAAAGCGTGGTGTGGCTTTTCATCATGGAGCAATGCCAAGGCATGTCCAAGATCTTATCGTGGACGAATTTAACACATCAGAAAATAACGGTATAGATTATCTATTTTGTACAACATCTTTAACTGAGGGTATTAACTCGGCAGCTAAAAATGTTGTACTTTATGATAAGAAAATTGGTACTGGAGATGCTTTGAAGACGTTAGACCGCAAGAATATTGAAGGTCGAGCTGGAAGGTTCATGCAACATTTTATAGGTAGAGTTTTCCACCTTGAGAGCCCGGAGGATGGAGAATCCGAGACTAACGTAGAAGTAGAGTTTTTCGACGACAGTGAGCCAGCTATTGAATCTTTAGTTCAATTAGATTCAGATGATATTCAAGATGAGTATGCTGAAAAGTACCAAAGTTATATAGATAATATTCTCTCTTTGGATATCCCTGACAATCTCATTCGTGAAAATAAGTTTGTGCGTATTGATAGACAGATAGAGTTAATTAGTCATTTGAGAAGTATTTCTAAACTTGATATGTATTCATTTGAAGATCAAATACCTTCGAAGGAGTGTTTAGATAATATACTATCTACAATTTATGATTATTTATTAACAGAAAATGATATTGGTAGAAATTTTGACAACGAAGTTGGGAAATCAATCTTACTAGGTTTAACTAAATATTATGTTTATCATAGCCCTAGTTTTAAAATGCTATTAAAAAGTGACACGGTACAGAAAGCACGAACTTCGGAAAATGCAAGGATTCGGTATGTTTTTGATTTGACGTCCAAGTATTTCGAGTTTGTATGGCCCAAGTATTTAAAATCTTTTCAAAATATATATAATTTTGTTTCTAGTGAGAGGTCGCAAAAACAAATAGACTTCTCCGTATTAGTTGCAAAATTGGAGTATGGAACAACAGAGAATCACGAAATTATTTTAAGAGATTCTGGACTTCCTAATGAAATAATTAAAAAGGTGTCTCATTTATTTAAGGGATGCGAAAGCTTCGAAGATATCGTTGCAAAAGCTAGCTCTTTAAGAGTGGTTTTTAATAAAGTACTGCGCCCAATTGAATTAAGGGTTCTCGATAAGTACTTATAGTTCGAACCTAAATTATTTTTCTTAATGATAATTAGTTAGTATTTGGTAAACACAGTGAAATGTAGATAAGAACGGGCTTCCTTTTGGAAGCCTAATTATGCCGTCATCCCACCAACTTAAGATTTTTCTTGCCAGCAAGTGAAACATTCCCTTCAGACGCAGTGATAATATGCCCACTCCACCAAGCCATCATAGGGCGGCGACGTTCTAGATAATCGGTACGGTTGTATGCGCTGCGAACTTGGTTATCGTCTACGTGCGCTAGTGCAGCTTCTATTAAGTCTGCCTCGAAGCCTTGTTCGTTAAGTGTTGTACTTGCAAGAGAGCGTAAGCCATGGCTAACAAGCCTACCAGCAAAGCCCATGCGCTTAAGTGCCATATTCGCGGTTTGGCTATTGCATGGTTTCTTAGGGGCCCTATCTGAAGGAAAAATAAACTCTCTGTGCCCACTGACCGGTTTCATCACTTCCAAAAGCGCCAGCATTTGCTCTGTGAGAGGAATGCGGTGCTCTCTTCTTTTTTTCATTCTTCCTTTGGGAATGGTCCAAATATTGTTCTCTAAATCTAGCTCATCCCAACGCGCACCAGACGCCTCGGAAGGGCGTGTCATGGTGTGGAGTTGCCATTCGATTAAACAACGTGTGGTTCGTTTAATGCTTGCGTTAGCTATAGCTCCCATCAGTTCTGGTAGCTCTGCTGGTGTTAACGCAGCCATATTTTCTTTTTTAGGCTTTTTAAATGCAGCTCTTATACCAGTTAGAGGGTTGGCTTGGATTAGGCCGCAGTTCGTCGCAAAGTTCATTACTTCATTAAGTCGTTGGGATAATCGCTTAACCGTCTCTAAATTGCCTTTGGCCTCTATAGGCTTGAGAAGCTCAATAACCTTTGGTGCTGTTATGTCTTTTATTGGCACATCAGATAACAGTGGGAATATATGTAACTCTAATGACCTCCAAATATCGACAGCATAATCTGGAGTGACATCATGCTTTTTGATTTCAAACCAATCCCCAGAAACTTTTAAGAAAGTATGTTCGTGGTTCTCTCTATACTCTTGCTGTTTGCGCTTTCTTTCTTCTTGAGGATCTACACCCTGAGCGATCAGCTCTTTTGCTTCCATAGAACTTTTTCTTGCTTGTACAAGGGAAACATCTGGATACCTTCCCAAGTTCAGATTAGTGCGTTTACCATTGGTCGGGCGGTAGTAATTTAACTGCCATTGTTTTGAGCCACTAGGAAGTACTCTTAGCTTCAACCCTTGACCGTCTACTAAATTATACTCTTTGTCTTTGGACTTCGCGTTTTTGACTTCAGTTGCTGTCAGAGGTTTTGTTTGTCTTGGCATAGTTAGGAACCAAAAGTTAGGAACACAATATCAAGGTTCCTACATTGGTTACTAAAAGTCAAAGATGTGGGTAGATGTCTGTAGATGTGAGTGTACTGTAACTTATTGATTTTGCGTTGTTACGGGCACAAAAAAAGACGTCCGTGGACGTCTTTAGATGCTGAATTGGTGGAGCTGGCGGGAGTTGAACCCGCGTCCGAAAATCATTCATCATTGGTACTACATGCTTAGTCGATCTTTAAATTCACCAAGTACCTGCGAACCGACACGCTAGTAAATGACTATCCTGAATTAAATTTCGAACTTCATCTCTCAGGCGGGAGAATCCGATCTAGCTAGTTTGGGTTTGACTCTTTGTTATTCCCCGTCTTACAAGCGGAAGCTAGGGCAAAGAGGCTCTCAGCAGGTTATTAAGCTGCTAGTGCGTAGTTTTCGTCGTTTGCGACTATTTTTTTGCGGCTTTTTACGTGGCCAACCGCCCCACGGCATGCACCTCAGACTGCAAAATTCCCGTCGAATCCTGAATCAGCCCCAAGTGGTATACGTGCATAGTACCAGAAAACCTTTAAGAGTCTAGCGGTTGCACGTTTAAGTGGTTAAGATTAACGCAAACTGCTCTTCATTACTCGAGCTTTGTCGCGTGCCCAATCTTTTTCTTTCATGTCCGTTCGTTTGTCGTGCAGTTTTTTACCCTTCGCGACACCGATCTTTATTTTTACCCATGAGCGAGACCAATACAGCGTCAATGCGGCAAGGGTCATACCTTCTCGGTTTATTCGGCCGAGTAAATTGTCTAGCTCACGTCGTGATAGCAGTAATTTACGTACACGGGTAGGGTTAGCAACAACGTGTGTTGATGCCTGAGTTAATGGGGTTATTGTCATACCACTTACGAAGGCTTCGCCATCACGCATAAAGACATAGCTTTCTGCAATATTAACTTTGCCCTGGCGAAGTGATTTAACTTCCCAGCCTTGAAGCTCCAGCCCCGCTTCTATCTCATCATCGATGAAATATTCGTGGCGAACTTTTTTATTTTGAGCAATTGTATTGCTCGTAGTTTTGGATTTTGATTTTTTCTTTGCCATAATAGCGCCATTATACGGATACTCCCTTGGTTGGGAAATCCTTATTTTGTGTATCTAGCTTGATTCGTTAGAAAAAATGGCTATTTAGTTACACATTTTAGAAAACAGACGAGATTTTTATGCCACAAGTTAGACGTTCCGCCCTGGTCTCTTTTAGTGCCGAGCAGATGTACATGCTGGTTAACGATGTTATTCGTTATCCTGAGTTTTTACCCGGTTGTTCTGGTGCTATGGTATTGGAGAGCAGTGATACCGCTATGGTAGCATCTGTGGACGTGTCTAAAGCGGGTATTAGTAAAACGTTCACCACTTCTAACTTGCTTCACGATGGTACGGCGATATTAATGGAGCTGGTAGATGGCCCGTTTAAATCGTTAAAAGGTGGCTGGTACTTTACTGAGCTTGATGAATCGGCCTGCAAAGTGGAGCTAAAACTGGATTTCGAGTTTTCCAGTAAATTGGTTGAGATGGCATTCGGTAAAATTTTTAATGAACTGACTAGCAACATGGTCAACGCTTTTACGCAAAGAGCTAAGCAGGTGTACTGATGAGTATTGAATCAAACATGATTCATGTTGAAGTGGTGTATGCATTACCGAACGAGCAGCGTGTATTTACTTTGAGTATTGATAAAAACCTAACGGTTGAAGATATCATTGCTCATTCGGGTATTTTAGAGGTTTATCCGGAAATCGATTTAGCGAAAAACAAGGTGGGTGTGTTTAGCCGCAATGTAAAATTGAATGCTAACGTTCGGGATAAAGACCGAATTGAGATTTATCGGCCATTGCTTGCCGACCCCAAAGAGATTCGCCGTAAAAGAGCGGAGCAGGCTAAGCAGAAAGCGTAGCAACGTTATTTAAGATGGTTTAAAGCAAATAAAAAAGGCTCATTATGAATATGAGCCTTTTTTGTATCTGTTTTTCTTAGTTAATACTTTCGTAGAATTTTCCGCTTTCCGGAAAATCGCCGTCAATATTCAATAAGCTGCCTTGATTATTGAAGCTAACCACTAAGTTTTTTTGTACAGCATCTTTGTGGCCGGCTACGTGGTGGTAAATGTAGTACCACGTATCAGGATATCCATTCTCGATAAGCATTGGCGAACCCAGAACGTAACGTACTTGTTCTTTAGTCATACCAAATTTTAATTTGTCGACCGCTTCCTGCTCTACGTAGTTACCTTGATTGATGTCGATTCGATAAACGAGTTTCTCTAAAACGGAGCAGCCCGTTAGCATTGTTAAGGCTAGAGGAATAGCAACTAACCACTTTTTAAATTGCATAGTCGGTAAATCTTAATAGTAAATGGATTGAACAAAACTCGGAAGATGATAAACAAGCTTGACCAAGAAGTAAAAGGTGCCGTTACTCTGGCTTATAGTATGACCACATTTTTCGACGTTTGTTGCAAAAAAATGGATAAAAAAAGGGAGCCATGCTCCCTTTATGAAATTAGTGGGTTATAAATAACTAGGCGGCAAGTAGCTCTTTGGCGTTAGCTAAGGTAGATTCTGTTATCTGGCTACCGCCTAAAAGCCGAGCTAATTCAGAGACTCGTTGCTCTTCGTTGAGCGTGTACATTAAAGTCTCTGTTTTTCCTGCTTTGGTCTGTTTGGCAACGAACAGTTGTTGATGTCCGCACCCGGCCACTTGCGGAAGGTGAGTCACGCATAATACTTGTGTTGATTGGCCTAATGTCCGCAGCATGCTGCCAACAACCGCAGCCGTTGGGCCACTGATACCCACATCGACTTCATCAAAGATCAAACTTGGTGTATCCACCTTTTGCGCGGTGATGACCTGAATGGCTAATGATATTCGGGAAAGCTCGCCGCCAGACGCCACTTTAGCGATAGGTTGCAATGGCTGGCCGGGGTTGGTGGAGACTAAGAACGTTACTTGGTCTATGCCTAATGGGGAGGCTTGGTTAGGTTCACTTTCTATCGCTATGTTAAATTTAGCTTTTTCCATGCTGAGTTCATGCATGCTTTTGCTGATCAGTTTATCCAGCTCTTTGGCATAACGCTTGCGCGATTTGCTGAGCTTTTCGGCGCTGGTTAAAAAGGTTTGGTATAAGGACTCGACGTTGTCTTCTAGAGCTTGAAGTTTTTCGTCTGAGCAGTCTAGTGCATCTATCTGTTTTAATAGATCTTGATGGTGGACATACAAGTTATCAGCTAATACGTGATGCTTACGGGAGATAGACATTAATTTGGAAAAGCGCTCTTCTACCCAGGCCATGCGTTGAGGGTCCATCTCTATGCCGTCAACATAACCACGAAGTTCACTACTGGCTTCTTCGACCTGAATAATGGCTTCTTCTAACATGGAAGGCAGGTTGGCCAGTTGCTTATCGAGTTCGGCAAGTTGGGCCAGTGACTGACTGGCAGATTGAAGCATACTTAACGCATTGGTTTCTTCACCTTCGTACAGTACATCGATGGCTTGTTGGCAATTTGAGGCGAGTTCACCGCTATTAGCCAGTCGTTTATGTTCTTGCTCTAGTTCAACGAACTCTGTCTCTCCGAGTGCCAGTTCATTAAGTTCTTTTATTTGGTATTCGAGAAGCTGTTTTTGCGCCTGGTTTTCCTGGCTGTTTTGACGTAGCTCTTTTAAGCGGTTTTTGGCCTGTCGCCACGCTTGGTATGTTTGACGAGTTTTTTCCAGAAGGTTTGTATGTCCGGCGTATTGATCCAACATAGACAATTGGTAGTCGCTTTTCATTAACTGGTGATGAGCGTGCTGGCCGTGAATGTTGATCAGTTTTTGGCCGATAGATTTAAGTTGCGATAGTGGTACCGGGCTGCCATTGATATAAGCGCGGGAGCGGCCATCTTTGGTTATTAAGCGGCGAAGAATACAGTCGTTGCCGTCAAGAAGTTCGTTGTCTTCCAGCCAGCGAATTGCATGGACATTGTTGTCGAGCTGGAAGGTGGCACATACTTCGGTTTTCTCTTCGCCTTGCCGTACCATTCCGGTTTCAGCGCGGCCACCAAGGCATAAACCTAGTGCATCAATCGCGATAGATTTACCTGCACCGGTTTCTCCGGTGATGGTTGTCATTCCAGATGAAAGCTCAAGTTGAAGAGATTTTACAATAGCAAAGTTGTTAACGCTTAAGTCAGCCAGCATTTTTAGATACCTGTGCAAATAAACAGTACTGTATAGTTGTTCAGTATATACTGATTTTTTATACAGTAAAGTTAGCAAGCTGTTTTTTTTATGAACAATTTGAGTTTGTGATGAAAGTGAGACCTGCCTATTATTTTTGATGTTTGGCCGATCTCTTTTCTGTTAAAACAATTTACTCGACCATCCAAGCTTGTTTCTGAGTACGTGGTAGTAACTGTACTCTTCTGGATGGATCAGTTTAAGTACGTTTTTGCTTTGGAATATCTTTATCTCGTCTCCGGAAGAGACTGGCAAGGATATTTGCCCATCGCAGCTGACTTCTAAGGTTCCCCGGTTGTTTGGTGACGCAACCAATTTTATCTCTTTATTGCCATCTACAACCAAAGGCCTGCTAGAAAGTGTATGTGGAAACATAGGCACAATGGATATGGCATTTAAGCTAGGTGATAAAATGGGGCCCCCGCCAGAGAGCGAATAAGCGGTTGAACCTGTGGGCGTGGAGACGATTAATCCGTCAGAACGTTGTGAAAAGGCAAAGGTTTCATCGATGTAGACTTCAAATTCGATCATATGAGCTATTTTGCCAGGATGGAGCACCACTTCATTGAGCGCGGCATTGTGGCTTTTCAGCTGTCCATGTCGGTGCACTTCAGACTCAAGTAGGAATCGCTCCTCTTCGCTGTAGTGACCTTCCAGCACATTTTTGAGGATAAGTTTAAAGTCTTCGGGGCTGAGGTCAGTGAGAAAACCAAGGTTACCCCTGTTAATACCTATTACTGAGGTATCAAACCGGGATAGTACTCTCGCAGCGCCTAACATGTTGCCATCACCGCCAACGACGATCGCTAAATCGGATTTTTCACCGATGGAGAGTAGGCTTGTAAAGTATTCTCGTGGAATGTCATCAAGAATATCGGCTAATCTATCATCAATAATGGCGTTATATCCTTCAGATATCAGCCAATGGAACAGTTCTTTGTGAGTTTGAACGGCTTTATGATCACGAGGCTTGCCAATTATACCGATGACTTCAAAGGGCTTTTTCATGCAGATAATCCAAATACAGATCAAAGGAAGCGGTTAACGCTTGAATCATTAATATCAATCCCCATAATAAAGGCAAGTAAATCTAATAGGCGAGTTTTATTTTACATTTAGGCTGGTCAGCCACAAAACTTGCGTATAAAAACTGAATTCCGAAGTCTGGAGATACCATGAGCAACGAAGAAAAAAAGATGAACGACGAAGAACTAGCGCAACAAGAAGCTGCACAAGAGGCGGTAGAAACTGATGAAGAAGTGGAAGCGGTAGGATCTGACGCGGATATCGACTGGAACGAAGACATGCTAAAAGATGAGCAAGAAGCAAGAATTGCTCAGTTGGAAGCGGCACTACTTCAAAGTGAAGCTAAGGTAAAAGATCAACAAGATTCTGTACTACGCGCTAAAGCCGAGATTGAGAACATGCGTCGTCGTACCGAGCAAGAAATTGATAAAGCGCGTAAATACGCGTTGAATAAATTTGCTGAAGAGTTATTGCCAGTTATTGATAACCTTGAGCGTGCGATCCAGTCAGCTGATACTGAACATGAAATGGTCAAGCCGGTTGTTGAAGGTGTTGAACTGACTCACAAAACCTTTATTGATGCGATTGCTAAGTTTGGTTTGAAAGAGATCAACCCTGAAGGTGAAGCATTCAACCCTGAGCTGCACCAAGCGATGTCTATTCAGGAAAGCGCGGATCATGAAGCGAACACGGTTATTTTTGTAATGCAAAAAGGCTATGAGCTAAATGGTCGTGTGGTTCGCCCTGCGATGGTTATGGTTTCTAAGTAAGAAGCCTTAAGGTAAATGAATATCGTCATTCAGTAAGGTGCGTAGCAGCTATTCAGAATCTGGTTCTTATGGATGTAAGGGCTAGATTCCAGATAGTTCGTGCCTCACTTCTGGAATGACGGCGGTTTGATTGTTCCAAGTTTTTGGAATGATGAATCAAACATCGTCATTTTGAACCGGAGTAACGAGGGTATTCGGTACCTATACCGTCATTCTGAAACCAGAGGAACGAAGGTATTCAGAATCTGGTTTTGATTTAGGTTGGTGTTTTAGATTCCAGATAGTTCGTGCCTCACTTCTGGAATGACGGCGGTTTGATTGTTCTAAGTTTTTGGAATGACGGCAGTTTGATTGTCCTAAGTTTCTGAAATGACCGTTTAGGCCTTTACCTGTTTAAACTGCCAACTGGGCAGTTTTTTTATGCACTCAGATAAATAAATCAGGGAAAGAAATTAAATTTTTTTATCTTTTTCCCTTGAAAACTTTTTCACCGCCCTTATCTAAGGGGCATACAAGAAATAAACATAGTGTGAGTAGGGTTGAAACCTTATTCATTGCCCCCACATAGGGGGTATAGAAACGAATAACTGAATTCTCGGAGAGAGCCTGATGGGTAGAATCATTGGTATTGACTTAGGTACTACTAACTCATGTGTTGCTGTATTAGACGGCGATGCACCACGCGTAATTGAAAATGCTGAAGGTGAGCGTACAACAGCATCTGTCATCGCATATACAGATGGCGAAACGCTTGTTGGTCAACCTGCAAAACGTCAAGCGGTAACTAACCCACAAAACACGCTTTATGCAATTAAGCGTTTGATTGGTCGTCGTTTTGAAGACGAAGAAGTACAACGTGACATCGAAATCATGCCTTTTAACATTGTTAAAGCGGATAACGGTGATGCTTGGGTTGAAGCGCAAGGCCAAAAAATGGCTGCTCCTCAAGTTTCTGCAGAAGTACTGAAGAAAATGAAAAAAACAGCTGAAGACTTCCTTGGTGAGGAAGTAACTGGTGCTGTTATTACGGTTCCTGCTTACTTTAACGATGCACAACGTCAAGCAACGAAAGATGCTGGTCGTATCGCTGGTCTTGAAGTTAAGCGTATCATCAACGAACCAACGGCAGCTGCACTAGCTTACGGTTTGGATAAAAAAGGCGGCGACCGCACTATTGCTGTTTATGACCTTGGTGGTGGTACTTTCGATATCTCAATCATCGAGATTGATGAAGTTGAAGGCGAAAAAACATTTGAAGTTCTAGCAACTAACGGTGATACACACCTTGGTGGTGAAGATTTTGATAACCGCATGATCAACTACTTAGTAGATGAATTTAAGTCAGAGCAAGGTATCAATCTTAAGAATGATCCACTTGCTATGCAACGTGTGAAAGAAGCGGCTGAAAAAGCAAAAATTGAGCTTTCTTCTGCACAACAAACCGATGTTAACCTGCCATACGTAACGGCAGACGCAACGGGTCCTAAGCACATGAACATCAAAGTGACTCGTGCGAAACTAGAATCACTTGTAGAAGACTTGGTACAGCGTTCTCTTGAGCCACTAAAAGTTGCTCTTGCTGATGCAGACCTGTCTGTAAGCGATATCAATGATGTAATCATTGTTGGTGGTCAGACTCGTATGCCTATGGTACAGGCTAAAGTTGCAGAGTTCTTCGGTAAAGAAGCACGTCGCGACGTTAACCCTGACGAAGCTGTTGCAATGGGTGCTGCTGTTCAAGGTGGTGTTCTTGCTGGTGAAGTAAAAGATGTACTTCTACTTGACGTTACTCCTCTGTCTCTTGGTATCGAGACGATGGGTGGTGTAATGACTAAGCTTGTTGAGAAAAACACAACTATCCCAACAAAAGCGAACCAAACATTCTCTACAGCAGAAGACAACCAAAACGCGGTAACTATCCATGTTCTTCAGGGTGAGCGTAAGCAAGCGATGTACAACAAGTCTCTTGGCCAGTTCAACCTAGAAGGCATTCAGGCTGCACCTCGCGGCATGCCTCAAATCGAAGTAACTTTCGACCTTGATGCTGATGGTATCCTGCATGTATCTGCTAAAGATAAATCAACAGGTAAAGAGCAAAAAATCACTATCCAAGCTTCTGGTGGTCTGAACGACGAAGAAATCGAGAAGATGGTACAAGAAGCGGAAGCGAACAAAGAAGCTGATAAGAAGTTCGAAGAGCTAGTGACTACTCGTAACCAAGCTGACCAAATGATCCACGGTACTCGTAAGCAAATGGAAGAAGCGGGCGACGCTCTACCAGCTGAAGAGAAAGAAAAAATTGAAGCAGCAATCAAAGAACTTGAAGAAGTGAAAAGTGGCGACGATAAAGAAGCTATCGACGCTAAAGTTCAAGCTCTGATGACAGCAGCTCAAAAACTGATGGAAATCGCTCAACAGCAAGCTCAAGCACAAGGTGCTCAAGGCGCTGAAGCAGGTCAGGAACAAGCTCCAGAAGAAGACGTAGTTGACGCTGAGTTTGAAGAAGTTAAAGAAGACGACAAAAAATAATTATAACTTCCAGCCGTAAGGCTCAGAGTTATAACGATTAAATTGTTGGTCGAATATGTTGCGGGCGTCGGAGTTTTCTCTTTCGCCCGCAAATTTGTAATTAGTGAATCAATCTAGATAATGTGTTTGGGCAATGGGCAATGGGCAATGGGCAATGGGCAATGGGCAATAGGTAATAGGTGATAGGTAATCAATCACCCATAACCCATGACCTGTAATCCCATAACCTACGTTCTATAACCTAGGCTCCTTATCTAGATTGATACAACAAACCAAGCTGCACTCTGCTGCTTGTAGTAAGAAATTGGTAATTAAAGACATGTCAAAACGTGATTTTTACGAAGTATTAGGCGTCGGCCGTGAAGCCTCTGAGCGAGATATTAAGAAGGCGTATAAACGCCTTGCGATGAAACACCACCCTGATCGTAACCAAGGTGATGAAAATGCCGCGGAACAGTTTAAAGAAGTAAAAGAAGCGTACGAAATTTTAACCGATCCACAAAAGAAAGCGGCTTACGACCAATATGGTCATGCTGCGTTTGAACAAGGTGGTATGGGCGGTGGCGGCTTCGGCGGCGGCAGTGCTGATTTCGGTGATATTTTTGGCGATGTATTTGGCGATATCTTTGGTGGCGGCCGTCGTGGCGGTGGTCAGGCAAGAGCACAACGTGGCGCTGATCTTCGTTACAACATGGAGCTGTCTCTTGAAGATGCCGTTCGTGGTTGCGAAAAAGAGATAGAAGTCCCAACGTTAGTTGAATGTGATACTTGTCATGGCTCAGGCGCGAAAAAAGGCTCTAGCCCAGAAACGTGTGGAACCTGTCATGGCCATGGTCAAGTTCAGATGCGCCAAGGTTTCTTCGCAGTTCAGCAAACGTGCCCTACCTGTAATGGTAAAGGTAAAACGATTAAAGACCCATGTAACTCATGTCATGGACAAGGTCGTAAGCAGAAAACCAAAACACTTAACGTTAAGATCCCTGCAGGTGTAGATACTGGCGACCGTATTCGTCTTTCGGGTGAAGGTGAAGCTGGTGAGCAAGGAGCTCCAGCGGGCGATTTATATGTACAGGTGCATGTTCGTGAACACCATATTTTTGAACGTGATGGTAATAACCTTTACTGCGAAGTTCCTGTTAGCTTTGCTCAGGCAGCACTTGGTGGCGAAGTAGAAGTTCCGACATTAGATGGACGAGTTAACCTCAAAGTACCTAGCGAGACTCAAACTGACCGTATGTTCCGCATGCGAGGTAAAGGTGTTAAAGGTGTACGTGGCGGCGGCGTTGGCGATTTGATTGTTAAATTGGTAGTGGAAACTCCAGTTAAATTAAGTTCTCGCCAAAAAGAACTACTGCGTGAATTTGAAGAGAGTTGTGGCGGCGATGCAGCGAATAAGCATCAGCCAAAATCGGAAGGTTTTTTTAACGGCGTTAAGAAGTTTTTTGACGACCTGACCAGCTAATAACGCACTTTAAATATGACTTCAGAATAAGCCAGCAACTCGCTGGCTTATTTTTTTGTTACTCTTGTCTATTGATGTAACCAGCATTCTTGGGGCTGCATTAATCCTGATGCCTTCAGTGTTAATACCCCGCAACCATCCTTACTTTGCCCTGATTGTTTCTGAGGCGTTGCTGATAATGTGTAAGTATTGGAGTCGTCGATAGAGAACCAATATCGGTTTTTATCTGAATCACAAAATGAACAGCTGCCATCGGTTATCAGAGTGAAATTGTAGCCATTAGTAAACTGTGCATTTCTCCTGTCGTATGTATCTTCTAACTTTAATTGTATTTTGATCAGGTCCATCTGAGCCTGATTCCGATAAGCTTTCAATACGGTTTTCTGATAGCTGGGGTAGATAACCATTGAAAGAATCGAAATCGTGGTTACAACCACTAACAGTTCGAGTAATGTCATCCCCTTAACCTTCTTATGGCATTGATTACATTCGGTTCTTAGAGTCATTTCTAATCCCTCATTTTTATTCACCAATCTATTTTTCTTAACTGTTACTCTTTCGGCAACAAAACATTGATGCGTTCATTTAGTTGCAAGTGGAATTGGGAAATGTCTCGCGGGTTTACCTTTATTGAAATTTTAGTCTCTTTATTTATCGTGTTAGCACTGGTGACTTCGGCTACGCCGAGCTGGCGTACTTTTTATCAAAAATATCAGATGAAAGCGTTGGCTGTCGGGTTTCAAGACTTTTTCATTTATGTACGTTCTGAGGCGGTATTCAGAAACAAAAATCTGTGGGTTTATTTTGAGAAAACACGTTTGGGAGAGAGAGATGAGTGGACAATTTACGCGTTGGATCAGGATATTACCGAATTGGACAAACAGGCTTTAACGCAAAAGTCGTTGTCGGTTCGTCAGGGGGAAGCTCAATCAATTAATGTTAACTGGAGCAAAGTAAAAATAAGTGGTGTGAACGGGCGGCCCGGATTGAGTGGGCACATTATTTTCTCAATGAATGGTGAAGAGTGGCTTAAAGTTATTTTCCATAATATTACCGGAAGAGTCCGGATTTGCTCGGTTGGCGCTGCGTATTTTGGTTATCCCGAGTGCTAAAAGGAAGGCTCAGATAGGCCTTTCCATCACAGAACTTTTAATTGCATCTGTGCTTGGTGTACTTGTCATTATTATGGCTGTGTCATCACTGATTGCGCTTCAAAGAGTTACCGCGGATAAGCGAGACCAGGTCTATTTGCGTCAGAGTTTATATGATGTGCTTCGATACATTGGTGATGATATTCGCAGAGCTGGCTTCAATGCCAAAGAGGGAGAAACGCTCAGGTTAACTGGCCACTCTTCACTGTTTGCCACGTCTGACCATGGGATAAGCTATGTGTACAATAATGAAGGTCAATATACGCTTACTTCATTGGTTGGGGACATGCAGGAATACAAATTGAAGTTATGCACCTCGACCATGACGTCGCCTCCGGCACTGGGAGCTTGCTCTATGTACTTTTCCTTGTTGAATGAGCAGCGTATTCGGTTAACTGATTTTACGGTCTCTTTGCAGCCATTGGGTGAAATGCAAGAGTCAGCTTTGATCTCCATTTCATTGTCGGCAACACTGGTAAATAGTGACTATTCTGAATCGTTAATGATAAAAATAAAGCAGAGGAATTGGCAGTGAACCCGCATAGAGGTATCGCGACACTGATGATTACGAGTGTAGTGGTACTGGTTTCTTTGCTGATCACTCTTTCATTTTCGCGCAGCATATTTTATCAGTCTAAAAGGATAAAGAACGAGATAAGCTCGAGGCAGAGCCATTGGTTGGCTGAAGGGGGCTTAGAATGTGTATACATGCAGGTTCGATCTGGTTTTCATTTAGTTAATGCTCCCTCTAATTGTCAGTTAAGCCCTTCATTATCCGTTGCAATCACGCAAAATGAAAACGCACTATATGAAATAAGTTCACGGTCTGAAGGAAGTTGGCTCAAAAAACAGGTCTATTATTCCGAGCAACCATCACTTGTTACTACTCCCATATGGAGAAAAGGAAGTTGGTATGATTCGATGGAGTAGGTTGGGTGGGTTAGGACTGATAGAGGTTCTTATTTCATTGTTATTAATTTCAATGAGCGCAATTGGTCTTCTTAAGGTTCAATCTTATGTGCTGAAAAGTGCTGAGTATTCACGAATGAGTCTTAGTGCTTTATACCTGGCAGAAACTCAACTGGAGGTGTTTACAGCACGATCTCTGGATGGTTCACACGGAACCATTCGCTATGATTCTATTGTATCGGGTGAACGGACGGCGTTATCGGGTGATGATGAATATACGCTAAACTGGATAGTTACCCCAATAGGGATAACGAAGCCTAATCAGGGGAAGTTGATTGATATGTCGGCGTCATGGTTTAGTCGGGAAGGGAGCGTACATTCGGTTTCATTGCGCACATTCATTTCTGCATATAGTGAATTTGACCATGACAAAGAGAGCCCAATAACGGACTTATCCTAGATGTTACTTGGAAATAGATATCATTACCTTATGATTTTAAACCTGAATATTCATTAATCTTATTGCAAATCGTTCGCATTCGTATTATCGTTAGAGCCAATAAATAGACTCAATATAGGCGATAAGATGTTTAAACGATGGATAGGTGCATTGGCATGCATATTTGCAATAGGCACTGCGCAAGCAGGCATTAAAGTTGAGGATGAGCTGGGGGTTCTTGTGCTAGACAAAGCACCCAAGAGAGTTGTTGCTCTTGAGTTTTCTTTTGTTGATGCGCTTGCTAATTTGGGCGTGTCTCCGGTTGGCGTTGCCGATGATGGTGATAGTAATCGAGTTATTGAGCCAATCCGAGCGGCTATTTCTCCTTGGACATCTGTCGGCTCTCGTTCACAGCCGAGCCTGGAAGTTATTGCCTCACTTAAACCCGATTTGATTATTGCGGATCGTGAAAGACATGAAGCCATTTATGAAGATCTCAAGCGGATCGCGCCAACACTTATTTTAAAGAGTCGCGGTGAAACCTATCAGGACAATTTAAAAGCGGTAGTAAAGGTTGCAGCGGCATTTGATCGCCAGTCTGATATGGAGAAACGCATCGAAGAACACAATGCACTTATGGATACATTTGCCGATAGAATCAAAAGTGACTCTAGCGTAATGTTTGCGGTATCCAGTTCCCGAGCGGTTACTATGCATGGCCCTAAAGCCTATGCGGGTGGTGTCATGGCACGGTTAGGTTTAGCGTCTCCGATCCCAGAGGAGACAGATCAGGCCTACGTCAGAAGCACGTTAGAAAGGTTACTTCAGGCCAATCCTGATTATTTTTTGGTCGGCGAATATGGTGACGAAACTGTCATTGATGACTTTAAGAAAAACCAACTATGGCCTTTAATGACATCGGTGAAGAATGGCCATTATATCGAAACCGATCCTCGTCTTTGGTCTTTAAATAGAGGCATGATTGCGGCAGAAATTATGGCTGTTGAGATTGAAGCTCTACTTCAGAAATGAACTCGATAGTACAACCATTACCTATCGCCCTGTTTCTTGGTTATAAAACCAAGGTCGCAGGGCTGATTTTACTGATGTTGGTTGGGTTTGTTTACGCTCTTATTAGCGCGTCTAGTTTTCCTTTGTCTCTGTCGGATGTGATTCACCTTATCACTGGGCAGTCTGGAAACCCTATTCACCAACACATTATTACTTCCATTCGTTTGCCAAGAGCTCTGGTGGCCATGTTTGCCGGTATGGGCTTAGCTGTTTCGGGTTTAATAATGCAATCGCTGACCAGAAACGCGCTCGCCTCACCCTCTATTTTTGGAGTGAGTGCAGGGGCGGCCTTTGCTTTCGCTTTTGCCTCTACCGGATTAGTACCTGTACTTGGAAAAGCTCCAATTCTTTTGGTTACTTTTATTGGTGCACTTACCGCGGGTATCTTAGTATTTTTTCTTGCAGGGCTTCACCAAACTAAAGTTAATCAAATAAGAGTGGTTTTAGCTGGCGTTGCGCTTAATTTTATATTTATTTCACTCACACGTGCCGCCGTTATTTTTGCCGATGAGCATGCCTATGGTGTATTGCACTGGCTAACAGGATCTGTCGCAAATACTGGTTGGAAAGATGTGCATCTGATCGTCCCTGTCGTGGTTATTTCGTTAATGCTCAGTGGATACCTGGCTTTTCAGCTTAACCTCCTCCGCTTAGGAGAGTCCATGATGCAAAGCATTGGCGGAAGGTTAATGTTGGTTCGTTTGTTAGGTAGCTTCATTGTTGTTCTGCTTATCGCTGCGTGTGTAAGCGCTGCAGGACCAATAGGGTTTGTTGGTCTAATGGTTCCTCACATCTCCCGGTATTGGGTCGGCTATGATATTCGAAAACTGATCCCTATAACGGCTTTACTTGGCGGTAATCTTGTTATATATGCCGACGTTGTTAGTCGTTTCATCAAGCATGGTCAAGAGAGTCCGGTAGGAATAGTAACGACGTTACTGGGTGCACTGTTTTTCTTGGGGTTGGCGCGTCACCAGGTGAGGAAATCGTTATGACTCGTTGGTATTATTTTGCCGGATTATTCTTTGTAATTTGGCTGGGCTTTGCTGTTTGGCATATTAGCGCAGGTGCTATTTCTATTTCCTGGTCTCAGGTTGTCGATACTTTATTGGGCAATAATGCAGAACATGAATTTATCATCATGGGTTACCGTCTACCAAGAATGCTGGTGGCTAGTTTAGTTGGTGGTTCGTTGGGGTTGTCTGGACTATTAGTGCAAGGTGTTGTGCGTAACCCACTTGCTTCACCGGATGTTTTAGGTGTTACCTCCGGGGCGAGTTTGGCGGTTGTTGCTGTCAGTATTTTTGTAAAAGACCTTCCTATTGCTTGGTTTCCGGTTGTCGCTTTATTCGGAGGGGCGTTATCCACTGGTGTTTTACTTTGGTTGGCACGTGGTGCACTGCATAGACCTGCTGGGTTGGCTTTGATTGGCATAGCCTTAGCTGCGGTTTGCTCTGCTGGCATAGATTTTTTATTGATCAGTCATCCGTTAGAAATTAATACGTCGATGATCTGGCTGACGGGCTCTGTATGGGGTAGAAATTGGTCTCATTTACCAATGCTTTTGAGCTGGTTTGTTGTACTGCTGCCATTGGCGATTTATCTCGCGTTTAAACTTGATTTAATGAGCCTTGGTGATGAGCTGGCACATGGCCTTGGTGTCAAAGTCGATATAACGCGTTTGTTCGCACTCATGGTTTCTATTGCATTAGCTTGTGTTGCGGTTTCAATTTGCGGGAATATTGGTTTCATTGGCTTAGTTGCCCCTCATGGTGCGAGGTTGCTCATTGGTGGGCGGCATTTGCCCCTTATTCCTATCACTATGTTACTGGGTGCGGCATTGTTGCTTAGCGCCGATTTATTCGCCCGTATATTAATGCCTCCCGTCGAGCTTCCTGCCGGAATACTGACGGCATTTATTGGCGCACCTTATTTTATTTTCTTACTTAACCGCTATAAACATTGGTAATTGAAATGATTTCGCAGCATGCATTTACACTGAATGATCTTACCTTAAGCTACGGAAAGAACGTTATTGTGGATAACTTATCCACCAAAATCAAAGCCGGAAAACTGACTGCACTCATTGGGCCTAATGGCTCTGGTAAATCGACGCTGCTAAAATCTTTGGTTAAATTGATTCCGTCCAATAGCGGTGATATTTGGTTAGAGGATAATGTGTCAGCGAAAAAACTGAACAGCAAACAACTGGCTCAACGTGTCTCTATGTTGCCGCAATCACCTGTGACACCAGAAGGGGTTACTGTCAAAGATCTGGTTGGGTTTGGGCGGGCTCCTTATCTAAATGCACTGGGTACATTAACAGAACAGGATAAATGGCATATTAATGAAGCAATGAGACAAACAGAAATTATTGAGTTTGCTGATAGGCCTATCGCTGCTCTGTCTGGAGGGCAAAGACAGCGAGTATGGATTGCCATGATTCTGGCTCAAGATACTAAAACGGTATTACTTGATGAACCGACCACTTATTTAGACCTGGCTCATCAGTATGAACTGTTGGATATTTTGCAAAACTTAGTTAACAAAGGGAAGAGTGTCGTTGTTGTATTACACGATCTAAATCAGGCATGTCGGTACGCTGATGAATTGATTGTGATGAAGTCGGGGCAAATTTATGATCAAGGCTCACCGGTAAATACATTTACTGAGCCTATGCTAAGTGAAGTATTTAGTCTGAATGCCCGTATTATTGATGATCCGGAAACAGACACTCCAATGGCAATACCAAGAAGGCTACAGACTAGTATGACTACCTGTAATTAAATAGCCCGGTCGTGTTGGTATGAGGGTTAACATTAACGCATGGTTTTTATAGTTTAAATGCTATGTTTTATTACTATTGAATAAAGTAAGGTATCTAAGTGCTTTAGCTGAAAAGCATATTTATAATATTAATGCAAAGTGATACTTATTTGGTGATATTCCTCCTCAATATCACCTTTTTTTTCGCCTGAAAAAGATCATTGTTATCCAGGCTAGATTCCGGATATCTCATACTTCGATTCCGGAATAATGAGATGG
>DDQN01000094.1 GCA_002342685.1 Vibrio sp. UBA2441
ATTCAGCGTACCACTACAACGACTGGTGGTCAGGGCCGCTTTGTATTCAGTAAAAGACAATTACTCAAGTGGAAAATCACATTACCCTCTGATGTGTATAAAAAAACAACCTTTGTCGAATAACCACTTCTTCTCTATCAGATTGAACAACCCCACCTTTTTACCGTGTCTTCAAGCTATGTATTTACCACTACGCCTCCAATGCGAATTAGCACTAGCGGTTTTTAAGCTGATGCTTAGGCTAGAATCACCATCATTTAAATACTAAAAAAAACGATAGGAATCGAGGCTTAAAAAACAAAAAACCTTAATAAATCAGCGGATTGGAATTCTTGAATTCATCATGCATACCAATTTCAGCACACCTGCATCTTAAGACTAGTGCCCTTTGATGTTTGGCATTACACGGATGATACTAAGGCGTGCAAGGGGAAATTCCTTAGTTGTGAGTTAGTTGTCGGTTAATTAGTCATCGCAAACCTAGTTCTGAGAGCTAAATTTAAATGCAGAACTCGCTACACATTGACAAAATAATTATTCAATATATTGAGTTGCAATGAGCGGTTTCTTAAAGCTAAAATTCCCTTAATAGTATGCAACAGGCTCTTAATTTCATGGATAGTTTAACAAGTATAGAAGGTTTCTTGGAGTTTCTAGGGGATGCGGTACTTATCGCTAATGACCGTTCGGAAATCATATATGCCAACCAACCCTGCTTAGATTTATTCAAATACACTCATTCTGAATTCAATAAGCTAACCATAGAACACTTGATGAATAAACCATCAAGACACAAGCACCAAGACAAGGTCTGCTCATATATAAATGCTGAATCAGCCCCTAAGGTTATGATGTCTCGAGGCGTGATGCCCTGCATTGATTCTAAAGGAATAGAGTTTTTTGCCAGAATATCAATAGCGAGCATCAAAATAGATGGTCAACGCTATGGTATTGCGACCATACATGACTACTCTACAATCCAAAATACGATTGATGGATTAGAAAATGAAGCTAACGAAGATAAATTAACCGGCTTATACAATAAACGCTATCTGGATAAAATCATTAATGATAATAATTTACCAATGTGGCTATCTAATGCAGTCGGCGTTCTTTATTTTGATTTAAACAAATTTAAAATCATCAATGATACTTATGGTCATGACGTTGGTGATCATGTGTTAATTGAGGTGTCACGAAGGCTAAAAGACGGCCTTAGATCTAGCGACCTTATATTTCGCGTTGGTGGCGATGAGTTTATTGTTCTATTTAGTATTTCCGAAAACAAAAATCACCGATACGAGTTAGAAAATATTGCTGATAAAATTAGCAATGCTACGTCTGAACCCATTTTCATTTCACACATAGGAAAAACCGTCACCGTTGGAGTAAGTATAGGCATTGGTGTATATCCTTATGACAGCAATGACATGCATACCTTAATCACGCTTGCAGATCAGTTTATGTATAACGCGAAGCAGTCTGACGTAACATATTCTTTTGTTGAGACTTAAGAATAAAATATTCCTTAAAATCAACAACATGACAAACACTCCGACAATGAATTAAGTTTGGTTTCATTAACAATGCCTCAATAAAGGTGATATTATCTTTCCACAAGCAATTCACTTATAAAAATCATGGTTACTAAGCGCTACTCGCTGAACACGTGACCTGATAAAACTATAAAAACATGAATTTAATTATTGATCTACTTCCAACGTCATTACTAACATTTGGTATTATTTTCCTCGCTGAAATCGGAGATAAAAGTCAATTAGTCTGTATGGTATTAGCTGCCCGCTATAGTGCTAAACCGATAGTACTTGGTGCCACTGCTGCTTTTGCTTTATTAAATTTTCTGGCTGTCACTGTCGGTGTTAGTTTGACCCACATAATTCCGGAAAACTGGCTTACCGGCATCGCTGCTGGATTATTTTTTATCTTTGGCCTGCAAGCCTTGTTCAGTAATGAGGATAATGACGACACAAATGTGAACCAAAATAAAAAGACCAAAAGTATTTTTCTCACCACTTTTTTAATGATTTTCCTTGCTGAATTAGGCGATAAAACCCAGCTTGCCATCATCACAATAAGTACAACTCACTCCCCAATCCCTGTCTGGCTTGGCGCTACTTTTGCTTTGACCGCAACCTCTTTAATCGGAATATTTGCAGGACGTAAACTTCTGGCAAGGTTGAACATTGCATTGTTACATAAAATAAGCGGACTATTTTTTATATTAATGGCTTGTTTATTATTAACAAACTTATAGGGTAACTTACATTTACAAAGTTAGTTTGTATGAGTTTTCGATAACTAAATACGGTAATAAATAACCAAATAGCAGAGCGTAAGCTCATTGCGACGAGTGTTCGGACCTCATAAGTTCCTTCGCTAAGAATATGCAGTCCAAATAACCCGAACACAATGAGCGTTGATATCACAATAAGACTAGATATCCATACTTCCCCACTATCTTACCTATTTCCCAATTTAAGCGTGACTCACTTGAAATCTCCCTACGAGATGATCCAACCGGGTCAATGCGTTATGCATTAATGTGGCTCTTCGAGATAACTGCTGGGATGAGCGTATTAACTGGACAGATGAAGTTTGTGCACTATCAACCGTATTACTATGCTCTATGCTATTTTTAGCAATGCCATTGATGATGTTAAATAACTCGCCAATGGAATGGTGCATTGCATCATTACGTTGACCAGACTGCACAATGATAGCGTTGTTTTCTACGTTCTCTATTCCTTGCTCCATGTACTTCACTGCCGTTTGCGACTGTTGATGCAACTGCTTCATCATGTCACCAATGTTATTCGCTGCATTCGCGGTTTTGTCAGCTAATGTTCGTACTTCATCTGCCACCACAGAAAAGCCACGGCCATATTCACCTGCCCTTGCCGCTTCAATAGCCGCATTTAGGGCCAGCAAATTCGTCTGGTCCGTTATTTCGGTGATGATTTTGATAATTTCTGATATTTTTTGCATCTCAGTATTCACATCATTCACACTCTCAGCAGAGGCTTTCACGATAGACTTAATGGTCTCAGCACTGTCCATCGCTTGTTGATACTCCAGTTCCACCCCTTTAATCGCCTCTTTCATCACTAAATCCATTTCGCTGGCAAACTGGTTAGCGTCACTGATATCGCTTTGCTGATTTTTTGCCAGTGAGAGCATATTGTCTACAGAACTTGATGTATCCTGGCTAGCTTGAGAGAGCAATTGGGTTCGTCTAAACATCGATTCAGACACATTGTTTACCTCCTTAGTAGCAAAAATTAATTCGGTAACCACACCTTCTAGGCTATCGATAAAACTATTCGTCCATTTACCTAAACTACCAATCTCATCCACTTTTAGAAGCTCTGCATCTAATCGCTGGGTTAGGTTTCCTCCTCCTTCGGCCAAGGTCTGCATAATTTGTGTCATCTGCCTTGTCCTCGTTGTCAGAGGCTTAACACTAAATTGGTGGTACATAATAATGCTTAGCATCATCACCATCATAGTTAACATTAGGTGGACATTAGCCGACAGTGACCATTGCTCAGCAGCAAGAAAAGGAATAAGTGATGCCGCCAACAAACCAAACGAAAACTGTAGAGTATGGGTGAAAGAAATACTCCGGTGGCGGTAGACTTCTTCTAAGTCCGCCTCACACATCATTCCCCATCGATCCGGAGAGCCCAACAGCTGGAACGTCACGCCTTTTCCAATAACAGGTATATGCCTGTAGTCTGAATATCCGGGGTAGTCGATATAGAGGTTATTCCCATTTTTAATCGTTTCTCTAACGCCGGGATGCAGCCTATTCGTTGCTGGGTCATTAAAGATGATTTCAAACTCGGTGTGTTGGCTGACTTTAACTTTCCCCCACTTGGTATTCACGCCTTGCTTTAAGTTCTCCCCATGGGAAAAGGTATTGTCTTCAAAACGGGAGCGAGACAGAGCAGTACCTTGTTGAATGCTGGTATCGTGGTTAGCCTGAACCATAAAAAGATAGTTATCTCCGGACTCGCTATATATATGACCGGCTTCTCGCTGAATGATATCACCGATGACATCATTTGGGATTCGTCCACAGACACAGCCCTTTATTTGGTCTCCGTCACCAAAAGGCTGATAAAACATTAGCGTCACCGCATCGTGAAACTTTGAGCTGGATGCACCTAAATCAGCGGTATTCTTGTCTATGTATGGGCCATGAAGAAAAATACCTTTTTGCCCCTTTTCCAGTGCTTTCTGGCAAACTAAGTTCTTTCCATCGTGTTGTGGAAACGAAGAGTATTCCGTCTTACCTTCTGAGTTCACAATAAAGAGTTCTGAAAAATCCTCTCCTCTTTCAAGTAGCAACTGCAAGGTAGCACTGTGTTCGTTTTCGGGCTTACTGAAAAGATAGAGAGCAGCGTTAGCTAAAAAAGACCACTGATTTGATACCCAGTCTTGTAATAAATTGACCCGTGTTTGGGCTGTATTCTCAAACGTTTGTTCTATCTCTTTTTTACGGTGACGGTTTAAATAGCAGGCTTTACGCATCGATAATTTTCCCGTATGGCTAAACCACGGAAGCCAGCCTTTTTCTGCATCTGTTAGATTCATATTGTTTCCCTACAACTCATCATTTACATCCAATGGCGATATACGAAGCAAATAGCAAGCCAGCAAAAAGAGCGCCTTTCTGCGCATTTACGCACCAAAATTAACCATTCACACTGTATGGGTATATAACAAAATTCCAATTTGGTGCGCGTGACAATATTATTGCACCATAACGATGCAAGACTCTTACTTATCAAAGTATTAGCTTAATTTTGTTTTATCTTTTCAAGTAGTATTCGCTTATCTTGGGCTGATTTAATCCCTTTTCAGTTCGATCACAAACCTATATCCTGTTGCAAATTTCTTAATTTATTGAATTCATATGACAACTCAAAACAAGTACCCACCAGCCGGGCTCATGAGACGTTTATCTGCGCTACTATATGATGGCTTGGTCATTTTGGCGGTAGAGATGATGGCGGGCGGGCTTATTGTCGCAATCTTGGAAGCGTTGGTTGCTGCTGGTTTGATGTCATATGGCCCGTATCAGGACGTCAGTGAACTCTTAGGCAGACACCCCGTCTGGAGCTATGTCTATACCGCCTATCTAGGAACGGTCTGGATCGGTTTCTTTGTTTATTTCTGGACTAGAGGCGGGCAAACTTTGGGCATGAGAGCCTGGAGGTTACGAGTTCAGAATACGGATGGCAGCTTAATTACCCCAGCCCAGGCCGTCATCAGAGTCGGAACGTCCGCGTTTGGACTGGCTAATTTTCTAGTTCCTTTTGATTCAAAGAAACAAGGGCTTCATGATATGTTGGCTAAAACCGAAGTGGTGGTTTTACCTAAAGCTTAAATAGCTTTAGCTCAACGTAACTAGCTTTAGCTCAGGTAAAATAACGTCAGATCAGGTTAAACCCTTAACTAACAGATATAAAAAAAGGAGGCGAGCCTCCTTTTTTTATATCTGATGATTATAGTTTTCGTCGTAATAACATAATCGCAAGGCCTAAAAACAATATGCTTGGTGCAACCGCACCGATCACGGCAGGGATATCATAAACCAGACTCAAAGGCCCAAAAAACTCACTGGTGATATAAAACGTAAAGCCAGCCACAATTCCTGATACCACTCTCGCCCCCATGCTCACGCTTCTTAAAGGCCCAAAGACAAAAGAGAGCGCCATAAGCATCATGACGGCAATAGAAAGCGGCTGAAAGAGTTTACGCCAAAATGCCAGCTCATATTTGCTCGCATCTTGCTCTGTTGCTTTAAGGTATTGAACATACTGGTAAATACCACTCAGTGATAGCTCTCCCGTTTTCTCTGTCGCCATGGACAATTTATCTGGCTCAAGAGAAGTCTTCCAGGCGTAGGTATCAAACGTTTCTTTTGTCAGTAGTGATCGGTCTGTTACATCCGTCACCTGAGCGTCGTACATGGTCCAGAGTTGATCACCGACAAATTCGGCCTTTCTCGCAGAAACGATAGAAGTTAACTTTTTGTCTTGGTCAAACTTCCAAATATTGACGGCATTAAGTGTCTCATCGTCAACTTGTCCTACAAAAATAAAATCACTGCTGTCTTTCGCCCAGACACCGCTTCTTACCGACACAATATTCCCACCAGAGAGTGCAAATGAGCGAATATCTCTGGCCAATTTTGCCGATTGAGGAGACCCCCACTCGCCCAGCGCCATCACCATGATCATAAGAGGTAAAGCGGTTTTTAGTACCGATAACCCGATATCAAGTTTTGAAAAGCCAGAAGCTTGCATCACCGTTAGTTCAGAGCTGGAGGCAAGCATGCCCAAAGCGATCAGTGCACCCAGCAATGTTGCCATTGGAAAAAACATTTCGATATCCCAAGGCACCTCAAGTAAAACATAAAAAAGTGCCTGTAACATGTCGTAGCTGCCCTTACCCACTTTTCGCAACTGCTCTACATACTTGATGATGCCAGAGAGCCCTACCAACGTCGCTAAGGTTAAAGAGATAGTCGCCAGAATGGTCTTACCAATATAAATGTCGAGGATCTTAAACACGCTTAGCTAACCTTTTTTGTCTAAATTTATCTCGAATCCGTCTCATCGGAACGCTATCCATGTAATTCAATAGGATACCGGCAAAGAGAGTGACTATATTTACCGGCCACATACCTACAATAACAGGAATGGTACCATCTTCGATGCCTGACTTACTTGCACTGATGGCCAGAAAATACGTCATATAGATAAGCAATGCAGGCCCCATTTTCGCGAAACGGCCTTGCCTTGGGTTCACCGAGGAGAGAGGAATGACGATCAAAGTCAACAATGGTACGCAAACTATCAATGAAATTCTCCATTGCAGCTCAGCTTGTGACTTTTTAGCAGGGTTTTTCAGCAATGCCAGAGTCGGCATGTCTTCCCAGTCACGACCTTCTTTTTTCACCTTTTGCTGACCAATCAAATTATCATATTGCTTATAGTCAGTAATCATATAATCCAGCCGGGATGGAATACCTTCGTAGCGGGTACCATCAGACACTGAAAGGATCTGCCTGCCATCTGCCAGCTCTTTTACCACACCTGTGTCAGCAATAAGAATACTCGGCAATAATGTCCCCTTAGGGAGTATTTGTGCGACAAATACATTATTTAATTTCTTATCTTTTATGTCTTCAATAAAGACCACCGCCGAACCATCAGGTGTTTTTTGAAACTGACCCGATTGCAGGAGTTCTACGCTGGTATCACTAGAGAGCTGTTCCATGACTTCCGCTCGCTTATCCAGCGCCCAGGGAGTTAACCACAGAGAGTTAAAAGCGGCAGCAGCAGAAGTGATAATCGCGAGAGACAGAGCAGCCTGAACTAAAAATTTATTACCGATACCTGTTGCATTCATGACAGTAATTTCACTTTCAGCATACAGCCTGCCAAAGGTGATCAATATTCCGACAAAAATGCTTAAGGGCAGCATCATTGCCCCCATAGCAGGCATGTTTAAGCCTACCAAAGTTAGTATTAAACTGGCTGGGATATCACCATCGGACGCATCAGCCAAAATACTGATAAATTTCTGGCTTAAAAACACCAAAAACAGCACAAAAAAGATGGCTAATTGGCTTTTGATTGTCTCGCGGATCAAATATCTAACAATAATCACGCTAAAAGTACCTATAGAAAACTTGTTTTTTTGCTCTAATCACTATAATTTCTCGTTAAACCTTTTATTTTTTCAATTTTTGACTATTTGTTTATTATCTAACTTAGGTCAGTTTGAACAAGCTAAGTTTCGATTATCCAACATTTAGTTTGATTTGTCTTTAACATGTAGGAGTTTGCATGGAGTTCAGTGTAAAAAGTGGCAGCCCGGAGAAACAGCGTAGCGCATGTATCGTCGTGGGTGTATTCGAACCTCGCCGCCTCTCTCCAGTGGCAGAACAACTTGATAAAATCAGTGACGGCTATATCAGCTCTTTGCTTCGCCGCGGTGATTTAGAAGGCAAGCCCGGTCAAATGCTGCTTCTACATCAAGTACCTGGAGTTCTGTCAGAAAGAGTCCTGCTTGTTGGTTGTGGTAAAGAACGCGAACTGGGTGAACGTCAATATAAAGAGATCATCCAAAAAACCATTAGCACTCTTAACGAAACAGGTTCAATGGAAGCCGTTTGTTTCTTAACTGAATTGCATGTTAAGGGCCGAGATACCTATTGGAAAGTTCGTCAAGCTGTAGAGTCGACTAACGATGGCCTATACACATTTGACCAGTTTAAAAGCAATAAACCAGAAACTCGCCGTCCTCTGCGCAAGCTTGTTTTCAACGTACCAACTCGCCGTGAGCTTAACCTAGGTGAGAAAGCAATTACACATGGTCTGGCGATTGCTTCTGGTGTTAGAGCCTCAAAAGACCTTGGTAATATGCCACCAAATGTGGCTAACCCTGCATATTTGGCCTCTCAGGCTCGCCGTCTTGCTGATGATTATGAATCAATTACAACAAAAATAATCGGCGAAGAAGAGATGGGTAAGCTAGGTATGACCTCTTATCTTGCTGTTGGCCGTGGCTCTCACAATGAATCTATGATGTCGGTAATGGAATACAAAGGTAGCGCAGACCCAGAAGCAAAACCTATTGTTATTATCGGTAAAGGCCTCACGTTTGACTCCGGTGGTATTTCTCTAAAACCTGGCGAAGCTATGGATGAGATGAAATATGACATGTGTGGTGCGGCTTCAGTCTTTGGCACAATGAAAGCACTCGCTAAATTAAACCTCCCGATCAATGTTGTCATGATCCTCGCGGGTTGTGAAAACATGCCGGGAAGCAACGCTTATCGTCCAGGCGATATCTTGACAACCATGTCAGGACAAACCGTTGAAGTACTTAATACCGATGCCGAAGGTCGTCTGGTTCTGTGTGATGCACTGACTTATGTTGAGCGATTTGATCCTGAATGTGTAATTGACGTAGCAACACTCACTGGCGCGTGTGTTATTGCACTAGGACATCACATTAGCGGGCTTGTAGCGAACCACAATCCATTAGCACATGAACTCGTCAATGCTTCTGAGCAAGCGGGTGATCGCGCTTGGCGCATGCCGATGGCTGATGAGTACCAAGAACAAATTGCCAGCCCATTTGCCGATATGGCGAATATTGGTGGCCGTCCGGGAGGCACCATCACCGCAGGTTGTTTCTTATCTCGCTTTACTAAAAAATATAACTGGGCACATATTGATATTGCAGGTACTGCCTGGAAGTCAGGAAAAGCCAAAGGTTCAACAGGTCGGCCAGTCTCTATGCTTGTCCAATTCCTGCTCAATCGCAGTGGCCAAGAGATTGAGGAATAATGAACTCAAATTAGATAAAGGGCCTTAATTTAGGCCCTTTTCTTTTGTCGATGTTATGAATACTGCAACCTTTTATATTGTTCAGCAAGACTCTGCACAAAGCACACCATCTGGCTTTGAAGAGTATGTATTGTTTTTAATACGTCACTTTTCTCAGCAAGGTGCAAAACTGTATATCAATGCGACAGATAAGCAGGAAGCCGAACACTGGGATGATATTATCTGGCAACTACCGCCAGAGCAGTTTTTGCCTCATCATCTGATCGGTGAAGGACCCAAAAACGGCACTTCCATTGAAATAGGCTACAGCAGGTTGAAAGCCAGCTGGAATCGCCAACTGGTGATAAATGTGGCGAATGATACGACAATCTTTGCGGGAACCTTTGCTCAAGTGGTAGACTTCGTTCCTTGTGATGAAAAAGCGAAGCAACTTGCCCGAGAAAGGTATAAAATTTACCGTCAGGCAGGATATCAGCTACAGACCATCGACATAAAATATCCATAGCCAATCCTTATAGGTAACCTCCTTCACCATCGAGGAATATTACCTATAAGGTTTGGCAACTTTCATTTAAGTATTAACTAAAAAGTATCCATTAAGACTGCTATGGAAAAGACATATAACCCAACATCAATCGAGCAATCTCTATACCAAACTTGGGAAGAGAAAGGCTATTTCAAACCACACGGCGATACTTCTAAAGAAGCTTATAGCATCATGATTCCGCCGCCGAACGTTACCGGCAGCCTTCATATGGGCCACGCATTCCAAGATACCATCATGGACACGTTAATTCGCTGTGAACGTATGAAAGGAAAAAATACCCTCTGGCAAGTCGGTACAGACCACGCCGGTATTGCGACCCAAATGGTTGTTGAGCGCAAGATTGCTGCTGAAGAAGGCAAAACCAAACATGATTATGGCCGTGAAGCATTTATCGACAAAATCTGGGAATGGAAAGGTGAGTCTGGCGGCACTATTACTAAACAACTTCGTCGTTTAGGTGCGTCAGTTGATTGGGATCGTGAACGATTCACTATGGATGATGGCCTATCTGCAGCCACTCAAGAAGTTTTTGTTCGTCTTTACGAAGAAGACCTTATCTATCGTGGCAAACGTCTGGTTAACTGGGATCCTAAACTACATACTGCCATTTCTGATCTTGAAGTAGAAAACAAAGACAAAAAAGGCTTCATGTGGCACTTCCGTTACCCTCTTGCTGATGGCGCTAAGACGGCGGAAGGTAAAGATTACATTGTTGTTGCAACCACTCGTCCAGAAACAATGCTGGGTGATACTGGTGTTGCAGTCAACCCGGAAGATCCTCGTTACAAAGACCTTATTGGTAAAAAAATCCTACTTCCTGTCGTAAACCGCCTAATCCCAATTGTTGGTGATGAGCATGCTGATATGGAAAAAGGCACTGGTTGTGTAAAAATCACACCAGCCCATGATTTCAATGACTATGAAGTGGGTAAGCGTAACAACCTGCCAATGATCAATATTTTGACATTCAATGGTGATATTCGCGACAACGCAGAAGTATTTAACACCAATGGTGAAGAGAGTGATGTGTATAGCTCTGAGCTTCCAGAAAAATACCATGGTATGGAACGTTTTGCAGCGCGAAAAGCTATTGTTGCCGATTTTGAACAGCTAGGTTTTCTTGAAGAAATTAAAGACCACGACTTAACCGTTCCTTACGGTGACCGCGGTGGTGTTGTTATCGAACCAATGCTAACTGACCAATGGTACGTACGTACCGCCACGCTTGCAGAACCTGCGGTTAAAGCCGTTGAAGATGGTCAAATCCAATTTGTACCTAAGCAATACGAAAACATGTACTTCTCTTGGATGCGTGACGTACAAGATTGGTGTATTTCTCGCCAACTTTGGTGGGGGCATCGTATCCCAGCTTGGTATGACAATGATGGTAAAGTTTACGTTGGTCGCACTGAAGAAGAAGTTCGTGAGAAAAACAACCTTTCTCCTGTCATCGTACTTCGCCAAGATGATGATGTTCTTGATACATGGTTCTCATCTGCCCTTTGGACATTTGGAACACAAGGCTGGCCTGAAAACACCGATGCACTGAAGACATTCCACCCATCAGAAGTTCTGGTATCTGGCTTTGATATTATCTTCTTCTGGGTTGCCCGTATGATCATGATGACCATGCACTTCGTTAAAGATGAAGAAGGCAAACCACAAGTACCGTTCAAAACCGTTTACATGACTGGCCTTATCCGTGATGAAAACGGCGATAAGATGTCGAAATCAAAAGGGAACGTTCTCGACCCTATCGACATGATCGACGGTATTGATCTTGAGTCTTTGGTAGAAAAGCGTTGTGGCAACATGATGCAGCCAAAACTGGCGGCCAAGATCGAAAAGAACACTCGTAAAACATTCGAAGGAGGTATTGAACCTTACGGTACCGATGCCCTTCGTTTCACTCTTGCTGCTATGGCTTCTACCGGACGTGATATTAACTGGGACATGAAACGCCTTGAAGGTTATCGTAACTTCTGTAATAAGCTATGGAACGCAAGCCGTTACGTACTAATGAATACAGAAGATCACGATTGTGGCATGAATGAAGGTGCAGAACTTGAATTCTCACTTGCCGACAAATGGATCGAATCTCAGTTTGAAATCGCAGCAAAAGACTTCAATGCTCATATTGAAAACTACCGCTTAGATATGGCGGCAAATACCATTTATGAGTTTATCTGGAATCAATTCTGTGACTGGTACTTAGAGCTGACTAAGCCCGTTCTTTGGAAAGGTAGCGAAGCACAACAGCGTGCGACTCGTTATACACTAATTACAGTTCTAGAAAAGACATTACGTCTTGCTCACCCTATTCTTCCATACATCACAGAGTCTATCTGGCAGAGCGTTAAACCGCTAATTAACGGTGTTGAAGGCGAAACCATCATGACTCAGGCACTTCCTCAATATGACGAAGCCAATTTTGATGAATCGACTATTGCAGATATTGAGTGGGTGAAGGCCTTTATCTCTAGTATCCGTAACCTTCGTGCCGAATACGATATCGCGCCAAGCAAACCACTTGATGTGATGCTAAAAGCCGCGGATGCCACTGATAGTGCCCGTCTGGAAGCAAACCTGACCGTAATTCAGTCTTTAGCTAAACTGGAAACTATTAACGTTCTGGCTGACGGTGAAGAAACTCCGGCGTGTGCTACTGCACTTGTTGGTAAATCTGAGTTAATGATCCCTATGGCTGGGCTTATTGATAAAGACGCGGAGCTTACTCGTCTGACTAACGAAGTTAAGAAGATTGAAGGTGAGATTAAACGTATTGAAGGTAAACTTAATAACCAAGGTTTCGTTGCAAAGGCACCAGAAGCTGTTGTCGCTAAAGAGCGTGAGAAGCTTGATGGTTACAAAGAAACACTGGTTAAGCTAGCAGAGCAAAAAGCAACAATCGCAGCGCTATAAGTAAAAGCCATACTAAAAAACGTAAATCGGTGACTGGTCACCAGTCATCGATTTACGATCGCCGCCCTCCCCCGTAAACTTGTCACCCGCTCTCACCCATAACCCGCTCTTTCTCCATCACCCACTGCCTGTTGCCTGTTGCCTATTGCCTATTGCCTATCGCCAATCATCCCCCTTGACTTAACCTCCTCTGCTGTCTAACTTAATACCCATTGTTTTCCCCTATGAGTAATTAGATCTGTGACTGAATATGTAATAAGAAAGATTGAATTATCTGATAATGCTGACATCGCTCACGTGATTCGAGTCGTTTCTACTGAATACGGACTCACTGAAGATAAAGGCTTTAGCATTGCCGATCCTACTCTGGATACCTTATTTCAGGTTTATCAGCAAAACTTGTCCCGATACTGGGTTATTGAACTGAATGGGAAAATACTCGGGGGAGCAGGTATCGCACCTCTAGGCGGAAAAGAAGGCGTTTGTGAACTACAAAAAATGTATTTTTTACCCGAGATTCGAGGGAAAGGACTAGCAAAGAAACTGACTGCACTCTGTTTTGATTTTGCTAGAAAGCAAGGATTTAGTGGCTGCTACCTGGAAACTACAGCCAACCTTTCGGAAGCCATTGCCCTGTACCATAAACTTGGTTTCAAACAGCTCGATTACGCTCTTGGTAATACTGGACACTGTGACTGCGAAGTTAGAATGCTGAGAGCCCTATAAAAAACCTCTGCTCGGAATGATTTAAACCGGATAATGCTGTGCATTTTTACTAGGATTGAGACTGATCTGGTGGGTCTGCTTCTGTCCGTCCAATTCAACTTCCAGCAAATAGAAATGCGTCTTCTCATACAGAGGCGCTTCCACCTGAAACAGCGCACTTGTCTGACTTAAACGGGTATCAAGCGGCATCTGATAAGTCATTCCATTAAACTTAACCTTTGCTGACACTAATCCCGGCGAATACACGTGATAAAAAAGATCAACTTTGAATTCACAGCCACCTCCGTGATGCCAAATCTGTTCTGTAGAAATATAATCTAAGCTAACATTACGAACAAAGTGCAATACAGGCGCTTCCCATATACCTACCCTGAAATCTCGCTTGTGAGGCAGTTTATCGCCCAGCGCACATACATTTTCATCCTCATCCAGCAACCAGTCCTCTTCTTGTTCCAAAAAGAGGACTTCAAATCGATTACGACCTAACTGAAGATACCTCTTAACGTCTTTTCGATAACTGAGCTCACTACCATCACAGTCAAAGACAGCCTCACCATTGAGCCTGACCTCTGCATAATAATCGATACCACCGATGACTAGATTAACCACCGGGAACTCAAGCATACTTTCATCTACTTCTATATCATGCATTAAATGCCATTCCTGCTGAGCTATCTCTTTTTCAGATAAGCTCTTCGGCAATACTTCACTTAATGGAGCAGGAAAAGTGATGTCATCCTGTGGAACAGAAAGATCCGATAACGGGGAAAGTTGCCAAAGTCCGGCGAGTGATAAATACATACATTTCTTGAGCTAGATCAATTTTTGATATTATATGTAACTTTTACAGTAAATAGCCAGACAAAAAAACTCGGCATACCAATGCCGAGTTTTTAGTTACATCAAAAATTAAATTATTACAGTATCAATCAACCTGAAATGTTATGGATTCCAGTTTTCCCGCTTATCACCTTCTAATATTTCCGGATTCAGTAGATGGTGAGATCCATTCCAGGTAGGATGATATTCAAAACCATTATCCACCCAATCTGGGTCCATAATAGGACGAAAATCTCGCGTATCTAGTTCCGTATAGAAAAGCTCTTTAATACGTTTAATAGCATGTTTTGTCTGTACTTCTTCCCATATAACACCGATGCGATTATCACCTAAGTAGATGGTAGAAGAATTTGAAAAACCAGTCTTAGAAATAGGTTGCACTATATTGACAGGGGAAGTGTCGTAATCCAGCATTTCTTCAGGATCAATTCTATGAGTCCAGCCTTCTCTACGATTTGATATTGACTCATCACTGCCATAGTGAACACTGGTCGTATAATAAATAAATCGGCCATCAGTCGCTAATCCCGGTTGAGTCGGAGTATAGAAACGTCCCGTGAATGGTGTCATCTCAGACCCTATCATAGGGCCATACTCATTGAACCCCGCTTGCCAGGTTTCACCTTGATTCAGACTATAAGCCAACCCTGAGCCATCATACTCATAATTACCCAGTAAACGAGAGAACAGATAGGTTACTCCATTGGTATAAATGATTTGAGGTTCACCAATGAGGCCCTCACTTGAACCTGTACTCACCAAATTGGATGGCATCCAGTCCCCACCCGTATCTTTGAAAGCGACTTTAAAGGCCCCTTTTGCCACTCTGTTTTCTGCACTACATTCTGGCTGATAGTTAACAGGTAATGAGCTTCCATCTGCGTACTTTATGGTATGCATCGGTATAATTATCCTACCAGCATTTGGCTCACCGTCAGGAACAATGATTGCCCTACCCGGCCCGACAGTCACCGTTTCACAAGGGTTAGCTACTTGCGCTGTAATATCTACAGGTGCCGACCAGGTATTACCGCTGTCTAAACTGTAGGTATGTAAAACTTCAACCCTTTGAATATCATCACTGCTGCCCAAGGTAATGATTCGATTATAAAAAAGGTGCAGCGTATTGCTTTTTTCATCATAGGCTGAAGTTGGATTCATTAAATTATGTCTGAATGCCGATCCAAACTGAGGCACACTATCTTGTTGACGTTGAACCATAATAGTGTCACTTAGTTGACCATTATTACGATTTAACCGCCTTAAGATAAGATTCTGTGCTTTGAAATCATGAAATGCTAATTCGATGTAACGTCTCTCAGCAAACAAGGCTATCTGATTACCATCAAGTTTTGCTATAGATGGAATTCGGTACTGGTCAGCTGTTCCAGAGTAAAATACCTTTATTGAGTCATCGTTTCTTAGTGCATCATCTTGATCAATCGGAATATTCAATGCCATCGCACTGTGACTTAATAGAGCCAGGATCGGTAAAGAGAATATTAATCTTTTAATTGTCATTTGATTACCACGCGGATTAAAAAAAAGGCAACTAGTATTTCATAGCTGCCTTTCTGGTTTCATTTATTATCGGGAGAGAACTTTATTTAGTTCATCTTCAGATATATTTAGATTTTTAGCCCAAGTTTTATAGTCCAGAGCTTTAACGTTGACCATTGGTTCATCTTTAATTGCATCGATGACCTCATCAACAAAATTGTTCTGACTCTGGATTTCATCGTCATGAACCAGATGTTTCGGGTATTGTGGGCGAGCAATGTTTCGGTTTGGATTCGGCACATATTCATTGAGTGTGACAAAGCCACCTTTATCATTAATATAATCCTCATCCCAATGCTCAATCTCATTTTTAACCAGTACTTCTCGATAAGGCTGTGCGACATCGTCATAACCGGAACGATCTTTCTCTAACAAGTTAGTTGTCTCAAACGGATCGTCTTTTAGGTTAAACAACTCTTCTCGACCACCACCATAGTAATAATTGTATTTGAACTGTTGATCGGTAATTGAGCACCAACGTCGGTTCGATTCAGAGTAAGAGACATACTGATATTTTCTGTCTTTCACTTTATTTTGTGCAATCAATGACTCACCCATTAAAGGATAAGGAGACTCAAATTGAACATTAGCGACGTCCATCAATGTAGGGAAAATATCATTCAGATCTACATGCTCATTTTCATCAACTGTTGGCTCCATTCCTTTAGGGTATTTCACCATAAAAGGAATGCGAGTAGCAGCATCATAAGGCAACCATTTCTGATATAAACCATGGTCACCCAGCATCTCGCCATGATCCGTAGTGAAGAATATGATCGTATTGTCTAACTGGCCTATGTCTTCCAACTTATCGATCACTCGACCAACATGTTCATCTACGTGAGAAATCATTCCGTAATATACTTCTCGCATACGACGAATATAATTATCGTCTGGTAAGTCACCCAGTAATTTGTTCTCCTCTGACAGCTCCGAAAGCGATGTTTCAGAGTGTGCCGGCATTGGGATATCTTTGCCTTTATACTTCTCGGCATACTCTTCAACAGAGTTAAATGGTGGATGAGGGGCTATCCAGCTCAAGTACAATAAGAATGGTCGCTTCCCATTGTTCTCTTGCAAGAAATCAATACCTTCATCAGCAACCCATTTTGTGCCATGTAAATGAGGAGGAAGCACACTGCGCTGCGGCAACATATACAGCAAATTACGAACGCCATGAATATTCATAACATTGCCGTATCCATTGTCTTTTAAGAACATCGCATAATCGTCATCTTCACGATATTCCGGTACTTCCTCCATCAATTTCAGACGCTCGAAGCCATGATGCTCTCTCATCGGTTGAAAGTGCATTTTACCAATCGCCGCCGTTTGATACCCTGAGTTGGCCAATAATCTTGGGAACACAGGAATATCACTTCTCAATCTTGCTGCAAAATCGTTGTCTGCAATACCGTGATATTTAGAACTCACGCCAGTAATAAAATTATGCCTTGCAGGGCAACAAATTGGGTTAGGAGTATAAGCATTTTTATAATTGGTACTCATACCCGCAAGCTTATCTAAGCATGGTGTATCCATATAAGGATAACCATGCGCTTTGATCGTGTCATATCTCTGCTGATCCGTCATAAGAATCAGTATATTTGGCCTTTCATCTTTTTTCGCCAAATTTTTGTAGTATTCAGTCACAGCATTTGTTGCATTGAATCCACTTTGGCTTTCTAAGTCTTTCATTATTCTACCTATACAGATTACTTAGATTCACTCACAGCTTGTACTACAGCTGCGTATGCAGGACCTTTAGCTTGGAACTCTTTTTTAAGGCCATCGAATGAGTTAGCTAACTTATCTAAGTTTGGTTGAGTAACCACCATGCCCGCTTGCTTAAACTTATTGATCAGGTTTTGCTCATCTTTAAGGTAATCAGCCGTCACTGACTCAGCCGCCAGCTCAGCCCCTTTTTTAACAATGGCGCGGTACTGTTCAGGTACTCGCTTCCAGCTCAGATCACTAATAACAACATTCATACCGATAGTAATGTGTTTAGTCAGTGCTAGGTATTTCTGAACTTCATAAAACTTAGCAGAGTCAATGATAGATAATGGATTTTCCTGCCCGTCTACAGCGTTGGTTTTCAGTGCTAAATACACTTCAGAAAACGCCATTGGCGTTGGTGATGCACCAAGCTCAGAAACATATGCCATATTCCCTTTAGCTTTAGGTACGCGTATTTTTAATGACGAGAAGTCTTCAGCACCTTCAATTTTCTTCTCTGTTGTCGTGGTATTTCGTGCACCACCGTAGGCTAATGAAAGTTGACGCCAGTTGTACTTAGTTAAGATTTCCTGCTTTTTCTCTGTGAAGTATTCAGTTTCTGAGAAACGCTTTATATGTTCAAATCCAGAAAATACGTACGGATACTGAAGTAGAGTCAGTTCAGGCATAAATACGTTATAGCGACCATAGTTTACATACCCCAAATCTAACGTCCCAGCCGTCATTTGCTCCATCACTTCCAAGTCATCACCCAGTTGTGAACTCGGATATATTTTAATGTCAAGATTACCTTCCGTATTTTTCTTAACATAATCGGCCATTATTTTAGCCGCTTTATATTCATTTGACTGAGTTCCTTGAACCATTGCAAACTTTAATTCATCGATCTCTCCATCATTTGAACCAAAAAAAGCTGATGCTTGAAATGATACGGCAGAAGAAAGAACTATTGGTAAAATCAGATTCATCTTTTTCATATTAAATTCCTATCCTAATAGATTTGGTAAAAACATAACTAATTGAGGGAACATGATTAGAATTCCCAACGTTGCAAACAATGGTAATATAAACGGGATAACACCTTTTATTACTGTGGTTGCTGGAATATCACCCACCTTCGATACCATAAATAATGCGGTTCCCATTGGTGGCGTTAAAATACCTATCATTAATGTCAGGATTGTCAAAATACCGAAATAAACCGGGTCAACACCTAGAGCAGTAACAACAGGAACAAAAATTGGAACAACTAAAACCAATAGAGGTAATGAATCAATAAAAATACCGAGAATAAACAGTGCACACAAAATAAGTATTACAGAGACTGTGGCATTATCAGAAATAGTGCTAAAGAATAAACCAACATCGAGAGCAATTTGTTCTCTAGAAATAATTTGCCCAATGAATCCAACACCCATAATCATCAAACCAACAACACCAGAAATTTTAACGGCTTCAATAAAGTCAATAAATATCTGTTTGATAGTAAGTTCTTTGTAGATAAACAAGCCCAAACCCATCGAATAAACAGTGGCAATAACCGCAGCTTCTGTTGGTGTAAAATAGCCAGAGAAGATCCCACCAATAATAATAACGGGAGTCAGTAATGCCCAAAATGCCGATTTAAAATGGAAACATCGTTCTGGTAGTGTCGCTTTCGGACTTTTTGCATATCCACGTTTTTTAGCCAGATAATAAGCCATCGCCATTAAGCAACAAGCCATTACTAGTCCAGGGATAAATCCTGCTAAGAATAATTTAGAAATAGACTGATTGGCCACAATACCATACATAACCAATGGCATACTTGGCGGTACTAGCGGACCAATGATACAAGAGGCAGCGGTCAATCCTCCATTGTAATCATCGTCGTAACCAGCCTTACGCATGGTTTTAATTTCAAGTTGACCAAGCCCTCCAGCGTCAGCTAATGCAGATCCTGACATACCAGAAAAAAGTAAACTTGCAAATATATTTACGTGCCCCATGCCTCCGGTAAAGTGTCCTAACATAGCCTTAGAAAAGTTAAATATTCTATCGGTAATGCCAGAGCTGTTCATTAGCTTACCCGTTAAGGTAAAAAATGGTACAGCTAATAAACTGAACGAATTCAATCCATCTATAAATTTCACACCAGTATAAGCAATTAAATATCCTTCTCCGCTAACAAAGAAGAAAGTAATAGAGCCAATAATTAGAGAGAAACCAACAGGAAGGCCAATAGCTAATAAAAAAAGCCAAACGGCCACCATAATTGCAATATCCATTATTATTCCTTACTTATTATTTTTCTGTCTAATTAGACGTTGGATAAACCGAATTAACATGAGTATTGAAATAACAGGTAGTGCGCCATAAAGATATGATGAAGAAATACCAAGGCCAACCATTTCAATAACAGCCTTTCTTTCTGTTAGTTCTAAACCAACTAAGATGAAAACAATGATGGATATAAATGTGCAAAGACCAATTATTATGCCTACTAATTTAGCTAATCCATTAGATAACTTACCATCTAATAAGTCGATACCTACATGACCATTATCTTTGATGCAACTTGACACCCCTAAAAGAGCAATATAGACAAATAACAACATTGATAATTCTTCAGACCAAACCAATGGGTTATTAAACACCTGACGGAAGAGGATCTGAACTATTAATACAAAGAACATCAGAGCAAAAATCCCGGCCCCTACCCACTCTTCAAAATTATCAAAAAACTGATTTAACGCTTTCTTCACATAACCTCCAATAACTCCCAAAACTCAATGAAGAAAATTTACTTCAAAAAAGATATTGCAGTAAAGTTTTTCTTCATTTTTAGTCGAAAAATGCGATACGAAACAAGTTCCGTGCAGAAATTGAAGTGAATCTAATTTATTTTAATTAATAAAATAATTATAAGAAGAGTAAGGTTTGACACTCAATAAGTCATTGAATGTAAGTGCAATGTTAATTGAGTGAAGATAAAACTATTATTTCGTCAGGATGCTTATACCATTAGTTCCATCGTCGCTTCTGCCGTCTGATTGAAATCTTTTTCGTATTCAGGGTACTTTTCTATCAAACTATTAATGATGATATCAATCAGTAATAATGCCCCAACCTTAGAGGCAAACGCACCTCCTGTTAATGGACCCTCGGGTCTGGCCGCAACAAGTGTTTCATTAGCAATAGAGGCTAGTGGACTATGATAAATGTTTGAAAGTGCCGCGAGTGGTGACCCGCTTTGAACGACTAATGAGGCCACATGTATCACTTCTTTCGTTGAGCCGGAACTGGAAATGGCAAACCACATGTCCCCTTTTCCCCGAACCGCATTCATTGAAGCCATATGGGTATCATTAAAACAAACACACAATTTTCCTAATCGCGTCAATCTATAAGCTAAGTAACTTCCAACAACAGAAGACGCACCAACGGCTACACAATTTATAAACTCTGACTGATGTATTAACTCACATACTGCCTGAATTGTTTTTCGATCAATGAGCTCCTCGGTATCCTGCAAGGCCGTCATCGCAAGCTGCGTTGAGACTTTACATACATCATTGCTGTTAATTTTTTCTGTCGGCTTAGCGCTAGAGCTCAGATCTTTTGCCAATGCCATACGAAAATCAGAATAACCTTTGAAACCAAAATCCCGGCACATCCGAATCACCGAGGCTTCACTGGTCTTCGTATCACGTGCTAACTCAGTAATGGTTTGAAACTGAACAGTTTCAGGGTTTTGAGCGACATAATCAGCGACTTCGCGCAATTTTGGGCTTAAAGCCGATGTTTTAGACCTAAGTCTGACGAGTAAATTTTTCATTGCCATTTGGCTTCCTGTATTTATAAACGGCCTTATAAGACGAAGTCATTAAACATCAATAAGTAATGTCTATTTTTATTATTTATTAATTTGTTATTTAGATTACAAAAAAATCTCGTTTTTTTGTAATCAGACAATAACCGACATTAAATTGAAATAATTCTTCACAGAGTAAACTTATTAGGAAAATTATTAGGAAAATTATTTTCACCAATACTACAATAAAGTAGAAGCATGAGTAAAATTATGTTTTCATTTTATTTGTATTAAATGGGAAGTGTAGACTTTCCGGAGCCTATCACTGAGATAGGCTCCGAAATTAAGACAGGCTGAAATAACTTTGTAATTATTTTTTTATTTTAAATTGAGAAATCAGTTCACTTTGCTCCGAAGACAATCGGTTCAGAGATTCACTGTTTCTGGCCGCCTCTTCGGCATCATTGGCAATACTCAGCGTCATATCGGAAATACCAACAATATTTTGTGCTACTTCTTTAGCTACCGCACTTTGTTCTTCAGAAGCCGTTGCGATTGAGCGGCTCATATCATTAATATGCGTCAGGCTTCCAACCATCGCCTCCAGAGAGTCGTTGGTTTCATTAGTCTGTTTCACTGATTGTTCTGCATGCTCCAGGTTATTGCTAACAATGTTGACCGCCTGATCCGCTTTTCCTTGTAGGCTATCTATCATTTCACCAATTTCATTTGCCGATTGCTGAGTACGGGTCGCGAGCGAACGTACTTCATCGGCAACCACTGCAAACCCCCGCCCATGCTCACCAGCACGCGCCGCTTCAATTGCCGCATTAAGTGCAAGCAAATTCGTTTGTTCCGAAATCGACTGGATAACCGTTAAGATTTCACCAATTTGCTGAGATTCGGTCGATAGCAGTGTAATGACTTGAGTGGCCTCATCTAATGACTCTTGTAAGCGCCGTACAAACCTAAGGTTCTTCTGCATATTGCCCATATTGGACTGAGCCAATTCAGTGACCTGATCGACTTCATGACTCGTTTCAGAAGCATGTGCTGCCACTTCGTTAACGGCATGCTCCATCTCTGTTACGGCAGTTGCAATTGAGTCGGTCTGTTTACGCTGCTGGCTCACATCTGCATTGGTTTTTTGACTCATACTAAAGCTATCATTAGCGACACTACTTACGGTTTCCGCTGACTGATGTATTTTAGTGATGAGATCACTAAGCTTGTCACTTAAATCATTAATATTGTCGGCAATTAAGCCCAGTTCGGATTGAAAGCTAACGTCTATACGATGACTCAAGTCCCCGTTTGCTAACTTATCAATTGCCTGAATGATTTTGTTTAAAGGATTTCGAATTGAACGTACCACCGTGACTGTAACAACAATCGCCACCAGCATAGAAACTAACGCCAACATAACGTTGATCATTAACGATTTGCTTAGCTCAGATTCGGCATTTGTTAATGCAGTTTCTGACATATTTCTGATTTCAGAAATAATGGTATTCGACTCAGCAATAAGCCGATCCATCTCATCGGCTATCTCGCTAAGCAATTGGGAGCTTTGATCATTGAGCGCAATATACTGGAGGTGTTGTTGCAACAAGCCATCAGAATTTACAATTGCCTGAGTCAGGAGTTCAAGATAAAGATTGATGCTATCTTCACTCACTGGCATCTCTTTTGTTACTCTTTCGGCTTTTTCTTTAAATCTTTCTAAATAAGCACTTAATTCTGTTTTTAACGAGGTTACTTCTTCTTCTTTAACCACAGCGAGTACTTTTTGTAGATATGCCTCAGCACCTTTACCTTGATTTAATATGAACTCCAAATCCCAAATAGTCTGCTGCATTGCTTCATCTTTTGCATCCGCAATTAAATCATTCAAATCTTGTTGAAAGAAGATCCACTCACCATCAAACTTATTCAATTCCGCGGTAGAAAACACCCTAGCGGCAATTCTTTGATCATGTATATCTAAATGCTGAGTTGCATCAGCCAGTAATTTCGATGCATCTTGATTAAGTTCAGTCAGTTGGTTCCTCAAATTAGGGTAATTTGAAAGCTCTTTGTTAAATACAGCGATCGTATCTGCATAGGATTGACTCGCCTCATTGAAACTATGCCGCAGTTCATTTCGCCGTTGTTCCGTATCACTGTTCGCATGGACTAACATAGAGCGGTTCACGTTTTGAAGGTGCTGACTCAGTGTATTAGAACGGTCCAACAGCCCGGTAAGCGTTGAGGCCGTAAGCTCAAGTTGAGCAGCCATACGAACTTGGGAGAAATAAGAAGAAGTACTGATCGCCAAAACGAACAAGGTTACTACTACAAACCCCAGCACAATGCGCTGAATAAGCGATAGTTGCATCACAAACCTCTATACATAAAGTGAAAAACGTTCAACAGACATAGTCAATTGTTTATATCGGCACATCATACTGATAGTTTAGTTAAGATAGTGAAATTTTAAATGTTCCTAAAAAAATATAGATATAGCACATATAAAAATACCCCAAGCATACACATCGTATGATTAGGGTATTTCTTGTGGTTCGGGCTCTACATTTCACTGACCAAAAAGACGAATGGTCAGGTAATGGTTACTCTTCTTCGATGTCGTCGGCATCTTCTTCTATGATTGCATCTTCACCTTCATAAAAGGTACCCCAGCCATCATAAATAATGTCGTATTTTTCTGCGAGATTAACCAGTATTTTAACTTGAGCATCAATCATGTCAGCGTCTAAAGCGGATTCCATAGTCGCATCACAGCACAATAGGCGATTACCATCTTCATCTTCAGTTTCTTCCGCTTCTAACACTTCGAAACCCATTTTAAATGCTTCGACAACGGCTTTTTCCAGCTTGTCAAAATCTTCCGCGAATAAATGATGTTCTATTTCATACAAGGAATCTGGTTCACTGCCATCTTCTAAAAGTGCCGCAATAATGGCTCTTGTCTCTTCTTTTTGGAACTCAATTAACTCTTCAACAGAAAGATAGTCATCTTCATGAGACATGTTTGTACTCCGGATAGCAAATGATATGAATGAATCGCCGTGAATATGGCACGCTTTTAGGTGAAATGCCACTAGCGATGATAATTAGTGGCGATCTTACTCAACTGGCCAAAAAAAAACAGTGTTTATAAGCAAAAAAACATCATTCGGCTATTTAGCACATTATCGTGTAGAGCCTGCTGTTTTCTCATTCAATAATTGTGCTTTGTTATTGCTTCTTGCATGAATACACCTAAATTAACAACCAACAAAATACAATTAAACACTTTCAAATCAACAAGCTACATAGAAATACCAGCAAGACCAATCAGGTAACTAAGCATAACAACGCACTTTCCCTCTTTATTACGCAAAAAATATAACACCAAACACCCGTAATTTAGGGGCATTTTCCATGATAAAATTTAGAAAACAACATTACTTTCGATATTTTACTCTAGTGTTCTGGTTTGCATATTGTCTTTATTCTTGCCATAAATAAGTAAGACAATGATTAAACGTTATGAATGTAAGGATACGTAATGAGTAGTTTGTATGTTGGTTCTGAAGTTGGCCAATTGCGCCGAGTACTGTTAAACCGCCCAGAAAGAGCACTAACCCACCTCACCCCTTCAAACTGTCAAGAGCTGCTTTTTGACGATGTACTTGCTGTCGAAGCCGCTGGTGAAGAGCATGATATGTTCGCCCAAACTCTCAGAAGCCAAGATGTTGAGGTCTTATTACTTCATGACTTATTAGTGGAGACTTTAGTAATTAAAGAAGCCAAAGAATGGTTATTGATGAATCAGATATCTGACTTTCGTTATGGCCCTACTTTTGCCAAAGACTTTCGCGACTACCTTGCAGACATGGACGACGAACACCTGGCAACCATTTTACTCGGTGGCCTTGCTTACTCAGAATTACCAATTAAATCCAACTCTATGCTGCCTAAAATGCATAGACCTCTCGACTTTGTCATCGAGCCTCTACCCAACCATCTATTTACTCGCGATACTTCTTGTTGGGTATACGGAGGTGTCTCTCTTAATCCGATGATGAAACCAGCACGTCAACGGGAGACCAACCACTTAAGAGCTATTTATCGTTGGCATCCTACATTTGCCGGTCAAGATTTTATAAAATACTTTGGCGATGATGACCTTCACTACGACAACGCCAATATAGAAGGTGGAGATGTACTCGTTATTGGTAAAGGCGCCGTTCTTATAGGCATGTCAGAAAGAACAACCCCACAAGGTGTTGAAAACCTCGCTGCAAGCTTATTTAACTCTGGTCAGGCTAAAGAAGTTATCGCCATAAACCTTCCCAAACATCGTTCCTGCATGCATCTGGATACAGTAATGACGCATATGGATATTGATACTTTCTCCGTTTACCCAGAAATTATGAGTAGAAGCCTAGAAACTTGGAGCTTAACACCTAAAGCAAACGGTGATATGAAGGCTCAACAAAAACCGGATTACATAAATGCAGTTGAACAGGCACTCGGTGTTGATCAGCTTAAGCTAATCACAACTGGCGGAGATAGTTATGAAGCTGAGCGTGAACAGTGGAATGACGCAAACAACGTTTTAACCGTAAAACCAGGTGTTGTCATTGGTTACGAGCGAAATGTCTACACCAATGAAAAGTACGATAAAGCAGGAATTAAAGTATTAAGTATTCCTGGTAATGAACTTGGTCGAGGCCGTGGGGGAGCACGCTGTATGAGCTGCCCAATCGAGCGTGACGGCATTTAAACTAACTTCAAATTAGTTCCTATAATTTGAGTAAAGGCCTTCAGCCAGCATTGAAGGCCTTCATGCTAAGCACGATAAAGCGCTGTATTTTAGTCTGATTTGTCATTAATTTGCCATTCTGCTTTTTCAGTCAGAACAATTCACCTTAAAACTTGCTACTTTACTGTTTTTGTCAGAAATAAAATTCATGAAGCTTTCCCAACTTAATGCCTTTCGTGCCATCGTAGAATGCCAAACTGTCACTGCAGCAGCAGAGCAATTGCATTTAAGCCAGCCCGCCGTCAGCCGATTACTCTCCGGACTGGAAGATCAGCTAGGATTTAAATTATTTAACAGAAAAAAAAATAGCATGTCCTTGAGTGATGAAGGTCAGGCATTCTATTTAGAAGTAGCTAAGGTCTTTGACGCTATCTCTGGGTTAACCTGTTCCGCTGATTCTATAAGAACAGGCCACTTTGGTTCACTTAATATTGCAGCTATGCCCTTACTCTCAAACGCCTTCTTGCCTAGAATAGTCGCACAACTTTTGCAACAAGCTCCTCAGTTAAAAGTCAGTTTCAAAACTTACCGCTCTGAAGAGGTCATTCGTCGAATCCAGAGCCAAGCCATGGATATTGGCTTTGCCTTTGTTAACGAACCACTGGCTGGCGTGCTTGCACAACGAATAGAGTGTCAATGTGTTTGTTTGCTACCAAGCCAATCTGATTTGGCTAAGAAAGAGGTTGTTGATATTGCTGACATCGCCAATCAACGGCTTATTCGACATGAAAAAGACATCATTCAGGTACATCTAGACTCACTTTTTAACCGCTATGGTTTAAAAACAATAGAGCAAATAGAAGTCTCTTTTGCCAGTACAGCAGCTGCTCTGGTACGAGAAGGGGTCGGCTTGACTATTACTGACCCATTCACTGCTCATATGGCGATTGAGCATCCAGATGTCACTATGCGTCCGCTGGCTTTTAATCTTACTTTTGAGTTCGATATTCTTTATCCGGCTTTGCGTCCTATCCACCGATACTCAGCGCAATTTATCGAACAATTTATAAGATTAGCGGATGCAATGGGTATTCAACTCAATGTTTCAGCTATTCGGGCTCTTTCAGAAGAGAGCATGGAGTGACATCACGTCTTACTCTTATAACGACAATTAATGCACTGGAAAAATAAAGACTAAATAACAACAGCTTACATCAACCTGAAGTTTGAGTATAACTTTTTCACATACTGCATTGTTAGCTCAGCATTGTTCATACATCTCCTCCTTTTTTATTCTGCCTGACAGGTAAATAATGAATGTAAGGATAAATTATGACAACGCGTGTTTCCGTTATTGGTTCAGGTAATGCTGGTCTTACGGCGGCTTACCATTTCAGTTTAATTGGAGCAAAAGTCTGCCTCTATGGCTCTAAAGGTTTTGACCAACCTCTCTTTGATATAGAGCAACATGGCGGTATAGAAGCACTCGCTTCACACAATAATGTACCTCTCAGTTTTTCTGGTTTTCAACCTATCGATAAAACTACTCGTGATATCAGCGAAGCCGTTAAGTATTCCGATATTCTCGTTCTTCCAATCCCTTCTTTTGCTCAAGAACCTCTGTTTTTAGAGATGTTACCGCACCTGCGTAACGGACAAATTATTATGTTAATGCCGGGAAACTATGGTTCGCTGGTATTGAACAAAATTAAGAATAATTCAGGTTATCAAGATCTGGATATTACTTTTGTCGACGCTATCTCTATACCGTGGGCAACTCGTATCGTTAACCCAGCAAAAATTGCCATTTTAGGAATGAAGGAATTTCTTCCTGTCGCCGCATTTCCTTCTAAACGCACCGACTTTGCTATTGAGAAGCTACAGCCGGTCATGCCACTGCCATTAACTGCATTGACCAACGTTATCAGCGCAGGTTTAGAAAATATCAATTTTGGTGGGCACCCGCTATTAACAACTTTGAACATGGGCCTTCTGGAAAACTATGACGGAAAATTTAACTATTACAAAGATTGTTGCTCCGTCTCTACTGCTAAGGCGGCCGCTGCAATGGAAAAAGAGAGAGTAAAGGTAGGCAGTGCTTTGGGGCTAGATCTTCAGAGCGAGCTCGACTCGATGAACTCTTTGTACGCTATGAATTGCGACAGTGTCTATGAAATAAACCGGACTTCAGAAACTCATGGAAAACTGAATAGCGCACCAGACTCAGCTCAAAGCCGCTATATCACTGAAGATGCAGCATACCTGCTAGTGCCTTGTTTTGAGTTCGCCCAACTCACCAATGTAGATGCGCCAATTGTCACCTCTTGTTTACACATAGATAATGCGTATAACGATACAGACTATTTTAAACAAGGTCGCACATTGGAAAAAATGGGGCTGAACGGCATGTCAATTAAGGAAATAAATGAGTTTGTTGCCTAAGAGCAAACGAACCGATACCTCTGTCTACCTATAAAATTCAGGATACCCTTATGAAAAAATTAAAATTTCCCTCGGCCTATACCATATTAATGATACTCACCGTTTTTATGGCACTTTTAACCTGGCTTATTCCTGCCGGGCAATATCAAATGGAGCAAAATGAAACCTTAGGTCGTATGGTCCCTATGGTTGGTTCTTATCACACGGTAGAAGCAAACCCACAAGGCGTTGTTGATGTATTAATGGCTCCTATTCAAGGATTTTACGACCCATCGAGTTATGCCGCTCGTGCGGTAGATGTCGCTTTGTTTGTATTAATCATCGGTGGATACCTTGCCGTTGTAACACGTACTGGTGCAATAGACGCTGGTATCGCTGGCACCATGAAAAAATTACATGGTAGAGAAAAATGGATGATCCCAATCCTAATGGGTCTGTTTGCTCTAGGTGGCACCGTTTACGGTATGGCAGAAGAAACGATCCCATTTTACGCATTACTAATACCAGTCATGATCGCGGCAGGTTATGACAGTATTGTTGGTGTCGCCATTATTATGATTGGAGCAGGTATTGGCTGCCTAGGCTCAACAATAAACCCTTTTGCCACCGTTATCGCCTCAAATGCAGCAGAAATAAACTTCATGGAAGGCATCTGGCTTCGCATTGCAATATTAGTGATTGGTTGGGTTATATGCGTTTTCTATGTCATGCGTTACGCGGAGAAAGTGAAAAAAGATCCATCTTGCTCAATGGTCGCGAGTCAACAAGAAGAAAATAAACGCATCTTTCTGCATGGTAAGGAAAATGACACTCCTGAATTAACATCTATTCGAAAAGCGATACTGCTAACTTTTGTTTTGTCTTTTGCTGTCATGATATGGGGCGTATCCGCAGGTGGATGGTGGATGGCTGAGCTATCAGCGCTATTCATTGCTTCAAGTATCGTCGTGGGCGTTCTTGGTGGACTATCAGAAACAGAATTAACCAGCAGCTTTATCGATGGTGCACGAGACTTACTAGGAGTCGCGCTAATCATCGCTATCGCTCGAGGGCTCGTCGTTATCATGGATGACGGCAATATAACCCACACCATTCTTAATTTTGCGGAAGGACTACTTGCAGGACTTCCTCAGATCATCTTCATTAATGCTATTTACTGGATAGAAGCTGTATTGTGCTTGGTTGTACCTTCATCTTCCGGCCTTGCCGTCTTGTCTATGCCAGTGCTGGCTCCTCTCGCAGACTTCGCCAATGTAGGACGAGAGTTAGTTGTCACTGCATTCCAGTCTGCGTCAGGCCTACCAAACTTGGTTACACCAACATCAGGAGTCGTTATGGGAGGACTCGCCATTGGCCGTGTTGCTTATTCAACCTGGTTACGCTTTATTGGTCCTTTATTAGCTGTTCTAAGTATTATGGTTATGATTTTGCTGAGCGTTGGTGTCATCATCGGATAAATACTTTTACCCTCAATAAAACTGCGTAATAGATCACATAGAAAAGCCGCTGCAATACTCATGTAGCGGTTTTTTACTGCCTTAAGATTTTGACCTGAATCAATAATCCATTATTTAGTTTTCTATTCATTGTCCTGTATATAGATTGAATAATATTTCGTTTTATTCAGTACTAGCAAGACAGTGCATTTCATATTCTCAGAGAAATCCCGCATAAATCGTAAACGAAAGTTGCGTTACAACAGCTAGTTTCAAGGATTTGATGCAAGAATCACTGAAATATCTGCATAACCTCCATTAGATCAAAAAATCAACATTAACATATCCACCCACATTCAATTGAGTATTACCCATAAACAACTAGCTTTATAAATTTTTACAATATTTAACACCACTAAAAATGTGAAGAACCACAAAGTTAACTATTCAACTTATCCCTAATATCGTGCTCAGAAAGTAAATAACCGAATACAGGTTAATGGCTTTGAGCAGAACACCTATATGATTTTGATATAAAGAGATAAGCTCATGAACATTCTCATTACTCAGGTAAGCGCAAAGCGCTTGCGACTAAGAAGCGAACCATCTCAACGCCGTAGGCGATAAGCGAGACCAAATTACCCTTTTTCTAAGCGAAAGCTTAGAGTCCTCTTTTGCGCTGATGAAATATTTGGCGTGCTATTTCACACCTGAAATTTGAATAATTTAGGTGTAAGGAGATAACCATGACTACTGAAACCGTAAAACAAGAAGGAAAAACTGGCTTTTTTGCCAACTTCAAATTTCCTTCAGCCTATACCATTCTCTTCATTCTTATTGCCCTTGTCGCTTCACTGACCTGGATTGTTCCGGCGGGCCAATACGACCGTGCAATGAACGATGAACTTGGACGTGAAGTGCCTGTCGCGGGAACTTATAAAGCGGTAGACAGTAACCCTCAAGGTGTTATTGATGTACTTTTAGCTCCAATCGATGGCTTCTACGACCATAACTCATACGAAGCTGCTGCAATCGACGTATCACTTTTCATTCTGATCATTGGTGGTTTCCTTGGCTTAGTCACTAAGACAGGTGCAATTGATGCAGGTATCGAAAGAGTAACTCACCGCTTAGAAGGGCGGGAAGAGTTGATGATACCAATATTGATGGCGTTATTTGCCGCAGGCGGTACGGTGTATGGTATGGCTGAAGAGTCTCTACCGTTCTATACCCTACTTGTTCCTGTAATGATGGCAGCACGTTTTGACTCCGTAACGGCAGCCGCTACTGTACTTCTTGGTGCTGGCATCGGTACTCTGGGTTCAACGATCAACCCATTTGCTACCGTAATTGCAGCTAACGCAGCCGGTATCCCGTTTACTACAGGTATGGGGCTACGTATTGCGATTCTGGTTATCGGTTGGGTTCTATGTGTTTGGTATGTAATGCGCTATGCAAAAATGGTTCGCGCAGACAAAACAAAATCAATCGTTTACGATAAATACGAAGAAAACAAAGCACACTTCTTGGGTAGCAATGAGGGTGAAACTCTTGAGTTTACGGGTACTCGTAAGCTAATCCTTTGTTTATTCGGCGCGGCATTCGGCATCATGATCTACGGTGTTGCTATTGCTGGCTGGTGGATGGCCGAAATCTCGGCGATGTTCTTAGCTGCAACCATAATCATCGGCTTAGTCGCTCGCATGAGTGAAGAAGAGTTTGTTAACAGCTTCATAGATGGCGCTCGTGACCTACTTGGTGTTGCTCTGATTATTGGTATCGCTCGTGGTATTGTTGTCATCATGGACCGCGGTATGATTACCGATACTATCCTCAACTCTGCAGAGCATATCGTTACTGGTCTATCTTCAATTATGTTCATTAACGTCATGTACTGGTTGGAAGTATTATTGTCTTTCCTAGTTCCATCAACGTCCGGTTTAGCGGTATTAACGATGCCAATTATGGCACCTCTTGCTGACTTTGCTGGTGTAGGGCGTGACCTTGTCATTACTGCCTACCAATCTGCATCTGGTGTTGTAAACCTTTTAACACCAACATCTGCAGTGGTTATGGGTGGCTTGGCTATCGCACGTGTTCCATATGTTCGCTGGGTTAAGTGGGTAATGCCTTTAATCGGTATGCTTACTGTTCTTATCATGGGCTTATTAAGCGTTGGTGCAATGCTTTAATCCTCCATAAGTAAACACACAAGGTCGCCTTATCAGGCGGCCTTTTTGCGTTTTAAGGTAACTTAAGAATAGTCAGTAAATATGAACTCACTACCTCATGCTATCTAATTAGGCGTCATAATCACTCCCACAAAGTCCCAGCGGATTCCCCTTTGCCAGTCAGCCTGCCCAACTATCTTCTCAACAGAGCTATACCGTCGTTCTATTCAATAAAGCAGATTTAGCTAATACAGAAACTGTTCATCTTAATTAAATGCTCATATAAGATTAAATTCCACAAAACTGAATAGGCTTGCATTTAAATTAAATTTAAATTTAATTTAACCCCATACAAAAAATTAAATTTAATTTATTTAACAAACTAATAACCACCAAGTCAACAACAGGTTAAAAGATGACACTAGTCACATATCAATAAGTTTATCTCATGACCTACTGACAATATTCAATAGATATTCATATAGTCAAACAAATAAAGTGCATATTTCCTAACTCAATATAGAACCACCACAAAATAAAAAATGCATAACATTCCACGAATACATATTCACCCCTTAAAAATCAACCAGTTAACAAAATAAAAACGCCATAAATCTACATATATAATTTAGATACAAGCCCGTCACATCAGAATAAAAAACCCATTAAAGATAAAGCATTCATAAGGTGCCAAGTTTAATTTTTATGTGATCAAGCTCCTAGTTTAATATCTCCCAAGTCGTAATATTAAACCCAACGAGAAACAGAAGAATATTAAAAAGATTACATTTAATAACTACTGTTTAATTGATTAAAAAGTCTAATTGATATTAGCATTGATATAGAGAGATAGAATCATGAGTAATTTCTACGTTGGCTCTGAAATTGGTCAATTACGTCGCGTTCTTCTTCACCGTCCAGAGCGTGCACTGACTCACCTAACTCCATCTAACTGCCATGATCTTTTATTTGATGATGTGCTAGCGGTAGAGCAAGCAGGCAAAGAGCATGATATTTTTGCAAACACTCTAAGAGATCAAGGTGTCGAAGTTTTACTTTTACACGATCTACTTGCAGAAACACTAGCCGTGCCAGAAGCTAAAGATTGGTTGCTATCAACTCAAGTATCTGATTATCGTTTTGGTCAGCGTTTCGCAAATGACGTACGTTGCTTCTTAAGTGACCAGACAAATCAGGAGCTTGCTTCTATTCTTCTTGGTGGCCTGAGCTACGGTGAAATGCCTCTTCCATCATCTTCAATGATGCGCGGTATGCACGCAGACAATGACTTCATAATTAAGCCATTACCAAACCACTTATTTACTCGTGATACGTCTTGTTGGGTATACGGTGGTGTCTCTATCAACCCTATGGCTAAAGCAGCACGTCAACGTGAAACGAACCATGTACGTGCTATTTATCGCTGGCACCCAATCTTCGCAGGTCAAGACTTTATTAAATACTTTGGCGACGAAGAGAAAAACTACGATTACTCGACTATCGAAGGTGGTGATGTTCTGGTTATCGGCCGCGATAGTGTTCTTATTGGTATGTCTGAACGTACGACAGCACAAGGTGTAGAGCAACTTGCATCAGGCTTGTTCAAACATGGTCAAGCGAAGCAAGTTATCGCAATGGAACTACCGAAACATCGTTCTTGCATGCACTTAGATACTGTTATGACTCACATGCGTGAAGATACCTTCTCTATCTACCCAGAAGTCGTTCGTAAAGACGTTAAATGCTGGAGCCTAACTGGTGACGAATCAGGCACAGTAAATGTGAAAGAAGAAGGTTATTTTGTTACGGCTATCGAAAAAGCACTTGGTGTTGGCCAGTTGAATCTAATCACAACGGGTGGTGACAGCTTTGAAGCAGAGCGTGAGCAGTGGAACGATGCTAACAACGTTCTTACCGTGAAGCCTGGTGTCGTTATCGGTTACGAGCGTAATGTATATACCAATGAAAAATACGACAAAGCTGGTATCACTGTACTGCCTATCCCAGGTGATGAACTAGGTCGTGGTCGTGGCGGCGCTCGTTGCATGAGTTGCCCAATCGAACGTGACGGTATCTAAACGCCAAAGAGTAGTAATTGCTGGCAACTGCGGTTGCCAGCCAAGTAACACAGAATTCAGAGAGACAATATTATGACTAAGCAAACTGTAGTTGTCGCGCTTGGAGGCAATGCTCTTCTTCGCCGTGGCGAACCACTAGAAGCAGAAACACAGCGTCAAAACATTGCGACAGCAGCACAAACCATTGCTGCAATTGCAGAAGAATATAACGTAGTGCTTGTTCACGGTAATGGCCCACAAGTTGGTTTACTGGCTCTACAGGGTTTGGAATATAAAAAAGTAAATCCATATCCCCTTGACGTTTTGGGTTCAGAAACTCAAGGCATGATAGGTTACATGTTGATGCAAGAGCTTAAAAACATCCTTCCTAAAAAAGATGTTACCTGCATGCTTACGCAAATGACCGTTGACCCTAAAGATCCTGCATTTGCAGATCCAACAAAGCCTATCGGTCCAATCTACGAAGAAGCTGAAGCTCGCGAAATGGCCGAAAAATATCAATGGACAATTAAACCAGATGGTAAACATTTCCGTCGCGTTGTTCCTAGTCCACTTCCAACGGGTATAGTAGAAGATGATGCCATTTCTGCGCTAATCGAGCGTGATCATCTTGTCATCTGTACTGGCGGCGGCGGCATTCCGGTAAAAATGGAAGAAGGTAAATTGGTCGGTGTTGAAGCCGTTATTGATAAAGACATGTCAGCAGCATTCCTAGCGAGACAGCTAGAAGCGGATGCACTGCTAATTTTGACAGATGCTGAAGCCGTTTTCCTTGATTGGGGAAAACCAACTCAACACGCACTAAGCAAAACAACACCAGAAGAGTTAGCAAAATATGAGTTTGATGCTGGCTCTATGGGACCAAAAATTGATGCTTCTTGTGAATTCGTAAAACAAGGCGGAAAACTGGTTGGCATCGGCTCACTTCAAGACGGCTTACGTATTTTGAAAGGTGAAGCTGGTACAAATATTATTGCAGAATAAAAGAATATTTATTCACTTTTATTCCATTTTAAGTTACATATTAGACAACAAGATTGGTTATCACTTATTCTCCGGTAGTGATAACCAAACTAAACAAAATTCATACTGAGGATACCGACATGGCTTTTAACCTACGTAACCGTAATTTTCTTAAACTACTTGATTTTACTCCACGTGAAATCCAACACATGTTAGACCTGTCTGCCGAGCTTAAAAAAGCCAAGTACAATGGTTATGAGCAACCTCGTTTAACTGGCAAAAACATTGCTCTTATCTTCGAAAAAGCATCTACTCGTACTCGCTGCGCATTTGAAGTGGCTGCTTTTGACCAAGGCGCAAAGGTTACTTATTTAGGTCCTTCTGGTTCTCAAATTGGCCATAAAGAATCAATGAAAGATACTGCACGCGTTCTAGGCCGTATGTACGACGGCATTGAATATCGTGGTTTTGGACAAGAGATTGTTGAAGAGCTAGGCGCGCACGCTGGTGTTCCTGTATGGAACGGCCTGACAGATGAATTCCACCCAACTCAAATCCTAGCTGACTTCCTGACTATGATGGAGCACGGCCGTGGCAAACAACTTAGTGAAATAAAATTTGCTTATCTTGGTGATGCTCGCAACAACATGGGTAACTCTCTAATGGTTGGTGCAGCTAAGATGGGTATGGACATTCGTTTGGTTGCTCCTAAAGCATTCTGGCCAGAAGAAGAGCTAGTTGCACAGTGCCGTGCTATCTCAGAAGAAACTGGCGCAAAAATCACACTGACTGAAGATGTTAAAGAAGGCGTTGAAGGTTGTGATTACCTATACACTGATGTTTGGGTATCAATGGGCGAAGCAAAAGAAGCATGGGCAGAGCGCATTAACATGATGCTTCCTTACCAGGTAAACATGGATATGCTAAAAGCAACAGGCAACCCACATGTGAAATTCATGCACTGCCTACCTGCATTCCACGGTGAAGATACTACTGTTGGTAAAGAGCTAGCACAAGAGTATCCAATGCTAAAAGAGGGTGTTGAAGTTACTGATGAAGTGGTTGAGTCTAAACACTCAATCGTATTTGATGAAGCAGAAAACCGCTTGCACACTATCAAAGCAATTATGGTTGCTACATTAGGCCAATAATTTCTCTGATAAATTAGAGTTAGTTAAGCGTCGGCTATTCTTAGCCGACGTTTTTTTATTTTTCTCGTATATTTTTTCTGTTTAGGTCAGCCTCCGCAGGCTCTTGTTAAATCGCTTTTCCATTCATTAATGTGACATTAAACAGTATATTATTTCGCAAAAACACTATGTAATCGCTTGCGCTCACAATATTTGAGCGTATAATCCTCCGCAATTTGTCTAGAGAGAGATAGGAAATGACCCTTTTGGTTTTACAAAAACTAAACTTCTGCCGAAAAGAACTGGCACTGGTCATATATTCTATTTTTTTTTATTTTATTAAAAGCCTCCTTAATCAGGGGGCTTTTTTTTGTCCAGAATTCGTACCCAAGTACGCAACTAAAGAGGGAAGATAGCCATGGCAAACTCGCTATTCAATAAGCACATTATTTCCATCCCGGAACTTAGTCGAAATGAGTTAGAACTTATCGTTAAGACGGCAGGGAGTCTCAAAGTTGATCCAAAGCCTGAACTATTAAAAAATAAAGTAATTGCCAGTTGTTTCTTTGAGCCGTCCACTCGTACTCGCCTTTCTTTTGAAACAGCGGTACAGCGCCTAGGCGGCACCATTATTGGTTTTGATAATGGTGGCAACACATCGTTGGCCAAGAAAGGCGAAACATTGGCCGACTCTGTTCAGGTTATCTCCTCTTATGTAGATGCTTTTGTTATGCGTCACCCACAGGAGGGTGCGGCAAGATTAGCTTCTGAATTCTCCAAGGGAGCTCCTGTTATTAATGGCGGAGACGGTGCAAACCAACACCCGACTCAAACCTTACTTGACCTATTCTCAATCTATGAAACTCAGGGGCGTTTAGACAACCTAAACGTTGCCCTGGTTGGCGACTTGAAATATGGCCGTACAGTTCATTCCCTGACTCAAGCGTTAGCTAAATTTGATAACAATCGATTCTTTTTCATAGCGCCAGAGGCATTGGCTATGCCTGACTATATTTGCGAAGAGCTGGATGACTCTGGTATCCCATACAGCCTTCATAAGTCAATGTCTTCCGTTATTCACGAACTAGATGTTTTGTATATGACACGCGTACAGAAAGAGCGTTTTGATGAGTCCGAATATGCTCATATAAAATCTGCATTCATCTTATCCGCTGAGCATCTGACGGACGCAAAAGATAATATGAAAATTCTTCATCCACTACCTCGTGTCGATGAAATTACCACCGATGTAGATAAAACTCAGCACGCATATTACTTCCAGCAAGCTGAAAATGGGGTTTATGCGCGAGAAGCTCTTTTGGCGCTAGTACTGAACGAAGAACTATAAGCGAGGACAAAAATAATGGTGAATAAAACACAACTGCAGGTTGAAGCAATTAAGAATGGTACCGTCATTGATCATGTTCCAGCCAATATAGGTATTAAAGTTCTCAAACTTTTCAAGATGCACAAAAGTAATCAACGAATTACAATGGGTCTAAACCTGCCATCCTCGGCACTTGGCGCAAAAGATCTGATAAAAATTGAGAATGTTTACGTTACCGAAGAACAGGCCAGCCAGCTCGCACTATATGCGCCCAAAGCAACCGTAAATCAGATAGAAAATTACGAAGTCACCAAGAAACTGGCACTCACTCTTCCGGAAAAAGTTGAAGCGGTATTTGAATGTCCAAACTCAAACTGCATCTCGCACGGAGAGCCGGTGGATAGTAGTTTTACTGTCATTATTAAGAAAGATGATGTGCAGTTAAAATGCAAATATTGTGAGAAAGTTTTCTCTCGTGAAGTGGTCACAGAAAGAAAATAAATCTAACATCAATACAATCAAAAACCGCTAAAAATTAGCGGTTTTTTGACATCAAAATCAGGCTATTTTTCGGTCTATTAGCATAACCATACGTATCAATAGATTTGCATAACCTCTCTAACCCCTTGCAACCGCTATCAATAGTCTCTTTTAGGCAAAAACTTCTTGGGTAAACTCGCTATTTATCTGCATATTAATTGAATTTTTATACCGTTTTTGACATCAAAACCAGTTTATTATTTGGTGATAAAGGTCAATAAATCAGTATCTTCTAACTGTTAATATGCCTGTCATAATATGAATAAAACACAATGTATAACAAATACATAGTTCTCTATTTATTATTCATATTTATAACTAATTCATATCAAAACCAGAAGGCATCGTCGTTTGGTTCAGGACTGAAAACAAACGGACATTGAGTTTCTATTACCTCAAGACATTAAGGAGTTCACTGTGAATGACATCAGTAACTCAAGTACGATCGACATCTCTCAAGATGAAAACATCACAGCCGCTTGCCGACGCTTATTACAACAGCGAAGCTTTACGACTCAAGATGACCTAAGACAAGCCTTAATGGCGATGGGGTTTATTGATGTAAGCCAGTCAACCGTATCGAGAATTTTAACTCGTTTGGGTGTTGCTAAAGTCCCAAATGCTTACGGTAAGAAAGTTTACTGCTTAACAATAGAAAACGAAGGTGTACAGGTTGATTCTGCTATTTCATCGCAGATAGAGTTTATCACTCATAATCAGCTTATGGTCGTTGTTAGAACCCACCCAGGGTGTGCCCAGCTAGTAGCAAGAATTATTGATATGCAGCCGCACCAAGAGATACTAGGTACTGTTGGTGGCAATGATACAGTGATGGTTGCGCCAAAAGATATTAACCGTATAAATCAATGTGAAGACATTGTTCGAGAACGTCTTGGAGTACCAGAGTAATCTTGACAGCTGATTTAATCGTTAGCATTTAGACGATCACTCAAGGCCAAAAGTGCACTTACTTTTTGGCCTTATTTATATATACTCAAACTTACTCAAGCCCACTCAAGATAAAGACCGTTATATTAAGGATAAACAATGACTAAAGTGCTTCACACGGATAATGCTCCTGCTGCTATCGGCCCTTACGTTCAGGGCGTAGACTTAGGCAATATGGTAATGACTTCTGGTCAAATCCCTGTCATTCCTTCAACCGGAGAAATTGTCTCTGATGATGTCGAAAAACAGGCCCGGCAGTCTCTTGATAATGTAAAGGCCGTGATTGAATCTTCTGGTTTGCACGTTAAAGATATTGTGAAGATGACTGTGTTTGTCAAAGACCTAAACGATTTTGCGGCAGTTAATGAGGTTTATGGTGCTTTTTTTGATGAACATCAGGTAGCCAACTACCCTGCTCGCTCATGTGTTGAAGTCGCTCGTTTACCGAAAGATGTAAAGATTGAAATTGAAGCGATTGCAGTCCGAAATGATGGGATTATGGCGTAACGGGAAAATCGGTTACCGGAAACCGGTAACCGTTTATTTCTATTTTTATTTCTTAGCTTTTAAACTATCAACCTCAGCATCCAGCTCTTCTAATTTCGCCTTCATCTGCTCTCTGCAGTGCTCTGCCAATTTTCTTACATCGTTTTTAGCATATCCTTCAGTGCTTATTGGCGGTAGCATCTCAACAATCACATGGCCATTATCCCAGCTATTTAAACTCAGTTTCCCCTGAGTTGTGCTACACACGATAGGAATAATAGGGAGGCCAGCACCAATAGCAGCATGAAATGCCCCTGTTTTAAACGGTAATAATCCACGACCACGAGAGCGCGTCCCTTCAGGGAACATCCAAACGGATACTTCGCTTTTCTTCATGGTATCAACCACTTGATCAATCGTCCCTTTTGCTTTAGAACGATTAAAACGATCGATAAGTATATTACCCGTCAGCCAATATAACTGACCAAACAGAGGGATCCAGATCAGGCTTTTCTTGCCTACCGTAACTACTTTAGGTGTTACCGCTGCTGAAATAGTAAAAAGGTCCCATGTATTCTGATGGTTAGCAATGTATAAGTGCTGACCTCTGTCATATACATCATCCGGAAACCTTAACTCTAAGCGGTAGCCAAAAATTCGTGCCATTCTGCTGAACTGCCGGCCGATAATAAAGACCAGCTTAGGGTTTCTTGGCGTCAGAAGACTATATCCACATCCAAATACAAACATGAATATAGCAAAAACAGCTAATGCGACAATTCGAAGAAATGCAATCATTAGCTAGACTCTCTAAACCGTTCGATGTTAGCGCCAAGCAAAGATAGTTTGTCTTCAATCTTCTCATAACCACGGTCAATGTGATAAATGCGATCGACTATGGTTTCACCTTCAGCAATACAACCAGCAATAACCAAACTAGCTGATGCGCGAAGATCTGTTGCCATGACTTCTGCCGCACTAAGTTCATCAACATCACCACAGATAACACTATTGCCTTCGATTTCAGCTTTTGCTCCCATACGCTGTAGCTCAGGTACATGCATAAAACGATTTTCAAAGATCGTTTCAGTAATTAAACCACCACCTTTAGCCATCATATTTAGCAGGGTAAACTGTGCTTGCATATCAGTAGGGAAACCAGGGTGTGGTGCGGTTCGCACAGAGACTGCTTTTAGTGCTCGATTCGTCATATCCAGACTAATCCAATCATCACCAGTCTCGATTTTAGCTCCTGCTTCTTCAAGCTTTGCCAGTACCGCCTCTAATAGATAAGAATGCGTATTCTTACACATCACCTTTCCACCAGAGACCGCTGCAGCAACTAAAAATGTACCCGTTTCGATTCGGTCAGGTACTACAGAGTACTTTCCACCACCTAAGCGTTCTACGCCTTCGATAGTTATGGTATCAGTGCCGGCACCCGTGATTTTCGCCCCTAACGTATTCAGGAAATTCGCTGTATCAACAATCTCAGGTTCACGTGCGGCGTTATCAAGCACCGTCTTACCTTCTGCCAAGGTTGCTGCGCACATCACCGTAATCGTCGCACCAACACTCACTTTTTCCATAACGATATGAGCGCCTTTAAGGCGGCCTTCAACTTCCGCTTTTACGTAGCCTTCATCAAGCGTTATTGTGGCGCCTAGTTGCTCTAATCCGCGTATATGCAAATCAACTGGACGAGCACCTATTGCGCAACCACCTGGAAGGGAGACTTGTCCCTTGCCAAACCTGGCGACCAGAGGGCCTAGCGCCCAAATAGAAGCTCGCATCGTTTTAACTAAATCATAGGGGGCGCAATATTCAGTGATATTGCGGCCATCAACATGAACTGAACCATTACGTTCGACGCTAGCGCCCAATCGTTTCAATAGCTCCATTGTTGTATCAATATCTTTTAGCTTGGGTACATTTGATACTTCGACTGGTTCTTCTGCAAGAATGGCAGCAAATAAAATTGGCAATGCCGCATTTTTTGCACCGCCAATAACGACTTCTCCTTTAAGAGGAGTACGAGAACCTTTTACTCTAAACTTTTCCATTAAAAACCTTATAGCGACATCAGTTTTTTATCGCGAGCCCATTCTTCCGGGGTATACGCTTTGATTGAGACTGCATGAATATCATTTCTCTGAATGTATTCCATCAGAGGAGAGTAAATTAATTGTTGTTTTTTCACTCTGTTTAACTCTGCAAAACATGGGTCTATTGCAATCACTTCAAACTGACTACCTTCGCCTTTCACATGAATCTCCTGAAGATCCAATGCGTTATCTAATATTTCTTTTATTTGTATACTTTCCACAATTACGCCTGCCTAATTTTTTAAATGACCAACTATCATGCTTTCAATATTACTGAGCTGAAACAACATTCTTAGTTGATCAGGCACGAAGCAGAGCATTATATGACAGTTTGAGTTTTTTGCATGTTGTATTAAGTGAATTAACATTACCATACCTGCAGAATCTATCCTTTTTGTATCTAAAAGGGATAGTTCAATCTCGGTTTTTTCTGGAATCCATTGCTTTAATTCTTCCCACAATTGAGGAACAGTCTCTCGAGTTAATTCCCCTTTCATCAGATAGTGTGACTCATTTTTCAGCCATTCTACCCGGCTCATTATTTCGAACCTTCAAATCGAACAGGGTTTTGAGCTAGGCTTTCCAGCTCTTGAGCGACTGCTAAAATACCCTCTTTCCTGATTTTACTTGTCCATTCTGATTGCTTGCTAGAGAGTAAGCTGATCCCTTCTGCAATCATATCAAAGGCGAGCCATTCGTTGGTTTTCTTATTTTTTCTTAACTTAAATTCGATATTGATCACTGGCTTGGGCGCATCAATGACATCCACTTTAATACCAATGATTCGTTTTTTCGCGTTAATGGCTTTTTCAGGCTCGAATTCCACATGTTGATCTGAATAGAGCGTTAATACCTGAGCATAGGACGAAACCAAATAAAGATGAAAAGCTTTTATAAACTCACCAACATCCGCTTTTTTTGCCCCTTTTAGGTTAGGACCAAGCAGTTTAAGAGACGCATATCGGTAATCCACATACGGCATAAGCTCTTCTTGTACCATTGTTTTTAATAAATCCGGATTTTCCTGAATATTGTCTTTATTTGCTTTCAGCCGAGAAAATAGGTTATCAGCAACGATTTCAATCATCTCATACGGTTTTGTCTTATCGACCTCTTGTGCATAAACAGAGGCCGACAATAAAACTATGCTCAACGCGACAGTTTGAAATGCAATACGTAACCACGCCATGAATTTACTCCTTATCTGAACCATTTACGCTATATAAAACTTGGCCAATCAAGTCTTCCAGTACCAATGCAGATTTTGTATCTTCAATGAGATCGCCATCGGCAAGCATGTCAATATCATCATCAATGAAACCCGGTACCAGTCCGACATATTGCTCTCCTATTAACCCTGAAGTTAATATAGTGGCACTTGATGTTTCTGGGAAATAGCCATATCGCTGTTCAATTGAAAGAGTCACTATTGGTACATAGTTTTCTTTGTCTAAGGAGATCTCACTGACTCTTCCAACAACTACCCCTCCGATTTTAACAGGTGAACGAACTTTCAAACTGCCTATATTATCAAAATAGGCCTGAAGTCGATAAGTATCTCCTGACCCGATACCTGTGACGTTGGCCACTTTAAATATCATTACCAGTATCGCAATGACGCCAGCCATGACAAAAGTACCAACCCATAATTCCAGTTTACGTGTTTGTTGCATTTTTTAGTTCCCGAACATCAAAGCAGTTAGGACGAAATCTAGTCCTAAAACGGCCAAAGAAGAATGTACTACTGTGCGTGTAGTGGCTTTGCTTATCCCTTCAGAAGTAGGGATTGCATCATATCCGTTAAAAAGAGCTATCCAGGTAACCGTTATGGCAAAAACCATACTCTTTATTAAGCTATTACCAATATCTTTACCTAATTCAACAGACGACTGCATCGCAGACCAAAAACTGCCATGATCAATACCTTTCCAGTCGACACCAACAATCTGTCCGCCCCAAATCCCCACGGCAATAAAAATCATTGCTAGCAAAGGCATTGAAATTAAACCCGCCCATAGCCGAGGCGCAATTATGCGCTTAAGCGGATCAACAGCCATCATTTCCAAACTGGATAGCTGCTCTGTTGCTTTCATCAATCCAATTTCCGCCGTCAATGCTGAACCTGCCCGACCCGCAAATAAAAGCGCGGTTACAACGGGGCCTAGCTCTCTTAATAGCGAAAGTGCCACCATTTGTCCGAGACTGCCTTCAGCGCCATAATCAATAAGGACAACAAATCCTTGCAAACTTAACACCATGCCAATAAAAAGGCCGGATACCATAATAATAGCTAAAGACTGTACACCCACACTGTAGAGCTGTTTTAGTAGTAGTGGGAAGTTCTTAATTGGCTCAGGCTTATTAACAACAGCACCATAGAGCATTAAGCTGGCTCGCCCCCATGACCGACAGCCAGAGAGCACTCTATGACCAAGACTTTCCAGATAGTTTTTCATTGAGTTAAACATGCTTAGAATAAGTCCTTATCTAAACTCTTAGCAGGAAATCGAAACGGTACGGGCCCATCGGCATGTCCCTGCAAGAACTGTTGCACCATGGGATTGTCATTTTCTCTCAGCTCATCTGGCGTACCGGAAGCAATGATGCGTCCATCGGCAAGCAAGTAAACCAAGTCAGCGATACTCATCACCTCAGGAACATCATGAGATACAACAATAGACGTTAAACCAAGTGCTTGGTTCAAATTTCTTATGAGTTCCACCAGCACCCCCATGGTTATTGGATCTTGTCCAACGAAAGGTTCATCAAACATAATCATTTCAGGGTCAAGAGCTATTGCACGCGCTAACGCTGCTCTTCGTGCCATGCCTCCTGATAGCTCACTTGGCATAAGGTCCGCTGCACCACGAAGGCCAACCGCTTCCAGTTTTAACTTAACCAGAGTTTCAATCAGCTCTTCTGATAGTTCAGTGTGTTCTCGTATTGGAAAGGCGACATTGTCAAACACAGTTAGATCAGTAAAAAGTGCACCCGACTGAAAGAGCATGCTCATTTTTTTACGTGCCTGATATAAATCTGATCGTTTAAGCGTCGGAATGTTTTTTCCATCAAACCAAATTTCGCCCATTTCTGGGTATATCTGGCCACCGATCAGGCGCAGCAGGGTGGTTTTACCAATACCTGAAGGCCCCATAATAGCAGTAACCTTGCCTCTCGGTACGCGCAAACTGATATTATCAAATATCGCGCGGTCGCCCCTTGAAAAGGTAAGATTGTTAACTGTGACTAAATCCTTGGTCGACATATTTCCACTTATTTAGTTGTTTTTAGGTCGCTTGATAAGCACTTAAGTGAGCATCCTATTATGCCTAAAATTTAAAGATATGCATAAGATTAAGATTCTAACCCTATTTCGACTAGAATTAGTACTCTTTCTAAGCGTATAATTCGTAGATTAAGCGGGGGAGTGTCCTTTAAACTTTCTTAACAAGTAAGAAGGGATACGTTCCCTACTGACTTTCTTCAAAGTTAAACTTCCCTTTTATTTCGCTGAACGTAGAATTAGCGGCCACATGTTTAACAGTGTAATTTTGTAGGAATCATCATGCTTATAGCCGTTGTCACTCTCATCATTGGCTTAATTTTTCTTGTATGGAGTGCGGATAGACTTGTCTATGGCGCTGCTGCATTAGCCAAAAATGTGGGCGTATCACCTCTCGTCATCGGTATGACCATCTTAGCGATGGGATCATCCGCACCAGAAATGATGGTTTCTGCCACCGCAGCATTAGACGGTAAAACAGATACAGCAATAGGAAACGTACTGGGTTCAAATATTGCTAATATTGCTCTGATATTGGGTATTACCGCCATCATAAAACCCCTTTCCATCAGTTCTGCAGTCATTCGCCGTGAACTTCCGTTGATGATTGTCGTCACTCTTTTGGCAGGACTGATCCTTTGGGACAGTCATTTAGGCTTCTATGAAGGTGTGCTTCTTTTTGTCCTTTTTGCGGCCTTTATTATCGCTATGCTGAGGATCAGCCAGATTGAAAAAAATAAAGGCGATGCTTTTATTGAAGAACAAGAATCTGAGATTCCTGAAGGTGTTAGCAATCATAAAGCCATTTTCTGGGTCATTGTGGGTTTAATTGTGTTGCCCCTAGCCGCAGACGAGCTGGTTGATAGTGCCGTTATCATTGCGAAATATTTTGGTATGAGTGACCTTATCATCGGCCTGACGATCATCGCTATCGGTACTAGTTTACCTGAACTGGCTGCTTCTCTTGCCGGTGTATTAAAGGGCGAAGACGATATGGCCGTTGGTAATATTATCGGTTCTAACGTATTTAATATTTTAGCCGTGATGGGCATTCCGGGCATATTAAACCCATCAATATTAAGTTCTGAAGCGATGGGTAGAGATTTCTGGGTGATGCTTACCGTTTCTTTATTGTTAGTCGTATTTGCTTTAGGAAGATCTCGAAGTATTAACCGAATTGAAGGCTTCATCTTCTTCATCTGCTTTGTTGGCTACCAAACCTACCTGTTTTCCAATATGACAGCTTAAACTAAGGATGAATAATTAAATGTCTGATTTTGACTATCAAAAAGCAGCAATTGAAGTTTTAAATACAGAAATTAACGGGCTTAAACAGCTGTCACAATACATCAATAAAGACTTCAGTCGCACCTGCGATCTAATACTTAACAATCAAGGCAAAGTGGTTGTGATGGGCATGGGGAAGTCAGGGCACATTGGCAACAAGATTGCGGCAACGTTAGCCAGCACTGGTACCGCGGCATTTTTTGTTCATCCGGGAGAAGCCGCTCACGGTGATCTGGGTATGATTGCCAAAGGTGATATTGTTATTGCTATCTCCAACTCTGGAGAGTCTTCTGAGATTTTATCACTCTTTCCCGTATTGAAACGATTGAACATTTCCATCGTCAGCATGACTGGAAAACCCGAATCCACAATGGCAAAACTGGCTGATGCTCATTTACAGATCACGGTTCCTGAAGAAGCTTGCCCTCTGGGGTTGGCTCCTACAACCAGCACAACCGCAACTTTAGTCATGGGAGATGCACTAGCAGTCGCCCTACTTCAAGCTCGTGGTTTCACGGCTGAAGACTTCGCCTTGTCACACCCAGGTGGTGCTCTGGGACGCAAGTTATTACTAAAGCTCTCAGACATCATGCGTTCTGGAAATGAATTACCAAAAGTAGCACCAACCGCTTTAATCCGAGAAGCGTTGTTCGTTATTTCTCAGAAAGGGTTGGGTATGACAGCGGTCGTCGATGAAAATGATAAAGTCATTGGGATCTTTACTGATGGTGACTTACGCCGACTTCTGGATAACCAGATTGATATTCATACCGCTCAAATAGGTGAGGTTATGACTAAGAACCCAACCTATGCAAACCCAAACATGCTTGCGGTTGATGGCGTAAACATGATGCAAGAAAAAAAGATAACTGGACTATTACTTTGTGAAGACGAAAAGCTTGTTGGCGCACTCAATATGCATGATTTACTCAAAGCAGGAGTAATGTAATGTCAGAACTCGTTCAAACGCTTTATGGCACGGTATCTAAAGAAATTGTTGAGATAGCTAAAGAGATCAAATTATTAATCTGCGATGTTGATGGTGTATTTTCTGATGGTCTCATCTACATGGGAAATAATGGCGAAGAGTTAAAAACCTTTCATACCAGAGATGGCCACGGTGTAAAATCACTAATGAGTGCTGGCGTTGAAATTGCCATTATTACCGGGCGACAATCCATCATTGTTGAAAATCGTATGAAAGCACTCGGTATCTCTCTTATTTACCAAGGGCAAAATGATAAGATTAAAGCTTATCAAAATATCTGTTCTAAGATAAATGTTGACCCTAAAAATACAGCCTATATTGGCGATGATCTTATTGACTGGCCTGTAATGGAAAAAGTCGCTCTGAAAGTATGTGTTGCTGATGGTCACCCACTTTTGGTAAAGCGAGCCAATTATGTCACAACGATTAAAGGTGGCTATGGGGCTGTACGTGAGGTTTGCGATTTAATTTTACAAGCCCGAGATGAACTGGATACGCACAAAGGTCTGAGTATATGAGTTTATCTCGTATTATTTACGCCATATTATTAATGATTGCAGCATACTCAGCCTATTATCTCTATGGAGCCGGGCAAGTCACTGCAATTCAAGTCACTCCAGACTTGGAGTTACCTGCACTCAGTGGCCAAAATGTAGATAATACCAATTACACAGAAAGCGGGGTTAGAAACTATCGCGTTGTTGCCCAGTATCTCGATCACTATGCAGAAAGTGGAAACACGGTTTTTGATTATCCTGTCTTATTCGTTTATCGCGAAGGCGAAACAAAAGAGTGGGAAATCACCGCTGATCGAGGCATATTAAATAAAGAACAAGTGTTAACCTTATATGATAATGTGTTAGCCAAGAACCTATTACCTGATGCCAGTTTTGATACTATGGCAACAAAGAAGCTATTTATTAAGCTAGATAACCGAGATTTTTGGGCCGATACACCCGTGTTATTGGTCGGTCCATCATTTGAAACGAAAGGAAATGCGATGAAAGGCAACTTCGCTGAAAACGTCGCTACTCTATTTAACAAAGTACAAGGTAGATATGAAACTCTTACACCTTAGTCTTATCGCTTGCCTATTTGCAGCACCAGGTGCATTTGCACTTACATCCGACTCAGATCAACCTATCTACATAGATTCGGATAAACAAAATCTGGATATGAAAAGTAATCGAGTTACTTTTACGGGTGATGTGAAGCTCAAGCAAGGCAGTATCAATATTAATGCGGATACTCTGATTGTTATTCGTAACCTGGAAGACGATACCTTAAAAGAGATTGAAGCATATGGTGAGCCTGCCACTTTCTCTCAGCTTACCGATGAAGGTAAGACACTTAAAGGGCAGGCCAAAGAGCTTTATTACAAAGTGAGCACTGATCAGCTAACCATGATCTCCAGCGCGGTATTATCTCAGGATGAAAGCACTATCCGTGGTAAAAAAATCACTTATAAAATCTCTTCACAAAAATTAACGGCTGATGGCGGCAAAAACGAACGAGTTAAAACCGTTCTTCAACCAGCCCAAGCAACCAATTAATAATATGGCTATATTAAAAGCAGAACATTTAGCAAAAAGCTATAAGAACAGAAAAGTCGTTGCTGACGTCAGCATCAAAGTAGAGTCAGGGCAGATCGTCGGGCTACTAGGGCCGAATGGTGCAGGTAAAACCACTTCGTTTTATATGATTGTTGGCCTCGTCGCTCGTGATGAAGGCAAGATCATGATCGATGATAAAGACATCAGCATACTTCCTATGCACAGTCGTTCTCGCATGGGTATCGGTTATCTACCGCAAGAAGCTTCTATTTTCCGTAAGCTTTCTGTCGAAGACAACATTATGGCTGTATTACAAACCCGTAAAGAACTCAGCCGTGAAGACCGCCAAGATAAAGTCGAAGATCTACTAGATGAATTTAATATTCAGCATATTCGAAAAAGTACGGGTATGGCTCTATCAGGCGGTGAAAGACGCCGGGTTGAAATAGCAAGAGCCTTAGCCGCGAACCCAGAGTTCATCTTACTGGATGAACCTTTTGCTGGTGTTGATCCCATTTCTGTCATTGATATTAAGAAAATCATTGAGCACTTAAGAGACAGAGGATTAGGTGTATTAATTACCGATCACAACGTACGCGAAACTTTAGATGTTTGTGAAAGAGCCTACATTGTCAGTCAAGGACATTTGATTGCAGAAGGGACGCCAGATCAAGTTCTAAACAATGAACAAGTAAAACAGGTTTATCTCGGCGAACAATTCCGTCTATGATTAGTATATGGCAGATAAAGGATTACATTTGTTGAATAACAAAAAGAACAAGGCAGCAATTACTGGATGAAACCTTCACTACAACTCAAGCTAGGTCAACAGTTAGCCATGACACCTCAACTGCAACAAGCAATACGGTTGTTGCAGTTGTCGACTCTGGATCTCCAGCAAGAGATTCAAGAAGCCCTTGAATCTAATCCTTTGCTGGATGTAGATGAAGGTCAGGAAGAAACAAATACTTCAGAAGACGCCGCAAAAGAAAAAGAACAAATATCCACTGAGGCCACTGCAGACCCTATAGCAGAGCCCGAAGCACCAGACAGCTCTGAGGTAATCGAAAAATCAGAAATATCAGACGATCTGGAAATAGATGCCTCATGGGATGATGTTTACAGTGCCAACACTGGCAATACAGGTATTGCCCTTGACGATGATATGCCCGTTTATCAAGGCGAAACCACGCAAAGCTTGCAAGACTATCTTCATTGGCAGTTAGACCTAACTCCATTTTCAGATACTGACCATGCAATCGCGACTGCCATCATTGATGCAGTAGACAACTATGGCTACCTGACAGTCTCTGCCGATGACATTCTTGAAAGCGTAGATGATGAAGAAGTTGAACTTGATGAAGTTGAAGCCGTCTTAAAGCGCATACAACAATTTGACCCTCTTGGCGTCGCTTCAAGAAATCTGCAAGAATGCCTACTTTTACAATTGGTCACTTTTCCGAAAGAAACACCTTGGTTGGAACAGACAAAACTGGTTCTTGAAAATCATATCGATCAACTTGGAAATCGCGATTACAAATTGATCACCAAGGAAAGTAAACTAAAAGAAGCTGAGCTTCGAGAGGTCATGCAGCTTATTCAGCAACTAGACCCACGTCCAGGCAGTTCAATCACTCCAGATGAAACAGAATATGTCATTCCTGATGTTTCTGTCTTTAAAGACAGAGGTAAATGGACGGTAACCATAAACCCAGATAGCGTACCAAGATTAAAAGTGAATCAGCAATATGCTGCGCTAGGAAAAGGCAACAGTTCCGATAGTCAGTTTATTCGCAGCAACTTGCAGGAAGCAAAGTGGCTAATTAAGAGTCTGGAAAGTAGAAATGAAACACTATTAAAAGTGGCTCGCTGCATCGTTGAACATCAACAAGATTTTTTTGAGTATGGTGAAGAAGCCATGAAACCAATGGTTCTGAACGACATTGCTTTGGCTGTAGAAATGCATGAATCCACCATATCTCGCGTTACGACCCAAAAGTTCATGCATACACCAAGAGGCATTTTTGAACTAAAATATTTCTTCTCTAGCCATGTGAGTACGGATAATGGCGGAGAATGTTCATCAACGGCAATTCGGGCATTAATCAAGAAGCTGGTCGCCGCAGAAAATTCTGCCAAGCCATTGAGTGATAGCAAGATTGCTGCATTGTTAGCTGACCAAGGAATTCAGGTAGCACGACGAACCATTGCAAAGTACCGTGAATCTCTGGGCATTGCTCCATCGAGTCAGCGTAAACGCCTTCTCTAGGCCGCAATAAAAGGAAAGTCTATGCAAATCAATATTAAAGGGCATCACGTTGATCTTACCGATTCAATGCAAGACTACGTTCATACAAAGTTCCAAAAACTAGAACGATTTTTTGAACATATCAATCATGTTCATGTGGTATTACGTGTAGAAAAAGTGTTACATATTGCAGAAGCGACCCTTCATGTTAATCATGGGGACATACATGCAACCGCTGATGAAGAAAACATGTACGCAGCAATAGACTCTTTAGTTGATAAGCTGGTGCGACAATTAAACAAACATAAAGAAAAACTCAGTAGTCATTAACCATGCAAATTAACGAAGTACTTTCATTGGACTGCACTAAAAGTGCGGTCCAGTGTTCAAGTAAAAAACGAGCCTTAGAGCTTATCAGTCAAATTGCCGCAGAGCACACCGGACAGAGTTCTAATGAACTGTTTGAATGCATGCTCAATCGAGAAAAAATGGGAAGCACTGGTATTGGTAATGGTATCGCTATCCCACATGCCAGAATGTACTCGTGCGATGAAGCCGTGGCAATATTGCTGCAATGTGAAGAGCCGATTGAATTCGATGCTATCGATCACCGCCCCGTAGACCTGTTATTCGCACTTTTAGTGCCAGATGCTCAATGCAAAGAGCACCTAAAAACACTCGCTTCGATGGCAGAAAGACTAAATAATAAACAAGTGTTAAAACAGCTGAGAAACGCCCAAAGCGATCAAGAGCTGTATGACATAATGATAGAAAAATAATGAAGCCAACTCGCTCATTTGAAGACAATACTCACCTTGTCATCATTAGCGGACAGTCGGGTGCAGGAAAAAGTGTTGCGCTACGAGTCCTCGAGGATCTCGGCTATTACTGTGTCGATAACCTGCCCGTTATACTACTTGACCAGTTTGTTAAAACTGTCAGTGAACGCAACCAAAATGTTGCGGTCAGTGTTGATATACGTAACCTGCCTAACAATCCAGAGTTAGTAACCAATGCACTCGCTCAGCTCAGAGCGCAAACTAATCTTACCCTGTTCTTTTTTGATGCTAGCCAAGAGACGTTACTCAAACGCTACAGCGAAACCCGTCGGATTCATCCATTATCATTAAATGAAGACAAGCTATCTCTTGATCAAGCCATTGCTAAAGAAAAACAGCAGTTGGCTTATCTGAAAGAGCTCTCTGACCTGATTATCGATAGTAGCGGTCAATCGATCCACGATTTAAGCGAATTGATTCGGATGCGTATCCAAGGTAGTGAAAGTCAGAGCTTAGTTATGGTTTTTGAGTCGTTTGGCTTTAAATATGGTACCCCAAGCGATGCAGACTATGTATTTGACGTCCGCTTTCTCCCCAATCCACATTGGGAGCCTGCACTTAGGCCACTCACCGGACTCGATCAACCAATTATTGATTTTCTTGAATCTCAAAGCTGCGTCAATGAATTAAGAGCTGATATTCAGGCGTATATAGAAAAATGGTTGCCTCTTTTAGAAAAAAATAATCGTAGCTACCTAACTGTTGCCATTGGTTGCACTGGTGGAAAACATCGTTCAGTTTACCTTACACAGAAGCTGGGAGATATTTTCAAATCTCAAGGCCAACAAGTACAAATTAGACATACCTGCCTGGAAAAGTATCACGCATAGCTATCAACATTGAAGGATTACAGTAATGGAATGCAGTAAGAAAGTTCTTATTCAAAATCGACTGGGGTTACACGCTCGTGCAGCAGTAAAACTGGTCGAACTTGCTCAGAGCTACGACGCCTCCATTACTGTTTCAAATGAAGACAACAAAGCCATGTCTGCCGATAGCGTTATGGGGCTCATCATGCTCGAGTCAAGCCAAGGGCAATATGTAACCGTCACTTGTGACGGCACTGAAGCCAATATAGCTTTAGAGGCCGTATGTGAGTTGATTGAATCAAAATTCGAAGAAGATGAATAAGAGCACAATGATAAATAGTGTTGCTCTTTTAACCAAATACTTATCTAAATAGCAATTCAGTCTCAAAAAAATTCCTTTCCGTCATAAGATCTTATTAAATAAGGCTTAAAATTAAGTTAATATTCGAAACAATAAATCTTTCAAATCGGAGGAGAGAATGCCGGAGCTTCAACAAGAACTCGATCAAGCTCAACAAGCTCATCAGACCCTCCAAGAGGTTAGCGACGCTTTAGATAAAGGCCGGTTTGTCCATGTACGACGTCAGTTACAAGACATGGAACCGGAAGATATTGCTCACCTGCTTGAAGCCTCTCCCCGTAAAGCTCGTGATGTGCTTTGGCAACTCACGGACCCAGAAGATTACGGTGATATTCTTGATGAATTAAACGAAGACGTTAAAGATGGTTTAGTCTCTAAAATGGCCCCAGAGAAGCTTGTAGAAGCGACTGAGGGTATGGATACCGATGACTTAGCCTACGTACTTAGAAGCCTTCCCGATGATGTATCCCGTGAAATACTGGCACAAATGGATATCGCGGATCGCCTAAGAGTCGAAACTGCACTTTCTTATCCGGAAGATACTGCCGGTAGTATCATGAATACCGATGTAACAACCATCCGAAGTGATGTCGATGTCGACGTTGTTTTGCGTTATCTTCGAATGAAAGGCGAGCTACCAGATGTTACGGATGCTTTGTATGTTATCGATGATGAAAGCCGCCTTATTGGCCACCTGTCGTTAACAACATTGATCACCACCCAACCTGACATTCAAGTCAGCGAGGTAATGGACGATGCCGATGAAGCGATACCAGTAGACACCAGTGACTCTGACGTTGCCAGCTTGTTTGAACGCCGAGACTGGGTATCCGCTCCTGTTGTTGATGAAAACCAACATCTGGTTGGTCGTATCACTATCGATGATGTTGTCGATATTATTCGTGAAGATGCTGAGCACTCCATGATGAGTTTAGCGGGTATGGATGATGACGAAGATACCTTTGCTCCTGTATTTAAATCTGCTCGCCGAAGAAGTATCTGGCTAGGTGCTAACGTTCTTGCTGCCCTCGCAGCTGCTTCTGTGTCCAATATGTTTGAAGCGACTCTTGATCAAATGGCGGCCATTGCTGTATTGATGACGATAGTGCCTTCTATGGGTGGCGTTGCGGGAAATCAGACCGTCGCTCTAGTGATTAGAGGATTGGCTGTTGGTCATATCGGTGACAGTAACAAACGAGAACTACTACTCAAAGAGGCGGCTATCGGTTTTCTGAATGGCATTCTATGGGCACTTATTATTGGTGGCATTGTTGTGGTATGGAAAGATAATTGGCTATTAGGCGGTATTATTTCCGCTGCCATGTTAACCAACCTACTGGTCGCTGGCATTGCTGGGGTGACTATTCCGATAATGCTCAAAAAAATGAAGATCGATCCCGCACTGGCCGGAGGAATGGCATTAACGACGGTTACTGATGTTATTGGCCTCTCCGTCTTCCTTGGCTTGGCGACTATTTTAATTTAAGAACATAGGGGGCGGGCAACGGGTTATGGGTTATGGGTTATGGGTTATGGGTTATGGGTTATGGGTTATGGGTTATGGGTTAAAAGATAATCGGTTATGGGATGACCTGTCACCATAACCCGATTACAACCAAAGTCCGTCATTCTGAAATCGAAGAATGAGATATCCAGAATCTAATATAAGTGATGGGTTAAAAAGATAATCACTTGTGGGATGAGCAATCACCGTAATCCGGTTACAACTAAAGTCCGTCATTCTGGAATCGAAGAATGAGATATCCAGAATCTAATATAAGTGATGGGTTAAAAAGATAATCACTTGTGGGATGAGCAATCACCGTAATCCGGTTACAACCAAAGTCCGTCATTCTGGAATCGAAGAATGAGATATCCAGATTCTAATATAGGTGACGGGTTAAAGGATCATCAGTTATGGGTTAGCTGGTCAGCGTAAACACCGTAATCCCATCACCCATCACCGGTAATCCCGTTCACCTATAATATGTTTACGCGCCTGCGACCTTCATTGATTCGATTAAAATTGAACCTGTCTGGATCTGAGAGCGGGTTTCGATGTCGGTTCCGATAGCCACTATTCGCTTGAATATATCGGTAAGGTTACCCGCTATTGTCACTTCAGATACTGGATATTGAATCACACCGTTCTCAACCCAAAAACCTGCGGCACCACGAGAATAATCACCAGTAACGACATTAACACCCTGCCCCATTAGCTCTGTCACTAAAAAGCCTGTTCCTAACTCTCTTAACATGGCATCGAAATCTTGCCCGGTAGAGTCAACATACCAATTGTGTATTCCACCAGCATGACCTGTAGGAGACATATTTAGTTTTCTCGCCGAGTAGCTGGTTAACAGATAACTAGACAGCACGCCGTCAGTAATAATCTGGCGATCCTGAGTATAGACCCCTTCACTATCAAAAGGACTCGATGCCAATCCTCTCAGTACGTGTGGTTTCTCTTGAATATTAAACCACTCAGGGAAGATCTGATTGCCCAACTGATCAAGTAAAAATGACGATTTCCGGTAAAGGTTACCGCCGCTTATTGCCATCACTAAATGTCCGACCAAACCAGTCGCAACATCTGCAGCAAACATAATGGGATACTCTCCTGTAGACAATTTCTGAGCGTCTAAGCGAGATATGGTTTTTTCCGCCGCTTCCAAACCTACTTTTTCAGGTGTCCACAAATCGTCGATATGGCGAGAAACGGTATAGCTATAGTCTCTCTCCATAACACCATTTTGACCTTCGCCAATAACCACACAGCTAACGCTATGGCGGCTTGACGGATAACTCGCCAAAAGACCATGGCTATTGCCATACACCTTCACTCCATAATGGCTATCGTAACTTGCACCATCACTCTGTTTTATTTTGTCACTGTACTCAAGGGCTGCTTTCTCAGCTGCAATGGCAATTTTAGCGGCATGATCGGGTTCTGGCTCATCAGGATGAAACAGATCTAAATCAGGAATGTTTTTAACCATGTACTCTTTCGGTGCGGGACCTGAAAAAGGATCTTCAGAAGTATATTTGGCAATATCCAGCGCCGCTTCTACGGTTTGTTGAATGGCACTTTCACTTAAGTCTGAAGTGGATGCACTGCCTTTTCTCTGGCCACGATAAACCGTAATGCCAAGAGCGCCATCACTATTAAATTCAACGTTTTCTACTTCACACATGCGAGTAGAAACACTTAAACCCGTCGTCTTGGTGATAGCAACTTCTGCCGCATCAGCGGTTCCAGTAGCAAGCTTAAGCGCTTTCTCAACTGCAGCTTCCAACTCCACTCTCTGTTGAGCAATTTGTTGTATTACATCCATAGCCATTTCTGATTTATTAAATATATTTCACTTAGAATAACAAGGTTTTCGCATTCTCCCCATAATTCTTGCTAAAATAGTGCAATATCTCTCTAGATAACTATGAGAACACAAACAAATGGCAAGAAAAAATCAAAAAGCTCCTTGGGAAGAAGAGGAAGAGATCATCTGGGTAAGTAGAACCGAGATGAAAAATGATATGGAAGAGTTGCAAAAATTAGGTGAAGAGTTAGTTAACCTAAAGCCTTCTGTACTGGAAAAATTCCCACTACCTGATGGCCTAAAAGAAGCAATCAAAGATGCGCAGCGCTTTAAAAATGAAGCAAAGCGACGTCAACTTCAATACATTGGTAAAGTTATGCGTACCATCGAGCCAGAGCCAATTCAGGCCGCGCTAGATAAGTACCGTAACAAGCATTCACAAGCCACAGCAGAATTACACAAGCTAGAACAGCTTAGAGACCGTCTAGTGGCTGAAGGAGATGCGGTAATTACTGAAGTGATGGAATTGTATCCACAAGCGGACAGACAACGCCTTCGCCAACTTTATCTGCAAGCAAACCGTGAAAAGAAAGCGAATAAGCCACCAAAAGCGTATCGTGAGATCTTTCAGGTGTTGAAAGAGTTAGAGATGGAATAACGATCACCGATAACGGGTTATGGGTTATGGGTTATGGTTTTTTACCGATTATCCTGTAATCCGATAACCGGTAATCCCAAAACCTCTTTATTCCGTCCCACCGACGGTGAGCGAGTCTAACTTCAATGTTGGCTGACCAACGCCAACGGGGACGCTTTGACCTGCTTTACCACAAACGCCCACACCTTTATCTAACGCAAGGTCGTTGCCTACCATAGATATCTGTTGCATCGCTTCAATTCCAGAACCAATCAGAGTCGCCCCTTTAACCGGCCTTGTTATTTTTCCATCTTCAATTAAATAGGCTTCTGAAGTAGAAAAAACAAATTTACCTGATGTAATATCTACCTGACCACCACCAAAGTTAGGTGCATATAAACCTTTCTTAACCGTTGAAATGATCTCAGCTTCAGAATGTTCCCCCGGCAACATGTAGGTATTGGTCATTCTAGGCATAGGTAAATGAGCATAAGATTCTCTACGGCCGTTACCTGTTGGTGCCACACCCATTAAGCGTGCATTCAATTTATCTTGCATATAGCCTTTTAGAACGCCATTCTCAATAAGAGTATTGTATTGACCCTTAACGCCTTCATCATCAATATTTATCGAGCCACGACGGTCAACCATAGTACCATCGTCCACAATCGTACATAATTCTGAGGTTACTTTTTCACCCACTTTTCCAGAGAAGACCGATGACTCTTTACGGTTGAAGTCACCCTCCAGGCCATGACCCACAGCTTCGTGCAATAATACACCGGGCCAACCAGCGCCAAGAACAACAGGCATCGCGCCAGCAGGGGCTGCATCAGCCTCAAGATTCACTAAGGCCTGTCTTATCGCCTCATCGGCATAGTAATAAGCCACTTGTCGGCCATTTTCATCACCTAAAAATACATCATAACCATAACGGCCGCCGCCACCAGAGCTACCACGCTCTCTGCGGTCGCCTTTCTCCACTAAGACACTAATAGATAATCTTACTAAAGGACGAATATCTGCCGCGTAAGTACCGTCGGTCGCAGCCACTAATATCTGTTCATAGACACCGCTAATGCTAATGGAAACTTCTGTTACTAGTGACTCTTTGGTTCTTATATAGGCATCCAACTCTTTTAGCAGATCAATCTTCTGCTGTTTCTGCAAGCTTTCTAAAGGATTTATCCCTTTATAAATATGGTTGTTTGATGTTGGTGTAAACGCTTTTACCTGACCATTTTGTCCTTGCTGTGCAATACCTCGCGCTGCAATCGCACTCTGTTTCAAGCTATCGAGCTGAATCTGATCCGAATAGGCAAAACCCGTTTTTTCTCCAGTGACAGCTCTGACACCGACACCTCGATCAATATTAAAAGAGCCGTCCTTAATAATACTGTCTTCCAATACCAGCGATTCATGCCAACTGGACTGAAAGTAGATATCAGCATAATCTATTTGCCGTGTTGCAATTGTTGCCAACGTATCTGCGATATCCTGCTCAGTTAAGCCACTTGGAGCCAGTAACTCTTTTTCTACGCAATTAATGGTCATTGGTAACCTTTATTCTGTCTTTAAATGTGATTGGAAGCGGGCATGAGTTAACAACGGCATGTTTATCCGAACCGAGTTAGTGACTCTATGATCAATTTCATCGTTAATCGTACCAACTTCACCATAAGTTTGTTGAGTAATTTCGCCCCAGGGGTTAATGATCATTGAGTGTCCCCAGGTTTCTCGTCCACACGGGTGCTTACCTGTTTGTGCGGCAGCAACAACCCAACATTGGGTTTCTATCGCCCGAGCCCTTAGCAATGTCTCCCAGTGAGCTTCACCAGTTGTTGCTGTAAAGGCGGCTGGCACCGAAATAATTTGAGCACCTTTATCTCTCAATAATGAAAACAGATGAGGGAAACGTAAATCATAACAGATAGTAAGTCCTAACTTACCTACCGGTGTATCAACAACGGCCACTGCTTGGCCAGGAGTAAATACTTCTGATTCCCTGTATCGGCTATGTTGATCATCAACATCCACGTCAAACATATGCAGTTTGTCATAATGGCAAACACGATCACCATCAGAGTTATACACTAACGTAGTTGTACTGATGCTATCTCCCGACCGAATAGGCATACTGCCTATCACTAACCAAAGTCGGTATTTTCTTGCAAGAGCTGCCAATGCATCTTGCAGATTGCCTGAACCTAATACTTCCGCATGTTTTTGATAATCACTCTTACTTCCAAAAATAATCGAATTTTCAGGAGTAAGTACTAACTTAGCACCCTCTTCAGCCAGTTGTTGTAATTGAATATCGATAAATGCTAAGTTTTCTAACGGTTCTGATCCTGAAGTCATTTGGACAATGCCAACACTCTCCATATTCTTTCCTTAGTATGACTTACTTTCCTTGAAGTTGCTTATCAGGAAGCTTGTATTCACCTTTACTCCGGGATAGTTCCTTGACTTCGGGATCATCCAGAGGACCCTGTACCTGATAACGTATTTTGGTAAATACATCCACGACTGGAGAAATAACTTTAGAAATGGCGAATACGACAGCGGCAGTTGCTGGTGCAACCGCAAACGCAGTAAGAACGGGTATTCCAGAGGTTAAATCAGGAGTAAACTCCACCTCGGCATCTACCGTTCGTTTTTCAAGATCTGCCATGCCTTTGATTATCATATCACCCGCAATGGCATCCATTTCTATATTATTGGTAACAAAGACACCTTGTTTAATGTTTCCACTACCCGTAATGGAATCAAATGCCAGACCTTTATCGAAAATATCAGAGAAGTCGAGTTGCATACGCCGAATAATAGAATCTAAGCTGAACATCCCCAATAACTTAGCTGCACCACTTACATCAGAGATAATGCCTTTACCAAACTCTGCCTTTAACTCGCCTTGTAATGTATCAACCTGCATGGACCAAGGAGCACCCTGCCATTGCAATTTTGAAGTGACTTCAAACGGTGCTTTCTGAATACCAGCGCTAATACCAAAACGATCCATTAACTCTGTATTATTTTTTCCTTTGAGAAACATAGAAAAATCTGACTGACTTTTATCGCCATCAAGAGCCCACCAACCATTTGCCTTTATCTTACTGTTGCCACTAGTAAACTCAATATTGCGCCAATTTAACTTATTTCCTGTTCTCTGAAGGTCAATATTAACCTTACCTACTTTATAACCCTGCAACCAAAAATCTTTAATATTCAGAGTTAAATTAGGCATCAACCGATGAAACTCTCTATCAAACGATGTCACTAGAGGCCGTTGTACGTCCGCCTTAAATACTGGTGTATCCTGATGTTCATTATCCAGTTCAGGAATAAATATCTGAAGCCGGTCTAATCCAACAGTGAGGTCATACGGCTCTAAATAGTGCGCCTGACCTTTTACCTCAGCACTGTCCACTTTCACGACCCATGATAGATCTTTTTTCCGTGCAGAAAAATCCACTTGGTTCCAATCTAAACTGGCAAAAGTAAGGACATCTGTCTTAATGGCAATTTTTTGTGGTGCGGGAATCTCTGGCGTTTTCATCGCACTTAATTTTGACTCAGTTTTTGCTGTCACTTTTTCAGCAGAGAACTCTAACCAATCATCTAAATTAAATGACTTATTTCTGATGACTAAATTATGACCAACAACTGGACTGACTTTGAATCCTCCAGCACCAACGAGTAGGTTAGTGGCAAAAAGCACTGGTTTGTCACCAGTAATATCAATTTCTGCCTGATATTTCACCCCTGGCATTTGAATGCGGCCAGAGATAGTTTGCTGGTTTCCAGAAGCTTGTAACTGGACCTGCTTTTTCTCCCCAAGAGCTTTCGAGAGTGGTTCAGGATATTGGCTAGAGACAAACTCCAAACTTGCGGTTGAGTCAACCTGATAGGTAAAACCAACATCATTAAGTTGCAGATCGACATCCATGCTCCAAGGAGCGTGGCCCTGAACTCTATTGATCCATTTATCTCCAACATACGGTGCTAGAGGAGGTAGATCCCAGTCACCAAGTAAATCTATATCTACTGCATAGTTTGACCCAAGGCTCTCTCCCTTAAAGTCGATTGCGATAGGTTGTGAAAGGAGATTTGCTGACAAACCGGATGCTTTAATCACATCATTATCAAAAGTGATTCGTCCATGCGCCTTTTCTAACTGTATAGGTGGAGACTGTATTTCTATAAAGTTATTAGACAGTTCTGCATAACCCCAAGCTCTGGGTTCTTGACTCGAATCAAATGGAATCTTAAGTTGAAATTCAGACTTAACATTGCCGTTAACCTGGATAGCAGTAAGCGCAGCACCAACAGAGTCAACCAATGGCGTAGCCATCATATAATCTCGAACGGTTCGTCCTTTTGCTGTCGCTTTCGCCATAACTTCGACGAAACCTCCCGGCCCTAAATACGCTATTTCCCCTGAAACCCGCTCTGCTTCAACATCCATTAACTTCGCGTAACGTGAATCCATGTACATAGATTCATTTTCAAATAACAAGCTAAGTTGCATATCTTTAATGGACGGCCAACGTGTATCAAAACTAAACTGAGCATTCTCTAAGCCTACTTTTGCCTGAAAAACACCGTTATTATCTCTGTATGGAAACTGACCAAGCTCTCCATACCACATTATCTGCGCTGTTTTCGCTTCCCCCCCCTGAATTGCCGTTGAAAGGTAATCCGTCAAATCCTGTCCAAGCGCTAAAGTGGGGAGGTAACGCCACGTTTCTCCAACATTAAAAGCATCCGCTTCAGCATAGAAAGAAAGAAAGGGCGAGCCCTGATTAGGAAAATCAAGCATAAACTCTCCTAAAACTTGCAGATCAGGAGTTGCAGCCGTCACCTTATCTGACCATAAGCGCCAGCCTTTCTCATCTGATTGCCAGACGATATCTACATCGCCTTGCTTTATCTTTAAAGGCGCCTGAAAGACATCACCATAGGGTAATACATCATCTATTAACGTGACATTCGCCGCCATGATGGACCCTGTTCCCGCGATATCTGCGCTTAGTTCATGAACTTCTGGAAGCAATTCCCACTGTTTCATCCCTCCAGACGAAAGCGATGCAGAATAGGACAGGGATCCTGTGTCGCTAGAATGTGCAACTCGAATGTCTTCAATCAATCCAGTAGGCTGTAATCGATTCAACCAATCACTCGCCACACTGGAGCTAGGCAAAAGGTGTACTAGAGGGCGAAGGGACTTGATATCAAGCTGGGAGATATTAGCAATCCAATGACCCTGCTCCCTTTGAAAGACCAAATCTAAACTAGGCCACTCTACTTCATCAGTTCTCACCATGATGGAATGACCACTTACTTTCCAAGCGTCACTTTTTTTTGTATGACCTTCCTTTATAGGGAATAGCTTAAAAAAACCTTTTTCAATTAGTAGTAGGTGCGACTCATCCTCGGTCCAGGTTAATTCAGAAGGAAGTAATTCTATATAACCATCAATGGGTTGGCTTTTATCGACGCTAAACCAGCTATTGAAGCTAACCTGCCCACCTTCTATTCCGGTTTCATCTTCCAGAAATTTTGTTAACCAAGGGGTAATACTAATATTTCTGGCCTGAGCGTAAAAATCACCCGTAATATCGAACAATGAACCATTATCTTCAAAGTCGGCTTTTATCTCTAAGCTATTAATATTACTGCCAATCAGACTTACATTTCCCTCTAATTGATGTCTGCTTTCCCTATTTCGCCACTTCAATTGGTCAAAGTCGAGAGTACGAACATCTCCCTGAAAAGTTTGATAAATCACGGTAGCATTTTGTAGATTAAAATCGGCTAACTGCCTGAGAAAAAGATCATCTAATTGAGATAATAGAGTACTGTTTGAGTCGCCCTGACTTTGCTCATTCGATGGATCACTATCGATCAATTTGATCTGACTGATATCAAGATATAATCCGTTGACATTAAGAGAGGCGATCTGAGGTGATAATGTCAATATGGACTGAATAAGATCCACTTGTAGCTGAACTTCCTCAACGACAAATGTGACATTTTTATCACTAATGTTCTGAACTTCAAGGTTCTGAAGTGATATGGAAGGGTGAGTATTTCTCCAATACCCTTTCACGTTACCTATGTTAAAAGGGACTCCGGTCGTTTGAGCTACCCAAGTTTCAATTTCGGATTGATAATTATCCAGTCGAGGTAGTGATACGCGTAAAGCGGTAACAGTCAATGCCATAAGAACCATGACTGTTACTAATATCCACAATACAAAACGCCCTAACCGAGCGAGCCATGACGTCACATCAACCTCTTTACATCATTACAACATCAAATTGTTCTTGAATATATAACGGTTCTACCTGAATCCTAACCTGCTTACCTATAAATACTTCAAGCTCAGCAAGAGCATGAGCCTCATCACCTTCTAGCGTTTCAACCACCGCTGGTGATGCATAAACGACAAAGTTATCTGCATCATAAGCGCGATTAACCCGAGTTATCTCACGTAATACTTCGTAGCAAACCGTTTCGACCGTTTTCACAGAGCCACGACCTTCGCAAGTTGGGCACTTAGAGCATAAAACGTGCTCAATACTTTCTCTGGTGCGTTTACGTGTCATTTCCACCAAACCAAGCTGAGTAAAACCATTTATATTCGTTTTTACACGATCAATGGATAAAGCTTGATCCAAAGAAAAAAGAACTCTTTCTCTATGATCTTCGGACAACATATCGATAAAGTCGATAATTATTATACCGCCGAGATTTCTTAGCCTTAACTGACGAGCTATCGCCTGTGTCGCTTCGGTGTTGGTATTAAATATGGTTTCTTCTAAGTTTCTACGCCCAACAAAAGCGCCAGTATTAATATCAACGGTTGTCATCGCTTCTGTCTGATCGATGATCAAATATCCACCAGACTTCAATTCCACTTTTCGATCTAAAGAACGTTGTATTTCATTCTCAGCATCAAACATGTCAAATATCGGCTTGTCACCTTCGTAAAGATCAAGTTTTTCAGTCAACTCTGGTACAAACTCAGAGGTAAACTCTTTCAATGTCTCAAATACCAAACGCGAATCGACCTGAATCCTAGTCAGCTCTGTACCAACAAAATCTCTTAGAATACGCTGAGCCAGACCAAGCTCCCCATATAATGTAGAGCGTGTTTTGTACTTAGCGCGTCGTTCACCCACTTTTTTCCAGAGACGTTTTAAGAACATAGCATCCTGTGATAATTCTTTGTCATCAGCACCTTCAGCCGCGGTGCGAATAATAAAGCCGCCATCTTCATCACAATACTTTGAAACTGTGCGTTTCAATCGTTCTCGCTCTTCTTCACTTTCAATTCGTTGAGATACACCGACATGACTAGCCCCTGGCATAAAGACTAAATATCTGGAAGGTAGAGTAATATCCGTGGTTAATCGAGCCCCTTTTGTCCCTAAAGGATCTTTTACCACCTGTACAACAATATCTTGTCCCTGACGAACCAGTTCAGAAATATCACGAACCTGAAACTGCTGTTTTTCATTTTCAGCGACACATTCTGTATGAGGAACAATATCGGAGGCGTGCAAAAATGCAGCCTTTTCTAAGCCTATATCAACGAAAGCAGCTTGCATTCCCGGCAATACGCGGGATACACGGCCTTTATAAATATTACCTACAATTCCACGACGAGCTTCACGCTCAATATGAACTTCTTGAAGAACGCCACCTTCAATCATCGCAACGCGAGTTTCACTAGGCGTAACATTAATTAATAATTCTGCACCCATGAGAGCACCTCATTAAGCTTATAAAAAATCTTTCAGAAGCCGATCGGTTTCAAACAGAGGCAGGCCCACTACTGCGTAGTAGCTTCCTTCGATGCGAGAGACAAAACGTCCTCCAATCCCCTGAATTCCATAACTGCCAGCTTTATCGCACGGTTCGCCGGTTTGCCAATACTGACTTATTTCTTCATTATTCAGCGGCTTAAACCATACGTCTGTTGTAACTACTTCTGAAGCCTGCTTATCCTGATTAACCACTGTAACAGCGGTCAATACTTGATGTTTATTTCCGGACAACGCCAAAAGCATGCGGCGAGCATCTTCAAAATTCTTAGGTTTTTCTAATACATGATTATCCAATACCACGACGGTATCGGAGCCAATGACTACAGCACCGTTTTCTGCCATTGCAAGGCCTGCCAGTGCTTTCTGTTGAGACAACCGCAGCACGTAATCGTTCGGTTGTTCTCCAGCTTGACGAACTTCTTCTACTTCTGGTTTAACAATAGTAAAAACGTACCCAAGTTGCTGCAAAAGCTCTTTTCTTCGGGGAGAGCCCGACGCTAAAAAAATCGATGTTGTACTCATAGTTTCTTATTTAATTGTACGTTATTGATTATCGGATTACGGGTGAACCGGTCTCCGGTCTCCGATTATCGCGAACCTAGCGTATATGCCAATGACGACGAACTCGTCTTAATAACAGAAATAACCAGGGCCACAAGATACAGTTTACTAAACCAGACCATAGAGACATGGTATTAAACGTTACATCTTGTATCAGGAACTCTCCTGAAAATTCCATAAACTTGGCCAGTACAGTCAATGCTGCGATAAACATGGCTTGTTGCCACAAAGCCATATTTCTAATTACTAGGAAGTTTGCTGCGACAAGATAGATGGTAATGGACATAACTATTCCACGGATACCTAATGTGGAACCTAGCAATAAGTCCCAGATAAGCCCTAGAATTAATGCTGTACCCACATTGATCCTATGCGGTAAAGCTAAGACCCAATAACAAGCAACCAATACCAGCCACGATGGACGAAACAGCTCCATTCCTCCAGGCCAAGGTATGGTTTGCAGGATAAGTGCGATTAAAAAGGTTGCCCAAATAACAATCTTCCCGCGAAAAACACTATTCCCCACCAGCGTCTCCCATTTGTTCTTCTATATCGCCTACAGAAGACTTAACTTCTTGCTGACGATCCTCGTTGGGCCATATCAATAACAGATATCGCAAGCGATCAAATTCAACAACTGGATCTGCTTTAATTTGAGCAAATTGTCGACTATTGTCATTGTCTACTTCGGAGATATAAGCAACAGGGTAACCCTCAGGATAGAGACCACCTAAACCAGATGTCACCAGTAAATCTCCTTTTTGAATATCAGTGCTTAAGGAGATATGTTCCAGATAAATATTAGCCAAATCCCCATTGCCCGATGCAATGACCCTAATATCATTTCGAACCACCTGAACAGGAATAGAGTTATTTGCATCCACCAGCAACAAAACGCGAGCATTATTTGCAGCGACGAAAGTAACCTGCCCTACAATACCTTTCTCATTTATCACTGGCTGACCAACATAAACACCATCAGTTAATCCTTTATCGATAACCACCTGATGCCGATACGGAGAAGAATCTACTGCCATTACCTCTGTAACCACTTTTCTCTCATCCCTCACGAATGGAGAGCCTAGTAGTTTACGAAGTCTCTGGTTCTCTTCTTTATATTGATTGAGTAAACCAACTTCACTTTTTAAAAAGAGAATTTCTCTTTTCAGTGAAACGTTACCATCAATCAACTGTTGTCTGGAGTTAAATCGTTCGTATAGTCCGTCGAACATGGACCTGGGTAAATTTGCTGCATATTGAATTGGCGCTACCACACTGTTAAGTATGTAGCGAACACCTGAGAAAGCATCAAGACGACTATCAGCCAGCATAAGGCTGGCTGATATGGATAGCGCTATAAACAAGCGTAATTGCAGAGAAGGACCTCTGCCAAAAATAGGTTTCATTCCTATCCACCTAGGTTCTGTGGATAACTGGAATTACTCGTCACTGAAAAGATCGCCACCATGCATGTCGATCATTTCCAGAGCTTTACCGCCACCACGGGCAACACAAGTTAAAGGATCTTCAGCAATAACGACCGGGATACCTGTTTCTTCCATCAGTAAACGATCGATATCTTTTAATAATGCACCGCCGCCCGTTAGCACCATGCCATTCTCTGAGATATCAGCGGCTAGTTCAGGTGGACATTGCTCCAAAGCAACCATTACAGCCGAAACAATACCCGTTAGTGGTTCTTGTAACGCTTCTAAGATCTCATTGGAGTTTAGTGTAAAGCTACGAGGCACACCTTCTGCAAGGTTACGACCACGCACTTCAATTTCATTAACATTATCACCAGGGTAAGCTGAACCAATGACATGCTTAATTTTTTCAGCGGTTGCTTCACCGATTAAGCTACCGTAATTTCGACGTACATAGTTGATAATAGCTTCATCAAAGCGGTCACCACCAATACGAACAGAAGAAGAGTACACTACGTCATTCAACGAAATAACCGCAACTTCCGTGGTGCCACCACCAATATCGATAACCATAGAACCCGTTGGTTCTGATACACGAAGCCCAGCACCAATCGCTGCCGCCATTGGCTCATCAATCAGATAAACCTCACGAGCACCTGCACCATGAGCCGACTCTTTAATTGCACGACGTTCAACTTGTGTAGAACCGCAAGGCACACAAACTAGCACTCGTGGGCTTGGTTTTAAGAAGCTGTTGTCATGCACTTGCTTAATAAAGTGCTGAAGCATTTTTTCAGTTACATAGAAGTCAGCAATTACGCCATCTTTCATTGGTCGAATCGCCGAAATAGATCCCGGAGTACGGCCTAACATCTGCTTTGCTTCATGACCTACTGCAGCAACACTCTTCGCGCTTCCCGCACGTTTTTGACTGATTGCAACAACAGAAGGCTCGTCCAGAACAATTCCTTGTCCTTTTACATAAATTAGGGTGTTTGCGGTACCTAAATCAATTGATAGGTCATTTGAAAACATACCACGAAGTTTCTTAAACATACTCTTCGCTCATCGGATAATATTAGAAGACAAAATTGCACTAAATGTACCAATGCATTGCCATTACAGCAAGGCATAGACGCATAAACATGGGCTTAATCTCTCTTTTTCTTACAATCTACTGACCTAATAGGATTTTTATACCTGTTTTACTGACCAGTAAGTCGATTCTCACCTCTAAAGATGACCCGATCGTTTCCACGATAGATACCAAAAGTCAGTACGGCCGAAGGATCTTCATCGCCAGTATTTCGCCAGTTATACCTCAGCCAAGGCTGATCAACAGAGGTTCCTGCACTAAAACAATCATCAGAATCCACCCCGTCAGGAATCACGCTTTGCTGACGAAGCCATAATCGAACCTGCTCCCGGCCCTCAGAATGTGTCGCCACCAGCGAGTTAAATAAGCCATCGGTAACCTTTGAATCGCTGCTGTCTGAAATACTGACTGCAGCATCAGAACTACCGGCATCATTTCTCCATACCTGCTCTCGACAATAATAGCCTACATTGAAGCCACTGGCACTGTCATCGATATTTAACTCAAAGGCAGAGCCGTTCCAGTACTCTACTTTTAGCGGAACGGATATTACTGTATCCTGATTGCCGCCCACGTCACTTAATGACATCCGGCCATAGCGAAATTCAGGTTGGTCATCAAACATGGCAGCAATATTACTCACGTATTCAGACAATTCACTACCAAAATCCAGCGAACTAAGATCAACACCATCCACTTTGTCAGTCACCAGCAAACCAAACTTAGCTTTAATCTGCGTTGATTCACCAAAAGGCCCATCGATTACTGTTGTATAATTTGTTTGCAGTTCATCCTGACGTTTTATTAGTTCAAAATCAGTAGTAACAACATTGAGCTGGCCGCTGGAGTTATCCCAATCGCTCCCTTGCCAGAGATAAGTCTCACCATTTTTTATTCTCTGATTGCTGCCTGAGTCTATGGCTTCCCACGCATCATCAGTGCCAGTTTGGGCCATTGCAAGATAATCAATAGTAACAATGAGCTCGTCAGAAAACAGGCCATAATTGGTGGTTACAATCGGTTGTTCCAGACCGAGCTCATCCCATGTAGTACGTGAACTTTCCGCCTGAACAGTAAACTGATGCGTAAAGGGCTGGCTCATATAAGCAAAGCCATCATGCCCTTGAGCGTAGTCCCAAATCTCTTTTTCACTATCAATGCTATCCAGAACAGACAAATGATCCGGATAAAAGCGCCCAATATTTCGATATCCGGTATTGATGGTCATTCCTAAATAATCAGTAATGCCAATGTCAGCGGTAACCTTTAAGCTGCCCACTTCATTCCAGTACATATCTGCAAAATCATAATTACTGCCATCATCAGTTTTTTGATAGTGATACTTAGTTTCTCCTACGGGGTTTCCATCACTATCAATACTGACCAAACCTGAACCGGTTCCTAAGTTTCCGGTGTAAGGAGTGGACAATGTGCCTTTGAGATACACGATGGCAGCGGGAGCGTCATTGAGGAAGAAGTTTTCCGTCACCTGAGCAGAGCAATAATTAGTAACATTAATCTCGCCAGTCACTGCCGCCCCTAGCTGATAAATGATCGGTTTTACGCTAAGGCTGAAGGTTTCCCCGGCGGCTTTAAAACCATCACCCGTCATCGATGTCCCGTCCATGTCATCACCGTCTGGGGCACATATGGCGAATGTCCATGGTCTGACATTAACGTTCACTATGCCTTCTAGGCCATTCCAATCGTCATCATCGATATCTTCACAATCAAACCCGCTGGGGCAAGAAAATCCAGGGTCAGCCAGCTTAAAGCTAATAACACCAGATTCATCATAATTGACGCTGCCGCTGGCACTCCCGTCAGAAAAGCTAAAATCAAAGCTAGAATCAGAATCGGGATTATCATTAACGAACAAGTCACCTTGCGTAGCCCCTTGAGTCAATGTCGGGGTCTCTAAAGTCATATCCGAAAATGATAACGATTTAGTACCACTATAATCTGGAACAACCGCAGGGCTACCAGCCTTACAGGCCTGTACAGTTACGTTTAATGTAGTATCTCTATTGGCTATTGCATTAAGGGAGGGAATGTCGAACTTATAAGGTGCCACATATAGCTCACTGCTATCAGACTCTCCATTATCAAGTGCGCCAGAAATTGTAAACTGCCCATATTCACTGCTATTTACAGCCAGAATAAGCTCACCGTCCACCGTGGTATAGTCTGAGCCGCTCATGCCTCCTTTTACAACACTTGCACTTAATTCATCGGGTAGAGCAACCGTGATTGTCTCGCTATAGTCAGTTACTATGCTGCCCGTCTCACTATTACGGACTGTGAAGGTAAATTGAGGCACATCACAAAGCAATGCGACTTCCTTAATGGGCTCTATGCTCAGTATGTTCGTATCGACTGGTGGTTCGGTTACAGGGATAGAGTCGTCACAATGAGTGATAACAATAGAACTATCGCTGGAGGATAAAATTAATTTCCCGGGTTTAAAATCATAGCTCGCCGTAAGTTTTGCGGATCCCCAATCTGTAGTGCCGGAGACTTTACGATAGTAATTAATAACATCGCCGTCTGATGAATCATAGGTAATCAATGCGTCGTACTGGATAGCGGTAGAACTATAAAGAAATGAGTCGACGAGTAATGCCTCCGAACCAGAGAGAGTAGAAAAAAGAAGTACGTCTGGCGCCTTACCTGTCTGATCTATCGTTAAGTCTTGCTGTGTTTCTTGTGCAGTAATCGTAAATAACGCATGCAAATCATTTTGCCCATGTATATTGCTGCATGACGATCCCACCGCCCAACTGAAGGACGAAAACAACAATAGACAGAAAGCCAAAAGAGTACGCATATTAATTTCCTACCGCCTTAACCCAAACTTCTTGTGCTCGCTGAACCTGATAAATAGTCCCTGAACTACAGATAGCACTGGATGTTACCTGATAGTATTTTAGTTCATCCGGCAGCGAGCTCGAGGGTTTGATACACTGAATGGTTGGGGAGTTACAGGGAAGGCCATCAGCAATATCTGCCGCCGCCGTTGCTGCGCTGTTATTTACCGTATCACAGTGAGTTTCTAATTCAGTCAAACTACCGCTGCCACCAATAGGGTACAGGGTAGCTAATGCCCACTCATTACTGGAGTGAGCGACGAACCATGCCTGAGTACCCAACACTTCCCGGGTGAGCGTATCTTGATTCGACCAATTAATTCGGCTTAAATTTACGGCAAGCAGCCCCATGACCACAATCACAAAGACCGCGACAATAATCATATTCCCTTGCTGTGTTTTTCTTCTACGGAACATTTAACACCTGCACATCATGCTTATAAAAACTCTGCTCATCCTGATTGGTAAACAGAAAATCTAAATGGATTAAGCCACCTCGTTGCAACGTTGCCGGTAAATAGCTAAAGCTGCTCTGAGCTAAGTCTAAGCCTTCTCCCACATTGACGCCATTTCGGGTAATCAATCCGGCGCTGGTGATGCAGTAAGACACCTGACCGTTATAGGTATAATGCCGCTTAGCGACCGAATGGCTGGAAAAAACATCCGAAACCGTATAAGTATATACGCCGCTGCCGGGTTCGGACTCCACACAACTGCTATCGCTACTGCTTAGACATCCAGCAAGTGAAACTGAATGGCTGTCAGAGGTAAGATCACTAATTTGGCTTGGGTTGGTCACCAAGCGGTCACTAGCCGAATCAGTCAAACGACTGCCCTGATTATCGACAATAAATTCGAGGTGACGATTTTGCTCATCCAGACGATAAAAGCCGGCATTTTTTATCGGATAAAAGTTAAGACACTTGCTGGTTGTATTGGTTACCACGGCAAAGCTATTGGGCACCGCATGACGAATTTCTCGTGATAACTTTTCTATCACAAAACGAGCCTGATTTTGTATCTTCTGACGGTCAACACTGTCGACGTAACCCTTAGTTCCCAACTCAAGAAAACCTGCCAACCCTAGAAATACAATACCCATAACCACAATAGTCATGACCATTTCTACCAGCGTGAAACCTTTGCTTTTCATCAGTAGTTCCCTCGCACAGCTGAGAATGAATATTCTCCATAGCGCCCGGCAGTAATAGTCACACTCACTTTTTTAAACTGTGTGTTTCCTGCAATAGAGTCATAAACCACATTCACATTTGCAGCAAAATTGGGATATTCACTACTGATATTGTTGCCAAAAATATCATTCAGGCTGCCAGTCACATCGCTGCAATATGCCTCGCTTGCGCTATTGGTTGTCCAGCAACCGATATAATCATCCACATCGTTAAAACTGTCAGGTGTTGATTCGCCACTGTCAGGACCAAAGTCGGATTGCGTGGTGCAGGATGTGCTCAGCTCTCCACAACGTATGATACCGCCATCCGAGTCACTGTTTTCATCATAACCACGGGCAAGAACTTCCGTTAGCAAGCTTTGGCCTAATGCCGCTGCGCGCACTTCATAATGCGGTCGTGCTGAATCTTGCACCTGAGGAAAAAGAAACGAGGTCAGTGAAATCATAGCAACCGCCATTATCACAATAGCCACAATCATTTCTATAAGAGAAAAGCCCTTAGCGACTCTAACAAGCATAAATGTACCCCTGGCTATTAATACAAACACCTAAGGTTTCTGTTGTACTGGAGAGGTCAACTTTAAACTCGGCAGGGCAGGTACCTGTGGCACAACTGGGATTACCCAACAGGTCAAAATTCACCGTCATCGTCTGGGCAAAACTAAGTTCATCTGGCAGCACTAATTTGTTGCTTCTTGAATCTCCGCTAGCAGTACAGCTTGATACCGAGCCTAAACAGCTGCTGGTGACACGTAGTTGATAATCGGATGAGAGGGTTGCTGTACTATCGATATTGGACTGCATTCGACTTAATTGGATCTGACGAATGATGGAAATGGCTTGTTCTTGAGCGGCATAAGCGGAGAAGCTGCTTGCCCCCATGTAACGGCTTGCGGCATAAACAGAAACGATGCTAAGCACAATAATCACCACCACTAACTCGACCAGAGTAAATCCGCTTTGATCATTATTGGCTGACAGCATGAAACCTATACCCGAAAAAGACTAAGTAGTTAGAGTATATAGGAATTCTGAAAAGATACGGAATTTGCAGGGTGAAATTTGCAGTGTGGTAAAAGAAAGGAATTAAAGGCCTGCAATTGCAGGCCTTTATATAATTTAATTAATTACAATCTACAACACTGATTGTTGGTTGCTGTGGTTCTGTTCCACCAGTTGTAAGCGCATAACTAATATAGCAATTATTAATAGTTCCATCATCAGGAATTGTAGTAGACTCAAACGTATAATAGATCGTATTGGTAGCCACACCACTGGCAATACTCGTAGAAGGTACTGATTTCCACTGTGTCGCATCATCAAGACCAGTCACTGCCACCTCGATACCTTCATCTGTCGCGGTAGGATAGCCCCAAGCTACGTTGATGTCTGTACCATCAACCACTAGATCCGCAGCGGTTCCATTAGAATCAGAACCTTCAATCGCAGACTTTCCGTATACTATACCTGCTGCTCCAGCCATCGCTCCCTTAAGGCCCTGAAGTGAGGCATTACGTGCATCTGTCTGCAAGTTCAAAAACCTTGGTGCAGCGGTGACCGCCAGGATACCCAAAATAACAATCACTACCACTAATTCGATTAGGGTGAAGCCACCTTGTCTTTTCATCACTAACATCTCTCTTTTTTCATATTTTACTTCTGTCGTTTTAAGCCACTTAAACCAACAAAAACTGAAATCTAGGTCAATATAATCAATAGTTAAATTATACTTCTGTAGTTATACAGAATAAAACCCCGTAAATCACTCTATTGACTATTAATTGGTTAAATTAACCGTCACCCTACCCGCATTCAGCTGATAAACAAAGTTATGGCTGGTACCACTCTCCTGTTGCGAATACTGACATTCGTCATCGGTCGTAACCGAAGCTATGTATTTAGGGTCACTGGTACTGCTTGTGTCTACAGACGGTGGATTTTGCAGCAACTGCTCCATCAGCTCTTTGCATATGTCCGCCGTTATGGTCGACACATCGCTTCCAGTATAAACGGTTAATGGGTAGCCATCGCGAAACCCATCATTGGCCGAGTCGGTCAGTAAAAAATCGGTTCCGTCATAGTCAACCACGTTCAAATCATTGGTTTGCGGACGTCCTTCAGCTTCCCACTGTGCTCTGGCTGAAAGTACGGCGGTAGCGAACCCTCCGGCAACCCCTTCAATACTCGCCTTCTTGGCTTCATCTGTCACATCTAAAAATCGAGGTAGTGCGGCTACTGCCAGCAACCCCAGTATGACGATGACTATCACTAATTCCATCAATGAAAAACCAGACTGTTTATGCATTTTACCTTCCACCTTTTGAAGTCAGCGCATTATATAGTTCGCTAATATAGTTAAATATTAGTTTAGTGCCAGATAGCTATAACGATGAGAAATCTACGCTAACTTTAAACTTATTGTTTAGTAAACTTATTGTTATTGCATTGCTATTTACATAATTATAACTGCACACGTAATCATCATCCATATGAATTAAATTACTTTTTAGCAGTTTATCGCCAAATATTTTCGAATCCTGATAAAGCAGCTGCAGCCAAAACTCACAATCAACCTCATCGTCTTTTAATGGAAGTAGCCAACCTGACTGGTTAAAGTGGACTACATTTCCGTTTAGGTTAAGTTCATCCGGTTGTTTTTCAACCAACCATTGCTGTTTGTAGTGATTCGCCCTTTCTAAAATAACTTTAGCGGCAACAACATACGCTGTTTTAGACGCTTCTGGCTCCAGTCTTTTCCAAGACATGCTTAAGCCAGTGATTAATATGGCTATAATAAAAACCCAAACAGAAAACCTTGGACTAAATCGAGTGCTTGTCATGGATGCTCTCTTTACTTCCCTTGGATCGCATCCAACATTCCCCACATCGGCAAGAAAATCCCCAAAGCCAAAATCAAAACAATACCCGCAACAAACACCAAAAGAATAGGTTCAATTCTGGCGGTCAGTGTCTTTAAATCATAGTCGACTTCTCTGTCATAGAAATCAGCAACTTCCAATAACAGTTCATCAATCCGCCCGGTTTCTTCACCCACGGAGATCATCTGAATCACTAACGGGGTAAATATGCCACTATTGATAGCGGTACTTGATACAGAACCACCAGCTTCAATGGATGCTTTCATTTCTAATAACCTGAGCTCTAAGTACCTATTTCCCATAGACTCGGCGGCCAGTGCAATGGATTGGTTCAGGGGAACCCCGGCTCTTAACATTAACGCAAAAGTACGGGAAAAACGTGCCATCTGAGCTCGATTAATAATGCTTCCGACGATAGGCATTTTAAGACGAAACCCATCCCACAGCTCTCTGCCGGATGCGCCAGAGATCCAAGCTTTGAATCCAAATAACCCAGCGAATAAAGCGGTAACGATCCATACCCAATAATCGACAAAAAAGTTTGATGACGTAATCAAAATTCGAGTCGGCAGGGGTAAATCCACCCCAAAACGACTAAACATACTGGCAAATTGCGGGATGACTTTCACGTTAAGGATAAACAGAGCAATAACAACAAAAATAATCACAAATGATGGGTATCGCATTGCGGTTTTTATCCGCTTTCTGGTTTCCAGTTCTTGTTCGTAATAACCACTGAGTTGCAATAATACTTCATCCAGACGACCAGTATTTTCACCAACGTTAACCATTGATACAAACAGAGGGCTGAATACATTAGGGTGCAATCTCATTGACGCCGATAAACTTCGTCCATTTGTCAGCTCATACCCTACTTCTTCAAGTGCATGTTTCAACTGCTTGTTACTGGCGTTTGTCGATAAGCCTTTAATTGCCCTCAGCAAAGGAACACCTGCTTTAGTCAGTGCATACATCTGTCGGCAAAAAATCACCAATACTTCCAAAGGGATCGCGGGAATAAGAAGTTGGCTAATATCAAACCCAGCAATGCCTGTACCGCTATTCCCTTTGACAATTGCCGTAGGAATAATGCCTTTGTTAATTAGTGCATCTGCAGCTAGCTCTTCTGTCGGGGCATCCACATTACCGCTAACCTGGCTTCCATCTAAGCTTCTGCCCTGATATTGAAAATTTGGCATCTAATTCCCTTTAAATATAGATAGGATCGGTATTGCCAGAAGAGTCACCTTCACCAAGATTCATCACTTCGTTCAAACTGACGTTTCCCTGTATCGCCAATTCCATCGCCGAAGCCAAGAGCGGTTTATAACCCGGAGCTTTACGAGCTTTCACAGCAAAACCGACTGCATCATTTGCCCGTAATGCATCCATCATCTCTTCTTCTAGCTCCAAAAATTCGAACACACCAATTCGGCCTCGGTATCCTGTCAAATTACAATTCTGACAACCTTTGCCTTTGCTAAAGGTGGTTGAAACCTGATTGGGAAAACGGCTTTCGAGCCAGCTTTGTTTGGCACTATCTACCTCATCCGATGTACGGCAATCGGGGCAAACCTTTCTGACTAGCCTTTGGGCCAATACCGCCCGTACTGAACTGGCCACCAGATATCCTGGAGCCCCCATATCCATCATACGTAAGGCACTGTCAATCGCATCGTTAGTATGTAAAGTACTTAATACCAAGTGACCTGTTAACGCCGCTCTCAAGCCTATTTCTACGGTTTCCTGATCGCGCATTTCTCCAACCAGAATGATATCCGGGTCCTGACGAAGAAAAGTTCTGAGTACGGTAGAGAAATCCAGGTTAATTTTTGGATTAACTTGGACCTGATTAACTCGGGGAAGACGATATTCAACCGGGTCTTCTGCAGTAATGATCTTCTTGGAGGGTTCGTTCAGCTCCGACAAAGCCCCATAAAGCGTAGTAGTTTTTCCTGAACCCGTTGGACCGGTAACTAAGATCATACCATGGGGTCGCCGCAGTTGTTTTCGAAACCGCATTAACAGATGGTCCGGCAAACCTGACTCTTCGAGGCGACGAACACCCGATGTCTGATTTAGTAAACGCATCACCACAGACTCTCCGTGTTGCACTGGCATTGTCGACATACGAATATCAACCGATTGACCTTTAGCTCGAATATTAAACCGCCCATCCTGAGGCAGACGTTTCTCAGAAATATCCAGATTAGCCATCAATTTTAAACGCAAGACCAGAGCAGAAGCGATATTGGTTTCGTTGAGCAGGGTTTCATGCAATACACCATCAACCCTCTGGCGCAAGCGCAGGACGCTGGCGTCTGGCTCAATATGAATATCTGAAGCTCCTACTTGAATCGCATCTTCAAACAGTGAATTGATCAATTTAACGACCGTCACTTCTTCACTGTCATCATCCACGATACCGAAATCAAAGCTATCCGTGGTTTGGTGCTCTGCTTGCAGTTGCTCTGCAAAAGAAGCGATCTCTTTTGTTCGGCGGTAATACCGGTCAAACCCTTCAACAAGCTGCTTCTCCGAGGCAATAACAAACTCGACCATAAAATTGGGCAGCCGACCGAACAGGGACTCTTGAGCAGAAAGATCCGCAGGGTCACTCATTGCCACTCGTAACGTATCACCATGCTTACCAATAATTAATGCGCGCATTCTACGGGCGTGCACTTCCGGTAACAGTTGAACAGCATCAATATCAACGTCTGCACGGCTCAAATCAATCAGTGGTAGTGATAGCTGTTGGGACAAAAATTCCAACATTTGTGTTTCAGATAAAAAGCCCAGCTGAATTAATGTATCTCCGAGTTTTCTTCCAGTCTGCTTTTGAGCACTCAATGCTTGCTCTACCTGTTGGTCGGTAACGATCCCCTCTTCAACCAGTAGATCACCCAAGCGTTTTCGCAGTTTAATCTGCATTTTTTTCTCCTTCCAGACTCTCCAACAGACTCAACCTGTCTCGGATAAAGGCTTGTGACTGCTTAGATATTCCGACTCGACGAATCGCTTCTAGATATGAAGATTTAGCTCGTTGATACTCCAAACTTCTCTCTTGTTCAATAGCTAACCCCAGCCACCAGCGTGCATTTTCAGGGTGACGCTGAACCAATAACTGATACGTTTCTGTCGCCATCTCACTATTTTTCGACTGCTGCGCTAAAGCGGCTCTCAGTTCAAGATAACCATTATCTGGATTGTCTGGCAGATAAAGCAAAGGGTTAAGTGCCATTTCAGGCTGGCCTTCTTTTATCAATAACTTAGATAATGCCATTCTTAATACCTGACTTTTCTCATCCAAACGAATACCTTGCGAAAGCACCTCTATCGCACTGCGACTCTCTTTTTTTCCATAATAAAGTGCAGCCAGCCGCTTTCGGGTGACTTGATCGGATGGGATGTACTTCAGAGCTATCTCAAACTCTTGAATAGCGGTTTGCAAATCATTGCTGTCGAGTGCTTTTTTCCCTCTTTCTATCGCGCTATCAGACAGTTGTTTCGGTGCCAACTCAACTTGCTCAACCATTATTGAACCTTCACTATCAATCGCATTCGCCGCCTTAACTTGTGCTAACGGTTCCGTTTTGTCTGATTGATTACTCGTTATCGCAGCTCTGCTTTCACTTTGAGTTACTGTTTTTTTAACTGCGGCTAATTTTAAGCTCACTGGCTTTGCGGGTACGTTTAATTGAGCCACACCAATCGATTTTTTATTGTTTTGTGCATTGACAGGTTCGGACTCTTGGTAGAGATTAATATCTCGAGAAATAGTCACCTTAGAGGTCGGTGATTCTTTTAGTATCGGAGCTAAAACTGGTTCACTAGACTGAACAGATTGGGATATAGACTGTGCAGTTTCACCTATTACCGAAGATTGTTGTTGCGATACCGCCCATCCGCCTAAACAAAGACTTAAACTAAAACCACCCACCGCCCACGCAAGTTTATTCGTATTGCTGACAGGTTTTATCTGTGCTTTTTCTAATTGTCTTGGCGAACAAGAGGCTTTATCTGCCATGTCGGTTAGCGCACGATTAATAATACTCATAATTATCTCCATCCCCATAGATACGGTGATTTGTACCTAGGTTTTCGTGCATCATAGGTATCTTGAATTGCATCATAAATATGCTTGTTCTGAACACGTTTCATTTGAGCACTACAGGTCAAAATCAGCGACTTATGACAAATCTGGTTGATTAACCTAGGTATGCCCTGACTCGCTTTCCAGATTGATTTCTTCTGCCCCAAAGTAAATACCTCATTTTCAACTCCGCTTGATTCCATTCGATGTTGTATATAGGCACACCCTTCAGATATCGTTAACGGGCGAAGCTGTGCATTAAAGGTAACTCTTTGCCTAAACTGGCGCATATGCTCTGCGACCAATCGTTCATCCAGTTCTGGCTGACCAAGCAATATAATATGAAGCAGTTTCCGCTGTTCGGTTTCTAAGTTGCCAAACAAACGCAACGCTTCTAACGCTTCATCAGCCAAAGCCTGAGCTTCATCAATCAACGCAACAACTTGTTTGCCGTTGCTACACAACTCCAGCAGCCTTGCATGTATTTGTTCGACGATTCTTGTCTCATCATCAATGGTATTAATGCCAAGCTCATGGGCCACAGCCCTACGAAGGGAGTCTGCGGTAAGAGCCGGGTTAGGGATATAAACAAGTTCAACACTATCCGGCAATTGATTTATCAGCATTCGGCACACCATTGTCTTACCAGTTCCTACCTCACCAGTAATTTTGATAATGCCTTCTCCCATTGCTACAGCAGACAGCACTGTTTTGATCGCTTCGTAATGCGATGGTAGCGCATGAAACAGATCGGTATCAGGTGTTAGCCCAAATGGAGCTTTCTCAAAACCAAAATACGTTTGATACATGATCACTCCGATTCAGGAAACCACTCCTGCAATAGATCCCGCGAGCGTTCTAGCTCTTGTTGCCAAGTATTCACACCTACAACGGTTGGTTTAAGTAAAATGACCAGTTCAGTTTTAGAGGTATACTCACTGGTATTTCTAAATAAATGCCCCAAGCCTGGAATATCACCTAAGAAAGGCACTTTAGAAACGCGGTCTGCCGTATGGGACTTCATTAAGCCACCAATAACAACAACGTCTCCGTCTCTGGCTCGAATGACTGAATCTGACTCTCGAATAGAGCTGCGCGCCATAGGTGCATTGTTCATAAACTCATAGGTTTTTTCTTCAACATCAATCACAGCAGGATGCACATGAAGCAATACATTGCCCTCATCGTCTATTTGAGGAGTCACGTCTAATGAAATACCAGAAAAGAAAGGCGTTAAGTCGTAATCTATTTGTTGTTGGTTCTCTCCATTCACCTCAACATAATTGATATCAATTCCGGTAACAAAATACTCATCAACACCAACCTTTATTACCGCTTTTTGATTATTAGCAGCGGTGACTCTAGGGCTAGAAAGAACATTAAGATCCCCCTGAGTTCCCATAAAGCTTAATACAGCCTCAAAATTACCATCTGAAATAGTAACGTTGGTCTGCCCACCTAAAAGATCGCCAATAGCATCCTGACCCGGCAAAATCGTAGATATCGCTGTCCTGGCAATATTTATTGAACCATCACCTATAGATGAACTGAGGTTTGACCAATTGATTCCTTGCTGATAACCGTCGCTTAAAGTGACTTCCAAAATTTTTGCTTCCAGAATCACCTGACGTTTCAAGCGGTCTTGAGAGATATCTAAGAACTGTTTTACTTCACGAATTTCATCCGGTTTTGCTCTCACGGTAATGACACCAGCCTGCGGATTGACCACCACACTACGACCGTTTTTATCTCCAATTAACGTGCTAATAGAAGCTTGTAACTGTTTCCAAAAATCACTTTCACTCACTGTTTCTATAGTAGTTCCGCCAGTCACCGTATTATTCGATGAACTACTGTTATTGTTGCTGTCACTGGATGAATTAGAATCACTGCTTGTATCTGAGCTGTCATTACTACTCTCAGTGGTCACCGTACTCGTGGTAATAGAAGTGAGAGATCGTCCGTTTCTCTGGAACTGCAGATAATCAACCGCAATGGTTTCAGTTCTCATTCCAGCAGCATACACTTGAATAATTTTGCCTTTCTTCACCACATCGTAGCCATACATATCTTTGGCCACATCAAGAACTTCATCCAAAGTAACGTCAGATAAGTTCATCGTCACCCGACCCGAAACACTTGGATGAATCACGGCGCTATACCCAGTGTCTTTAATAATACTGGTAAAGAAGGTTTTTGCTTCTACCGAATTAGCCTGAACCCGAAAACGTTTTAAAGAGGCTGCTGGGGCTACAGGTTGATTATCTAATTCAGGCATAAGATCTGCCTGAACCGATGCAGGTAATATATCTAAGCTTCTGCTATTTGCGTTATTCACTGCTTCATTTAAGGCTTGTTTGGCTTCCACTGGGTCTCTGTGTCCCATGGAGCAACCAGCCAACGAGGCTATAATCACTGCCACTACAATTTTTCGCATATTAGTTCCGAAACCTTATTTTTTTATATCTAATGCAAAAAGTGTCAATTGCCACTGCTTATTTCCGCTGGCTACGACTACCTTTTCCGATGTGATTATTTTTACTTTATACCCTGAAACCAATTGACCTTGTGTTACCACCTTATCATTCAAAATAGCATAACAATCCGAATCTTTAGCGCACACAATACTTTGCAATTGTGGCACCTTGACGGTTGCCTTTTTTTTCAACGAAGGTTTAGGTTGTTCAGTCCAGCCTAGTGGTGCAGTCGGATCTTGAGAAGCGAATGTATAACCTGTACTTCCTACCAACATGATTAACAGTAAAATAAACCTATTAGCCACCGATAAACTCCTGTCTTGTACCTAATGTATATACCACTAAAACTAGTCTGGCCATCGGGTACTCTTCAACCTGATAATGAAATTCGCGCCAGTAATAGCTTATTTTCATTGCTTCAAGCTCGGTCAAATATTCTTGAATATCGAAATACTTCCCAGTGAGTTCAATTCGCACAGGGTGAATGTAATAGCCAATATGGTCACTTTCCCCGCTCAACACCGGTTCAGAAGAGAGCGACTCGAGCGAGGTTAGTTTAAGTTTTGTACTACTTGCCAATACCATTTCCAGCATAGTGGCCATTTCAGGCGGAGAAATAAGATCTCCGACAAACTCAGAGAGCTTCAACGAAAGCTTTTGGCTCTGTTTGGATAATTTTTTAAGCTTTGCTTCCACTTCTGCATCTGGGTCTGACTTTAATCTCAAGGTCAAAGACCGCACCTCTTGTTGCAATTTTTGCTTATGCCCTGACTCAGTCCTTATCTGTTGTTGCTTTGCTTTATTTAGTGCGGTTACCGGGTCAATCAACAGTGTTAACAAGATAAAGAAGAAACCAATTAACCCACTTAAAAAAATCAGCCATTTTTCTCTCTGAGAAAGTGCAATAAACTTGTCATTAATTTGAGTCCATTTTTGCATATTATTTTTTCCTCTCAGAAATACGGCCAGAATCACCATTAACCTGAGTTGTTAACTCAAAAGTAACAATATCATTCTCATTACGCCCTATGTTTAATTTCTCGAAGGTTCTGCCAACTAAATCCAGTTCTGTCTTAAATTGTTTGACCCACTGAGGCACACTATTAGGCGTTCTTGCTAATCCTTTTAAATTCAATTTCCCATCACTTAACGCTATGTACGAGACAGAAATGTCATCACCAGATAATTTCGCTAACGACCCCATTACCCCCGAATAGCCAAGTTTCAATTTGTCATCAAATTGCTCTATAGCCTTTAATGTGGCTTTTTTCTTAATAATATCCTGTTCAAATCGCTCTGCGGCAGCAAGCTTTGCCGCACTAGCTTTATGCTTTACAAACGACAACTGAAGCTGTTTAAACTCCTTATTAATCGCCTTATTTTCTGACTTCAACTGCAATAGAACGCTATCTGCTTGAGCCGTTTGAAAGCTTAAATATCCGTAAGCACCAAACATAGCGACACACAAAATAAGCCAAGACGCCACGACATTAGTCAATGAGAATAACTCTCTTGTGGGCTTTAAATGCTTAGGGTAAAGATTAATACCCTGCTGTGGGATATTTGCCACTGCACGACAAAGTACCTGCCCGCAAAGCAATGTATCTTGCGACACAGCCGACTGAACTTTGACACTTAACCTTTCAGACAAGGCCACATTAAGTTCATCCTGTTGCTCTTCATCGCAACAGATTAGAAGGTGGTTGATAGAAGCATCTCGTAACTGAGAAGAGAGATAATCAATTGAACGCTGTAACTCCAGCGCAATACTATCTAATTGCAGCTCACTAGACGCATTACCTGTTAAAGGAGCCACTACACCACGGATGGTTCGTTGAAATCGATTTTCGCCATTAACGTATGCACCTAACTTAAAGTCACCTTTAAGTCCACGATGCAGCAACATAAAATTGGTTATCTCATCCTGAACATGTCCCCATACTTCGTCTTCCGGAACGATTCTAGAAAGATGAACCTTCGCGTTTTCTAGTTTTTCACTTAACGAATTAATGACTTTTTTGCTTAGAACATAGGCTTGTACCCTACGCCCGTCCGGAAGCTGACAGGCATCTGCAACAATATCGGTTACCCGCTCTGATATCAGATCTTTTAATAGGAATGGCAGTGCACTAGACCACTCTTCCTGAGGCAATTCAGGCTTATCTATTTGGTAACTTTGATAAAGATTAGAACTGAATGAAACAATTGCAGAATGACCTGCATAATTTCCGGCAGATAAAGCCACACCCAGTGTCGTTTCCCAATTATTTTCTATAGGAAAGACCAAAGGTTCCAGATCGGGAGTATCAGCCCCCTTTGATAGGTAAATCGCATCCGACTGAATAACAATACACAGCTTGCTGAGACTTCCTGATGACGTTCGAAATTTATTGAGAATGACAGAGAAATTCATCGTGTTATCACTCGTTCCTTAGTATTTTTTTCGCCAACGGTTTCTTCTACCAACACGGACTTTCCCTGTGTCTGGCTTTGGTATCAACTGTGTTTCGGCTTGAAACATTCGTCCTTGTCCACCATGAACCCCTAAATCAAGCAAAGTATTCCACTCTTTACCCGTTTCAACTCCAACAGCAATGACTTTTGTTTTGGTTCCTTCACATGCGCCAATCAAACTTCGAATAAAGAGTTGATTCTCTTGACGCTGTTCAATTTTTTTTATCAGGCTACGATGCAACTTCAAGTAATCAATGCCCAAATCTTTAATGTAATGTGTACTGGTGATGGTTCGTCCAGCTTGTCCGATAATGACGTCACAACCTAACCCTGAGATCATCCTGATAACAGGCCGCATAAAGTCCAAATGCTTCACAATCGCCCCTTCCACAAAGTCAAAACTGAGTCGATTTCGAGTATTTGATGGAAGCTGAAGCAGTTCATCCCTCAACCATCTCACATGACTTTTCTCTTGAAAAGGAAGGACATGTAGATTTATAGAATAGCATGCGCCAAAATTGGACGCTTTTACAAAACTCAGAATTGTAGCAAAAACAACTTTATCCATTTTTGCTTCATATCCAATCTGCTCAATCGCAGCAACAAAGCGGGACGCTTTTAATACACCGACACCATCATCATTAATTCTTGAAAAAAGCTCATTGTGCAGCAGTTTAGTACTGTCTGAATCTTCATGAGCTAAATAACATGACTGCTCATAAATTAAAATATTGTCTGATTTGAACGATTTATCAAATAGAGTTCGCCACCTGACACTGCCACGAGAGTTACTAATGACTTCTTTTTTCTGGAAGCGGCTCCAATTGTTGTTATTTTGTAGTTGAGCACTACGCAACGCAATATCGACTTCACTTAAGATGTGCCCTCTGCGCTCGCCCTCTGAATACATGGTGATCCCAATGTGACACCAATTGTCTTCTGACATGCCTTCGAGAGGAGATATTTTCTCAAGTCTTCGGATACATTGAGTCGCCAGAATCGCAATATCTTTACTATTTTGATGCGGAATAAGAACTGCAAAATCAGAGGTGTAATATCGAGCAAGAACAGCATCGGGAAAACGTTGCACGATATTAGAAATAACACTTCCTATTTCGATAATTAACCCATCACAAACCGATTTGTCGTTCTGCTCTTCAAGCGACTCCCAATCGTTAACTCTAAGCAATAAGACGCCACCAGTTGCACCACTTTCCTGTAATGCAGACTCTAGCTTACTGTCAAATAATACTCGGTTAGCCGCTCCAGTGAGTTGATCCAAAAATGTGTGAGTACGTATAAACGTATCGAACCGGCTTCGCTCCTGCCTCGAATATTGAAGCTCTTCTACCAGCACATCCAAAGCTTCACTCGCAGTATATGGCCACTCTTTAGGGTTTCCCTTCGCATACTCAGCGACTCGACCTGCCAATATCATTCTGCCACGTTCTTCCAACAGCTCCGAACCATACAACTGTAATTTAAGCCAGCGAACCCCTTGAACTAAACAGAAAATAACCAGAGCTATAGCTAAGGCAATAGAAGAAAGGGCACCAAATGTGTAACCCTCTTCGAGATAAAGTGGAATGGCTTTAAATTTGACGATGTAGTCACTGTTTTGCTTTAGTCGATAAGTTTTCTTATAGATGCGGCTTTCATCAATCAAAGGATAGGTATTTACAAATTGATAAATGGTTCCAGCGGTTGATGAAATCTCCATCTCAATGACACTGCTGGACTTTAGAAGTTTTGGCATCCAGCGCTGCATATCAGCGGCAGTTTCAGCATTTTCCATCTCATCATCGACAACCGCTACAATGCTATCTAAATATCGATTCACATATTCATGACCAATATTTCTGAATGAAAGTGTACCGCCGACAAATAGAATAAACATCGCACTTATCACAATGATAGTGACAAAGGCAGTCAGTCGAGCACTCAACTTTAGCGTAGGGGTGTATCGCATGAATTATAAAGTCCTTTTTTACCCAAGCAATCAGTCCTGAGTTTTACTTACTAAGTATCATGTGATTAAGCCAATTTGTGAATGCAGAACGTGGGAAAATTACTTGCAAGCCTCCCAATTATGAAAAAAGCTACGTAAACGTAGCTTTTTTCTGACTTTTTAACGCACTAAATAGTGAATTTAGAACGGGATGTCATCATCAAAGTCCATTGGCGGCTCATTATATTGAGGCTGAGCTTGCTGTTGTGGAGCATGCTGCGGCGCCGGTTTTTGAGGTGCTTGTTGAGCTGGTTGATGTGCTTGTTGCTGAACAGGCTGTTGTGGTTGTCCCCAGCCACCTTGTTGTTGCTGTTGTTGACCACCAGCTGGTGCACCCTGACCTTGATTTCGACTACCTAGCAGCTGCATTTGACCAGTAGGCCACTGAACAACAACTTCCGTAGTATAACGATCCTGACCAGACTGATCTTGCCACTTACGAGTTTGCAATTGACCTTCAACGTAAACCTGAGAGCCTTTACGCAGGTATTCACCTGCAATTTCTGCCGTCTTACCAAACAGCGCCACACGGTGCCATTCCGTTTTTTCCCTCTGCTCACCGCTGGCTTTGTCTCGCCAGGTTTCCGATGTTGCTATGGTTATGTTTGCAATCGCATTACCATTTGCTGCGTAGCGAACCTCAGGATCAGCGCCGAGATTGCCCATTAAAATTACTTTGTTAACTCCACGGCTTGCCATGATCCGCTCCGTTTAAAATCTATCTGAAAATTTGGGGATAAAGGATAGCATGAATATCTCTTGTATCAAATCTCAATCACCCTGCTTAGATCTAAGTTTAATCTAGCCAATAATTCAATCATTTTTTGGCTTTTTATCCAGTAAAAAACTTTCTCTTTTCGAGCAAAAACTCAATTTATTGAAAGAGCACGTAACAAGATATAATCAACAACAAAATCGCACGCAAATTTGCAATTACACCAGAGATAGTCAATGACGTAGAATAAATATTGGCAGTAATGTTGAGCATATTGAAAGCGTTAACAAGGCGAATATAGGATGGCGAACATAGAAAAGATATTCATCTCGGACTTAGAAAAAGAGCATTTATCGCACTCTATCTACAACCTTAGATCCTATAGCCTTAATATCATCCCGTTTTCCTGGCAGCGAATCGATGATGTTATTTCCAAGGATACCCCTCACTTGTACCTACTTGATTACAAGGCTGCTATTGAAAGAAGTGAACTTCTTACCATCATTTCAAATCATAATAGAGAAAATGTTGTCGCAGTATATAACGCCCCAAAGCAGACACACATCTCAGCGCTAGCGCACTTATGTCACTTAAAAGGTTACTTTTATCCAGATATATCCAAACAACATTTTCTCGATGGCATTAATATACTGCTCTCTGGAGGCTACAGTATGCCTCAGGATATTCTGGAGCAATTATTACACTCCTACCAATCAATGACATTGCGCTTTAGCCCTCCTTTTAAGCTAAACCTAACCAGCCGAGAAAGAGAGGTTCTTAGCCATTTAAAAGAGGGAATATCCAATACACAATTAGCAGATGACCTATTCGTTAGTGAACACACCGTTAAAACCCACCTGTATCGAATATACAGAAAACTTGATATTCACAGTCGCGATGCCGCCATTGAATGGGCTCACAAGTACCTTCCTTAATCTGATTTACTTTATATTTTTTAGGAAAACTAAACTGAATTTTTTGTTCTGTCTCAATTGCGTGGTAAAGTCAGTGCCATATAAAAATTTAGATAACTAAAGGGTTTAACTATGATCAAGAAGTGCCTTTTTCCTGCAGCAGGCTACGGTACTCGCTTTTTACCAGCCACTAAATCTATGCCTAAAGAAATGATGCCAGTGGTCAACAAACCACTCATTGAGTATGGCGTTGAAGAAGCCATAGAAGCCGGCATGAATGGTATGTGTATTGTTACTGGCCGGGGGAAAAACTCGCTCTTTGACCATTTTGACAAAAACTATGAACTAGAACATCAGATTAGCGGTACTAACAAAGAAGAACTGCTTTTCGATATTCGCCGCGTCATGGACTCTGCTCACTTCACTTATATTCGTCAAAGAGAAATGAAAGGGTTGGGGCACGCCATTTTAACTGGCCGAGAGTTAGTTGGTGAAGAACCGTTTGCCGTTGTACTAGCCGATGATCTGTGTGTGAACGAAGATGGTGATGGTGTTCTTGCTCAAATGGCAAAGTTGTATAAACAATTTCGTTGTTCTATCGTTGCCGTGCAAGAAGTGCCAAAAGAAGATATTCACAAGTATGGCGTTATCGCAGGTGAAATGATAAAAGATGATATCTTCCGTGTTGATGATATGGTTGAGAAACCAGAGCCTGGAACTGAGCCAAGTAATTTAGCCATTATTGGCCGCTATATCCTAACCCCCGATATATTTGAGCTAATCGAAAATACAGAGCCTGGTAAAGGCGGCGAGATTCAAATTACCGATGCATTGCTAAAACAAGCACAATCCGGTTGCGTACTCGCATATAAGTTTAAAGGTAAACGTTTTGATTGCGGAAGTGTTGACGGTTATATTCAAGCAACAAACTACTGTTATCAAAATCTGTATAAAAAAGATCAACAAAAAGTCGAACTGGACCAGCATTCTACTGAAAAATCGCAATAAGCCAGCCTAAACATGAATAAGAAAGCTGTTTTTTAACAGCTTTTTTTATATCTCGGATAAACTCAGATTTCCTTTAAAAAAACTAACTGTTTTTTTATACAGTATTTGTTGCGGATTATTTTTACTATGCAATACTTGCAAGATTAACCGTAAAGTGAGCAGAAGTGATGGATCAAATAGAAGTCCGGGGTGCTCGTACCCACAATCTAAAAAATATTAACTTAACGATTCCTAGAGACAAACTGACTGTAATCACTGGACTATCTGGTTCAGGGAAGTCTTCATTGGCCTTTGACACACTATATGCAGAAGGTCAGCGCCGCTACGTAGAGTCACTTTCTGCCTATGCTCGCCAATTTTTGTCTCTCATGGAAAAGCCAGATGTTGATCATATTGAAGGACTGTCTCCTGCCATCTCTATTGAACAAAAATCGACCTCGCATAATCCTCGCTCAACGGTAGGTACCATTACAGAGGTTTATGATTATCTCCGTTTATTATACGCACGCGTAGGTGAACCCAGATGCCCGGACCACAAAGTGCCTTTAGCCGCTCAAACCATAAGTCAAATGGTAGATAAAGTTCTTGAACTAGAAGAAGGCGCTAAATTAATGCTTCTTGCTCCTATTGTAAAAGAGCGAAAAGGCGAGCACGTAAAAACTTTAGAAAACCTGGCTGCCCAAGGTTTTATAAGGGCAAGAATTGATGGTGAAACTTGTGATTTATCTGATCCACCAGCATTAGAACTACATAAAAAGCACACGATTGAAGTCGTTGTAGATCGCTTCAAAGTTCGGCCCGATCTTCAGCAGCGATTAGCAGAATCTTTTGAAACCGCATTGGAGCTTTCAGGAGGCATAGCTGCTATATGCAGGATGGATGACAAAGACAAAAACGATGTTATTTTTTCTGCTAACTTTGCCTGCTCCCATTGTGGCTACAGTATGCAAGAATTAGAACCCCGGTTATTTTCCTTCAATAATCCGGCGGGAGCCTGCCCAACCTGTGATGGACTTGGAGTTCAGCAGTATTTTGATCCTGACCGAGTTATTGTCGATGACAATATCAGCATTGCCCAAGGGGCGATTAAAGGCTGGGATCAAAAAAACTATTATTATTTTCAGATGCTATCTTCTCTGGCTGAACATTATGGTTTTGATCTGTTCGCGCCATATAAATCTCTGTCTAAAAAAATTCAGGATATCATTTTAAAAGGTTCTGGGCGGACAGAGATAGAGTTTAAATATATCAATGATCGAGGTGATATTCGTGTAAAACGCCACCCATTTGAGGGCATTTTAAATACACTCGAGCGACGCTACAAAGACACCGAATCAAACTCCGTGAGAGAAGACCTAGCCAAGTACATTTCAACCAAATCCTGTTCTACCTGTAATGGTAGCCGTCTTCGCATAGAAGCAAGAAATGTATTTATTGAAGAGACAACCTTACCCGAAATTGTCGAAATGAGCATCAGTGAAGCCATGGACTTTTTCAGAAGCCTAAAACTCACAGGGCAACGCGCTCAAATCGCTGAAAAAGTAATGAAGGAAGTGAATGACCGACTTCACTTTCTGGTCAATGTTGGTCTTAATTATCTAAACCTTTCCCGTAGTGCTGAAACGCTCTCTGGTGGAGAAGCGCAGCGTATTCGACTTGCAAGCCAAATTGGTGCTGGCTTAGTCGGTGTTATGTATGTACTGGATGAACCTTCAATAGGCCTACACCAAAGAGATAATGAAAGGCTATTGAAGACACTGATACACCTAAGAGATCTTGGTAATACTGTGCTGGTTGTAGAGCATGATGAGGAGGCAATAAGAATTGCCGATCATGTTATAGATATAGGTCCTGGAGCAGGTGTTCATGGTGGTTCTATCGTTGCAGAAGGGACTATGCAGGATATTCTCGACACTAAAGAGTCACTCACAGGCCAGTATTTGAGTGGAGCAAAATCCATTGCAATTCCTCAAAAGCGAGTACCAAGAGATCCCAAGAAAACAGTAGAACTTGTTGGTGCGACAGGAAATAACCTCAAAGAAGTCACAATGTCGCTTCCCGTTGGTCTATTCACTTGTGTTACAGGCGTTTCAGGCTCCGGGAAGTCAACACTAATTAATGACACCTTTTTTAAAATAGCCCACACCCAACTTAATGGCGCAACGACTGCTGATCCTTCACCTTATAAAAAAATCAAAGGACTAGAGCATTTTGATAAGGTCATCGATATTGATCAAAGCCCCATCGGTAGGACTCCTCGCTCAAACCCAGCAACCTACACTGGAATCTTCACACCTATTCGTGAACTTTTTTCCGGTACACAAGAGTCTCGCTCTAGAGGTTATAAGCCAGGCAGGTTCAGTTTTAATGTTCGTGGTGGACGCTGCGAGGCTTGTCAGGGAGACGGTGTCATTAAAGTCGAAATGCATTTCTTGCCCGATGTTTATGTCCCTTGTGATGTATGTAAAGGAAAACGATATAACCGTGAAACCTTAGAAGTACACTACAAAGGGAAAAGTATTGATGAAGTACTACAAATGACCGTTGAAGATGCGCGTACTTTCTTTGACCCCGTTCCCGTCATTGCCAGAAAACTTCAAACACTAATGGATGTCGGCCTTTCTTACATCCGTCTGGGGCAAGCCGCCACAACCCTATCCGGGGGTGAAGCACAGCGCGTGAAGCTAGCCCGGGAACTCTCTAAGCGCGATACGGGTAAAACGCTGTATATCCTAGATGAACCCACAACTGGATTGCATTTCCACGATATCCAGCAGTTGCTTACAGTACTGCACCGTCTACGCGATCATGGCAACACCATTGTTGTAATTGAGCACAATTTAGATGTGATAAAAACTGCAGACTGGATTATTGATTTAGGCCCAGAAGGAGGCCAGGGGGGAGGCGAAATCATAGCCACGGGAATACCAGAAGAGGTTGCTGAGGTTAACGGTTCTCATACAGCTAAGTTCTTAAAACCTATGTTGAAGTATAAAAAAAAGGTAAAGTAACAGGCTAAAATTACAAGAAATGTAAGAAGCGGTCGTTTGTCCGCTTCTTGATAGGAATGTAAAAATGGCAATCATTCACCTTAGCGGAACTCAGCTAGCCCCAAAAAAACCTAAGGCACCTTTAAATCGCCGGTTTATGTATGCTGTTGGCTTTGTGTATCTTATTGCCATGCATTTTTACCTACCAAACTTAGGTGGTTTGGGCCTTTCATTACCGTTCAACCTTATGACATGGTTCGGTCTGAGCCTAGCCCTATCAATGGGATTATATCAAGCCTCCACCAAACAAATAGTTCGCTATTCTAAACTCACCATCGGGCTATTCATCAGCTGCATTATTATTACTATTCCACTTTTCTATTCATTTAGCCCAAATATAAATTTTGCACTGCCAAGGCTCATTGCACTATGGCTTGGTTTGATATTATTTATAGTATTACAACAATTATCTTTAAGTAATGCACACAAACAGCGGCTCTTATGGTTTATTGTTTTGGCTGTCGTTATCGAGGCTGCCTTTGGCTATGTTCAGCTGTTTTTATTGAAACCTGGTAATCTTTTTGGTTACGACACCCTTATAAATCGGCCATACGGCATATTCCAACAGATAAACTTAATGGTCAGTTTTCTGGCTACCGGAATTGTCATTTCTGCTTACTTATTAGCAAGACAACAACGAAAATATGGCGAAAAGATATCCAGAGTAACGTTGCTGTACCTCATTCCGCTTATTTCAACGCCTATTATTGTCGTGCTTACATCCCGTACAGGTTGGGTAATTACTTTAATCAGTGTGTTAATGATTACCCCTTACTTATTTAGATTTTCAACCACCAAACGCTTCATCGGATGGGTAAGCTCACTCGTTGCGGGGGTTGGGTTAGGCTTATTCATTGCCTATTCATCGGGCCATATTGACCATATTACCGGAGAGGAAAATATTACCAGCACACGGCAAACTGTGCTGCCTCAATCCATTGATATGTTCATTGAAAAGCCATTCACGGGTTATGGCTACGGGCGATTTGAAGCAGAATATATATTGTATACAGCCAGGCAGCATCAGCTAAATACAAATTATCCCGCTGGAATACAGGACATTTCTCATCCAAGTAACGAGGTCTTGTTCTGGGGAGTAGAGGGAGGAATCATCCCTGTCCTTGGTATAATCTTAGCTGCGATACTTATCTTATATAGAATTTATTCCACTAGAAAAGGAACAAGACTTGCTATATTAGGCCTGCTCATGCCAATAGCATTACACGCTCAACTGGAGAACCCATTTTCCCAGTCGGCAATACATTGGATAACCTTCATCATTTTACTTTTTTGGGTCGACCAAAGAACAGCTAAGTACAAAAAAGTATCGCTAAAACAATTAAGTAAGCTAACACTAAAAGCTAGTAGCTTGTTGTTGCCATTACTCATTACTAGTACTGTCTTTCTTTCTCTTCACACCAATCAAGTATTACTCACATTCCATAAAGCTTTCCCTAAGCAGGTAGCTATTCTGGACAACATCATATCTCCAGTCTGGAAGAGCGAGCAAGTAAGCTGGCAGAAATACAGTACTCGATTACGAACTGGACTAATCAATAAAAATCCAGAGCCCATATATGAGTATATTCAGTGGGCATTAGATTCAATAAAAAGTAAACCAACGGAAGGCTTGTATCGTAATCTTATTTTAGCTTATCTGGGTATAGGAGAAGTCAGTAAGGCAGAACAGATACGAAGCGAGGCTAATTTCCTATACCCAGATATAGATTTTTCAATGATCAGTATTGAACCTATATTTACGGCTGCAGATACCACCATGGTAGAAGAAGCCGAGCATCTGGAACCAAGCAGTTCAGATACAAAATAATAAGGGCGGATACCGCCCTTAAAAAGACTAGTTAACTTCGAGGGTCTGCTCCAGAGCCCTCAAACAAAGCGCAACGTTTTCGTTTCGAGCTGCGTATCCCATCAATCCAATGCGCCATGCTTTGCCTGCCAACGAACCCAGTCCCGCACCTATCTCCAGATTATAATCATTGAGCAATTGTGCTCTTACCGCTACATCATCTACGCCTTCAGGAATATAAACAGCATTTAGTTGAGGAAGGCGATAATTTTCTTCCACGACAAAAGTCATTCCAAGAGACTCCAAACCAGCTTTTAACTTTTCATGCATCTCTTTATGGCGTTTCCACGCATTTTCTAAACCTTCATTTTTTAGTATGAGTAAAGATTCATGCAAAGCATATAAGCTATTTACTGGCGCAGTATGATGATAACTACGCTTACCTTTGCCACTCCAATATTCCAATACCAAGCTTTTGTCTAAAAACCAACTTTGCACCGGAGTTTTCCGTTGTTGAATCTTATCAATAGCAAACTGAGAAAAGGTCAATGGCGAAAGACCCGGCACACAAGATAAACACTTTTGACTACCTGAATACACCGCGTCTAATTGCCATTCGTCAACAAGTAGTGGAACTCCACCAAGAGAAGTAACGGCATCAACAATAGATAAAACACCATACTCTTTTGCCAATTTACCCAGTGCTTCAGCATCACTTAATGCACCTGTAGAGGTTTCAGCATGGACAAAAGCGAGGGCTTTGATATCAGGATTCGACTCTAAAGCTTCTCTTACCTTATCAACGCTAACAGGACAGCCCCATTCGTCATCGATCACAACGGCTTCACCACCGCAACGCATAACGTTTTCGCGCATTCGTTCACCAAACACACCGTTGCGACATACAATAACTTTATCTCCAGGTTCAACCAGATTAACAAAACAAGCTTCCATCCCAGCGCTACCGGGAGCCGACACCGCAATTGTGAACTCATTTTTGGTTTGAAATGCGTATTTAAGCAATTCTTTCAACTCATCCATCATAGCGATAAACAATGGATCCAGATGCCCAACGGTTGGACGACTCAATGCCTGAAGAACTTGAGGGCATATGTCGGAAGGCCCCGGCCCCATCAAAGTTCGTTGCGGAGGAATAAAGCTTTTTATTGTCATAATTTATCCTTGTCACTAAACGGTAAAGCACGATATGTGGCTATCACTTCAGTTTATTATGTCACTAATCAGATGAAGATAGTCGAATCAACGAACATAGATTAGACCAAAACGCAGCACACAACAATTCGACTCAAGTCTAGAGGTCGAACCAGATAAAACTATTATTCTCCCGCGCTCTCCGTAGTCAAAAATCGATATGAATAATATCTGACTAAAAATTCATTTAGCCATTGACTTTTATGCTGCAAAAACGTTCAATAAAGAAAGTTAATAAAACTGTTTTATTAACTTTGCTTTTATAGCAGAAGAGGAGCATTGCCCAGGCAAGTGTTTTGTGGAGCCTCAACTCCAATACACTACACTTAGGGGGAGCAATGCCGAGGCATGTATTTAGTGAGTGTAAATACTTGTCGGTTGTGTAGGCTGAATCCTGCCAACTGTCACCAATACTTATTGGTGAGGAGCTTCTGAGGTTCATTATCATTTCTAATGCTCTCCCTCGGCTCTAACTCTCTGTTCTACGGAACGCTATTCAAAGTGACTAACACTGAATACTCAGTATTTTATGGAAAATATTTAGGGAGAAATGCCGTGAGCGCATTCAATGTAGCGAAGTTTGGTGGCACAAGTGTAGCCAACTTTGAAGCCATGAGCCGTTGTGCTGTTATTGTAGAAAATAACCCTAGCACCAAATTGGTTGTCAGCAGCGCTTGTTCTGGCGTAACTAACTTACTCGTTGAGCTCGCTAATGGCGTAAATAGCGAACGAAGAAAACAACTGATAGAACAGCTTACCGAGCTACATAACTCTGTCATTGATGAGTTGGCAGATCCTTTACAGACTGAAAACCAAGTTCATCAGGTCTTAAAAGAAGCGGCTATGGCTGCTGAAGAAGCAGAACTTAACCCGAGCGAAAAGCTAACTGATCAGCTAGTCGCGTGTGGCGAGCTAATGTCTACTTACATACTGACACAATTGATGAAAGAAAGAGGTATTGACGCTGTTCGTTTTGATATTCGCGATATCATGAAAACCACAAACGCTTTCGGAAAAGCAGAGCCTCTTTTAGATACAATTTCTGCTCATGCTAAAGAGAAGCTAGTTCCACTTTGTCAAGAGCATGTCGTCATTACCCAAGGCTTTATCGGTTCTGATTCAGAAGGAAATACGACGACATTAGGTCGAGGTGGCAGTGACTATAGTGCGGCATTGATTGCCGAAGCGGTTGAAGCCAAATGTCTTGAAATTTGGACAGATGTTCCAGGAATTTATACGACAGATCCCCGAATTGCATCTAAAGCAGAGCCTATTCCGGAAATCAGTTTCAGTGAAGCTTCTGAAATGGCCAATTTTGGTGCAAAAATATTACATCCCTCTACTCTGCTACCTGCGCTTAGACATCAGATTCCCGTATTTGTCGGGTCCTCTAAAGCGCCAGAAAAAGGGGGCACGTGGATTAAACAAGAAGTCAAAAGCGCCCCTCTTTTCCGAGCTATCGCACTTCGTTGCAACCAAACGATGGTGACTTTGCGTAGTCCTAATATGTTCCATGCGTATGGTTTCTTAGCTGGGGTATTTGAGATACTGGCTAGATACAAAATATCTGTTGATTTGATCACCACTTCAGAAGTCAGTGTTTCATTGACTCTAGATCAAACCAATACTTCAGGAGGCTCCCCAGAGCTACCTAGTGCAGCACAGAAAGAGCTTGAAGAACTATGTAGTGTAGAGGTCGAACAAAATCTCTGTCTGGTTGCTCTAATCGGCAATAATATGAGTGAATGTAAAGGGTATGCGAAGAAAGTATTCGGTACACTCGAAGATGTTAATCTGAGAATGATCTGCTATGGCGCTAGTCCACATAATTTATGCTTCTTGGTTCGCTCTTCCGACTCAAGAAAATCTGTTCAATTATTGCATCAGGAACTATTTGAGCTCAGAGAATAGAGACTGACTGCAAATAAAAAGGTCGGGAACATTACCCGACCTTTTTGGTTAACACATAAATAATATCAATTTATATTGGGAGCTAGCCATCTCTCAGCTTCTTCCATGTTCCATCCCTTTCGGCTCGCATAATCTTCAACTTGATCTTGCTGAATCTTTGCCACTGCAAAGTATCGAGACTCAGGATGAGAGAAGAACCACCCCGAAACAGAAGCCCCTGGAAGCATCGCGTAGCTACTCGTTAGTTGCATGCCTATATTTTCTTCTACACTCATTAAGTCCCATATCTGCTGTTTTTCAGAATGTTCAGGGCAAGCTGGATACCCTGGAGCAGGACGGATGCCTTGATATTTCTCTCGTACCAATTCATCTTTTGAAAGGTCTTCGTTTGCACTATACCCCCAGAGATTTTTACGCACTTTCTCATGCAGATATTCCGCAAAAGCTTCGGCTAATCGGTCAGCAACAGCTTGAATCATAATAGCATTATAATCATCACCTTCAGCTTTAAATTTATCTGCGAGCTCTCGTTCGCCGATTCCGCCCGTAACAGCAAATGTCCCGATCCAGTCGTGCTTACCTGACTCTAAAGGAGCAATATAATCGGATAAACAGTAATTAAAACCTTTGGGCTTTTCCGTTTGTTGACGAAGGTTATATAAAACACTGGCAACTTCGGAGCGAGAATCATCCTTATAGACATGGATATCATCCCCAATTGCATTCGCAGGGAATAAACCACAGATCCCATTGGCCTGTAAAAGGTTTTCTTTCTCAACCTTATCTAACCACTCGTTGGCGTCAGCAAAAAGTCGCTTGGCTTCTTCACCAACTTCTTCATGTTCAAAAATGGTTGGGTACTTACCCATCAATGACCAAGTCATAAAGAAAGGGGTCCAGTCGATATACTTACGTAAGGTAGCTAGATCGCAATTATTAAAGGTATGAACGCCAGGCTTTAAAGGCGAAGGTGGCTCATAGTTTTGCCAGTCAATTTCTACTTTGTTTTCCCGCGCTTTTACAAGACTAACCGGTTTGGTTTTAGGTGTTTTACGGTAATGTTGATCACGAACTCGTTCATAATCTTTATTCAATTTTTCTACAAACGCAGGGCGTAGTTCGTCTGATAATAAAGATGTACACACACCAACAGCTCTGGACGCATTGTTCACATACACAACTGGTTTTGAGTAATTTTGCTCAATCTTCACCGCCGTATGCGCTTTCGAGGTTGTCGCCCCACCGATCATGAGTGGCAGCTCAAAGCCTTGTCGCTCCATCTCTTTTGCGACATGTACCATTTCATCTAGTGAAGGAGTAATCAGCCCTGACAAGCCAATAATATCAACGTTTTCTTCTTTGGCGACTTTTAAAATTTTCTCGCAAGAAACCATCACACCAAGATCAATAATGTCATAGTTGTTGCACTGTAGGACAACACCTACGATATTCTTGCCAATATCATGTACATCGCCTTTAACCGTTGCCAGTAAAATTTTCCCGTTTGAACTGCCTTTTTGCTTAGATGCATTTATGTAGGGTTCTAAATGAGCAACCGCTTGTTTCATAACACGTGCAGATTTGACAACTTGAGGAAGGAACATCTTACCTTCACCAAATAAATCACCGACTACGTTCATACCGTCCATTAACGGGCCTTCAATAACCTCAATTGGACGACTTGCATTAACTCTGGCTTCTTCAGTATCTTCAACAATAAAATCGGTAATACCTTTTACCAGAGAGTGTTCTAAACGTTTCTCTACAGACCAAGTTCTCCACTCTAATGCAGATTTATCTTCTACTTTTCCAACGGCTTTATCTAAATATGCAGTAGCGAGATCGAGTAAGCGTTCAGTAGAATCATTCCTACGGTTAAGAACGACATCCTCAACCGCATTCCTTAACTCTTCAGGTACATTATCGTAAATTTCTAATTGACCCGCATTTACGATGCCCATATCCATGCCATTTTTAAAACAGTGATATAAGAATACGGCGTGAATAGCCTCTCGAACGTAATTGTTACCACGGAATGAGAAAGAGACGTTAGATACACCACCGGAAATCATGGCATGCGGAAGGGTTCGTTTTATATCGCCTACTGCTTCAATAAAATCGACGGCATAGTTATTGTGATCATCAATACCTGTAGCAACGGCAAAAATATTCGGATCGAAAATAATATCTTCAGGTGGGAAGCCAACCTCATCAACCAGAATGTGGTAAGCATTGCTGCATATCTCGATTTTACGTTCACGAGTGTCCGCCTGACCCAGTTCATCAAACGCCATTACTATGACTGCTGCGCCATATCTTCGAATCAATTTAGCCTGTTGTAAAAAGTTGTCTTTGCCTTCTTTCAAAGAAATAGAATTCACAATCCCTTTACCTTGAATACATTTTAAACCTGCTTCAATAACTTCCCACTTTGAAGAGTCAACCATGACTGGTACTTTAGATATTTCAGGCTCTGATGCGCATAGATTCAAAAAGCGCACCATGCATGACTCAGCATCCAACATGCCTTCATCCATATTAATATCGATGATCTGAGCACCATTTTCTACTTGTTCACGAGCTACGCTTAACGCTTCGTCATACAACTCTTCCTTAATTAAGCGTTTAAATCGCGCAGAGCCCGTTACATTAGTACGTTCGCCAACATTAACAAATAGAGAATCTTTGGTAATAGTTAACGGCTCTAATCCGGAAAGACGACAAGCAACAGGTATATCTGGTAGTTTACGCGGTGTAATACCTTCAACCGCTTTTGACATTTGGCGAATATGTTCAGGGGTTGTACCACAGCAACCACCAATTAAGTTTAGGAAACCACTTTGCGCCCATTCCGTAACATGGACAGCCATATCCACTGGAGACAGATCGTACTCTCCAAACGCATTAGGAAGGCCAGCATTAGGGTGAACCGATACAAAAGTCTCTGAAATGCGTGACATCTCAACAACATATTCGCGTAATTCATCCGGTCCTAATGCGCAGTTAAGTCCAAAAGAAATAGGATTAACATGCCGAAGGGCATTATAAAATGCTTCAGTAGTTTGGCCTGAAAGTGTACGGCCAGAGGCGTCGGTAATGGTGCCTGATATCATTACCGGCAATTTAATACCAAGCTCTTCAAATACAGTATCTACAGCGAAAGCACAAGCCTTAGCATTTAACGTATCAAAAATCGTTTCGATTAAGATAAGATCGGAGCCGCCCTCTATTAACGCTTTAGTCGACTCAGAGTAAGCCTCGACTAATTCATCAAAACTAACGTTCCTGAATCCAGGGTCGTTTACATCAGGAGAGATAGAGCAGGTTCGATTAGTCGGCCCCAGCACCCCAGCAACAAAACGAGGTTTATCCGGTGTTCTTGCCGTCCATTCATCCGCAACTTCACGCGCAATGCGGGCCGCTTCATAATTGATCTCAGCACTTAAGCTTTCCATGTCATAGTCTGCCATGGCGATCGTAGTTGCGTTAAAACTATTAGTCTCAAGAATATCTGCACCGGCTTCTAAGTAAGCAGAATGAATATCCCTGATAATTTTTTCTTGGGTCAATACCAAGAGATCATTATTACCTTTAAGATCACTGGGCCAGTCCGCAAAGCGAGCTCCACGGTAATCTTTCTCTTCTAGCTTATAATTTTGAATCATGGTGCCCATACCACCATCAATCAACAAAATTCGCTGTTTTAATAAATTTTCAATTTGATCTCTTACCATGTTTCCAGCCACAATATATCTCAATCCTTTTAATTACCTACATCCTATCACAGTTTAAATAGATTTCTAGACGTCTAAATAAAATGAATGTAGGTCAAGTTTTATCCAATAAGTTAACAGCAATTTTTCACTTTCATTTGGAGTAAATAGTCAAATACAGACAAGAAGGTGGCTAATAAAGCGACCCTTTTTCTAAATCAATCTTTTGTAAAATTAGCTTCTGAAAAATGCTCAAGGTCGTAAGGTGTTTGTTGATAAACGCAATAATTTAACCAGTTTAAAAATAGTAAATGACCATGGCTTCGCCAACTTGCGATAGGTGAATTGTCTGGATTATCGTTAGGATAATAGTTCACAGGAATTGCAGGATCCATTCCTTCACTCAAATCTCTTATATACTCATGATGTAGAGTGTAAGACTCATATTCGGGATGACCTGTGACGAAAACATTCCGCTTGTCCTTCGTTGCGGCGAGATAGACCCCTGCTACATCGGAGGTTGCCAGAATATCTAAATCGGTATTCGATTCTAAAAACTCATAACTAAAATCTGCATATCTAGAGTGAGGAGCCAAAAAGTTATCATCAAAACCCCTTAGTATCGGATGATGTACATCATGAGTCGCATGATTATAAACACCAGACAATTTCTCTTTACGTGTTTTTTTTGGTAAGTCATACAGCAGTTTTAATCCCGCTTGTGCAGCCCAGCAAACAAATAAAGTCGATGTCACGTGCTCCTTGGCCCAGTTCATTATGCTCTCAAGATGATCCCAGTAGATTACATCCTCAAATTGAACTAAGCCTAATGGTGCTCCAGTAATGATTAACCCATCAAAGTTACGATTTTTTACCGTTTCAAACTGACGATAGAAAGCGTCCAAATGCTCCGTAGGTGTATTCTTACTTGGCCTGTTATCAATTCGAAGCAACTCAACATCTATTTGCAAAGGGCTATTTGAAAGCAACCTAAGAAACTGGGTTTCTGTTTCTATTTTCTTTGGCATCAAATTAAGAATTAAAACTTTAAGCGGACGTATTTCCTGAGTCGATGCTCGAGACATAGGCATTACAAAGATATTCTCATTCTTCAGCACATCGGAAGCGGGAAGTTGATCGGGTATTCTAATTGGCACGGCTCTCTCCATAAGCTATCTAGACGTCCATACAGCCAGACTAGCCTATTAATAAGGTTATGTCGAGATAAATGAGAGGTTGTACATGTTAGACACGAAGTTCAGATGAGTGTAACGGGGAAGCACTAATGTCACGAAGACCATAGATGGTCGAGAGTAACCACTTCACTGTGTCTATTCA
>DDQN01000022.1 GCA_002342685.1 Vibrio sp. UBA2441
CGATGTGTCGCTCCAAATTTCTTTAAATAGAAAGAAAAATCCCAATCAGAAATGATTGGGCTTTTTGCATCTGTCGGAAAGTTAATCTTGGCTTGAAAATCTCTTACCCTGTCTATCTCCAGTTTCTTGACTGAAGTTCGATTTAGTCTCGTAATATCAATGTGTTTTGTGATGCATTAAACAAACCATGGGACCAAATGTCATAACCCTATTATGTGGTGAAAAAAGAGTTACAATCCGACGATAATCACGAGACTAATCGCTATTAGCCAATAGCTCATAACAATTTTTAAGTAGGTACTATGTCAAGTTTATTAGGGGTAATATTTTTTGCGACTATAGGTGCATTGGGAAATGCGATGTTCGCCGCGGGACAAAAGAAAGTAATTATCGAAGAAGGGCCATTGTCTTACATGGTTCTAACCTCAATTATTTGTGTGATATTAGCGATGATTATAACCCCATTTATCGGTAGTAGCCGATATGACGTGGTTTTTAAAGAAAACTGGGTGTGGATAATCATTGGTGGAGTGGGACTCTTTTTTACCTATCTTGGCTTTTACCTTTTATATTCTCGTTATGGCACTTCTAGTTACGTGGTGTACGCAGTTTTATCCATATTGACTACGTCGTTGATCGTAGGATTGTTCCTATTTAAAGAGACATTTAACTCCTACCATTGGACGGCGTTTGCTTTTGCTCTAATAACGGTGGTGCTTTTTTCATTAGGTAACAAACAAAAAGCGGACAATGAAGCTTTGCAAGCAAATGCAACTGACGCCAATGTTGTTCAAGTGGTTTTTACCGACGAACCATATGAGAGCTCTGAAAATGGATAACAAACGAGCTTTAAGACTTTTCAGTTAACAGCATATCAATCTAGAATTACGCGCCCTGCTGGTGGCATTATTAAACACAAGGGATTTTAAATCCCTCGAAAGTTTAAAAGCCACTGCAAACCATAAGGTTGCAGTGGCTTTACTGTGTTTAACTTTAACTCAGTGAACGGATTATTGCGTTACTCCCGCAATAACTGATGGGTCTCCTGTCACCGTTGGCATTGTACCTATATCGGCACTTCCGGTAACACCAGTTGGCACTGCAACAGCAGGATCTGTTAAGGCAAGGTTGCCACATTGTCCAGTCGCCGACTGCATCGTCTGTTCAATATCAAGAGCTTTTACAACATACTGATTCGCATCACCAAGTAGTACACCGTCTGCAAGAGAAAAGGCAGGGCGGTACTGACCAGCGTCACTGGTACTTGGAATACCCCAGAAGTCACCATTACCACCGTAGTTAATCATATATGTCTGACCATCATATTCACCAGCGTTTCCACTGCGATCATTCACATTTGAGTGTTGGTAAACTAATTGAAGTGGTTTCTCGAAGCTAACAATATTGTTCAAACTGTCTTTCACTGTAGATAGCTGGTTCCAAGACTGAACCCCTGTTTCCCAGACATAAAACTCAGCAACAATACTCGGATCATAGATTTTATAGCTATCGCTAACCGTTCCTTGAATCATTGGGCCGCTACGCACGCCCCAGCTATGAGGTGTTGAGTCAATATCATTCTGAGTCAATGAAGCATTATATCGAACTGGCTCTCCGCTGCTCACACTCACTAGTGTCAATGCATCGCTACCGGATGTTGAGAAGGTATATGTAAACGGACCAGTTGTTGTTTCGAATGGGCTACCTGTGCCACTGAAATTGGCAAGATCTGCCTGATCAAACGTACCAAGTGGACAGTTATCGTAACAGGTCAGTGTCAGCGAGCCCGATTGAAGTAATTCACCTGTTTCTGTTTCACTGCCATTAACAAATGATTGTTCGTAGTATGTCAACGCAGTCTGGCCATCAAGGTACTTCACCTCACCACCTAACTGTTCTGAGTACATGTACAAAGAGTCAAAAGTACTTAAAACGATCTGTGTTGGTGATTGCTGTGTAATTTCAGGCCCATTTTGGCCCCAAGATAGCTTACCAGTCTTGTAGAAACCATCGTTACCTACTGAGTCGTCTGCAAGCGTTAAGTAATTCACTACCCATTGGTCGTAGTTACTATCAGCAAAAATGGCATCGTCCCAGTAGGAGAAACGGATACCACGTGCGTTAGCTAAATCTAGGCTCTTGACAGTATTTTTAATAAGACGTCCGGGTGCATTTACATAGGTATAACTGGATTCCACACCATTCTCTTCTCTGATGAGAGTATCACCATTAGAAAGCGCCCCTTCTGTTTCAGTCCACGCGCCCCAGTACCCAATATGTCCGTAGCTGTCATAACTACCATCAGAGTTACTGTCATATTTAATTGGGAAACCGCTATTAATGTCTACTTGTGCGCCGGTTGTTGCATTAAATAAATCGTAGCGGTGAACAAAACTATCGTAGTTAGTACGGCTTAAGCATTGCCCTGTATTTACACCAGACTTATAAGGTAAATCCGAAAAACCGCCATTGACGCTTTGAACGAGTACATGTGTAGAATTATAGGCCAATGCAAAAGAAGTTTGCCCGCTGCCACCTCTATTTACTCCAGTTAAAGCAACACCGCTGGAGCGGTCACTCGACATAACGACACTTGCGCGTTGCTCATAAGATTCACTGCCAAATGAAGCAGATTCATACATAGTAAAGCCGATGGAGCCAGGTACAGTATTAATGGTTTTCACTTCACCCCCACCAAGCTGATTACCCGATGAAAAGTTGTCAAAGAAGTCAAAGTTAAACTGGAATTGACCGAAAGGATTATCTTCTGTGACTCCGCCTGATATTTCGGCTTTGAATTTAATCGCTTGTTCATCATCTCCAGCACCCATTTCAGGCAACCAGAAGTGAGTATATAGAGGCGAGAACTCATCTTGGCGAGTCACCTTGGCAATTGCTTTCATGTAGCTCGGTGTATTTGTCGCCCCGGACGACTGACCTTCTGCGCCATCATCTTCATCGTCAAAGCAAGCAGAATCATCTGCCAGTACGGAGTAGGCGCCTTGGTTTACAAACTCGGTACTGTTGAACTGGTCAGTGAAGCACAAGATACTGTTAACTAATTCAATCGGCTCAAGTGCAGCATTCCAGATATGAGAATTTGTTTCTGCATTACTGTAATCAGTACCTTGATCATTATAAGCAGCGTATGACATGGCGGGAGCAAGCAAGGCTATTGCAATAGAGATCTTATTCAGTTTCATTGGTCACAACCTCCAGTTGTTGAGGGAGAACTAATGATGCAGTAGCGACTTGTGGTGAACTTGCACCATCACTACCACCATCACTTCCTCCGCCACAGGCGGCTAACCCGAAAGTAAGCATTAATACAACAAAACTATTTATCATAGCTTTAAACATAGCGACCCCTTCACAGCAAGTTGTTTCACTAAAATCTTAAGGAAATATTTGAATACTTGTTAAGGTTATAATTAACAGAAAAAATCACCTATGACTTTATTGATATAATAATTAATAATAAGATCGACTGCACATATTTGTGGTGATTATTAATGTATGAGCTCATAATTAAAGTGAGCGGGTTAACAAGTGCAGGTATCAGCATACGGATAGCTACAGGTGGTCATATTTGGCCAATGATGACGATTGCATACACATAAGGTCGCTGATCAGCGGTAATGAATCAGGTTGAAAGCTGTCAGATAAAGATGTTTGATAATGGCAAGATAGTAATGAAAGCCGAAGCTACACTACTGAGAAATCCCATTTTAGAAGCCTGAACACAACCGCAGAGTTCAAAATCGTACTATTTTATCCTGGAATGACTGCATGTGTGAGCCGTAAAGTAAATACTAGTAAATAATTACGTTGATTCTGGATTTACACTTGATTGGTTACTTTATTAAGTTTTTGTATCTGTTATTACCAAAAATAGCAACCAAAGTTTCAGGTTGACTTCCGTTATATTGAGCCAGAAAGCCAGCCATTTAATGGCGATAGTAGCTCAGTTGGTAGGGCCCAACCTTACCAATGTTGAACCTGCGCTTGCGTAATTTTTGCCTAATGATTGATTCTAAGTGAATTAGCATCGGATATTGTGTGTCATTATCTAATTTTGTTCAGAAATAAAAACCGCCATCGTGTCTTTTTCAAGGGCTTGGAACATATGTGGTTTATCGCCAGGATAAGACATGTAGTCTCCTGGGCTGAGTTCAACTGGGCTGTCAGTTAATCCAACGAGAGCGCTACCTTGAGTTAGGATAACATGCTCTATATTGCCAATCATATGTGGTTCAGATAAGCGAGGCTCTCCCGGTTGTACCGTTAATTGGTAAATATCTCTTCGGGCGGCAGGAGGACAAGTAGCCAGAAGGATCGCGGTATAATCACTGTGATCGGCGGTGACGGATATTCCTTCTCCTTTACGTAATACTTGTATCTGAGACTGTTGTGTTTCAATGAGTTTTGCAAATGGGATATCTAAAGCTACACATAAAGACCATAACGTTTCAATGCTAGGATTACCAACACCCGACTCAAGCTGCGATAGGGTCGATTTTGCTATACCAGCACGCCGGGCAACCTCTGCAATAGAATAACCCAACTTTTTTCTTTCACTGGCTAAGGCAATAGAGATTGTTTCAATCGGCGCGGTGTTTTCTTTATTCATGACTGACCGTTTTATTTAATGAACTTACGTTCGCCTTGACGAACGATAACTGTGCGTTCATTATATCAACCATTCGTTCATGATATAAGGTTTGTTATGCTAAATAACTATGCCCTTCTTAAAGGGAATCCAATTGTGCGTAGTATTTTCTTAGTTTGCTTAGCTGATGGCATTGTCGGTATTTCATACGGTGCGGTTTCTGTGAGCTCTGGATTTGAACTCTGGGTACCAATATCGTTGGCAATATTGGTTTTGGCGGGCGCGTCGGAGTTTCTCTTTATAGGTATTGTTTCGAGTGGCGGTAGCCCTTTTACCGCTGCGCTGGCTGGAATATTGGTGAATGCTAGGCATATCCCTTTTGGTTTAGCGGTACGAGATCTGGTAGGTCGAGGTTCGACTGGTTTTTTCGGCTGCCACCTGATGAATGATGAAAGCGTTGTATTTGGTTTAAGTCAAAAATCAAAACAGGAGAAGAAAGCCGCATATTGGTTGTGTGGGGTAGGTATACTGTTTGTATGGCCTCTTGGTGTTCTTATTGGTGGTGTATTGGGAAGCGTTATTGAAGATACCCATGTTTTGGGGGTGGATGCCATGTTTCCCGCTATTTTAATTGCTCTTGTCGTTCCAGCAGTTGGCTCACTGAAAAAGTGGCTCACTCTTACGACAGGGGCAACAATTACTGCGGTTACGGTCCCATTTTTTCCAGCCGGGTTACCTGCTTTATTTTCTTTATCTGGAATGTGGATATGGAGAAAACTAAATGATAAGTGATACCTATAGTATTGTTGCTGGGATAATGCTGCTTGCGTTAGGAACTTATCTATTTCGACTTGCTGGTCCATTGTTGAGTCGCTATTTTGAATTTTCCAATTCTTTAAAATCACTCTTATCTGAGGCGAGTACAGTGTTACTTTTTGCTGTAGCAATATCCGTTACTTTTTATGAAAACGGAGCTTATTCTGGAAACGCAAGAGTCATTGGAGTGATAGTCGCAAGTGTTTTAGCTTATAGAAAAATGCCATTTATAACGATAGTTCTTTCAGCGGCGACAACAACAGCGCTTTTAAGGTTTTTAGGGGTTGAATGATAGCTTTCTTTACAAGAATAATATTAAAATTTAATGTGCCTGGGCCCCTGTTTATGTTTGTTCTGAATGACAGCCTCGGCCGCTTGGTATTTTTAAATGCGTACATACATTCGCCGAGGCTGATAACTAATTGAGGGTAAATTGGGCTAAATACAGTAAAAAATCAGAAGATTAACCTTCATCTTCTGGTAGTTTAACGTTCAACTCTAATACTGATAATTCACCATCGTCTTGTTGCTCTAGAGATACCTTAACCATGGAAGGGTCAACATCCACATATTTACTCAGTACTTTAAGAATATCTTCTTTTAGTTTTGGTAAATATGAAGGAGATTTGTTCCCATTATTTCTTCTCTCCGCAACAATGATTTGAAGCCGCTCTTTTGCCATATTGGCAGATGTTTTCTTTTGAGGGCGGAAAAACTCTAGTAATGACACATTAACCCCCAAATAATCGCTTAAAAATACCTTTCTTCTGTTCAGTGAGAAAGCGGAAATCCATTTGCTCACCCAAAAGACGTTCTACAGTGTCATCATAGGCTAAGCCTGCATCTGATTCTGTATCAAATACCACTGGTACGCCTTTATTTGATGCATTAAGAACGGCCTGGCTTTCGGGGATCACACCCAGAAGCGGCACGTGTAAAATATCTTCAACATCTTCAACGCTTAGCATTTCCCCCTGGTTTACGCGAGTCGGGTTATAACGGGTTAATAGTAGGTGCTGTTTAACGGGTTCTAGACCATCTTCGGCGCGGCGAGATTTTGAGTCTAAAATACCTAAAATTCGGTCAGAATCTCTTACAGAAGATACTTCAGGGTTGGTGGTTACAATGGCTTCATCAGCAAAGTAAAGCGCCATCAACGCTCCTTGTTCAATACCTGCCGGTGAATCACATATTACAAACTCAAAACCCATTTCATCAAGTTCATGAAATACACGTTGAACGCCGTCTTTTGTTAACGCATCTTTATCTCGTGTTTGAGATGCAGGAAGAATAAATAGGTTGTCGGTGCGTTTGTCTTTGATTAACGCTTGGTTTAGCGTTGCTTCCCCATTTATGACGTTGACAAAATCGTACACGACGCGTCGTTCGCAGCCCATAATTAAATCTAGGTTACGTAGGCCAATATCAAAGTCGATTACTGCGGTTTTTTTGCCTTTAAGAGCAAGCCCAGAGGCTAGAGCGGCGCTTGAGGTGGTTTTTCCAACCCCCCCTTTACCTGATGTGACAACTATAATTCGTGACATCAAATTTTCCTTTTTATATATTTAAAGCTTTAAAGTGCAGACAATTGTCTTGCATAGTAAGCATGATTTTTTTCTGCCAATATTCAGGCTCGATTTGATCGCTTAACCAATAATTCCCAGCAATTGATAGCAGCTCGGCTTGCAAATCCTGACAAATGATTTTTGCATCAGTTTGCCCGCTTGCCCCCGCTATTGCGCGTCCTCTTAATGTGCCATGTATATGGATACTTCCATCAGCAATGACTTCAGCGCCTGCATTAACATGATTTAAGATGACTAGGTCGCAATCTCTTGCATACACTTGCTGCCCGGAACGAATAGGCGTGTGAATTATTTTAGTGGGTACAATTTCAGAGGGAGCCTGAATATGAGATTTGCTCGACAACATAATGGCAAACCCCGCTTCAGATGCGCGATTTTCCGTTCTCTTATCTTTACTACCAGTGACTCCCACAGGGATCATTCCAATACTAAGAATGCCTCGTTTCAAGGCAGAGAAGTCGATATCGCCTTCAACTTTGGCAATATTAATGACCACAGGTGCTGATGCAAAAAATGAAGGAGACTTAGCTATTTTCTTTTCTAGATAATCAAGAGTAGGTTTAATCAGGTTATCAGACAGGTGCAGGACAGATAGTGTAAAACTGCTACCTTTTAAATCAGGAGCGTTAGCCATGGTTTCAAACAACCTTGATAGTAATAGCTATGCTTTAATAAACTAGCATGGCTTTAAAACGAAAATGATATGTTATATGCCCAAACAGTCCCCAGCAAGCGTTCTTATTGTATAAATTGGGTCTTTAGGTGAGTTTTTGTTCGAAGTGTCTAAAAGTTGAGCTTTTCTGTGTATGAACTAACCGAAAGCTAACTGCGGCGGGGTCTTTAGAGAGCTGTAGTTTAGTTAGTTATTATTAATGATACTGTTGAAAGGAAAGGCATTGTGTGTGTGTACAATGCCTGTTTTCAACTAAAATGACGAGAAAGTTTACACCTTGAAATGACCCACTAACTCATTAACCTGAGATCCAGAACTTGAAAGTGCAGAACTGACTTTTTCTGATACTTTTAGATCAGCATACAGCTGTTGAACAATATCTTGGATGGAAGAAAGATTCCTGTTAATACCTTCAGCAACACTGCTCTGTTCTTCTGCAGCGGACGCAGTCTGAATACCCATATCTTGAATGGTGACAACAGCAAGATGTATATCTGATAAATGGTCTTTAATCACGGACGATTCTTGAATTGTCTGTTCGCCTCGTTTTTGACTGGTTGTCATGGTAGTTACTGCTTCACTCACCCCATTTTGAAGTGCAGAAAGCATGTCATTGATCTCTTTAGTACTAGCCTGGGTTCTGCTGGCCAGAGAGCGAACCTCATCCGCAACGACGGCAAAACCTCTTCCCTGTTCACCAGCTGCGTATTCCGGCGATGG
>DDQN01000093.1 GCA_002342685.1 Vibrio sp. UBA2441
ATCCCACAACCCATATCCCATAACCGTTATCCGGTCACCCCATCCCCCTATTTTAGAACAAAAACTTCTTCTAATTGAATTTAAAGCATTAACGCCATATGCAGCATTAAAGGGGTAATTTTAAGAGTTTTAAATCACATTCCATATTTTCTTTACGGTTAATAATGCCCACATCAGCTTCCAAGCATCGATATTTTTTGAAATGGGAGTTGAATTAAAACGTATAAGGATAATAGGAAATTCCATGAATATGAAACTAAAAAGCGTGATGTTAGGTATGACAGTTGCTTCAGTTGCTGCTATGCCTCTTGGCAGTGCAATTGCAAAAGACTACCCACCTAAAACAATCTCTATGGTTGCTCCATCAGGTGCAGGCGGCGGCTGGGACTTAACCATTCGTACCGTAGCAAAAACTCTGAAGGATACCGGAATTGTTGAAGCTAACATGCCAATTACCAACAGACCTGGCGGCGGCGGTGCAGTTAACCTTGCTTACATGCAAACTAAAAAAAGCAGTGATAAATTAATTTCTGTTTATTCTCCACCTATTCTACTTACAAACCTGACAGGTGCGAGCAAATACAGCTATCAAGATACGACTCCTCTAGCTCGTTTAATTACTGACTATGGCGCATTTGTTGTTTCTAAAGATTCAGAATACAAGTCGATCAATGAGGTAATGCAAGCGTTAAAGAAAGATCCAAAATCTGTAAAAATTGGCGGAACCTCATCTGCTGGTTCAATGGACCACATTCAATTCCTTTTGATCGCTAAAGCTGCTGGTGTACCTAACCTTAATAAAATTGATTATATCTCATTCCAGGATGGCGGTGCGGTAGCACAAGTCCTAGGTGGGCATGTTGATCTTATTTCTACGGGGCTTGGTGATATCACTCAGCTAGTTAAAAGCGGCGACTTACGTGCATTGGCACAAACAGCAAACAAACGTGTTGGTGAAGGTGTAGTTGCTGCAATCCCTACCGTGAAAGAGCAAGGTATCGATGCGACATTTGAAAACTGGCGTGGTCTGTTTGGTCCTAAAGATATGCCTGATTACGCGGTAACTTACTGGAACAAAGCCTTAAAAGATATGGTTGCTACTACCGAATGGTCTGAAGCACGTAAACGTAACGGTTGGGATGACGCTTATCAAACTGGCGAAGAGTTTAATAAATTCCTAGCTACAACTAATACTCAGTACAAAGAAATCTTAGCAGAAATATTTGCACGATAAGCTTTAACTATTAACTAAAAATAAGAGGGAGCAATTCCCTCTTATTATTTTGTCTCTTTATGTATCAATTATATATAACACTAGCACTAGTACTAGCATAAGGATAATCCATGGAAAACAAAAATGTTCGTCCAAATTGGGATGCATTCACGGGTTTATTTACCATTGCTTTCGGTCTAATTTATGGTGGCCAAGCGTACACCATGCCAAGAGCGATGTTTGGTAACCCGATGGATCCAATTTATTTTCCACTTGGCATTGCAGCCATAGCAATTTTAATTGGCGCTCTTTTGCTGGTTAAAAGTAATTTTAAAGCGTCTATTTTGGCGTATAAAGAAATCATTAACGAAGATCAATCAAGAAAAGATGACCGCAAGAAGATTCTATATACATGTATGATCTCAGTGGCATACGCGCTTCTTTTTGAACATCTAGGTTACGTACTAAGTACGTTCGGTTTTATGTTCGTAATGTTATGTATTACCAGTGGAAAAAGTGAGTGGAAAAAGAGTGTGGTTATTGCTCTTTTATTTGCTGTCGGTGTGTTCTTTATATTTAACACGCTATTGGCAGTTAGTCTTCCTCCACTTCCGTTCTTTGAATAAGGTGTAACGACAATGACAGATATATTAGCTAACCTGATGAATGGTTTTGGCGTTGCACTGCAGCCATACCATTTACTCCTTGTTACCGTTGGTGGTGTTTTGGGTACCATCGTCGGCATGTTACCGGGCTTAGGCCCTGCCACCGGTGTAGCAGTACTACTTCCGATGACTTTCGCGATGGGTCCAACGGCGGCTTTAATCACGATGACTGGTGTTTACATCGGTGCGATGTTTGGTGGTTCTCGTAGTTCCATCTTGATTAATACTCCCGGAGATGGTGCCGCACTCGCCGCTACTTTTGATGGTTATCCGATGGCGATGAAAGGTAGAGCAGAATCTGCTCTGGCTATTTCCGCTATCGCCTCTCTAATTGGTGGTACGATTGCCGCTGTACTAATGACTCTGCTTGCAGAGCCAGTAGCTGGGTTTGCATTGAAATTTGGCCCTGCTGAGTATTTCTTATTGATGGTTGCAGCGCTTTCTATGACGGCGTCTATGTCCAAGAACAATATGCTCAAAGGCTTTATGTCTATGGTCATAGGTTTGGCTATTGCAACAATAGGTATTGATCCTCAATCTGGGCTAGAGCGCTTTACTTTTGGTAACCTAGAATTGCAAACAGGCGTTGATTTCCTAGTGGTAATCATTGGTATATATGCAATGGGTGAAGTGTTTAAAAGCTTCCGCTCTCTCAGTGAAGGTTCGAAGAAAGCACAAACTAAATTCAAGCGAATTTGGATTGAAGGTGACGACTGGAAACGCTCTAAGTGGCCTATTCTACGTAGTGCTCCTGTTGGTTTCATTATCGGTGCTTTACCGGGCGCGGGTGGAACAATGGCTTCTCTTATGTGCTACAACAATGAGAAAACATGGTCTAAAAACAGTGAAGAGTTTGGTGACGGTGCTATCGAAGGGTTGGCAGCGCCAGAATCAGCGAATAACGCAGCATCTATTGGTGCAATGATTCCGATGTTAGCGCTGGGTGTTCCTGGTTCAGGTACTACAGCGGTAATGATGGGTGCACTTCTAATGCTAGGTATTCAGCCTGGACCATTATTGTTTACTCAATACCCAGATACTGCTTGGGGCTTGATTGCAAGTATGTTTGTGGCTAACGTAATCTTAGCTGTCGTGAATATCCCATTAGCTGGTATTTTAGTACGTGTTCTTGCTATTCCACCTAAAGTGCTTTACCCGGTTGTACTTGGATTAGCGTTTATCGGTTGTTATGCGATTAGTAGCTCTATTATCGACTTCTATATCCTTACAATGCTTGGTGTTGCAGGTGTCGTGATGAAACGAGCAAATATACCAACAGCTCCGATGATATTAGCCGTTATCGTTGGCGGAACTATGGAACAGTCATTCCGCCAAGCGTATCGTATTTCCAACCAGGATTTGTCGATATTTGCAGGCTCTACGGTATCTCAAGTACTGATTGCGATTACGGTTGTTTCTATTGTATTACCAGTTATCAATACGATGAGAAAGAACAAGCAAGTTAGCCAAGTGGCTTAATTATATAAAACTCCTTTGCCAGCTCCCATATTACCCCGTGGTGAGCTGGCTTTTTTGTTTTATATACTGAACAAAACGAATTAGTTCATTTACGTCATTTAAAATTTTTATATCTATAGGTAGCTATGATTTAAATCATATTCCTAAGTGCCTTGAAGAGAGACACTTTATTAGTATATAGAGAGTAGAGATATTTCAGTGTTGGCGACATTTAATTTCGAAAAAATAAATGCTAAGAACAGCAACAAACGAGTTGCATTGAGCACCTTCTTAAACCGCATGGGGTTGGGTATTGATGCTGATGTAGAGTTTTTTGTTTGTGCTTATCAGGACAGAAAAATCGTTGCGTGTGGTGGCTTAGCAGGAAATACACTTAAGTCCATCGCGGTAGACGATGATTTTCAGGGGGTGGGGCTATCCACTAGGTTACTCTCTGAATTGGTGACTTATGCTTATGATCTTGGCCGTTATAATCTCTTTATTTATACCAAACCTGATAACTACAGGATGTTCCATGAAGCAGGGTTCCATCTGTTAACATCAGTAAAAGATCGTGTAATACTTCTCGAAAATAGCCGGACAAGATTAGAAAAGTATTGCCGAAAGCTGCAGAACCTAAAACGAGCTGGAGATAAAATAGGTAGTATTGTTATGAACGCAAACCCATTTACTAATGGGCACCGCTACTTAGTAGAGCGCGCCGCAAAGCAGTGTGATTGGGTTCATTTGTTTGTGGTTAAAGAGGATAGTTCATTTTTCACCTATGAGGACCGGATGAATATGATTCGCGCCGGAACGCGTGACTTGGACAATGTTATTATTCACCCAGGTTCTGACTATATAATTTCGCGAGCAACCTTTCCTAGTTATTTTTTAAAGGATGAAGGGGTCATAAATTACTGTCATACGGCGGTAGATCTACAACTTTTCAGAAGTTATATTGCTCCTGCATTAGGTATTACGCATCGATTCGTAGGAACCGAGCCCATTTGTACAGTTACCCGATTTTATAACCAACAAATGCAGAACTGGTTGACGACACCGTCACTGGAAAGTGAGGCCATTTCTCTTATAGAGCTCCCGCGAAGAGAGCAGAGCCATCAGCCGATATCGGCTTCATTAGTTCGTCATTTGTTGTTTAACAATGAGTGGGAAGCAATCAAAAATTTAGTACCCAAATCGACGTTTGATTACCTTAAAAACTTGTTTAGTGTTCAGGATTCCTTATATAACCAGAGAAAGCAGGAATATACCTCAAAGCCAGCAGCAACATTAACTCCCGCATAAAAAGAGGCCAGAACACTTGTTCTGGCTGATATCATTAACGTGCAATTATGATCAAGAGGTATGTGACCGATTATGTCATATATCAATTTTGGTATGATGGCAGTAGGGTTATTCTAATGAAGAACATTCTTAATGTAGGTTTATTCTGAACCGCGGAGTAATAACGAGATTCAGAATCTATTTTTCTGACTATTCAATTACAACAATGAATGGATCATTTTATCAATACTTTCAACATCCGCCTTTTTGCTGGACGCTACAAAAAGTGCATTTTTCTTTCTAAATATGTGTGTTCTTGGCGCTAGCTTGCACGAGTTGCGTGACGTGGATTTGCCTTTTTCGTCAAATACATCAATATTCATAAATTGGCCGAGTGCATGATTACTCTCTATCTCTATCATGGCTTTTTTAATGGCCTTACTATCTAATGATTTAATTACAAGCAGAGCTTCAGTGCCTGTCGACTGATGAGTAAATTGTCTTGCCAGAGCTTTCATTCCAAGTAACTCTAGTTTTTCCTCTACACGGCCAAGGGCAGTATTGAAGATGGTCTTGTTATAAGGTTTATTACCTAACTCAACTGGCAAATAACTAGTAACGAGTACTATTGGAAGTGAATACTGTTTAGTGAGTTGAATTTGGCGATTGATCCTATCTTGTTTTATTTCAAAACTTTCTGAAAGTGGAGCTATGGATTGCATAATAAATGACCTAGGTAGCGAGTTCGTAGACATAAAACTACAAAACAATGATTGCTATTAAAGTGGGCATGGACATAAAACATTAAGTATTTTGTGAAATTAATGACCTAAATGAATTTAAATAAAAATTTTCATAGTAATTTATTTGGTGTGGATTAAATGAATGTAATGACTGAAATGAATAAAAGTTTCTTTATTAATTAGGCAGATAGAAATTAAATTCATATACACCATTTAAGTTGTTTAGTGGTGTTCATTGAATGACGAACCTCACGATGTAATACCTATTTACTCTCTAGACTAAGCGCACCGAAATAGCAATGGTTTAAGATTCAAATGAGTGAAGGTCCAATAATTTTAGAAGGTGTAACCCTGATGGCTTTAGGCATGGGTTTCGTTTTCTGTTTCTTAACGTTACTTGTTGGCGCAATTCGATTGCTCGCTGCTACTGCGGGTCGATTTGTACCTGCTCCTGTTGCGCCTAAGGCGACACCGATACCTTCGGAACCTGCTTCCGATGACTCCATGGTTGCGGCGATATCTGCTGCATTACACCATCACAAGAAAAAATTCAGTTAATACTGTCCGAAAGATATAGGATTAATCATGTCCAAGATAATTAAACCTTTAGGTATTACCGATGTGGTACTTAGAGACGCACACCAATCACTATTTGCAACCCGACTTCGCATTGAAGATATGTTACCAATCGCATCTGAGCTTGATGAAATTGGTTACTGGTCGTTAGAAACATGGGGTGGTGCAACATTTGACTCCTGTATTCGATTCTTGGGTGAAGACCCATGGGAAAGACTAAGAGCATTAAAGAAAGCAATGCCAAAAACTAAGCAGCAGATGCTGTTCAGAGGGCAAAATATACTGGGGTATCGTCACTATGCAGATGATGTAGTCGACAAGTTTGTTGAACGTGCAGTTGAAAATGGCATGGATGTATTCCGTGTATTTGATGCGTTAAATGATGTTCGCAATATGGAACAAGCGATTCAGGCAGTCAATCGTCAAGGTGCGCATGCCCAGGGTACGATTTGTTATACCACTAGTCCGGTACATACCATGCAGTCATGGATTGATGTCGCCGAGCAGCTTGTAGAGTGTGGTGTAAATTCTATTGCAATAAAAGATATGGCTGGTGTTATGACGCCATATGAAGCTTATGAATTGGTTTCAACGCTTAAAAAGCAACTCGATGTAGAACTGCATTTGCATTGCCATTCTACAGCGGGCATGGCGGACATGACGTTACTGAAAGCGATAGAGGCAGGCGTTGATAGAGTAGATACCGCCATTTCTTCGATGAGTGGAACCTATGGTCACCCATGTACAGAGTCGATTGTTGCCGCTCTTAAGGGGACTGAACGTGATACTGGTTTAGATATTGAGAAAATTGAAAGTATCGCTGCTTATTTCAGAGATGTTCGTAAGAAGTATCATGAGTTCGAAGGACAACTGAAAGGTTCTGATTCACGTATTCTTGTCGCACAAGTTCCTGGCGGTATGCTGACAAATATGGAAGGTCAGTTAAAACAACAAAACGCTTTAGACCGAATTGATGAAGTACTGGAAGAGATTCCTCGTGTACGTAAAGATCTTGGTTATATTCCATTGGTTACGCCAACGTCTCAAATAGTGGGTACCCAAGCGGTAATTAATGTAATGATGGGTGAGCGTTATAAAACCATCACTAAAGAAACGACAGGTGTACTTCGAGGCGAATACGGGCAGACGCCTGCGCCTATGGATGCCACGTTACAAGAGCGCGTTCTTGAAGGTAAAGAGCCTATTACTTGTCGACCAGCGGATTTGATTGAGCCAGAAATAAACTCGCTTACAGAAACCGTTTTAGCTCAAGCAAAAGAGAAAGGAATTAGTCTTGCAGAAGACTATATTGATGATGTTCTGACGGTTGCCCTATTTGATCAGGTTGCATGGAAATTCCTTGAAAATAGAAATAACCCGGCAGCTTTTGAACCAGTGCCAGAGATAGCACAAGCGAAACCAGCTCAAAAGTCAAAAGACGATGAAGAAGGCATTTATACGGTAAATGTTAATAATCAAAGTTATGTTGTTCAAATCAATGAAGGTGCCGACCCGCAAGTGTTGGCTCAGGCGACAACAGCTCCAACACCAGTAGCTAGTGCTCCAGCTGCTCCGTCGGGTAATGCTGAAACCGTTTCTGCACCATTGGCTGGTAATATCTGGAAAGTGCATGCAAAAGCAGGCCAAGTTGTAAAAGAAGGCGATGTTCTGCTGATTTTGGAAGCCATGAAAATGGAAACTGAAATCAGAGCAGCTCGTGATGGATGTGTTGATCATTTAAGTGTTTCTGAAGGTGATTCTGTTCAGGTTGGCGACGCTTTACTGGCGTTGGCGTAGGGCTTAGAGATGGATAATATACTAGCTTTAGTAAATGACTTTGGATTTCTGCACCTGCAGTATGGCCAAGGCATAATGATCCTAATTGGTTTAGGTCTTCTTTATTTGGCGATTGTTAAGCAGTTCGAACCTCTATTACTCGTTCCTATTGGTCTGGGGGGTATTTTAGCGAATCTGCCGGATGCCAACTTGGCTGTAAATGCAATAGAAGCGGCAATTTACGCAGGTAAAGCTGAAGTAATGCAGGTATTTGCCAGTGTTCTTGGTATTACCGATGCGACACCAGAGGCGGTAAAAGGAGCGCTTAATTTAGCAACACCAAAACAACGGGTTGAATTACACCTTTTGGCTGAGCAGTACCAGTATAATGATGGCATGCTATATACATTTTATGATGTTGCAATTGCATCTGGTGTAGGACCATTAGTTATTTTTATGGGTGTAGGAGCGATGACCGACTTTGGCCCATTACTCGCTAACCCTAAAACATTGTTGTTAGGTGCTGCAGCGCAGTTTGGTATTTTTGCTACTGTTCTTGGTGCGTTAGGCTTAAGCCAGCTAGGCATCATGGACTTTAGTGTAGCTCAAGCGGCGGCTATCGGTATTATCGGTGGTGCTGATGGACCAACGGCGATCTATGTATCTAGTATGTTGGCTCCAGAATTGCTTGGTGCAATTGCAGTAGCTGCATACTCGTATATGGCTTTAGTACCTATGATTCAACCACCAATTATGCGAGCATTGACGACAGAAGCTGAGCGCAAAATTGTGATGAAGCAACTGCGAGTGGTTAGCAAGGTAGAGAAAGTGTGCTTTCCGCTAATGTTGCTGATATTAATCGCTATGTTATTGCCTTCAGCAACACCGCTTCTTGGTATGTTCTGTTTTGGTAACCTGATGCGTGAGTGTGGCGTGGTAGAGCGTTTGAATGATACGGCACAAAATGCACTTATCAATATAGTTACCATTTTCCTTGGCCTTTCAGTTGGTTCTAAACTTATGGCTGACAAGTTTTTGCAGCCACAAACTCTAGGTATTTTGGCTTTGGGGATTGCAGCGTTTTGTGTAGGAACAGCTGCTGGTCTTATCATGGCTAAAATGATGAATAAGATTTGTAAAGAGAAGGTCAACCCACTGCTTGGTTCTGCTGGAGTATCGGCGGTTCCAATGGCCGCGCGGGTATCAAATAAGATCGGTTTAGAGGCTAATCCTCAGAACTTCCTTTTGATGCATGCGATGGGGCCTAATGTAGCTGGCGTAATTGGCTCTGCTGTTGCTGCGGGAGTTATGATTAAATATGTGATTGGTGGCTAACTATTACATGAAAGAGTGAGGGATCACCCTCACTCGTTCCGTATTCTCTATTGATTATTATATAATTAGCCAGCAAAAATGTATGGTAATAACGAAGGATGTTAGGGGTTATGAGTAATACCACCCAATTGAGTTTAATTGAAAAAATGAAATCAGGAATCTCGTTTAGAAAGCGTGTATTTATCCTGATTTTTGCATTGTTAATGGTTCAAATGGGGATAATAGGTTTCAATTTTCACAATACTCTCCTCAATACCCTTGAACACCAAGTTGGTACACGTGCCATTATTCAGGCTCAGGAAATTGCTAGTGACCCAGAGCTGATACAGGAAGTTCGAATTAAAAATCTTCCAGCAATTAAGCGAGTTATTGAACGTTTATTAAAAATATCCGATGCGAGCTTTATCGTCGTTGGTGATAAGCAGGGAGTAAGGTTGTTCCACCCTGTAACCGAGCGTATTGGAAAACCGATGCAAGGGGGAGATAACGCTGGCGCACTCGAGAGAGGTGAATCTTATATTTCAATTAGAGAGGGCAGCTTAGGTTACGGTGTACGAGGCAAAGCAGCGATTATTGATTTTGACGGCAATATCATTGGTGTTGTTTCTGTTGGATATCTACTCAACCGATTTGATCAATGGTTGGTTTTCTATTCTAAACCGCTGTTATTTGAATTGGCGATTGTGCTGTGTTTAACCCTCGCTGGTGCTTGGTTGTTTTCTAGCCACGTCAAGAAGAAAATGAATGGGATGGAACCTTCAGAGATAGCAATGGCTCTATATTTGCAGAAGTCGATACTGAGATCTGTATATGAGGGTGTGATTGCCATTGATAAGAAAGGATATATTCTAGCAGTTAATAACACGGCAAGAGAACTTCTGGGAACAGACAAAGATATTAAGCATCTGAAACAAAGACAGATTATTGAGTTTATTTCCCATTCTCAGTTTTTTTTCCAAACGCCGTTTGAGAAAAATCTAAAAGATGAAATTATTTCCATTAACGAAAAGACTCTAATTGCTAATCGGGTCGCTATTTTTGATGAAAGTGTATTAATTGGTTGGGTGGTTAGTTTTAGGCATAAAAATGATATTAATTCATTGACCGCAGAATTAACTCAAATTAAACAGTACACAGACAATTTACGAGTTATGCGGCATGAGCATGCAAACAAGCTGTCGACTATCGGAGGCCTGATTGAGATAGGTGACTGCGATGCGGCCCTTGCGCTTATTAATCAGGAAAGTAATCGAAAGCAAAAGCTTATAGACTTTATTAGTTCAAGAATAAAATGCAAACAAGTCGCGGGTATTTTATTAGGCAAATACGCCAGAGCACGAGAGTTAGGGCTAGACTTACAATTTGATCCAACGTGCCAGTTATATCATCTAAGTGAAAGAATCGCTCCAGATGAAATTTCCGCAGTAATAGGAAACCTAATAGACAATGCATTTGAAGCTACACTGAAAAATTCAGAAAGTAACAAAATAATCACTTTATTAATTACCGATGCAAGCAATGAACTTGTAATTGAAGTTGCGGACAACGGTTGTGGTATATCGCCGGAAATAGCCAGCAATATATTTAGCCGAGGAGTAACCAGCAAAGATGATCAAGATGGGCATGGTATTGGCCTTTATCTGATTAACCGATACGTTACTAATGCCGGTGGCGTCATATTGGTAGACAACGCAGAACCTAAAGGCACTATTTTTTCTTTATTTATTCCAAACGATGGTACGAAGTCATGAAATCAATAGATGTATTAATTGTAGAAGATGAGGTGGGTATAGCAGAATTACATGCCCAGTTTCTTAGGCAAAGCATCCGCTTTAATCCGATTGGTATTGCCGCAAATGTGAAGATGGCCAGGACCATGCTTAAAGTACACAAACCAAAGCTAATCATTTTGGATAATTTCTTACCCGACGGAAATGGCATTGATTTGTTGCGAGAAATTGTAGCGGAGAAAAACGCAGAAAAAGCGGATGTCATACTGGTTACAGCATCTAGCGAAATGGATACCGTTAAAGAAGCGATGCATTGTGGTTGTTTTGATTATCTTTTGAAGCCAGTCTCTTATGACCGTTTACAAGAAACTCTAAATCGATACTTAAAATATAATAGCGCTATGAATGCGTATGACAATATTAGTCAGCGACATGTGGATGACTTGTTCAATATTCAATCTCGAGACAAAAACTCAAGTACTTTACCCAAAGGAATTGGAGAGTTAACTTTAGACAAAATTAAGCAGGTATTTACTCAAAATGTGGGTGTTAGATATACTGCCGAGACGTTAGGTGATGAGGTTGGAATTAGTAAAACAACGGCTAGACGCTATCTGGAGTTTTGCTCGGCTAGTGGTTTTTTAGTCGCTGAAAATGAACATGGCAGAGTTGGCAGGCCAGAGCGCGTTTATGTAAAAACAATGTAATATAGTAAACTCCAATTAATCAGGTGTTATTTCTAGTCTTTTTATCAATTTTTTTTGAAAATAACACCGTTTTTTCCTTTATCAAATCCACACCAATTTATACCCATCAATTGGAATAAAAACCATTAAAAGCATTAATGATGTTTACCCTGCGTGGAACTATGAACAGCATCATTATTCTTGGTTCGCTCATCTTAGAAAATAGCGCTATAGGACCAACAGGTTCTAATTTATAGCCAACTCAAAGATGACGTTCATAAGGAGCTAGCATGCTTATCAGTCAGCGGTCTTACGCTGGGACATTAGAATCAAGCGATTTGTTAGTGGAAGTATTTCCATCAGAAACAAATGAATTAGAAATAGAAATAACGAGCTCTGTTGAGAAACAATTCAAACAGGCCATTCTGAAAGTGGTTATGGACACTCTAGCTGAAATGGGGGTTGAAACTGGAGGTGTAACGATAAACGACAAAGGGGCTCTGGACTGTATTATTCGTGCGCGAGTACAAGCTGCTGTAGTGCGAGCGTCTGAAACACAAGAGATTGTATGGAGTGCCTTATCATGAGTAAGTTACGCAGAAGCATGCTATTTGTACCAAGCTCAAATGCAGCCATGCTAAGCAACAGCTTTATTTATACGCCAGATGCGATCATGTTTGATCTGGAAGACTCCGTTTCAATTCGAGAGAAAGATACCGCAAGAATGCTGGTATTCAATGCTCTTCAGCACCCGTTATATAAAGATATCGAAACTATTGTAAGAGTAAATAGCTTAGATTCAGAATTCGGTCGTGATGATGTTAAAGCAGTAGTTAAAGCTGGTGTAAATGCAGTGCGCCTGGCGAAAACAGATACCGTACAAGATGTCATCGACATGGAAATTGCTATTGAGCAGGCAGAAAAAGAGTTCGGTAGAAAAGTTGGTAGTACAAAAATGCTTGCAGCGATCGAATCTGCTCAAGGCATCAATAACGCAGTAGATATTGCGAAAGCTTCTAATCGCTTAATTGGTATTGCTTTGGGTGCTGAAGATTATGTTCGTGATTTGAAAACTCAACGTACAGCAGAAGGCACTGAATTACTATTTGCTCGTTGTACTATTCTACAGGCTGCGCGTGCAGCAGGCATTATGGCCTTTGATACGGTTTATTCTGATGCCAACAACGAAGCTGGTTTCTTAAAAGAAGCAGAGCACATTAAATCGCTTGGTTTTGACGGTAAGTCATTGATTAACCCAAGACAAATTGAAATGATTCACAACCTGTTTGCTCCAAGTCAGGAAGAAGTTGACCATGCTAATGCAGTCATTGAAGCCGCAGAAGAAGCGGAAGCACAAGGCTCTGGCGTAGTTTCATTGAACGGCAAGATGGTGGATGCACCAATTATTGAACGTGCGCGATGGACGCTTCAACGTGCAGAATCCGGAATAAGACAGCAGTAGGCGACCTTCCTTATGACTAAATTAAACGCAATCAATCGAGATATTGAAATTTCGAACCCTGACTACCAAGACCTTAAAGCCTATGAAGGGCCACAGGAGTTAACACCTCAATCGGTGGATAAAACTAATATTAACAGCCGTAAGTTATATCAAAATCTACAAGAAGCGATAGCAAGTTCTAGACTAGAAAACGGCCAGACCATCTCCTTTCACCACTCATTTAGAGGGGGAGATAAGATAATAAATATGGTGATGGACATCATTGCTGAAATGGGTTTAAAAGATCTTACTCTGGCATCTAGCTCTTTGTCTGATATCCATTCCCCTTTAATTAAACACATCAAGAATGGTGTAGTCACAAAAATATACACGTCAGGCTTGCGGGGTGAACTTGCTGAAGAGATCTCCCGAGGTTTACTTGAGGAACCTGTACATATTCACTCTCATGGTGGTCGCGTACATCTCGTTGACAGTGGTGAGTTAAATATTGATGTTGCGTTCTTAGGTGTATCAACTGCGGATGAATTTGGTAATGCCAACGGAACGAAAGGCAAAGCGAGATGTGGTTCTTTAGGCTACGCACAAATTGACGCGAAAAATGGTGGCTATGTTGTGCTGCTTACTGATGAAATCGTGAGTTTTCCGAATATGCCTGCATCCATTGAACAAGATCAAGTTGATGCTGTGGTTTTGGTTGATGAGGTAGGGGACCCTTCCAAAATTGGTGGTGACGCGACCCGAATGACAACTAATCCGCGAGAATTATTGATTGCAAGAAAAGCGGCAGATGTTATTGAGAACTCGGGTTATTTTCAGGATGGTTTTTCTCTGCAAACAGGCTCTGGCGGTGCATCTCTTGCGGTGACTCGTTTCCTAGAAGAGAAAATGATACGTGGAAATATTAACGCGAGTTTTGCTCTGGGTGGAATTACCTCAACCATGGTAAATATGCATGAGAAAGGATTGATAAAAACATTATTTGATGTTCAGTCGTTTGATTCCCATGCAGCGGACTCATTGGCAAGAAATCCTAACCATATCGAAATTTCAGCTAACCAATATGCTAACCCTTCGTCAAAGGGCGCGGTTGTTGAGCGTCTGGATGTGGTGATTTTAAGTGCATTGGAAATCGATACGGACTTTAACGTTAACGTGATTACTGGGTCTGATGGTGTTATCCGTGGTGCTTCAGGTGGTCATAGTGATACAGCGGCCTCTGCAAAACTAACAATTGTTGTTGCTCCACTTGTTAGAGGCCGCATTCCTACCGTGGTTAATTCGGTACTTAATGTGGTTACGGTTGGGTCGCAAATCGATGTCCTTGTTACTGACCATGGTGTAGCGGTAAATCCCGAGCGCTTTGATGTGAAACAAAGCCTGGAAAGTGCTGGTATTAAAGTCATGGATATTGAAGCGCTGCAAAATAGGGCGGAAATGCTTACTGGTAAAGCAAACCCTATTGAGTATACGGATAATACTGTTGCATTAATTCGATACCGTGATGGATCGGTTATTGATTTAATAAAACAAATTAAGGAATAAATTTGTATTCCGGGCCTAAAGTGTCGTTGACACAATTGCTAAACAGTCGTGACGAAAGAGCCCAAAAGCAACGTGAATGGGCGAAAGTCCATTCACTTCCCTTGATAAGCTTTACCATAAACATGGTAGGGCCGGTGAAACGGAATCAAATTGCTCAACAGGCATTTCGACAAGGCATTGTGATGATCGATACCCTCTGTCTAGAGCATTCACTAGCTCCCGTCGAGCGAGAGCTCATTGAGGAAAATAGTGGTTATGAAATGTTGCTTTGTGTGGAAGGTGCAACGGCGAAACAGCTGAAAGCGCTGATGGTAGACATCGAAAATAGGCATCCATTAGGGCGACTATTTGACATCGACGTTCTGGACGGTGATGGAAAATTGATTTCTAGGGATGACCAGAAATTGCCGAGACGTAAATGTTTGGTATGCGGTAATGAAGCTAAAGTCTGCGCAAGAACCCGGGCACACCAGCTGGATGATTTGATAGCGAAAATGAGCGAGATGATAAATGATAGCCAATAAGTCAATTCGATTACTCATGAATGAATGTGAGTTATATGATCTGTCCTCTTCAGGTAAAAAAACGCTTAACATCTGTGAGCTTGCCGGGAATCTCGCTTATCACGCCATGATGTTAGAGGCACATTTAACACCTAAGGCGGGACTTGTTGATTGCGTATCAACAGGAGCACACGCCGATATGGATATTTCAACCTTTATTACCAGCTCAGATGCGTTGCGTCCGTATATGAAAGCTTTTGTTAGAGCCGGTTATGAAAACCATCATCTACAAGCGAGTGATTTGTTGCCCAAGCTTAGAAAAGTGGGAATTGAAGCAGAACAAGCGATGTTCGACGCCACCAATAATATTAATACTCATAAAGGTATGATTTTCACTTTAGGGTTGATCTGTGGTGCTGTAGGTTGGTTGTACAAAAAATCTAAGCCTTTCAATGCAAAAAATATACGTTCAGTGATCACCGAGTCTTGCTCGTCTTTAGTGGTTAACGAACTGCACAGAACAAGATTGCATCCTGAAACCGCAGGAGAAAAGATCTTTCAAAAATATGGGCTGACTGGAATTAGAGGCGAAGCGGTAAATGGTTATCCAACCATATTTAATCACGGCTTACCCGCTTATCAGGCTGCTATAGAAAATGGCCAGTCGGAAGAACAGGCGTTGTCGCAGACATTACTAGTTTTGATGGCGAATAATTCTGATACCAACATCGTTAATCGCGGTGGGCTTGAAGGATTAACATATGTTCAAGTATGCGCAAAATATATTTTAATGCGCAGTCCAAGTACAAGTATTAATTTCGAGAAGGAAGTAAATAAGTTTGATCAACAACTTATACAAAGAAATCTCAGTCCTGGTGGAAGTGCTGATCTATTAGCGGCGACTTGGTTGTTTTCTCAACTTAATTTATGCAACAACAGTTAATGTTAAAATAAGTCAGTTATATACTTATCTAATTAACCTCAATTCGGATAATTGCAATTTAGATCATTATCTAAAAGTCGGATAGTAATTAAAACTGATATTATCAAAGGATACTATGAAAAATAAGATACATATAGGCATTATAGGTAACTATAAAGGCCATTTGAGTGCTGCTGAACAAGTAGAAGAAAGTGATGAACCGAATGGCATTTTTGTCATACATAATACGGATGAAGACACATTAACTCACCGGGGAGAGATTAAATACCCGGTACAAGGAACAAATGTAGATATAGAACCAGAATTTATTTTACGTTGTGATCTAAGCTACCAGGAAAACAGGTTATCAAATATTGAAGTAAAACAAATGACGATTGGCAATGATTTCACTATTCGACAACTCGAAGGTTCTGAAAAGATAAGTCAGCGTAAAGCGTGGGGAGGGTGCTCTAAGGGCTTGCATGATAAGTGGTGGGATGTAACTTCATTTTCTAGTTCGCAATACGGCGACAAAATAAAACTAGTTTCATATGTAGAGAGGGCGGGTGAATTTTATCTCTCAACACCACTGGTTGATTTTTCCGAGACTAAACTATTTTTTAATGAACTTTTACATTGGATTATCGACCGAATTAATAATCAACAAGACCAAGGTATGTATGAGAAGATCTTACCTGAACTTGAAAGGCTAGGTTTTCCTGATGAGTTGATTTTATTTACAGGAGCGCCTAATTATACTCAATGGGGTGAGGAAAATTTTTTAGACAGAGGTGACATAGTGCATATTGCTGCTTTCAATGAAGAGCAGATCACTAAAGCGAAGATAAAAGAGAATTTCTCCTGCCAAAATCTAATGAATAATCTAGACGTCTTACAATTTTCTCAGCGTATTGTTTAGTAGCAATGTCATTAAACTAACTGTCAAATTGAAGCTCATTACGTAACCCGTTTTTGGGTTTATAAGTGTTGATAATGGGTATCTTTATTTTTTACTGACTATAAAAAAAGAGCAATGACAAGTTGGGTCATTGCTCTGTTCCAAGTATTTGTCCCTACAACAAGACCTATAAGCTTAACTCAGCTGGAACAATCTCTACGCGCTCATCGATTTCAAGCTGATGCTGATATCCATAGCTATGCTCTTCGCATAAAGGAACCACGTATAATTGGGTAGACGTTGCAGAACGGTGTTTCACAAGAACGCCATGTTGATGCTTTTCAGTACAGTTAGTTTCGGCACAATAGCAATAGTCACTTCGATTGAAATGGTTCCAATAGCTTAGCCAATGTTCTCTGGATTTTTTGGTTAATTGTTCGTCTGATACGTTGGTAACAATCATTGCGATATCCTGCTTTATAAGTTATAGCTATTTTATAATGATTGATGAAGGAAAATTTTGAACGTTAGCTCAGTATGATGAGCAGTAAAAAGACAACAATGATTTTAATGAATTCAACCTATTATGTGTAAATAAAAAAGCCTGCAAAATGCAGACTTTTTATAGTTAACATCAAACTTAGCAGTTATTAAAAGTCGTAGCGTAGGCCAAGCGCCATTTCATCTTCTGCGTTTTCAATCATGTTAGACTCATAAGTCATATAGGTACGGAAGTTTGGTTGGAAATAATATGTTACGTCGATAGCAAATGCTTCAGCAGAGGTTTCATCCTCAATTTCTCCTAAGCCATATGTCGCAGTAAAGACGGTTTTATCCATGGAATAACCAGCAGCCAGTTCTATACTAGTTACATCAGCATTGGATACTTCTGCATTACCGTATAGTGCGCCAAAGTAGAGATTTTCAAGCTCATAAGATGCAGCTAACATCACTTGGTTATTATCACCTTGATCCGCTAGGCCTAACCCCATCTTGAAGCCAGAATCGATAACTGCGTAGGTTCCTGATAGAGAGTATCCATCGACTTCATTATTGGCGAACCCGTCATCTCCTTCTATTCGATCGGCAAAGCGGTAACTGGCTTTCAGTTCAACGTTATTAAATTGACCGTTGTATGCAAGCATGTTGTCCGCTGTATCGCCAGGATAAAGTTTAAAAGTCGCTTCGCCACCATGGTAGGCCATGATATCAGTGAAATCGGTAATAATACCTAGTGCGCCACTTACCTTGCCATACGTTACTTCACCGAAATTACCACCAATACCAGCGTAGACTTTTTCAGTTTGGAAACCATTTTTTTCACTTGCATCATTCACTGACGTACCGTCTACATAAATCATCCCATCTAGTTCGTTAGATTGGAATTCGATTTCGTAGAAGCCGATACCATAGAGTTCGTCACTGATATTAACTTTGCCAGTTAAATCTAAACGCGCACGAGACTTATCCTGAATCTCACCTTCCATTATGGACATTCGAGCCTCTGCGCGTCCGCCAATTTGTAGCGAGTTTCCATTAGCACTATAAACGGTAGTACCTTCCTGGCTGCCCGCTTGTTGGCCATCTCCGCTTGCCATTGCGCCAGTTGCCATTGTTGCTGCTGATATTGCCAGAGCTAAAATAGTTTTTTTCATGCTGCTTATTTCCTATGATTAAAATATGTTGTTATTTTTTATACAGAGTGATTGCCATTTTTGGCACTATAAAATGCAACAAGTCACGCACTATTTCTTTTATATAGTTCGTAAATATATTGCTCACTCGTCCTTATATTTAATTCTGGTATCTGACTTAGTGCTAGTGAAATAATGTAAAATATAAGCTGGTACCAATTTATTATCTGTTTGTTGTATTTATACTCTTATAAAACAATGGCATACACGTTGACGATCACGGCTGAGTTCTTGTGTTGATTATATAAAATCACGATTGCATTATATAAATATTGTAAATTAATTTGAACTGCGTCGTAATTTATGGCGCTGTAGAGGATGCTGAGAGTGAACTGATTTTAATTGTTACTTTCTATTATTGCTGTTCTAAAATCTAATTTTGCTAGATATGCTAATGGTATGGTGAGGTTTAAATGGTAAATTATAATAAACGGTACTAATCCTGTAGGTAATTATAAATAAATAATTATATTGTCATTCACCTACACTTGATTAGTTGAACAACTAACAGGTTTGACAAGTAATGTTAAATAGTGAAGGGCAATGAAATATGGATAATGATATTAAGTATTTATTAAACAACCAGTTTATATTTGACCCTAAGATGTGTTCGTTAGAGGATAATAATAGCGAGGGAGATGTCATATGGTTAGGGAATAACGAATCAAATCTGTTGCTCACGTTCATAATTAGGAAAGATAAACCCACGAGCAAGGAGCAGTTGCTCGACTTAGTATGGGAAAGTAATGGTTTTCATGTTGATGAGTCCAGCGTCATTCAGTCGATTTCTTTACTTAGAAAAGTTCTCAATGACTCTGCAAAATCGCCTAAATTCATAAAAACAATTCCTAAGCATGGATATCAATTAATTTCTTCCGTTACATCCATAAAGCCCCAACCTATTGATAATAGTGAGTATGATAATTCTAAAGTGGAAGGTCCATTATTAGAAAGCGAACCGAACAGTAAGCATCAAACAATGAATAGACGAAGCTTCTTCAGTTCGTCTGGTGCGAGTTCCAAAAAAGTGAGGTTCATTCTTAAGGTTGTTATTCTGATATTTACGCCTGTTTTTTCTTTTTATTATCTTTACATCAGTAATGACTCAGGTCTTGAGCTGATTGGAAGTATTGAAGAAATTCCAGTTCAGGCGGTTTCAGGGCAGAGTATGGAGGTTGGCAGAGGTGCATATATCAATCAATGTATTTATCATTTTATTCAAGGCCCACATAAAGAAATAGAAAGAATTATAGTGAGCATAAATCCCATGAAGAGCATTACTCTTAATATAATTAATCGTGATTATATGCTTAATAAGACCATTGTGCTTATGTCAGATATAGATGAATTACCTAGTTTATGTAGCCAAGAGGTCTCGTCATGATAAAAGAAGTAATAATAGCGTTGTTCTTTCTATTGTCAGCGTTTGGTTATAGCGTTTACCGAAACTCGGATGCGAATACAAAATTATTGCTGGTGTCTAAGAAGTGGGAGACAAGCTTTGATATCTATCGTTCGAGAAATCAGCGAAATAATAGTAATTATCTCGAAAATATAAAACAAATTAATGTAGATAGTAAGACCAAGTTTTTGACCAACAATACTTATGTACGAGTATCGGATATCCAGTTATTAAGTGTAAGTAATGATGAAAAGTTACTTATTCACAGCACTGATTCTGGACGATGGGAAGTGAAAGATAACTATCTTTTTATTAACCCTTTAAGCTTCAATGATTCACCTAATCGTAGCTTGTTAGATACCGATGACGAGTTGGCTAAACTAGTGCATGATTTATATATCGTTGATAGCAAAAAAGTTAGGTTAGTAGAAAGCATAAATAAAAGTACAATTTTGCTTGTTGGCGTAGATGATAGTTCAAGATTATTGTCCGCAAAATAGGAATACATGCGGCGTAAGCTAATCGACAGGGTCAAAACTGCTTCGATATACCAAATAAAATTAGCATTGTTTGTTATAATTCATTTGTTAATGCGAAGCATTCGCGTGCTTTAAGGTAGGAATGAAAGATTAGGTGGTTCACTTGAAGAAATGGTTGTTATTGGGTATTGGCTGGCTCGCGACAGGTTTAGGTTTTTTAGGTGTTTTTCTACCCTTACTTCCAACCGTTCCATTTATTTTATTGGCCATGTACTGTTTTGGAAAGTCGTCACCTAAGTTTAGGTTTTGGTTGGAGAATCATAGCTTATTAGGAGAAACCGTCGTTAGAATCAACACTAACAGAGGGCTGACGGTCCAGGAGAAAATAAAAATACTCATCTTTAGCTGGCTTTCGATTAGTCTAACTATTCTCTTAGTATTAGATAGTACGCATGCTCGAACAATGCTCGCACTTATCTTGTTAATTGAAACATGGGTTATTCTACGTATGAAAACCTACATTCCTTTAAAAGTGGATAACTGAGGTAATTAACCTTGTTTGTCCTTGTACAAGGTTAATTAGCCTGAATTAAGGTTACTCATTCAAAAGCGGACTGAGCAGCATTGTAACCAAATTGAATGATTTCTTCTGCTCGGTCAAAGTCGAATGTACCGCAGAGATTTTGTGGGATATCGATAATTTTGTCCGGAGGATAAGCCGCTAATTTTTGTCGGGCAATGGTGCTTTGCATGGCATCAAAGGCTTGATTAGCTATTTCATATGCCTCAAAATTTATTTTTACTGATCCAATTATTGACGTCTGAACTTTATCTATGTAATTAGAAATCTTGTGCTGCAAGGTAGCATTGGCCTCGTGATGCGTTACTTTAATCGGTGTATTTTTTTTGAGTAATTCGCCACCTAAATTAACGGCTAAGGTAAGATCTGTTTTGTCACCAAATGTTGGTGCAATTGGAACTGGATTTAATACGCCACCATCAATTAATGGCTCTCCATCAATTTCAAAAGGAGTGAAAAAGAGAGGTAGCGAGATAGATGCACGTATCGCTTCAAACAAACTTCCAGAATTTAACCATACTTCTTTTTCTTCAGTAACATTAGCAGCGACAGCAGTAAATGGAATTTCTAGCTGCTCTATCTGTATATCACCAATCAAATCGACAAGAGTGCTAATTATTTTGTCGCCTTTAAAAAGGCCGCTAGATTGCCATGAAAGGTCAAGCAGTCTAGCCATTGCTACACGGTCGATTGCAGTAACCCATTGTGTAAATTCATCTAATTTTCCGGCAGCATAAATGCCGCCAACTAAGGCTCCGGCTGAGCAACCCGAAATGGATTTTATCTGGTAACCATGCTCTTCAAGCCAATGGATAACACCGATGTGGGCCATTCCTCTTGCCCCACCACTACCAAGAACTAACGATACAGTTTGCCCCATATTTTCTACCTTATAAAAAACCTTAGTCAGAGATAAGTTAAGCCAACTAATTTAACTGGCAGCAACATCGTTATCTAGTTCTATGACGTTATCGGGAACACTGCCGAACTGATTTTCTTTTAACCATTTTTCTAACTCTTTTGTTCCGCCAATATATTTATCATTCATCCATATCTGCGGAACGGTGACAGGTGTTTTTTCACCAATGATAGCTTTGACTTCAGGAATCATTCGATAAAGAGCAGCGCTGTCTTTTACTACGTCATGGTAGTCATATTCAATGCCGGCTTTATCGAGTAGTGATTTTGCCTGTACACAGTAAGGGCAGGTAGCTTTACCATATATAATGTTGCCCTTGAGAGTATCTCTTTTAGTCCATTCCTGTATCACTGACTGAACAAGTACACCTCTGTTTAAAGCCTCTCCCTGACTGACTACCTTACCTTCAACTATAAGGATGGGTGCGTGCCATGATCCGAGCTTCAGTGGCTCCCACCAATGTGACAACCAGTCTTTTACCTCTAATTCAATAGGGATACCTTTCAATTCGTTAGCAAATGTATCTGCTAGAATATCTTTTGTTAATGTACATTCACCACAAGGTATTTTGACATTAAAAGGCCCCCAACTTCCGGCCCAGCGATAAAGGGTGATTTTTATAGGATCTGTCATGTATTTATCCATTTTTGTACATTTGTATCAGATAAGAACAAGGTAACGATAAAATTCTTTCAAATAAATAAAAAATGTCGAGTTTACGCTCGGCGCTATTAATATTGCTTGAAAACGTGATCGTGGAGAATATCGACTATAGAATTTGTATTTAATTTTCATCAGCGTTAGGATGTCTTTTTGGCGACATGTTAATCTAAAAGGACATCATATTGAAGCTGACCAGCATGAAAAAATCCCCTTTCATCCATCCATCACTGGCTATGAATTCTCCACCTTCAGACGTATTTATGAACTTCGATGCATTTAGAGAGAACACTGAAACGAGAATACACGCCCATGACTGGGGGCAGCTTCAGGTTGTTACTGGTGGTACCTTAGAATTGAATGCAGAAGGGATCCGTTTTGTCGCTCCTCCGCACCTGGCTATTTGGATACCCGCGGGTGTTAATCATTACAGCTATAATCGTAGACCATTGAATTACTGTTCCCTTAATGTGGCTCCCTCAAAGTTGGGTGCTATGCCTGACCGAACCTGTTTGGTTAGTGTTTCCTCTATAGTATCCGCGATTATTGATGATTTTCGCAAAAGGAACGTTACGGTTGCTTCGTCTATTCCCGATCAGCGCCTGGCAAACGTTTTGTTAGACCAGCTAGCCATTAGCGAAGAGCAACAACACTTTTTACCATCGAGTAAACACAAATTATTGGTACCCATTTTAACGGCACTAGAAGAGAACCCAATAAACAATACGTCATTGAAAGAGTGGGCAGTAGTTGTGCACACGACGGAAAGAACGCTGGCAAGGTATTGTCAGCAAGAGCTGGGTATGAGTTTTACTGAATGGCGAATTCGATCGCGTTATCTTCATTCAATGACATTATTAAAAGCGGGGCTATCAGTTAAGGAGGTGGCATTGACCCTTGGATATCATCAAGCCAGTCCTTTTATATCGATGTTCAAAAAATATTCAGGTGAAACGCCAGAGCAATACAAAATTAGGGTGGCATAATCTGCCACCCCAAGGGCTCTATTTAACGCACCACTTCATCACTTCATTGGCTTTGATTGGAACGACAGTTTGGTTTCCAAACGGCATTGTTTCGGGTACCCGCCAATCTTCTTTAACTAAGGTAATTTGGTCTTGGTTACGAGGTAAATTGTAAAATTCAGGACCGTTAAAACTAGAAAAGGCCTCTAAGTTTTCAAGTTTTCCTTCTTGTTCAAACACTTCAGCATATAATTCTATCGAAGCATGTGCAGTATATGAACCAGCACAGCCGCAGGCATTTTCTTTATTTTCTTTATTATGGGGAGCAGAGTCGGTGCCCAGAAAAAACTTTTTGGAACCGCTTGTCGCGGCATCAATTAGTGCCCGTTGGTGACTATTACGTTTTAAAATAGGCAGGCAGTAAAAGTGAGGTCGAATGCCTCCCACAAGCATATGGTTCCGGTTATAAAGAAGATGATGCGCGGTAATGGTTGCCGCTACGTTATCGCCGGCTTTGTTTACAAAGTCTACTGCATTAGAAGTCGTAATGTGTTCAACGACAATTTTAAGGCGGCTAAAGTGTTGTACAACAGGGGCTAGAATGGTGTCCAGAAAAACCTGCTCTCTGTCAAAAATATCAACATCATTAGTTGTTACTTCACCGTGAATCAGCAATAACATACCAACTTCTTCCATTGCCTCAAGCACTGGGTATAGGTTCTGAACTGAAGTGACGCCGGAATCAGAATTAGTTGTTGCCCCAGCTGGGTACAATTTAGCAGCAACGACTTTTCCGCTTGCTTTCGCCTTACGAATCTCATCAGGTGTTGTATTATCAGTAAGATAGAGTGTCATTAAGGGCTCAAAATGAACGCTAGCATTGTGTGATATTATGCGTTCATAATAAGCCAATGCCATTTCAGTGCTAGTGGTTGGTGGGATTGTATTGGGCATGATGATTGCCCGACCATTATAACGGCTGATATCTCGAACGGTATCGCTTAGTACGTCACCATCGCGTAGGTGAACATGCCAGTCGTCGGGTCTGGTAATAGATAATGTTGTCATTGAAAGCTCCCACTTTTATGCATGAAAATTGGAGCCTAAACGGCGTTGTTATTCCTTTAAAATCATTCCGCTCAGGCGACAGGATGATAAAGGAAAATGGGACAAGATTCATCTAATTTATACCGCGACAAGTTAAAAAGAAAACGTTTGCTTAATGGCTAAAATAATAAATAGTAGGTTAATTATGTCACTGGAAAATAATACAGTACTTTCAAATATCAATGTTTATCCCGTTAAGTCCATTAAAGGCTTATCGATTTCAAGCTCTATGGTTGAGAAACAAGGGTTAACTTTCGATAGACGTTTTATGATAGCAAAACCCGATGGTGCAATGGTGACTGCGCGGGTTTACCCTCAATTAGTTAAGGTGGAAGCAAGTTTACTTCCCGAAGGGTTATGGTTGACTTATGCAGATAAAGAGCCACTGAAACTGACTGTGTCATCTTTCAGTATGAAAGAAAAAAGTACGCAAGTTTGGAATGATCGTTTTGTAGCCTATGAAACAACAGACGAGGCTAATCGCTGGTTCAGCGATATTCTGGGCGAATCCGTTGAACTGGTTTATACCGGAGCGCAATCTAATCGAAACCGAGAAAAACTCGGCCATAATGTAAGCTTCGCTGATGGTTACCCACTCTTGGTTATTAGCCAGGCTTCTCTTGATGAATTAAATAAGCGCGCCAGTGAGCACCATGTAATGGAGCAGTTCCGTCCTAATGTAGTGGTGTCTGGAAGCGAACCATTTATAGAAGATAGCTGGAAGCGAATTCGAATCGGTAGCGTAGAATTTGAAATCAGAAAACCATGTGAACGCTGTATTCTTACCACAGTTGATCCTGCAAAAGGGGATATGAAAACCTCAAAAGAGCCGTTAAAAACGCTGTCTCAATTTCGCGCAAACGAAAAAGGTGCTGTGTATTTTGGCCAGAATTTAGTCGCGTTGAATGAAGGTATGATTCAAGTTGGCGATCCCATAGAAGTTCTAGAAACTAAAGATAAAGAGTATTACCAGGATAACTCTTGTGAAAGCTTGAAGTTAACCTGTGTTGGGAAAGAAGAAATTGCAAAAGAGTTTGTTACCTACTGGTTTGAACCGACTCATGGTGTATTACCATCTTATATGCCCGGGCAATATTTGCCGATTGAAATTGTAGTAGAAGGTGAAAAGCTAGGACGTTATTACACCTTATCATCTAGCCCAAGCAGAATGGGCCGTTATGCAATTTCGATAAAACGAATTGATGGTGGACGAGTATCTAACTGGCTTTTGGAAAATCTAAAAATAGGGGACGTTCTTGGGGCTGAAACACCTCAGGGAAGCTTCCATTTAGACAGTGATAATAAGCATCCGTTACTGTTACTTTCTGCTGGAAGCGGCGTTACCCCTATGATTTCAATGCTTAGGTATTTGTCTGACAATGACCGTATGGACGATGTTGTTTTTTATCATCAATGCAGTACGTTGGATGATGTTCCTTTGCGACAAGAGTTAGATGAGCTACATAGCAAATATCCAGGGTTAAAGATTATTATTTCTCTGAGTCAGGCTCACGAAAGTTGGGATGGAGTTAAAGGCCGATTGGCAATGTCTCATTTAAAACACATTCCTGATCTATCGCACCGTCAGGTATTTGTTTGTGGACCGGCGGGTTTTATGCAAAAAGCGAAAAGTCTTTTGATAACGTTAGGTTTACCTGACTCAAGCTACCATCAGGAACATTTTGCTTTAGAATCAGAAATTAAAAACCCGCTTAAAAAGATAAATATAAGCATTAATGGAGCGATCTTTGTTGGTGATAATCAAACGCCATTATTGCAACAAGCCGAAGGGGCAGGGTTAAATATTGCCAATAGTTGCAGAGCCGGCTTATGCGGAGCTTGTGTCGTTACACTTGAATCTGGCGAAGTAGATCATACTGATGTACCAGCGATAACTGCTGCTGAACGCAACGAAGGTAAAATACTGGCGTGTTGTTGTGTTCCATCTACCGATATAGAAGTAGTGGATTAATGATTCTAGTTACCGAGTACTTAACTTAACTAATCAAGAAGTACTCTTTGGGATTGGTAATTTCTACGCTTCGGGTTGCGTGGAGAATATAGTCGGAAGTGCTGGTAATAACATATGAGTATTGATTGGTGATTACATCACCAACGTTTAACTTATTAAGTGGCTTGTTATGTTCTGAGCAATGCCACTCTTTATGAGCATGATCATTCACAGTAACGAGCGTGACACTAGAAACCGCGGTTACTCGGTTGCCGTTGTTCGCTGTCACGATGAATTTTTGCCCCGACAGTACGTTTTCTACTTTCGTGCCTAGTGTGAGCTGTTTTAGAGTGTGAAGTTGATTCGGTGCGTTCTTGGACATTACTCAATATTCGATGTTAATTGCTTCTATGATCCTAGATTATCAATGATTAGTAATAAACATCAAATACATTGTAGATTTGATTCGCCGGAACTGAAGACAAGTTTATAAACACCAATGGTTATTGCTGTGGGAGCGACTCACAAACTACTTCAAAATGCATAAAAACTTATTAAGCAAGCATCTTGGAGTAGTTTGAAACAATGAGTTAAGTTTAGTCGTATATAGTGGGAATAGGCTGACGTTTGTGTTGAGTGGCCTTATATATGGCTATGATGCGCTGTAGTGCTTCGGCGGAGATTGATTTGCCCTCTAAAAAATCATCAATTTGATCATAGGTCAGGTTTAAAGCGTCTTCATCGGCTTTTTGTGGGGCTAATTCTTCTAGATCTGCTGTTGGTATTTTTTCTACAAGCAGGGCTGGTGCACCCAGTTCTTTTGCCAGTAACCTAACCTGACGCTTGCTCAAGCCAAAAAGAGGCGCGAGATCACAAGCACCGTCGCCAAATTTTGTGTAGAAGCCAGTTATATTTTCAGCCGAGTGATCAGTACCGATAACTAACGCGCCCACATAACCTGCTATTTCATATTGAGCAACCATTCGAGCTCTTGCTTTTACGTTTCCTTTAACAAAATCACCTTTCGCTGGATCACTTGGAAGTAAACCTGCCGCTTCCAACGCTACGCCAGTCGCTGAATGGAGCCCATCAACCCCTGCTTTGATATTGACGGATACTGATTGAGAAGGCTTGATGAAAGACAAGGCTAGTTGAGCTTCGTCTTCGTCTTTTTGTTCACCATAGGGTAAACGTACAGCGATAAATTGATAAGACTCCGACGCGGTTTCATTGTTTAAGCTATCTACAGCTAGTTGAGCCAGTCGGCCGCAAGTAGTTGAATCTACGCCGCCGCTAATCCCTAATACTAAAGATTTACAACCCGACTCTATCAACTTATTTTTAATGAAGGTTACTCGACGCTCTATCTCATATTGAATATCAATAGACGGAATTACGCGCATCTCATCGCGAATCATCTGTTCCATTTGGGTTCCTTTTCCATACTAAATTACAAATAAAATAATGGTATAATCATACCCCATTCATCGGAATAGATAATAGTGAATAGTGAACTAATGGTATCGGAAGAACAAATTCCAAGCAAAATCGCCGTATTTGGTAGCGCATTTAATCCACCAAGCTTAGGGCACAAAGACGTGATTGAATCATTAAGTCATTTTGACCAAGTTTTGTTAGTCCCCAGTATTTCTCATGCCTGGGGTAAACAAATGCTCAGCTTTGAAACGCGCTGCACTATGGTTGAACTATTCATCAAAGACATCAAACTTGAGAATATAAAACTGTCTAAAGTAGAACGAAAAATATACTGCCCCGGTGAGAGTGTGACAACTTATGCGGTATTGAAAGCGTTGCAAAACGACTATCCTAACTCGGAAATTACTTTTGTTATAGGGCCAGACAATTTACTTAAATTTGATAGGTTCTTTAAAGCGAGTGAAATTTTAAAATATTGGTCAGTGATGGCGTGTCCAGAAAAACTGCCGATCAGAAGTACGAATATTCGAGAAAATAGGTTAAAAATGAGATCTGTTGCCAAACTGACAACTACCTCGGTGGAAAAATATCTTATTGAACATAAACTGTACGAACTCTAATCGACGGAAGTGGCCTAATTGAAGAAGATTGTATTAATAAGAGCCGTTTTTTCAATGACGCTACTTGCTATAGCGCAAAGTTCGTATGCCTGCAGTTCCGCAATTGCCCCCGCTGTTGATAACTTTAAGAACACTATTAATCCAACGTGTGAATATGAAATGCTTGGTGTTGATGATTTGGCTAATAGTCTTTGGTTGCAGCGAGAATTTAACAAAGCTAAAGAAGAAAAGTCTGATTATTGGTCTGACTGGGCATTTAAACTTGAAGGTGAGCCTATAGTTACAGGGCGATTGAAAAGTAACTATGTTGGTTTAGGCTTATGGCGACCAAAAGAGTTTGCAGAAATTGATAAAGACTTGGCTTATGATGAGTGGCTCATTACTCACGGTCTTCAATTTAGCGTTGGACTTGGAGACCAAAATGGAACGTCACCAAGAATGCGGTTTGACTATCGTTGGCACAACCAATCTGATAACGACTTCCTTGTTCAATTGGAATTCCCTTTTTAATTACTGGTTGATTAAAGTTGTTCGCCAAATACACTTTCACACAAGTTATCAAAATCCGTCCCCAAATCAGAAAATGACGTCGAGATAATTTTATCTTTTTTTGTTCCGGATAATAATTGCTTCTTTGCTTCCCTGAGTCTTAAAACAAGATGCAACTCAGCGGTTACTGCTCCTTTGTCATTTGCTTTCCACTCCGTAATCATTTTACTGAACTTATCTAACTGCAATACAGGGTTAACTTGAAGGCTTTCCTCGCGCAGGACTTGCATAAGTACTGCTTTATAACTGCTGCTTAGTTCCTCCGTTCTGAGTTTAGAAATAGTGGCAGTAAATAGTGGTGAAAGTTTGATGTAACCAGCTTGTGCAGGAAACACATCAGTCAATCGGACAGAAAAGTCCACCTGTGAAACCAGTGAGTTTGGTAAGGTAGTGATGGATGTGAGGCACTCAGAAGGGAGCCAGAATGCTTTGTTCTCTTGAATGGCATATTCATGCTTGCCGAGTTTAATTAGTACTGTCCCTTGGTGAACAACCAATAGCGTATTCTTGAGGAGCTTTTTTCTAGGGGTGCTTGATAAATAAAGGTTACGCTTAATGTGGTGTTCGATTGAATAATTCATGAGAGCCTCTTTCTATATGCCGCATAGAGTACATTTTCTTTAAACTAAAGCCAATACGAATGTATAGCCAAGGGCGAACTAAGGTACTTGTTCTTGCAAAGGGGAACGCCATTCCTTTAGTTATCTTTCTTGAACTGAACTCGTTGATTAAGCCCTAAGTTTTGCATCTAGTGGTTGCTTGGGTATCAAATAATATGCATTGATTTACTTATAATGAGCTAAATTAAGGCCATTTGTGTATAAACGTCTGGATTTTGCTGTGTTATTCTGGTCTGACCTGATGCGAAATGTTTAATCTAAGGCTGCGAGCAGTGCAAAGTCAGCGTAGAATTATCGCGATCTTAAATAGACGTATAAGAATATGAATTCAGATAAAGATGTTTACCAAGAAATTAGACCATACAATGATGAAGAAATTGGTCCTGCAATTACACGATTGATCAATGACAAAGAGTTTATTGATGCGATTCTAAATTATCGTTTTTCGAATCATGCAGATTGGTTTCAAGCGATAATGAGCCCACTATTGAAAGTTTACCTTAAGTTTAAATGGGCCAAACTGAAAAGTGTTTATGATATTCAGGTTGAGATTAAAAAATATTTGACTAAAAACCTGAAAGAGACCACTCAGGGAGTAACTCACTCAGGCTTAGAAAAGCTGGACCCTAATACATCGTACTTGTTTATTTCGAACCATAGAGATATAGCAATGGACCCAGCGCTGGTAAATTATTGGCTACATCAAGGGCAGCATAAAACGGTTCGGATTGCTATTGGTGATAACCTATTAAAAAAACAATGTGTCAGCGAATTGATGAGGCTGAACAAGAGCTTTATTGTGAAACGATCGGCAAAAGCGCCAAGAGAACTGATGAAGGCTTTAGGTTTGTTGTCTTCGTATATAAAGCATTCTTTGGATACGGGTAATTCGGTTTGGATAGCTCAAAAAGAAGGCAGGGCGAAAGATGGGAATGACCGTACGGATCCTGCAATTTTAAAGATGCTCAATGTCGAAGGACGCAAACGAAAGTTAAGTTTTGCTGAGTACATTCAATCATTAAGAATAGTACCCGTCGCCATTTCCTATGAAAACGATCCATGCGATATAGCAAAAGCGAAAGAGCTGTGTCAGAAAGCCACTGCTGGTAGTTATGAAAAAGGCGAATTCGAAGATATCGATAGTATTATTAAAGGTATTATCGGAGATAAAGGCAGAGTACATGTTAGTTTTGGGGATGTTATTGACGGGAGCATTGAATCTCCTGATGACTTGGCAAGTGCGATAGATCAACAGATACACCAATCGTATAAACTGTTTCCAATAAACTTGTTGGCCGCTGGTATTGATGACAGTGAAATAACAGAACAAACTAAAAAAACGTTTACTGAAAAGTTGAATGGACTTTCAGATGATGAGAAAACATATTTAGTTAATATGTATGCGAACCCAGTAAGAAATAAGCAATAGAACGACTGCCTAAAAAGTTTGTAAATTGTTCTTATATTTGGTCGGGGAGTTTACTCCTCGGCCAAAGAGATCTATCGAGCGACAACGCCCCCGAGTCTTAATTCACTTGGCCAGACCGTGATATTATTCCCACCGAGGAAAATATTGCCATCTACTCTGAGTTTTGCTGGAAATTTTGTGATGTTTGAGCCACCAATATAGAGGTTTCCTTCAACATAAAGGTCATTAGGTAACGATTCTAAAGGTGTTCTTGCTACGCTCAAGTCACCTTTTACATGAAGAGCATTAGGTAGTGATCTTAAAAATGTTTCGGTAAAGTTTAGGTAACCTCCAACCTGAACACCACGTGGCCATGTCTGGATTTCAGAACCGAGAAAATTAGCGAATCCTTTTATCTTTGTGCCAGCAGAGATACGACTTACATTACTATTCGATGCATCCAGATTTCCTCCGATTTCTAATCCTTTAGGCAACTGCTTAATAGATGTTTTAGCGATATTTAAATTGCCTTTTACGATTAAATCTTCTGGTAATGATGTATAAGGTTTGTTGCGGAGGTAAATGTTGCCATAGTTGTCTAAGTGATTCAAAATTTTGTAATGATCTAAACTCTCTGCCTGGGAAGAAGAGAGATTTAATAAAACAATGATAAGCGTTAATAACTTTGTCATAGAAGGACAGTACAAAACAATAAGGCACAGTATTTATATATCGGCGGATATTTAGAATACTTGAATCTTTAGCTGTAGGTGATAAAAAAGCGAGCTGCCGCTCGCTCTTTTTTTATCGAGCAATAGAACGGGATTTAAGCTCAAATATTAACTTTTCAGCACTTACTTCAAACTTGATTCTTGCATGAAGCTCTTTAGAGTCGTCTGTCAACGTACTGATTTCTAGCTCAACTTTCTGGTTAACTGATCGCGCTAGCGACGCGTACTTTTCAAACTCGCTTTCAAGTTCGGCTTTGGATTCTCCAAATAGAGAAACTTCAGCAACTTCATCACCTTCTTTTATGATAAATCCAACTTCTGCACTGCAACCACAAGCTTCACATGGTTCATTTTCTGCATTAGGTACTTGTGTTTCTTCGGTCATAACAAATCCTCTTACTAAGTTCTGAGTATATTACCTATCTATATAGATTCTATCCAGAAAAAAATGAAACTAACCGAAAGTACTAACTAAACCCATTGGCAGATAAAATATGAAATGTATATTCAGTGCTAATTATTATACAGACGTAATTTGATAAATTACTTAGACTCGGTGATTGGTATTGTTTTTCTGTAAATTAAATTATTTTTAAATAATGGTTAATAATATCCAGTTGGTTAAGAGGTAATAATAAAAGTGTGCAATAAGTTAATCGGTGCTTGTTTAATTAAATAGAAGAGCCTTGATATGCCTAAACGTAGTAAAAAAGATACTGAAATTACCATCCAAACGATAGTGAGCGCCGTTGAAGATCAGCTCCTGATGTTAGGTTATGACAAAATGTCTTATACGACATTAAGTAAACAAACCGGAATTTCGCGTACAGGAATAAGCCATCATTTTCCGAGGAAGACTGATTTTATGTTGGCACTGGATAACCGGATCTATGCTTTATTTATGATTCATTTGAATGTAGATGAAGATTTACAGGCTTTTTCAGACAGTTGGATACGTTCTTTAGACAATCCCGCTTTTATTTCAATTCTGCGGTTATTATTTCACCATGTTATTTCAGGCGAAAAGGCAGAAAATTTTTCCAAAAGTTGGGTCGACCGACTGTATCAAATGCTTGGTGATAAGTTTGGGAGCGTTAGCAAGAAAGAACTAGAATGGCTATTGGGTATTTCTCTCAATCAAATGAGTAACTAGTGCTTAAACTAAAGGCTCTAGTGAGTACTAGAGCCTTCAATTTATACAGTATATAAGGTGTGAATTAAGCCTTTACACCATTGATCTGTTCTGATTTCTTTTCTTGATACATTTTAGCAAGAAAATATACGTTTACACACGCAATGAATGCATTGGTGGCGACAACTGGCATAGCAGAAATCATCACACCGTAAATAACAAATAAAGTACAGCCGATAAAGTTAAGTACACGTAGTTTAACGATATCTTTCATAGTTAATGAAATAGCTACCATGATAGAAGCTGCGTAACCCATTATTTCAACCACATTAAATTCCATTGTATTGCCCTCTGTTTAGTATTCCGATGTCTCGGTACCAATTCTTCTCGTCTTGAGATAAGTGAGGATGCTCCATGCCCCGAATGGTCTTAGTGTTAATCTGCATGCAATATATCAGCATACATTCTGTGATGAAAGCCTCATAAATGGATAAATAGAGAGTTAGCGATTACGCAAACGTTTAACTCTTGCTTGTTGATATAACCGAATAGTTTTAGTTGGTTCGGTAAGCGCGTTTGGTCGGTGTGAATGGGTTTGTAGGTAAGGCTAAGCTGGGTAATCTCAGTTTGATTTGTGGGTTTTATGTTAAACAAAGCGGTTAAAAAGCCCGCTGGAGCGGGCATCAAAAATGCTATTTTTTACCTTGAGACTGTTTGTCTTCTTCAGTAAGTTCCCGTATGCGACGGCTAATGTCCCTGCGTACTTTAGATATTTCTGCACTTTTGATGATGTGATCGTCAATTCGATCTTCGTAATCCGCTTTCATGTTTTTCACAATAAGAATGATTTCATCATGAGTCATGTCTGGTTTGATGTAGTCGAGTAGGTTGTCGAGCAATTCTACTCGTTTTGTATTGTCTCTGACTTTCTTATCATTGTCTTGCAGCTCTCTTTTCAATTTGTTCTTACGTCGAGCTTGATTGACGATTTCGAATACATTGTTCATAGGCAGTTTCCTAATTTGTTGTGAATAAAGATAAAAAATTTGTTGAACTGTTCATCTAGGCGTTACTAGATATAAGATACAGAGATTAAAGCACATCAAATGCATAGGTGATAGACTTAAAGTCAATAGATTAATAAATTCGTTAGAACTCGGATGCATTTGAGTTTATTCTGCACACAGAAAATGACAGTAACTTGACTATTACGATGAAACAAACAAAAGATGAGTGCCCGGGCAAGGCCAAAACGCGACTAAAAGATGCCTATTTGCTTGCGCGTAAGCAACGAGAAATTGTTGAAATAGAATTAAATCGCTCATCAATTGTGCTGATGAGTAAAGATGGCAAAATGATCCGTGTTCCTATGTTGCATGAACATTAGTTCTGGCATAACGTTACTCAGATAAAATAAAAAGGAATGAGTATGAAAATCGAATTAAGCATGGTTGAAGCTAGAGTCATTGGTTGTTTATTAGAAAAGGAAGCTACAACCCCAGATCAGTACCCATTATCATTAAATAGTTTAACGAATGCCTGCAATCAGAAAAGTAACCGAGAACCAGTAATGACACTTTCTGAAGCCGAAGTCCTTGATGCGGTAGACGCGTTAATATCCAGACGTTTAGTTAATGATGAAAGTAGCTTTAATAGTCGTGTGTCTAAATATCAACATAGATTCTGTAATACTGAATTTGGCGACCTGCAGTTTACAGAACAAGAGAAAGGTATTGTATGCTGCATGTTACTTCGAGGCGCACAAACACCCGGTGAAATAAGAACCAGAACTAATCGTTTATGCCAGTTTTCAGATGTTAAACAAGCAGAAACCGTTCTTGAAAAGCTGGCTGAAGGTGATTCTGACTCCGCTTTGGTTGTGAAGTTACCGAGAGAAGCTGGAAAGCGAGAATCTCGCTACATGCATCAGTTTTCTGGAAAGGTTGATGTTGATAGCGCGTCATTTGCAACGCGTGAAGAAAGCAATACCGGAAAGATTGGTAAAATAGGTCAGCTAGAACTGGAATTAAGTGAGCTAAAAGCTGAAGTGGCTGAATTGCGTGAACTAGTGGAGTCTCTTCTTTAGTCATGAACGAAAGTCCTGAGTCGGGTTCGAGTTGGTGGGTATATCTAATTCGAACTCGTCATCAAGCGCTGTATTGTGGCATTACCAATAATCTGGAACGTCGGCTTAAAATGCATCGCGAAGGAAAAGGAGCCAAATACCTACGCGGTAAGTCGCCGTTGGCATTAGTTTGGTCTCAAGAGTTAGAAAACAAAGCACTTGCTCTGAAAATGGAATATAAGATCAAACAATACTCTAAAGATAAAAAAGAGCGATTAGTTGCAGATAATAGTCGTATTGATTTGGCACAAATCACAAAATATCATTTAGACTAGATATTATTCATGTGAATGCATTCACGTGATTGTTATCATAATGTTTCCATTGAAATTGAGCTCTAAATTATAAAATGGCTAAATAAATAGGGGATAACAATGTCAGGAAGAATTACACCACTAATGGTAATAGGTATCGCTTTTACTTCTGGATACGCTATTTCTGCAACTCATGTAGCAGATAGCCGGGGGAACGGGATGGGAAACACCGGTGTTGCATCGGCTGACTATCTTGTGGCTCCTTTTTATAATCCAGCCTTAACGGCCAATTATCGAGATAGCGATGACGTCGGATTGTTGCTACCAGCTCTCGGGGTGACAGTTAAAGATACCGATGAAACGCTCAAAGAAGCTGATGACCTTCAGGATACCATTGAAGCCTTTGAAGACCAGCCGATTCCTGACGCTTCCATTATCACTCAATTGAATGACCATCTTGACGAACTACAAGGCAATAAACCTTTGACGGTTACGGCGAACGGCGGATTAGCCGTAGCTATTCCAAATCAATATGTGGCAGTAAATATATTCACTCAGGGCTACGTGGAGGTGATTGGTCTGACACAAATTTCCTCTTATGTTGATACAGGCAATGCGATTACGGATACAGAAGATCGTTATAATAGCTCTAAGATAGAACTTGCGGCATTCGGTTATACCGAATTTGGTGTTTCTTTCGCTAAACAGCTTCAAATTCAAGGACAGATGGTATCGTTGGGCATATCACCAAAATACCAACAGCTAAAGACCTATTACGATTCAGCAACCGTTGAAGATTTTGACCTGTCTGATTACGACCAAAGTGAGAAGAAAAAGAATACCTTTAATCTCGATATTGGTGCAGTGTGGTACAAAGACAATTGGCAGGTTGGCATGGCAATAAGAGATCTGTTTAAAAAAGATATTAAAACCCAAAATTCTGCTATTAAATATGAGTTAACACCTCAAGCCACAGTCGCTGCTGCTTACACTAGTCAATTCGTAACGTTAGCGGTAGATGCAGATCTGACTGCGCAGACTCGATACAATAACATCGATGACGATACTCAGTTTGTACGCTTTGGCGTTGAGGGAAATGCGTGGGATTGGTTGCAGGTTAGAGCCGGTTATCAGATAGACACGAAAGACACAATAGACAATACCATTACAGCGGGTATTGGGGTTAGTCCATTTGATGTTGTTAGCTTTGACATTGCGGGTTCTTACGTGGATGAAAATGAGTTTGGTGGCTCTGCAAATCTGGCATTCACCTTTTAATCGATTGATCTACGTTAAATAATTAAACCGTCATAGTGCAATATGGCGGTTTTTTTATGAATGAATTGTTATTTATCACACATATCACATACTATTATATATTCATGTTAGCTTACGAAGCTTGTTTCAGTTTCGCTTACTGAGAAGTTCTACCTTCATGTGAGTAGTCGGCCTTTTGGGTGTGTTGTTTTTAGAAAGAGGTGAATCGCAATGAAAATTATCGCTGCAATGGTGTTGTTAGTGATTTGTTTTATTTCCCCGGTTAGTATGGCTATGCAAAATTTGAGTGGCTTTTGGACTTATCCAGAATATTTGCAAGAACACCCCGAACAGAAAACCTTGACCGAAAGTTTAGGTACTGCCATCAACCATTTTCCAATACCCATTACCACCACACAAGTAGAACCGATTAAAATTTCGGTAGTTTATCCTGGAGAACAAGAATCTGATTACTGGCGACGAAATATAAAAGCGTTTGAAGCACGTTTAAATGAATTGAAAATTAGATATACGCTAGAGCAGGTCTTTACTCGGCCGAATGAGGATGCCCGCCAACAAAATTTATCACTGAATGAAGCGTTAAATAATAATACGGATTATTTGATATTTACTTTGGATACTGGAAGGCATCGAAAATTTATTGAGCATGTACTGCATCGCTCGAATACAAAATTAATACTTCAAAATATAACAACACCCGTGAAAGCGTGGGAATACAAGCAGCCATTTTTTTATGTAGGGTTTGATCATTTACTCGGAAGCCTAGCGTTGGCAGACTATTTTAAAAAGGTGTTACCGGAAAGAGCTAAGTATTCTGTGATGTACTTTTCTCAGGGTTATATCAGTGATGCTCGGGGCGATACCTTTATTCATGCGATGAGCGATTTATCCGATTATCAATTGCAATCTTCTTTTTATACGAAGGCGACAAAAGAGAGTAGTTATAAAGCGACAAAACTCGCCTTAGTAAGGTATTCGGATTTGGATTTGATTTATGCCTGTTCAACCGATGTGGCACTTGGGGCAGTTCAAGCTGTACAAGAGTCGGGCAGAAAAAACATATTGGTCAATGGCTGGGGTGGAGGTTCAGCAGAGCTGAAATCTATTAAGGATGGAGGCCTGAATGTGACCGTTATGCGCATGAATGACGATACCGGTGTTGCTATGGCTGAAGCGATAAAGTGGGATTTGGAAGGAAAAAAAGTACCCACTGTCTATTCGGGAAGTTTTGAAATTATCTCAGATAAAGACAGTTCACAGAAAGTCGAAATCCTTAAGAAAAGAGCATTTAGGTACTCAGATAGATGATTTTTACAACAGACCGTACCAAACCAAGATCAATGGCGAGCTTAACGGTTCGCCTAATTTTTTTAGTTTTTTCTGTATTGGTTATTTTGTTATTGGGTTTTAGCTATCAATATAGCGCGACAGCAATTAAACAAGAAATTGAACGAAATCTAACTCAAACTTCTACGTTACTGCAAAATTTGTTGGATTATAAACTCGGCATCATGCAGACACATCAAAACAGCCAAGTAAAAAGCGTAACGCTACAAGAGTTTATTGAGAGAGGGGATAAGACTCAAATTGATGATTACTTTTTCTCTGTAGAAAAAGCAGATCTTAAAAATACGCCAGATTTTAGATTTATCATTAAGAATAATGTGATTTTTTGGGAAGATGGTAATGCTCCATTTTTTGGCGTTGACCAACAACAGTTATACAGCATGACATCTAAAGTTGCTTATAACGGAAATTGGCATTATACCGCATTGGACACCACTGCGGTTCAAAAGCATATACTTATCAGACGAATGCCCATTATTAAAGCTTATAATGGTGAAGTGATAGGAAAGCTATATATTGTCGTGGTATTAGATAATAACTTTCCCATGGTTGAGAACTTAAAAAGCATTAGTCACGCGGAAGAAATTGTCTTATTAGCTGAAGGTAAACCAATTGCCTCGACAATTAAGCTGACCGACGATTTGTTAGCACGAATGGAGAGACAATCCTCCTTATTAGTCGATGAACATAGTGATTTCTTGTATAACAAACTTAATTTAAAGATTAACGGCGTAGACACACCGATAAGTGTGTATACCTTGCAAGATAATCAAAGCATTTTGTCTTTGGAAAATAATTATAAAATTGGACTGATTTTTTCTGCGATTTGTATTATTGCAACGGCTCTTCTTGCTCGTCTTCTAATACAGAAAAAACTAACAGGTGAGCTTGCTGCATTAGTGGCCTATACACAAGTTGCAAGGCATCAACGTAAGGTGTTGCCATTTAAAGGTTCGATAGTTAAGGAGTTTGATCATATTGGGCATACACTTGAACATACTTTTGACGAACTGATTGAAAAAGAGCAACTGTTTCAAGACTTATTTAATTTTGCGTTGTCTCCTATAATCGTTTGGGCAGGGAACGGAAAAATTTTACGTATGAATCCTGCTGCAGAGAAAGCATTTCAGAAGAATGGAATTCATATGGAGAGTGTCTTTCAGAGCTTCCAACAAAGGATTCTTAACCATATTAATATGGTGACAACTGGGGCGGTACTTACTGGGGTAAATGTCCCTATTTCCGAGACAGTTTTTCGCTGGAATTTATCACCGATTCTATTAGAAAATGGAATACATTCAATTATTGGGCAGGGCCTTGACATCACGACTCTCATTGAAGCTGAGAGACAGAGTAATATTGCACGAGTGGAGGCAGAAAAGTCGGCTTTGGTGAGGGCTGATTTTATGGCGAGAATGAGTCATGAAATCCGAACCCCTCTAAATGGTATACTTGGAATTTCTCAACTGCTTAAGAAGTCGTCTTCAGATATTAACCAAATTGAAAAAATAGACGTTCTTTGTCAGAGCGGCGAGCATTTGTTGATGGTATTAAATGATATTTTAGATTTTTCCAAAATAGAACAAGGTAAACTCAGTATCGTAAAAAAAGAGTTTTTATTTTCGAATGTAGTTAATTCAATCGAGAATATTTACTCTCCACTTTGTAAAGAGAAACATATTAAGCTAATAGTGGAAAATAATATAGATAATGATATTAGGCTTAAAACAGACCAAGTTCGACTTAATCAAATTATGTTTAATTTGCTGAGTAATTCGGTGAAGTTTACGCATGTAGGGGCAATTACAACCCGGTTCTCTCTGTCTAAACTTGATGAATTAAACCACTTATTAACGATTGTAGTGAAAGACACTGGTGTTGGTATTTCACAAGCCAATCTAAAATCTATTTTTGAACCATTTGTACAATCTGAAAGTACAATTACCCGAAATTATGGAGGTAGTGGGCTTGGATTAACTATCGTTCAACACTTGGTTGAAATGCTGGAGGGAGATATTCAAATTGATAGTCAAGAGAAAACAGGTACTACAATCACATTAACTTTTCGTGTCGAGGTCATCGATAATAGACAAGTTATTCTACCTGAGCCTATGATTAATCAGGGGGGGAGCTTTTTTGACCGCGATATTTCAGTATTGCTTGTGGAAGATAACAAAACCAATGCATTTATAGCCAAGGCCTTTTGTGAAAAGTATGGAATGAAAGTTGACTGGGTGATAGATGGGTTAGCCGCTATTGAAAGATTAAATAACGTGCAATATAACCTGATATTAATGGATAACCAAATGCCAAACCTAGGTGGTATTGAAGTAACTTCAATTATAAGAGATCAATTAAAACTGTCTACACCGATATTTGCTTGTACGGCAGACGGCCTTGAGTCTACCAAAAGGGCGTTTTTAGATGCAGGGGCAAACTATGTCATTGTTAAACCGATTAAAGAGGCATCTTTATTTGAGGCATTGGAGTTTTATAAAAAAAAGTTCATCGTATGACAAATTAATTTCGGTTGAGCATGCTATGTTCAAGTATTTCAAACTTTAAGTTATCGACTAGTTCGATTTCCTTATCATATTTTATACCGATAAACTGGCCATCATTCAGTTTTCGAATATTAACAATATGACAATCGGGGGATTGTTTCGGGAAATGTTCTAGTTGAGGTTTAATGGTGACATGCATATCTTTTTCTAGTTCAACTGCCTGCTCAAAGAAGACGCCACAACCCGACGATGAAAAGTCTTGCAAAACTGCGCTATATTCTTGTTCATCGTGTAAAACAGTAATAGGCAGTGATAATTTAAATCGTTTGTTTGCTCGTATAGGTTTGGTTTCAAACTTGTAGGGTAATTTGATAAACATCAACCATGTCGGTCTTGAAACGAGAGTGATGATTTGTGATTTGAAAGCGATAATGTCGCCAAGCTCTGTGTTAGTTATACCGCGAACGACAACACCGATGTTATTGACCTTTTTGGTGATCAGATCTTCAATGGTTTTCTGGTTCATATCAATTAATAGAAATTGATTGTCTTTCATACCTACCAAATTTGACTGAAACGTATACTCATCTCTAGGACCAAACTTGATAGTTACAGATAATTTCATACCAAACTCGAGGTAATCTTTTATCTTATTCATGTCGTTTATATTCGCTGTCATCGAATTGTTGTATCTCCCTTACTATCAACGAGCTGTATGTTTGATTCAAATCAGGCAGTTATATTGAGTGAACGCTGATTGACGTTATAGATTAGCTCATTTTGATTTGGAATTGTATGAAATAGTCTGAATAAATAGATATGCATGATGAAAAGTGGTGTGGCTTAGATATGAGTATCTAGAATAGTTCCGATAATGTCATTAGAACGCTGAACGACGCTGGTCCCAGCTTGAGAGTATGTGTTGGACTGATTGAGCTTGGTTAAAGCTTCTTCATAAGAAGGCTTAGGTTTATCAAGATTAAGCTCTTGATCTTGTTTTTGTTCTATTTCTACATTATTAAATTCTAACCCACTAGATTTTGTTATATCCGCAATCTCGTTTGCTGCCTCATCAGCCATTGATTGCGACTGCTGCAACACTTGATAACCAGACTGTATGGATGAAACAGGCATACCAATATCCTCATTAAGCACGGATTGGGATAAGAATTACTTCTATAAGGATAATCCCTTTGTACTAGATGTTCAAATTCTACACACTAAACTCAAAGGTAAAATCATTAATTGTTTATTTTAGCGGTATTAGATGTTTTAACTGCTAGCGCATTAGCCAACTCATGCAATTCTGGAAGCATTTGGTATATTAAGTGTAATTGTTGCAGAACCATTCTTGCAGAGTCATCTTCGCTCTCTTGCCATTGTATAAATCGTGTCTCGATTAAGCTGCTATCAAGCGTATCAAAACGAGACTGACAATCGTTGTTGAGTTGTTGACTTAACGCATCTAAATGAATATGTATTTCTCTGTGGGCATCAAGTATTAACTGGTGAGTAACGCCGTTATCAATGCGAGTCCTGTGGGCTCCTAACGCAGAAATATAACTAAGCATTGCGTGATTTAAGGTCAAAAATCGAAAGCTCGCATCGGTTGCGGCTTGATAACGGCCTGGTTCCATAAGCATATTGTTAATTGCAGAGCTTAAAAGAGCGCCTTGATTGTGCGAATTTCTACGGGAAATACGATATTGAAGGTCATTTTTTTTGCCTATTCTATACTGGCCAATTATGAGCGCCAGATAGTGTTTATTGGAGGTGACAGAGTCAGCCATAACTTTGTGCAGGCGTTTAGATTGCCAGTCGGGCAGGATAAAGGTCACGGCCAATACCGCTAAAAAACAGCCAATTACAGTATCAGTAAGCCTCGGTATTACTACAGCGTATCCTTCACCTAACTGGTTAAAACATAGCAACACAAGCACCGTTATGAATGCGGTCGCGTAACTATAGTTGTTCACCCTGAAGGCAAAAAATGCGACACCAGAAACTATAATGAGAAATAGTTGGCTTGTAGATGATGGGAATATAAACAGAAGTAAAACGCCGGCTAAAAGTCCACCGATGGTACCAATTACGCGAGAGGTCAGCTTTTGTTTTGTCGCACTGTAATTGGGCTGACATACAAACAAAGTCGTCAATAATATCCAATAACCCCGCTCTATGTCGAAAAGCTGAATGATGCCGTAACCAATGGTAAGTGCGACTGAGAGCCTAATAGCATGCCGGAACAGTAGCGATGAGGGGGTAAGATTAACTTTAACTCTTTGCCACATTGCTGTGATCGTATGAACTTCATTATCTTGCAATATATCGTCATCATTTTCAGACAAGGCGTCTGGGTTATTGACGTTTGATAATTGTTCTTCAACCGTAGCAAGATTATTAAACAGGTATTTTAGCTGAGGCACTAATGCTTGCCATTCAGGGAGCGATGATTGCTCTATATAATGGATAGAACTACTAAGTTCATTTAATGCCCGCTTTGACAATGGATTATGTTCGTAGCTGGTGCCTAATTTTATTGATCTAGCGATGTCGCGGCATGACTGAGATTGCGTTTCGAGTAGATATTTAAAACGAAACATAATGTCGGAATGCTTAAAAGATTCGCCAAGATCCTGATAGCGGTAATGGCTGGAACTGATTCTTTCATGAATGTCCTGAGCTAAAAAGTAGATCTTTAAAAACCGATCACTTGGTCCGTCGACCTGACCACGTTTAGAGCGAGCAAGAAATGTTGCCTTGCACTGATTAAGCGCGCTAACCGTATTTGCATTGAGCCTGGCTTCATTAATTCTATGTGGTTGAGGTATAAGGCCTGAAACTGGATGGAAAAGTGCTCGCTTAGCATCGAAATAAAGAGATAACTCTTTAAATACAACAGAGAGACTCTGTTGGACAGGTTGCATTGGCTTCATTGAGTACCAAGCAATAGATAAAATAAAATACCAAGCGCATCCGCTGAGTAATAAGATAGGTTGATACCATAAGTTGGTGCTCTGATGCGCTCCTAGCATGGTATAGATGGCGATGAGTAACGAGCCGAAAGCAATTTTAGCGTATCTGGGGCCAATAGCACCAAGCATGACGAATGAAACCGTAGAACAAAACAGACCCAAAGCGAAGAATAATGGTTTATTAAAAAGAACTTCGATGGAGAATGTGGCAATTGCAAAGCAGATGAGTGCTAAAACTTGAGCTTTTATCCGGCCTTTAAAATTGTCGTCCGATTCGGTTAATGCAGCAGCAATTACACCTAATATAAGTGGTGTGATAATTTTAAAATCTTGTAATACCCAAGCTGGAGTGGTGACGCCTAATAGTGCGAATAATATCAGCGTACTATAGTTAATGGCTGAATTTGCCCAAAAATGACGAAAGTTGAAGGTAATCTGCACTGGTTCGGTCTAATTGATTCTAAAGGAAATAGTTGTTCAAATTATAGCGTGAATAGGGGTGAAATTCGTAAGGAAATCTACGTTCGATTTACAATAAATATAATGAAGTGATATAAACAGCATTTTGTCCGATGAAAAATTATGCTCATATTACATTGAGAAGTGATACATGATGATTTTTCAGTCCGCGTTAGTCATTCAGTACTATACGATGCGTCAATTATAAATCTATAAACCCATCTTCGTTGGTTGAAACTAGCACCTTGAAGTTACTTGAGTATAATAAGTAGTCTAAGTTTATAGTTCAAAAGAACTATCCGATGAAATGCAAAAAATACAGAAATGAAAATGGAAACCATAGAGTTAAAAGCAACTAATTCTGCTCAGTTTTTTTTACAAGATGAATATAGACAAATAAACTTGGGCTCTGACAGGCTTTTCATTTCCTCTTCAGTTAGTGAAGAGCGTATCCCATTTTCTGTCTGGAATGGCAAGTTGACCGTTGAGCGTGGTCTCCTTTGGGGATCGATTACGTTTTATTCACATTCGACTGATGGAAAAGCTATTGCATGGCACGTTCAGGGACTTCCTTGGTATCAATGTAAGAGCTTTGCACGTAGTGCTCTGAAAAAATATCAAACTTGGTATGAAGAGCAGTGTATTCAACTGAACAAATACTTGCCAATTTGGGTCGCTGAACTAGAGTTGCTTATCAAAAAGCCAGAGTATTTAGCCGATTCAAGCTTACTAGCATGGAAAGAAGTGGTTTCCCAACAGCTTGAGACGTTAAATATGTCACTTGAAGAGGCAAAACAAAAGATGCCTCAAGCGATGACTGCTGTTTCAATGTGGTTGGAAAAAACGGATCTACTTGTTGACGAAAGAAATGATCATTGGTTGGAACAGGAACGTCAAAACTGGACTGCTCTATTTAGTCAAATTGAATCGTCTCCTTTAAATCTGTCTCAACAGCAAGCTGCATTATTAAATAATGATTACAACTTGGTCCTTGCAGGTGCAGGAACAGGAAAAACAAGTGTATTGACATCACGTGTCTCTTATTTACTACAGAGTCGGCTAGCTCAAGCGGATGAATTGTTGTTATTGGCTTTTGGACGCGATGCTGCCAGAGAAATGCAAAACCGTTTGAACGATAAAATTGGTATATCTGCCGAAAAAGCCACCGTATGCACTTTTCATCAATTAGGTCTTCAAATACTCAAAAGTGTTGAGTCAGATGACATTATAGTCTCACCGCTGGCTACGGATGACAAATTAAGAAAATCGTGGTGCAGTGAATGGTTAAAGGCACACTGGGAAAATACGACTAATTATAAGCGTTGGCAAAAACACCTTTCAAATTGGCCTATTGCTTACCTTAAGGGGGATGAAGAGTTAATAGGCCAGATAGAAAACCCTAAATTAATAGCCTGGATAATGAAGCAGCTGGATCAGTTGTGCATGTGTCATTTGACGAAGAGAGAGTTGCAGCAAAATTTAATTGAACACTCAGATTATACACGCATAAATAGTGAACTAGCTCTGGTATGGCCCTGTTATCAAGCATGGCAAAAAATGCTCAAAGAACAAGGGCATATTGATTTTTATACCATGATAACTAAGGCTACAGCATATGTTAAATCGGGTAAATTTTCATCAAGTTGGCGTTATGTTATGGTTGATGAGTACCAAGATATTTCTCCTGACAGGTTAGCCTTACTTGAAAGTTTATCTGCTGGCAAAAATGCCAAAACGCAGGCGTCTTTGTTTGCTGTAGGTGATGATTGGCAGTCTATCTATCAATTCGCTGGCTCTGATGTCGATTTAACCATTGGATTTGCGGAGCGATTTCCAAGTTCGACGATTCACTTTCTGGATACCAGTTATCGATTCAACTCAATGATTGCAGAAGTGGCAAATCAATTTATTCAGAAAAATCCAAATCAGATAGAAAAAGAGATCGAAAGTTACAAAGCGCAAAAACAGAAAGCCGTCTATGTTCTTCCAATGGTGCGTATGGAAAAGACGCTGGATGAATTAAATCAAAAGCAAGAAAAACAAGTATCTGTATTGATATTGGGCCGAAATCACTACCATAAACCGACGCTGTTTACTGATTGGAAGAAACGTTTTCCTAAGTTAGAACTGTCTTATATGACCTGCCATGGGAGTAAAGGCACGGAGTCTGACTATGTGTTTATTGTTGGGGTTGATGAAGGGCAATTTCCTTCAGTGGAGCGTCAGCCGCATTTAGACGCCGTTCTGACGGGGTCGTCTGAATGTTATCCATTTGCAGAAGAAAGACGGCTTTTTTATGTTGCACTAACCCGAGCAAAAGAAAAGGTTTGGGTCGTTCATGGCAACTCGCCGTCTTGTTTCGTTCAGGAATTAATTAATGAAGATTACGCCATAGTGCAAAAGCGTTGAGCCGTTTTAGCATACGGATTCGCTCTATTGAATCGTTGTAATGACGCCGCATCGTAGAATGTTAGATAATCAAAGCCTTGTTCAAAGAAAAGTGAGCTAAAACTCATTTATCTTCATTATTTATTGAGCGAACACCTGTACGCTGATATTCTGGCGTACAGGTGTTCACCCAATGGGCAAGTAAAATGAAATCGAGTAATAAACCACCATTAATTTGGCTTAATGTTTTTGTGTTCCTATTTAGTGGCGTGCTAGCACTGATAGCTGCACCAGTTTATGGCTATTATTATGGTTATGGCTGGGAGCATGCGTTGTGGTTTATAATCACTTTTAGCTTCTGTAATCTGTCCATTACTGCTGGTTATCATCGGTTATGGGCGCATAAAGCTTATCAGGCACACAGTTCACTACGTTTTGTCTACGCTATTGGTGGCGCTTTTGCTTTGCAAAATAGTGTGCTCCACTGGTCGTCAGATCATCGTCCTCATCATAAGTTTGTCGATAATAATGATAAAGACCCTTATTCAGCGAAACGTGGTTTCTGGTATTCCCATATAGGCTGGATGTTGAGAAACTACACGGAAGACACATACTCAGATTACAGCAATTGTCGGGATCTTCAGAAAGATAAGATAGTTATGTGGCAGCACAAACATTATCTTGCTTTGGCATTAATCACCAATGTTGGTATAGCACTTTTACTGGGTGTTATTTACGGTGATATTGTTGGCATGTTGCTAATTGTGGGCGCATTGCGGTTGTTTTTAAGCCACCATTCTACGTTCTTCATTAACTCGTTAGCTCATATTTGGGGCTCGCAACCATATACCACTAAAAATACCGCCCGTGATAACGGCTTGCTTGCCTTTTTTACCTTTGGTGAGGGGTACCATAATTTTCATCATATCTTTGAAAGTGATTACCGAAACGGGATCCGTTGGTGGCAGTATGATCCAACCAAATGGTTGATTAAATGTTGTGCTTGGTTAGGTCTCGCAAAATCACTACGAGTGACACCTAAAATACGAATTGAAAAAGCTAAAGCGTTAGCATTACTAAGTAAAGCGACGATAAATGTGGAATCAATGCCAAATAGGCAGCAGTTGGCTTCTCGTCTTCAAGAAGAATTTGATTTATTGGTTGCAACCATGAGTGATTATTATGAATTTAAGAAGAAACTCATAGAAGGTAAAAAAGAAACGATTGTGAAACGTTATGAGCACTCTTTAGTAAGAACGGAATATGAGCAGATCAAGATTCGGTTTTATCAACAACGAGATTCTTGGAATCATTTAGTAAAACAGTATGCGTAGCCATAGGCTTTATAAAAAAACCAGCATATAGAATATGCTGGTTTTTTTTCGTTTAGTTTTTACTTTAAGATAATGAAAAATTAACTCAAGGCAAAAGCGATGTTATGTTCGGTCTGCTAAGTAGGAAGCGTAATCTGGAATTTCAATGACCACTTCGTCTTCAAGTAGTTTGGACTCAAATAAGAACTTTGCTGATGAACGATTGGTTGCGATTGGAATGTTCCATACGCTTGCAATGCGTAATAGAGCTTTTACGTCTGGGTCATGAGGAACTGCATTTAATGGATCCCAGAAGAAGATCATCATATCGATTTTACCTTCCGCAATAAGTGCGCCAATTTGTTGATCTCCCCCCATAGGGCCACTGATCATACTTTTAATGGCTAGCCCTGTCTCTTTGCTCAGCATTGAACCAGTTGTTCCTGTGGCATACAGGAAGTGCTTTTGTAGTTTTTCTTTATTTTCTACAACCCAACGTAAAAGTTCAGGTTTGTAGTGATCGTGAGCAACTAAAGCAATATGTTTGTGAGCAGGAATGGTTCTGGTGGTTATTTTCATTATGTAATCCGTTTATTTATAAATCTTATCTATCTGGAACAACACACTTATACCCAGCCAACTTTCTTTTTATTCAGTACCAACACTAAAAATAGGCCTGAAGTTAGAGGGAGACAACGATTGTTCTATGATGGTTCTATCTAATGAGTCTGGAGTTAATGGTTCAATTATTGGCGACAACTGTTTGTTATAGCTATTACCTTGTAAATAACTACTGGCTTGTTGTATTGAAAGCTTTCCTTGCAAAGCCATTTTATCTGTTGGCGCAAATAGTACTTTATTTCGTAAAATACCACGATAAACACCGTGGCTTAAATAGGTAGAAATCAATCCAATGTCACGATTCTTAAGAGAAACACGAGTTTCACTTATGGCAGCCTCGATCGCAACGGCACTACCGACAATGTAATCAATGTTAGGGACTTCAAAAACTTCTTGGATTAAGTTTCTCTGTAGTTCCTTATCGTTATCCGCCCAAAATGTACGCATAATCACCACATCCGAGTTTTCGATGGCATCGTAAAAGCCTTGGGTCGACGGTTTGGTGCCTCCGCTGGTCTTTGGACCCGGAAGCCAAGCGACTCTGACAGTGCCTGAATTTGTCGGGTGTTTTTTTGCTAAATATTCGCCTGCGTAGTATCCCATCCAATACCAATCAACACCGACTTGACCCGCAAAGTTTTCGCGATCAGCCTCGCCGATAATCAAATTATTTACGGTAGAGAATAATGGAATATTCCCAACCAACTCTGGCAATTTGTTCAGGTAGGCGTCTGGAGATACAGTCCCTAAAATAATGGCATCAGCGCCCCATAACCGACAGTCTATTAGTTGCTGTTTTTGTTTGTTGATATTTGGATAGCCGCCTGATTCATACACCTTCAAATGTAAACCCTGTTCTTCAGCTTCTTTTACCATGCCATAGTTAACTGAAATCCAGTATGAATCTTTCAGGTGTGGGTAGATGGCGCAAACTTTTTGCGAAGCAATGGCCTGATTAGGAAAAACCACAAATATGGAGATGAAGATGGGTAATATAAAAGTTACATGTTTTAGGTATAACATCTGCTTATAGGCTATTGCGAATCACTAGATAAAATATATCCTATTCAGTTAAAGTTAAGAAGTATTCATTTCAAGGTTTCATTATGTTGTTGGCATCAGCCAGTATAGGCAGAAAGCTTCTCTTATCATTCGCTTCTATGGCAGGGCTGTTAATTCTAGCTGTCGCTATAGGCACATCCGGTTTTTCTTTTGTCGCGCAGACGGAAAGAAAAGTTGTAGATACCGCTATGCCCGCTATGATTCAGGCGCGAGAAGTATCGGAACATAGCGCTCGTATCCTATCATCAGTCCGTATTTTGGCCGACGCTAAGACCGAATTAGGCCGGCAACAGGCTGGCCAGAAAATGGTAGAAGAGCTGGGAATGCTATTAAATAATATTAAACAATTAGGCGACAAGCCGTTTGATATTCGAGTATTAGATAGATTAGAAATAACAGTTCAAAACGTCATTGATACCATAGCTGAACTAGGTGTAGCTGTAGAACGGAAGTTGTACCTCGCTGAAGAGATATCAGGGCAAGTTGATGAAATGCGCTTGTTGGGTGATGAGTTGGAAAGTTTGACCCGAACACAGGTATTAAATACCAGTACAATTACCGTTGCAAACGTTACTCATATTTACGATTTGGTAGATAAGGCAAACAAAGAGCAGGTTTATATTGCATTAGATAATTTAATTGAAGTGGATTTGGACTTGGCAGAACGTCTCCATGAATTACATTTACTCGCATTTCGAATGCTTAATCAAATAGAAGAATCTAAGACTGTAACTGATTTTGAACGCATTCAGCTGCTTGGTTCTGAATTTAACTCCAACTTACAAATAATGAAACGCAGAACGTTGTCGGTTGAAGACCCCACTCGGTCAGAACAGATGAAAGACTTATTACAAAAACTGGAGGTTAGACGCCAAGTTTTTGAACTTATCTTACAGCGCTATAAGAATGCTGAATCTGTTGAGATTTTAAAGAGATTGAGCCTGACTCAGTTTTCTGAATTGAACACAACGGTCAGTTTATTAGTTGATGAATCTAATTCTGCAACAGCAGCTGCAGTCGAGGACGTTAATCAGACGCTCATATACGCAAAATGGTCATTGGTGGGACTCTCTTTGCTGGGTTTAATCGCTGTAAGTTTTATATTATGGAATGTAGTTTATTTGTCCGTTATTAAAAAACTTCACGAATACTCAGACGCCATACGTTCCGTTGCTCGTGGTCAACTGGACTTTGCGTTGAATATAAAAGGTAAAGACGAGTTGGCTGAAATGGGGCGTGCGATTGCAACGGCGCGTGATACTGCGGAGCAACTTCAGATAGTCGCACGCAGTGAAGCTATTGCAAAAAATGAGTTAGAAGAGCATAAGGACCATTTAGAAGAAACCGTAACGCAACGTACTACGCAGCTCAGGAATGCAAATGAACGCTTAAATCAGGAAGTGCAAAAGCATGCTTTAGCCAGAGTAGAAGCAGAGCAGGCTAACCGTGCTAAAACGGCCTTTTTATCGACAATGAGTCATGAAATTCGTACACCAATGAATGGTGTGCTTGGAACAGCAACCCTGCTGAAATCAACCAGCTTAAATACGCAGCAAAACTACTATGTTGATGTCATTAATCGAAGTGGTAGTGCGCTATTGGATATTCTTAATGACGTATTAGATTATTCCAAAATTGAAGCGGGTAGGTTGGAAATTCGCGAAGATGTATTTAGCCTTTCTGACGTTGCCATTGGTGTTTTTCAACTTATGGAAAGCCGAGCTATCGAAAAAGGACTCGGCTTTTACAAGCATATTGAAAGTGATATTTCCGGTCATTGGTTAGGGGATGCGACGCGGATAAGTCAGGTATTAAATAATTTGATCGGCAATGCCATCAAATTTACTGCTAGTGGTGATGTAGAGCTATATATTAGCCTGGACCCTACCATAGAAGGCAACATTATTTTTGAAATTAGTGATACGGGAATTGGAATTAGCAATGATGAGAAGCGGATCTTGTTTGATGCCTTTTCTCAGGTTGGTAGTGAACATGCAAAACTTGGTGGAACCGGATTAGGACTGGCTATCAGTAAAAAAATAGTTATCGCTCTTCGAGGTATTATTGATGTTGACTCTGAGCCTGGTAAAGGCAGCCGATTTTGGTTTTCTATCCCGTTAGAAAGAACAGATAAAGTCATCAGTAAGCCAAGTAAAAAAGAGACGCAAAATCATTTGAAAGCCAAGCTGCTCATGGTTGAAGATAATCCAGTGAACTGTCTGGTTGCAGAAGGGCTATTAACGAATGCCGGACATCAGGTTGTTATTGCAGAAAATGGCGCTAAAGCGGAAGCGCTGTTTAAACAACATGAATTTGATTTGGCATTGCTTGATATCAACCTGCCAGATTGTAATGGGGTAGAGTTACTAGCAAAATTAAGGTCTTTAGAGTCCGAATTACGACCTGAACAGCACCCGATACCAATGGTGGCAGTTTCGGCTCATGTGTTCAATGAAGAAGTTAAAGAGTATCTCGGGGCAGGTTTTGATGCCTACCTTCCTAAGCCAATTAATAAGCAGAACTTGATTGATTTAGTACAACTTTCAATCGAAGGGCGGAAACTGATACTGCCTCAAGTGGAACCGATAACAGAGTCAGACAATAAGTTAGTTGACCTGACGATCGTAGAAGAAGATAGAGAAGTTCTTGGCGATATCAAGATTAATGAACTGATACGGCTGTTTGATGTGAGTTCTACTGAGATTTTGCTTCAGTTGGAAACGGCGAGTATCGAGAAACAATCGGCTCAAATTAAACAGTTGGCTCATAAATTGAAGGGAGCAGCGGGTACCATGGGCATGACTTTAGTTCATCGTCTCTGTTTTGAAATAGAAGCGGGAGATGATCCATTAACTAAGTATTTGGAACTGAGAACCCAATTAGAGGAAAGTGTCATTAATTCAATTGATCAAGTAACTGATGCGATGAGGCGTTAATACAAGGTAATGGCTTCTAGGTTAATCGAGGCCTCGAACACGGCCTCTCAATACCTTTTTTTTACCATTTTGGGTCTTTCCATCCACTCGTTTTCTTTGTGAAGATTTAGTTGGTTTGGTTGGGCGTCGCGTCTTTTCTATCTTTGATACCGATTGTATTAGTGTTTGAAGGCGAAACAATGCGTCATCACGATTTTTCTCTTGGGTCCTGTATTGCTGTGCTTTTATAACGATAATCCCATCTTTGGTAATTCGCTGGTCATTCAGTTTAAGCAACCTCTCTTTGTAAAAGTCGGGCAATGTGGAGTGATTAATATCAAACCGGAGATGAATAGCACTAGACACTTTATTCACATTTTGGCCCCCGGCTCCTTGGGAGCGAATCGCGGTTAGCTGGATTTCCCAATCCGCTAGCTCTACGCTATTTGAAATCTTTAACATGTTGATCCTTCTAATATATGGCCAAATAATTTTACGATTGAAACCTGCAAGTTTTAATCGTTTGGGTATATGATGTTTTCAGTCGTAGATTCTACAGGAAAAACAGATGAAATTTGATCTATCAAATTACCAGGCCGTAATATTTGATATGGATGGGACGCTTATTGATACGATGCCTGCACATCTTGAGGCGTGGAGGAAAACAGCAGAGCATTTTGATGCGCCTTTTGATAATACATGGATACATAGTATGGGTGGAAAACCCAGCTTTAAAATTGCTGAAGAAATTAATCGACGATATGAACTGAGTTTAGACCCTCATGCTGTTGCTCAATATAAAATGACGAATTTTGCACTGCTAGAGAAAAAAGGCGAGATAATTCCACACACATTTGAACTTCTAAAATCTATTTTCGGAAAGATGAAAATAGCATTAGGTACAGGAAGTCAAAGAGCCAATGCTATGAGCCTTTTGCAAGAAAAAAACCTGGTTGCTTACTTTGACAGTATTGTTACTTCAACGGATGTAACTAGATACAAACCTGAGCCAGATACGTTTCTTCTTGCTGCTGACAATTTGAGTGTGGTGCCTTCGTCGTGCGTCGTGTTTGAAGATACGGCAATGGGCATGCAGGCTGCACACGCAGCGGGAATGGATTGTGTATTAGTGCTGAATGACGGCTTTAAGTTTTACCCGGTTAATAGGTCTAAATAGAAGATTAAAAGAGTGGCCACAAAGGCCACTCTTTTTAATGTCTAAGGGAGGTAGCTATTGTATTTCCAGCAACTCGACATCAAAAATAAGTACCGATGCTGGTGGAATTGGGCCACTGCCGCTTTTACCATAACCTAATTCACTAGGAACAAATAACCTAACCTTTTGACCTTCAACCATAAGCTGAACACCTTCTGTCCACCCCTTAATTACCTGATTTAGGCCGAATGAAATTGGCTCACCTCTATCTACTGAACTGTCAAAAACGCTGCCATCTATAAGTGACCCATGATAGTGAACTTTGACTTTACTATTGGCTTCAGGGTGAACTGTGCCAGTTCCTTCTTGAAGTACTTTATATTGCAGGCCACTTTCTGTCGTTATCACGCCATCTTTGGTTCCATTTTCAGCTAAAAAAGCCTGACCAGTGGCAAAGTTTACCTCTGCGGCTTTATTGTTGTTCCAGCTGCGATAGATAAAAAAGCCGATTAGAACGAGAATGACAATTGGAAAAATAATTTTGGACATCTTGGTTACCTTAGTATTTTAGTATTTTGAGTCAGAAAGTAGGTGGTTTATCGTGTTTGCAAGTTGTTGAATGTCGTCATGTTCATCGGTATTAAGGATATATTTACCTTTGATGATAAAACTAGGCACAGATTCAATCTGAGCTTGTTCACTAATTAACTCCGCAACAGAGACTCTCTTTAATAGTTCGTCTGATTGAGTTTTATTTAAACTGTATGGGCTTACTAACCCGCGGGAAGTATACACTTTTTCTATGTTTGCTTGTTGTAAGGCTTTGGAAACATCTCGTTGCTGAACGGCAGCAAACAGTTCTTCAAGCATTTTTGGGTCGGGCTTTTGATTTAGCTGCATCTCGGCAGTGTAATATATCATCGCACTGATTGTTGCACTCTGGTTGAAGGTTACATGGACCTTACCTACGCTTTGATTGGTTAACTTTTCAATCTCAGGTATGTATTGCTCCATATTTTTACAATGACCGCAGGTCAAAGAGAATACTTCAGTAATTGGCGCAAGGTCAAAGGCGCTTAAATCATTGGCGATAGGGTTGTAATGTTTTCCCTGCTGAGGAGTATCGCTATCGCTACATGCCGCAATAAACAATAGGCTTAATAGTAACGTTGTCGTTTTAATCAGTTTTTTAATCATAACATTTAGCTATTTAAGAGAATTAAGGAGGATTCTACAGGCTCAATAACAGCGAGAAAAGTTAGAATTGTTAAAAGTTTGTCGTAAAGATTATTTAGGCTTTGCCGATAGAATTAGTAAGTGAAAAATAGGAATATTAGATGTGAATGTTTTCGTCAAAGCGTTAAGTACAATATTACTCGTATTTCTGACGGGATGTGGTTCATTAGGTCAAATGTCCATGCTAGAAACTGCGCCTCAGAATGATTCACAACTTATGTACCCTGACTGGGGTGATCCAGAGCCTGAAGTTACTGCTGGTACACCGTCAAATATAGAAGGACCATATGGACAAAAGCGCAGTGATGAACTGAATGCACTGCTGTTTTTTTTGTCTCAACAAGGCATAGAGCATGAGGTGATTCCGGGTGGGCACCTTATGATTAAACTAAAAGAAAAAATCAACTTCCAGACTGGATCAGCGTTTATTTCAAAAAGCTCCCGTCAATGGTTGGAAAAATTATCACTACATTTATCTGGTCAGGCTAACGTAGATATTGTCATTGATGGCCATACAGACAGCACGGGTGCGACAACATTAAATGATAATTTATCTGAACGTCGGGCACTTCAGGTTAAACAGGAATTACTAACAAACAAAGTCGCTGCAGGTGCGATTTATACTCGTGGTTATGGTGAATATTCACCGGCCTGTACGAATTCAACTATGTTAGGAAAAGCTTGTAATCGAAGGGTTGAGTTGACCTTTATCATAGCAAGCTACTAAAGGTAATTTAGTAATTACCTTTAGTTTATTTGTAAATGAGTTTACTTTTGACTTAGTTTAGCTATGACTTAGTTTAGTCCAACGACATTACCCTGATCGTCTATATCAAGTTCCATAAATGCGGGCTTCTCTGGGAGGCCGGGCATTGTCATTACATTTCCGCAAAGCGCATAGATAAAACCAGCACCAGCACACAGTTTTAGTTCACGAATATGCACTTCAAAATCTTTGGGTACCTGCTTTAAGCTGGCATCTGTGGAAATGGAAAGCGGCGTTTTTGCCATGCAAACAGAAAGGTTATTGTATCCAAGCTGTTTGTATAGCGTTAACTGTTCTTTCGCTGTGTCAGACAGTGTTACTTGCCTTGCACCATAACCTATTTCGCACACTGCCATTAGCTTGTTTTCTAGCGCTTCGGTCAATTGGTAAAGTGGTTTGAACTCTGATTTTGTAGCGCAAGCAGCAACTACTTTTTCTGCTAAAGCTACTGCGCCGTCGCCACCATCAGCAAAAGCGTCACTAATTTCAGCTGAAACATTATTGTCGAGCGAGTCAATCCAGTCTTTAAGGATTAAGAGCTCTGCTTCTGAATCTTGAGGGAACCTGTTTATCGCAACTACCGCAGGAATACCGTAGCGCGTAACATTAGCAATGTGCCATTTCAGGTTTTCAAATCCGGATTCTAGTGCATCAGGGTCGGGGGCAAAAATGCTATCGGGTAGTGGTTGGCCAGGACGTAGGTCATAGAATCCTGAGTTGGCCTTCAGCCCTCTCAAAGTCGCAACGATAACGGCACAATCAGGTGACTTTCCAGAGATCGTCGCTTTAATATTACACGCTTTTTCGAATCCCATATCAGACCCAAATCCCCCTTCTGTCACCGTATATTCAGTTAGTTTAAGAGATAACTTATCGGCAATAATCGAGGAATTTCCATGGGCAATGTTGGCGAATGGACCTGAGTGGATAATAGTAGGTACACCTTCGAGAGTTTGCATCAGCGTCGGCTCGATGGCGTCTTTCATCGTGACTGTCATTGCACCCGCGACTTGCAAATCTTCAGTGGTCACTGGCTGTCCATGAATATCATAAGCTAACACAATGGCGCCAATACGTTGGCGAAGATCCTGAAGGTCGGTTGCTAAAGCCAGAATTGCCATTAACTCGGAAGCGGCAGAGATATCGAAACCTTCATCACGTTCATAGCCATTGATGGTTTTACCGGGCAGATTATTGCCAATGGTCACCATTCTAAGAGCGCGGTCATTATGATCCATGACACGCCGCCAAACGACCTTGCTATCATCGATTCGAACTGCAGTTAATCCTGTTTTGTTCTCAAACGATGTGTAGCCTAATTTTTGTTCATGGTAGATACGTGCATCTATTGCGGCAGCAGCGAGGTTGTGTGCCGCTGTTACAGCATGGATGTCACCGGTAAGATGTAGGTTAAGTTCTTCCATAGGAGCAACTTGGCTGAACCCACCGCCTGCAGCGCCACCTTTAACGCCAAAGACCGGCCCCATTGACGGTTGTCGAATACACGCGGCAACGGATTTATTCAGTTTTGCCAGACCTTGAGATAAACCAATAGTAGTGACTGTTTTGCCTTCTCCGAGGGGAGTGGGTGTGATGGCGGTTATCAGGATCAACTTGCCATCCCGGTTGGAAGATAACCTTTGTAAACTACTGAGGGATATTTTTGCTTTGTGCTGCCCATGAGTGGCAAATTCTGCGGGCCTTAATCCAAAATCTTGCGCAATATCAGAAATAGGTTTCAATTTAGTCGTACGACAGATTTGAATATCACTCAGCATTATCACCTCTTTATCTTTCTTGACTTTTTCTTCAACTATATCGAGATAACCGACTGTATATCAGCATAATTGAAGATGTATTCGCTATAAATAGAGCAGCTCATGGCTGCTCTATTCTGAAAGAAAGGTATTCTAACACGTCATTTATCTATAGTACTTAAAGTTAGCCTCGTATTGAGTATATTGTGTTTATTTCTCGCTGACATTGTCTAGGTAAGCCTGCGTACCCCACAATGGCACTGTTGAAAGGCTATGCTTGAAACTGCCCTCTGTTTCTTTAGTCGTATAAGACAAGTAGAGTAAGGTTTGGTTTTCTGCATCGTAGATACGTCTGACCTTCATGTTCTTAAAGAAGATACTTTTTGATTTTTTCAAAACGACGTCGCCTGATTTGCTTTTGTCAATTTGATCAATCATAGCCGTGGTGATTTCGCCGGTTTGTCGACAGGAGATAGAACTATCACTTGGGTCTGCTAAACTAAAATCAGCTTCTATAGAGGCAATATGACAGGTGACACCAGTAACGATTGGGTCCTTCATTTGATCGAGCTTTATGTCCTTCATAGTGAAGATTCCAAGAGATACATCACCAACTTCGTTATCTGAGCAACCTAATAATGCTACTGAAAGTCCGAGAATTGTAGCTAGTTTTTTCATAGTTAGTTCCTTTAAAATCGTTGTTAGTCAGCTGCTTACTGGTATTAAGGTTAGATTTTACTCAATGTTAGCATATTGATGAGATCATAAATATTAATTAGTTTTTTATTGAATGGCTTGAGAAGGTGCAATAGTGAGTGTGTCGCGTCGCTAATGCGCTATTTTAGGTTTTGAAAATTAAATAGTTTGGTTGAATGTCAATTGATTTTAATTATTTAATAGTAATTATTTATATGGTCTGGGTGTTGGTTCTTCAATGTGGCTTTGTTGCTTAAATCGTAGGAACTAAATCAAGAAGCTATGACCTGATCTGGCTACACCCATTAATCGGCGTAGCCTCATGCCCAGACCTCGTTACAAAACAACTAACTGGAAACAGTACAATAAAGCCTTAATAAACCGTGGCTCTCTGACCTTTTGGATTGATGAAGAAGCGATAGCCGAGTGGAAGCAAAACAAACAAGGCAAACGTGGTAGACCTCGCCGATTTAGCGACTTAGCCATTACTACCGCACTGATGGTAAAACGCGTTTTCTCTATGCCATTGAGAGCGCTACAAGGTTTTCTCGACTCAGTATTTAAGCTGGCTAACATCCCGCTTGTTAGTCCGCATTACACTTGTATAAGCCGCCGAGCTAAGGAAGTTGAGGTTTCATTTAAAACCAAAACCAGAGGTGCGATACAACATCTGGCCATTGATGCCACTGGTCTCAAGGTTTATGGCGAAGGTGAATGGAAGGTCAAGAAGCATGGTATTGACGGGAAGCGCAGAGTCTGGCGTAAGTTGCATATCGCTGTAGATACAAGCACCCACGAAATAGTCGCAGCAGAGCTTAGTTTATCTAACGTAACCGATGCCGAAGTGCTCCCAAACTTACTTAAACAGACACGTCGTAAAATCACTGAGGTATCAGGTGATGGAGCTTATGACACAAGGAATTGCGATGATGCTATACGAATCAAGCGAGCGGTTACGCTCATCCCGCCACGAGAAAGGACTGCCTTCTGGGAGCAAGGACATCCTCGCAATTTAGCGGTAGGTTGTCAGAAGTTCTACGGCTCCAACAAGAAGTGGAAAAAGCGGTATGGCTATCACAAGCGTTCACTATCAGAGACAGCAATGTATCGAGTGAAACAGTTGTTAGGTGGGAAATTAAGCCTAAGAAATTACAACGCTCAGGTGGGTGAGACTTACTCAATGATCAAAGCGTTGAACAAGCTTACGGGGCTAGATATGCCTGAAATTCAATGTAGCGTTTAAAAATTAAGCATAATGGGCCAGAGCATTCCTTCTCTCTGATTTAAGCAACAAAGCCATGCTTTGATGGAGGCTCAAAACTTTAATATAAATACGTCTAAGGTATTAGTGTTGATTTCTATAATAGTAATTTTAGCTATCTTAAAATATCTATCACTATTATTTATATCTGATTGCGTATCGAATAATATCAAAGTTATCGCTTTGATTTTAGCTGCGTCAGGAGGAATTAAGTTGGTGGGTATGATTTTTAAGTCGGTTGTTAAAATAATCGAATTTAGGTGAGTGTGGCATATATGGTTCTTCTGTTTGTTAGCTTTAAAGGGGCTTCATATACATTTAGGTTAACGATATTGTATTGATATTTCAACGTGAAAATATAAATATATTCGCGTGGCGAATGGTAGGGTTTTTAATTCAAGTGGGATTGGTTAGTTCGCGAAGTATATGAAGTTAAGTATTAGTGAAAACTATAATGGCTTATATTAACTTCGGTCAATAAATGAGCGTAAAGAAACAGTTATGGTTGTAAGTCGTAACTTTGGTAGTTTCGTTTGTCCTATATAATAAATTTATTTTATTTGAAGTTTTTTTGTATATGTTGATGAATTAGAACGGAAGAAGAAATTATGGTTAATACGATAAGTTATCCGTTAACCATTGATGAGCGCAGTACTCTTTACTGTATTAATGAGAAGGAATTTATTATGTATAACCTTAATGCTGATGATATTTTGATGGTAGATGGCGGTGGTGATGGTGACCATAACCAAAGCGAGATCTGGGGTGGAAATATCGCATGTGGATTATTCGGTGCGGCGGTAGGGGGTATTACGAAAAGCCCATCACTTGGAACTGCTGCAGGGATAGTATGTGGCATAGCTGCAGATAACTTAGGAGGTGGAGGTAATGGTTCGTCAGGCCCAAACCACAATGGTGGTGCATATCATGGTCATGGTGGTGGTATGGATGGCAGTACATCTGGTTTTGGTCGTTAGTTAATAATTAGGCTTTACACTGTTTTTATTTAGCAGTGTAAAGCTAAGAGAGTTTAATATGAATCATTGTCCCCATTGTAAAGTTGGACCTATAAAGCTATTTGATTTGTTATTTAAAAGTGGCGGCGGAGGTCAAGTTGTTTGTAGCTCTTGTGGTAAGCATTGGACATTGTCTAAATATTCTATCCTTATATATTTTATTCCACCTACTTCTATTACTATTTTATCTTATCTAACTGAGCTTGATAAAATAATTGTATATGTTTTGTCCGTAGTGTTAGGAATGATAGGATTAATTTCATTGTATTGGATGATTGTTCCAGTGAAGGATGGAAATTAAATAATAAACAACCTTGAGGAACTAGTGTTATGATGATTAATGAACCAGTAATAATTCAATCGACTACTCATTATTTATCTATTAACTGGGCTTTAATGAACAACTGTAACTACAAATTTAGTTGTTGTCATTCAGATTTAAACAGTGGTTCAATAAAAGCACCATCGTATGATGTGGTTATTCAGTTTGTGAAAAAAATCATTTCGCACTCAAGAAAACTTGGTTTAATCCCGTATTTTGAGTTTGGCGGAGGTGAGATCACCATGCTTAGGTATTTTGGTGGTCTTATTACGTTTATTCATGAAAGAGATGGCTTAGTTTGCATTGTTTCAAATGACTCAAAACCATCTTCAATGGTGGCGAGAACATGCTGAATATTTAAATGGTGTAAGCCTGAGCTATCATGTCAATGATATAAAAGATGAAGCACACTTCATTGAAGTAGCGAAAATACTCGAACATTCAAAGAGTACAAGATTGCATGTCAATGTAATGATGGAGCCTCAGCGGTTCGATTGCTATGTTTTTGTTGAATGGCTAAAAGTTCAAGTGAGGTGCTCTATTGCTTTACAACCACTTTTTGAGGGATTTGATCATGATGGTATTACCAAAAAATACACCCACATCGATGAACAAGAGTTAGTGATGCAGAAATTTCATGGCAGGCCCGAACATAAAAAACTACCAGAACCCAGAGCCTTTTTACAGATTGAATATCTGGATGGTAAAAAAGAAACATTGTCTACATTCGATTGGTTAGTCAATGATCAAGTGAACTTTATTGGTTGAGATTGCTACGCAGGGGTTGAAAGTATGGTGATAACCTTTGCTGGTGAAATATTTCGGGCATGGTGTATGCAGGATGGTGCAATAGGTTCATTTTACGATGAGTAGATCACTCTACCAGCTGTACCTATTCGATGTCGTACAAAAATTTGTCAATGTGGGGCTGATATATCTTCTACAAAAATTAATAGGCGGCTAGAAGTACAAACAGGCACACGTATAGCAGTTAAAGAAGTTGATCAAGAGACAGAAAATATGGTTGCAAGAGGGAAACACCTTTATCGACCAGAGTATTTTGAAGCACAGAAGACATGCAATGAAGGACGTATTTTACTCAATACATCGTTTAACCAGAACGTGTATCTTTGTCTATCCGTACTGGTATTTATCGCTGTTATTGCTTTTGTTACTCTTGCCGAATACACCAGAAGGGAGACATTAGTCGGAATTGTTAGCCCGCTTGGTGGGATGGTTAAAGTTCAAGCTAACGATTCAGGTTATGTAGAAAAGCTGTTCGTTAGAGAAGGCGATAAAGTGGAGATCATGTCACCTCTTTATGAAATCAAAACCGAACGATTTGATGAGTCAGGAGTAGGCGTTAAAAAGCGAATACTTGCCTCAATTGAAAACCAATATCAATTATTGTTTGAACGTACGCAACAAGAGTCGGAAAAAGCAAACTTTGAGCGTCAAGCTTTGATAGAGGATATTGCCCGTCTAGATGCCGAAATCAGCATCTTAAAAAATGTACTAAAACTGTCAAACCACGAATTAAAACTTAGCCAGAAATTAGTCAATAAGCAGGAATCGCTACTCAAGAATAATTTCCTATCAGAAATTGACTATCAAAAACAACAGCTTGATCTGCTTTCCAAAGAGTCGCAAACGCAAACCCATAAATTAAATCTTCAAAGGTTATTGAGAGAAAAACAAAATCTTCTTACTAATCAAAAAAGTCTTGGTATTAGCTTAAATATCACTTTGAAAGATCTAGACAGACAATTAGAGGCGATGACTCAGAGTAAAGTTGAATTTCTGTATCAGAGTGATAGCCAAGTGATTTCCCCCATTAAAGGTATTGTCGCATCAATACTCGCAGAAGAAGGGCATACGGTGATCAATGGTCAGCCGTTGTTAGTGATAGTGCCAGAGAGCGAGAAAGCGTTTGTTGAGTTGTATGCGCCGAGTCGTAGCATTGGCTTTATGAAGGAAGGACAGACAGTGAGACTGAGGTTTGACGCATTCCCTTATGAAAAGTTTGGTGTACAAACAGGTGTAATAATAAGTGTATCTAAGTCCGCCGTTGCACCAGAAATGATAGCGAATCGTGGTTTAGTGGGTAGTGCAGAAGTGGAAGGTTTATATCAAGTCAGAGTAGAGCTTATTAAACCAACGATAACGGTCTATGGACGAGAGGAACGCTTGGTCTCAGGAATGATGGTTGTTGCCGATGTGGAACTCGATACACGTAAGGTTTACGAGTGGATACTAGAGCCGTTGTATACCATCAAAGGGAAGATTTAATTCGTGGAAATGATCAGTCAATTGGATTGGGGATGGGGTAAAAAACTTGCTTTGGTGCGTCAGACAGAAAGTGCCGAATGTGGTGTTGCTTGTTTAGCGATGATAGCTGATTGGCATGGACATAAAATCAGTTTAAGGCACTTACGAATAAAGTTTGGTATTACTCAACATGGAATGTCACTCGCTCGTCTAATAGAGTGTGCCGAGCTACTACAGCTTTCTGGTAGAGCAGTGAGGCTTGATTTAGATGAATTAGATCAATTAAGTACACCTTGCATCCTTCATTGGAATTTAAACCACTTCGTTGTTCTTAAATCTGTTAAAGGAAACAAGGTCGTGCTGAATGATCCAGCTAATGGTGTTGTTCACCTAGCACTTGCAGAGGTAAACAAATATTTTACTGGTATTGCACTTGAACTAACGCCAACACACGATTTTAAAAAGGGAGATGAAAAAGAAAAAATAAAGCTCTCTGAACTGATTGGTAAAACGATAGGCTTAAAAGCCTCGTTGATTAAAATCTTTATTTTCGCTTTAGTACTAGAAGCGCTCGCTTTATTACTACCTATGCTCAATCAGATAGTTATTGATGAGGTCTTGGTAGGCTATGACGAAAATTTACTCATATTGATTATCTTTGCCATTCTTCTCATTACAGCTACACAAACCTTGATTGGTTTAGTTAAGGAATGGGCGACGATTACGCTTTCAGTCAATTTTAATATGCAATGGACTGCGAATGTTTTTCATCATTTATTTAGTTTGCCTATTGAGTGGTTTGAGAAACGAGATATTGGCAGTATTAGTGCAAAATTTGCAGCAATTAATGTTATTCAAAACACATTAACCACAAGTGTCATTCAAGCGTTGCTTGATCTGGTGTTGGTCATTGGAACATTAGCGGTAATGCTATTGTATAGCCCAATTCTTTCCGCTATCGCAATTATCGCTGCTCTTATTTATATCTTATTGCGCTTTGCATGGTTTGGGACGTTTAAAAGAGCAGAAGAAAACACTTGGGAAACCAATACCAAAGAGGAAAGTTATTTCTTAGAAACAGTTAGAGGTGTATTAAGCCTTCGAGTCAATGGGCCGCTAACATGGCGTGAATCGGCATGGCGCAATCTAAATATTAACAGGCGAAACGCTCAACTTTACGAGCTTAAACTTGGGATGATTTATAACACGATAAACATCGCCATTATCAGCTTAGTTTCTGCTTCTGTGCTTTGGTTTGGTGCCAATTTAGTATTAAGTGGACAATTTACTATAGGGATGCTTGTAGCTTTCTTGTCATACCAAGGGCGTTTCTCAGGGAGCATTAGTTCGTTAATAGATAAGTATTTTGAATACAAAATGCTTTCAGTATACAACGAGAGACTTGCAGATATCGTACTTACCCGAAAAGACACGAACAATGAGTATGAAATTGCCTCTACTCACTTCAAGTCAACGATTGATAGCGGAGAACTGATTGATTTTTTAAGTGTGTCTTTTTCCTATGGCACAAATGAACCTCTTATATTGAATAACGTTTCATTTAACCTCAAACAAGGGGAAATCGTAGCACTAGTTGGTCCTTCTGGATGTGGTAAATCAACCATTTCCAAACTATTGCTTGGCATTTACAAACCAACTGCTGGTCATATCAAGTTCTTTGGGAATTCAAACCTTTTAATGAAAGAGGTAAGGCAACGTATTGGAGCTGTGCTTCAAGATGACCAATTATTTAGTGGTTCAATCATCGAAAACATCACGTTTTTTTGCTCTGAGTTGGATGAGGAATGGTTAGTTCAATGTACTCAAAAAGCAGGGGTACACGACGACATAGAACGATTGAACATGGGTTATCACACACTCGTTGGAGAGATGGGGTCAAGCTTGTCGGGTGGGCAAAAACAAAGAATTTTAATAGCACGAGCCTTATATAAAAAACCAGAGTTGCTGATATTGGATGAAGCAACAAGCAGTTTAGATATACACACAGAATCATTAGTTTGCCAAACATTCAAAGAGATTGAACTACCAATTTTGATGATTGCTCATCGTCCAGAAACGATAGCTTATGCGGATAGGTGTCAACGCCGACTTAAA
>DDQN01000017.1 GCA_002342685.1 Vibrio sp. UBA2441
CTTAAGTGAACGGCATTACCGCGTCCGCGGGGTTTATCATGACAAGTCAACGCTTACTGCGCGTTAGCTTCTCGCTGTTCGATAAATTCAATAGCCATCTTAATACGTGCGATAACTCGCTCTTTACCAATCAGATGCATCACAGCGTCAACAGAAGGTGATTGTCCTCCCCCTGTGACTGCAACACGAAGAGGCATACCAATTTTACCCATGCCGATTTCTAACTCTTCACACACCTGAGCTATCACATTGTGGAGGTTTTCTGTACTCCACAGCTCAAGCGCTTCAACCTTAGTTAATGCAAGCTCTAGCGGGCCTTTAGCAACTCCTCGCAAGTGTTTTTTCGCGGCGGCTGCATCAAACTCTTCAAAGTCAGCATAAAAATAACGAGACTGTTGAGCCAACTCGATCAAGGTATTGCATCGCTCACCAACTAAGGTAATCACTTCTGTAATCTCTGGGCCATTGTCTTTATTGATACCCTGAGCGTCCAAGTGCCACTGTAAATGTTCAGCTACATAGGCTGGATCCGATGTTTTAATATAGTGGTTGTTCAACCAAAGTAATTTATCCGTATTAAACGCCGACGCCGATTTGCTGATCGCATCTAAGCTAAACAGGTCTATCATCTCTTGCTGAGAAAATATCTCCTGATCGCCATGGGACCAACCCAGACGAACCAGATAATTATTAAGCGCATTTGGCAAATAACCTTCATCACGGTATTGCATGACTGAAACAGCACCATGACGCTTGGACAGTTTGGCACCATCATCACCAAGAATCATCGCACAGTGTGCAAAGGTTGGTACCGGTGCGCCTAATGCTTCATAAATGTTGATTTGACGAGGCGTATTGTTGATGTGGTCTTCACCACGAACTACGTGGGTAATTCCCATGTCCCAGTCATCGACAACAACACAGAAATTATACGTTGGAGAACCATCAGTACGGCGAATAATCAAATCATCCAGCTGATCATTTCCAATCTCTATTCGGCCTCGAATTTGGTCTTCAAAAATAACCGTGCCTTGTTTCGGGTTACGGAAGCGAATAACACAAGGATCCCCTTCATTTGCCGCTTCATTAACCGCGACAATTTTTGGATGCTTCGCATCATAACGTGGCATCTCTTTATTGGCTTCCTGCTCTGCACGAATCTCATCTAACAGATCTTTAGGTGCGTAGCACTTATACGCTTTATCTTCTGTGAGCAGTTTATCAACCATTTCATTGTAACGATCAAACCGCTTGGTTTGGTAATACGGTCCTTCGTTCCACTCAAGGCCCATCCAACTCATGCCTTCCAGAATCGCATCAACCGCTTCCTGAGTAGAGCGTTCAATATCTGTATCTTCGATACGTAAAACAAATTCACCGCCTTGATTTTTTGCATAAAGCCATGAATATAACGCGGTACGCGCGCCACCAACGTGAAGATAGCCTGTCGGGCTAGGTGCAAAACGAGTTTTTACCGTCATTTGAAATACCTTAGGGATCAAAGGGTGCGGAGCATTACCGCAGAATAAGGACAAAAGTGGCGGTATTTTAACACTGTGTAGCCTAATATCTCAATTCTCATTTGTTTATGTTTAATAAGTAACGTTACTGCTTGACCTTGCCTTGGGGGTAAGGTTTATCTTTATCTTATTATAGGTTGCATGGTAATAGAAAAATGAATCAATTCGATATTCCTCTAAGTGGTTTAGGCTGCGGCAAATGTGTAAAAAAAATCACCCAAGAGATACAGGCGCTAGCAGACACTGACATTATTTCTATTGATAAAGAGGCTATCTCACTGACAACACCACTTTCCTTAACCAAAGTTATCGAAAAGATAGAGAAGTTAAATTACCAGGCGGGAAACCACCTCGAATTCGCTTTATCAGGGTTAAATTGTGGTAAGTGTGTCAACAAAGTCAAAACATGCCTGACAGAACATGCTCTGGTTGCCCAGTTTCATGTGAGCAAGACCACCTTATCCCTCACCACCACAATGACAGAAGCGGAAGTTATCGAACTGATAACGTCTTTAGGTTTCAGTGCCGCCCGCGACGAAAGTCAGTTCCCCGTAACTTCATCAGAGACAATTATAGAATCACCTCTACTGGCGGAAATCCAGCTCACGCCCTCAGAAGAAAATCAGCCGGAGCATAAAATCAACCTCATTTTACAGGGTATGACATGCGCCAGTTGCGTCGCTTCAGTAGAAAAAGCTTGTTTAAGCGTTGAAGGCGTAGTGAATGCACAGATTAACCTTGCTGAACAAAGTGCCACCGTTACGCTAGTAAACGATAGCACTGACATTCAACAGCGTTTGATGTTATCGATCAAACACGCCGGATATGGCGCATCCATCATTGAAGACGAATCAGAGCAGCAGCAAGAACTTCAAACGGCCAATATCAAAGCACAGCAACACTTCAAGCGCAGTGCTATTCAAGCACTTTCCATCGGTGCTCCATTAATGCTCTGGGGGTTATTTGGCGGCAACATGATGATTCGCAATACCTCAGACCAACTAATTTGGGGTATTGTCGGGATAATAAGTTTTCTTTTACTCGCCACTGCCGGCCGCTCATTTTATCAAAATGCATGGCAATCTTTAACCCATAAAAGAGCTACCATGGATACGCTGGTGGCTTTAGGTACCGGAGCTGCCTGGATATATTCTATATTGGTTGTGCTCGTGCCTGGGTGGTTCCCTGCCCCTTCTCGCCATGTGTATTTCGAGGCAAGCGCCATGATCATTGGTCTCATTTCTCTGGGGCACTATATCGAAGCAAGAGCCAAGTATCGCACCACCCAGTCGCTTCAGGCCTTAATCGGTCTGCAGCCTAAGTTTGCTACGGTAAAACAAGACGATAATGAAGTTCAACTGCCGATAGAACAGATTGAAACTGGCATGCTAGTACGGATTAAACCGGGAGAGAAGGTCCCGGTAGACGGCGAAGTAATACAAGGAGAATCGTACGTTGATGAGGCCATGTTAACTGGCGAGCCCATAGCGAAATCAAAAGCCTTTGGTGACAAGGTATCTGCAGGGACAATCAACCAAGACGGAAGCCTGCTTATTCAGGCCACCAGCGTTGGGAACCAAACCATGTTGGCAAGGATCATAAAAATGGTTCGACAGGCTCAAAGCAGTAAACCGCCTATCGCCAAGCTTGCTGACTCTATTTCAGCAGTATTTGTACCTATCGTCGTCGCCATCGCCATTGTAGCAGCATTAATATGGTGGTGGATTGGTCCTGAACCTCAAGCCAGCTACATGCTGATTGTATCTACCACTGTTCTGATTATTGCCTGTCCTTGCGCCCTCGGCTTAGCAACGCCACTATCAATAACCGTTGGCGTTGGTAAAGCAGCGGAGCTGGGTATATTGATTAAAGATGCAGAGGTGCTTCAGACCGCCAGCAAGCTAGACACGGTAGTGTTTGATAAAACAGGAACCCTGACGCTAGGAAAGCCTGTCGTCAGAGACGTAACACTACTTAATTCGCTATCTAAAGACGACTTTTTACCCGCGGTATATGCGCTCGAATCACATTCACAGCACCCACTCGCCAGTGCCATCTGTGATTACGCAAAACAACAAAACACCCCACTGCTTGATATCGAGAACACGTTAACTCAACGCGGTAAAGGGATCACTGGCGTATTTCAGGGCAAAAAAATAACCATTGGCTCCGTCAATTACCTTTCTTCTGAAAATATAAATGTAGAAACCTCATTAATTCAAGCCTACATAGATAAAGCATGGACACCTGTTATCGTGAGTATAGATAGCGTCATTGCCGGAATTATTGCGATTTCAGACCCAATTAAAAACGATTCAAAGCAAGCCGTTTCTCAACTACGGCAAAAGGGGATTGACGTTGTACTTCTGTCCGGAGATAACCGATCGGTAGCCAATAATATTGCTCAGCAACTTGGTATATCTACCGTAATAGGAGAAGTGTTGCCCCATGAGAAGGCCGAACATATTCAAAAGATGCAAAATCAGGGTAAACGAGTCGCCATGGTGGGTGACGGTATAAATGATGCCCCGGCACTTGCTCAGGCAGATATTGGAATCGCAATGGGGAATGGATCAGACGTCGCAATAGAGAGTGCACAAATGACATTGCTTAGCTCGTCGCCTTTGGCCATCAACAACGCCATTGAATTATCTAAAGCCACCGTCAAAAACATGAAGCAAAATTTATTTGGCGCATTCGTTTATAATTCATTAGGCATTCCAGTGGCGGCAGGTGTTTTATATCCTCTGTTTGGATTTTTACTCAGCCCTGTATTTGCCGGAGCGGCGATGGCTTTATCTTCTATCACTGTTGTCACAAACGCGAACCGATTAAGGTTATTCAAACCCAAATAATACCGATGCACCAGACTTTCAGAAAACTGGCCGGAATTAACATAATTTATGTTATGTTAATTCCACATATTCTACGATCTTGTCAGGCACTCCATGGCTAAAGCACTGCACACTTCTGTTGCTCTATTTTCACTCTTATTCAGCTATTCTGCTATCTCTGAGCCACTGTTCTGGAAAGTGAGCAAGGGCGAAAGAGAATATGTGATCTTAGGTTCAGTGCACATGGGCAAGCCCGATATGTACCCTTTGCCCAGCTACATCATGAATTATCTAAACGATAGCGACGGCTTAGTTACTGAGGTCAAACTGTCCGAATCAGCAAGCCCTTCTCTGATGAACTCCGAGGTCCCGGTCACTCAAGATGTTTTAGACCCGCAGCAGAGGCAAAAACTTGCTCAAATTAATAATCAGTTAGGCTACGCACCCAATGCATTTTTAACCGCACCCGCATGGCAAACCGCCATTACGCTACAAATGACCCAGTTTTCCAAGTTAGGTTTTCAGCAAGACTTAGGCATAGATACTTACATCACTAAACAAGCTGAACGAATGAACAAACCTGTTTATGGATTAGAAACCGTCGACTTTCAACTAAGCCTGTTTACCGAAGATCCGAACACAGGCCAATTACTATTGACCGATACAATAGAGAACTGGGCTGAAAATGAAAAAATCAGCCAGTGTTTGGCCAAAAGCTGGCAGGCTGGGGATCCAGTAAGATTAGAAGCGTTAAGCGAAGAAAGTGAAATCGACGATCAATTATCTGAACGGTTTATCTTCCAACGTAATCAAGACTGGACGCAAAAGCTCGACTCTGCAACTTTCCTTACCAAAGGTCGTTATTTAGTGGTTGTAGGAGCGTTACATTTAGTCGGAGAGCAGAGTCTAATTGCTCTGTTATCGAAAAAAGGCTACGCAGTCAGCCAGATATCAAAGACAGAGCCTGTCACTTGTATTTAGTCGCCGCGAACTTGAACTTGGGTTTCAATACTCAGGCATAATGCTTCTGCCAGCTGATGAGAAGCCACATTTCGGGCAATAACCTGTGTATCCATAGACCCTTTTTGTATCACCGTTATCCAGTCATCTATCATGGCGTAAAAGCCTTTGCTCTCTAGCATGGGGGTCCAATCTTTAAGGCGAAGCAATTGCTGCTGATTAGCCTGCCATTGGCTGCCCTCACTGAACGAATCAAACTCGTAAGATTCATTGACAAAGTTAGCAGACACTCTTTCACTGGTGATGCCATGCTGACGATTCATAGAAGCGTGCAATATTGTATCTCCATGTTGCCACTGAATATCTATCCGGCCCAGCATTCCATTTGAGCTTTGTTGAGTAACATAAGCATCGCTCAATTGCGACTTCGCATGGATATTGACACTATCCAGCGGGTGAATAAAGTCATCAAAAATAAACTCTCTGACTTCTCCCGGCTGACGGCAACGGTTTTTCTCCCAACGAAGCGAGAGCAGATCGCTTCTTGTGCCTTTCTGAACATCAACCAAATATTGGTTATACAGGGGAATATGACGACGGTTAAAACCAACATAGAGCGGTTGTTGATACTTTTCAGCAGCATCATAGAGCCACTCACAATGTGCAGCGCTATTTGCTAACGGTTTGTCGACAAAGGTGGGAATACCATGTTGCAGGAAATAATACGCAATTTCAGGGTGAACCTTCGTAGCGGCATGGATCATCACCGCGTCAACCTTTAACCCAACCAGTTCTTTATAGTCAGTACAAAAATCTTTAACTCGGTACTTATCCGCTAAGCGCGATAACACTTCAAAGTTTCGGGTACAGAATACAAGCTCTACCCCTTCTATTTGAGTTATCACTGGCAAGTATGCCTTCTGTGCGATATCACCAAGACCAATAATCCCAATTCTCATATCAATGCCCTGTTTATAATCAACAGATTAAGGCTAACATGATTCATTAAAAAGATGGAAGGCTGGATGCGCTACCAAGCTGCGCAAACGTAAAAAGCCCCGTCATTTCTGACGAGGCTTCTTCAATATGGTCTGTGAAGAGCTGAATTCAAGGAATAGCCGAACCCCTGATGGTTCATTCCTGTTTTTTTTCTTCAGATGTAAAAAAACCTCGTCTTACGACGAGGTTTCTTCTAAAGATGGTCGGTGAAGAGGGATTCGAACCCCCGACCCTCTGGTCCCAAACCAGATGCGCTACCAAGCTGCGCTATTCACCGAAAAGTGTTCATGTTGAAATCAGAATCAGAGGGTCGCCCTCTGGTCCGCTATTCCAAAACTCGGGATGCGCTTCAAGCTGCGCTATTCACCGGAACGAGGCGTATAATACGGATTATTTCATCAGACGCAAGGCATTTTGACGAGTTTTTGTCTTTTGCAATTCGTTTGCTCAAAACAGCAGCACATAGTTTAAAATGTGACTAAAAACGCAACAATAAAAACATACCCTTAACCATTTCGCCACATTTGATCTAGATCAGTACCCAAACTGTTCTCTCAATTTAAATTGATTACTGTCTTCGTAACTTTTAAGGAGCAATTATGGATTTTTGGCTCGATCTTTTATTCGGCAACGCTGTCGGTTTGTCTTCAATGATAGTTATCTTTGGTGCGCTAGGTCTTATGCTGTTTTTCGGTAGTTTCTTCATTTACAAAGTTATGAGTGACAAATCTCCTCACTAGATCGCTTAGCAATTAAAGCTATTGCTCCGGAATAAATTCACTATTTGTTCCGGTTTTTCTTTGTTTCTAAAACACCTATGCTGGTATACTTTTTCTATGTAAGAGCTTTCATGAGATGCTGTCATGTCTCACAATAACGATCTAGATCTATTTCAGCAGATGATGGGCGATGTTAAACCTATCAAACACGATACTGCCGAGCATAAAAAAAATCACCAAGTCACCGGCGCACAACTTGCCAGAAGAGAAGCGGCCATTTGGCTGAGTGAAGATAACCCAGAATATCTCTCCATCGATCACGCGCCTATGTTAAAACCTGAAGATATTATTGCATTCAAAAGAGATGGCGTTCAGGAAGGAGTATTTAAAAAGCTACGTCTTGGAAAATACCCTATTCAAGCTCGTTTAGACTTGCACAAAAAAACATTAAAAGACGCACGTGATGAGGTTGTTAAATTCCTCAAGCAGTGCTTACGCATGGATATTCGAACGGTGATCATTATTCATGGAAAAGGCGAACGTTCTAATCCCCCAGCAATGATGAAGAGTTATACTGCCAGCTGGTTAGAACAAATTAAAGATGTCATGTGCACACATAGTGCGCAACAATTTCACGGTGGCACTGGCGCAGTTTATGTGTTGTTGCGTAAAAGCCCTGAAAAAAAAGCAGAAAACCGGGAAAGACACCAAAAACGCCAAAGCAATTGACTTGATGTCATCACTTCTTGCCTACTCTACTCAACAGAGTAAAAAGACGAAACGTTAACACTGCTCAGCTATTAGTGTTAAACTTAACCAAACTTCAAAGCAACTGTTACGCAGTTGCTTTTTTAATCGTTGTGAAACGCTAAAGAGAATATAACATGTCACAAGAATCAACCGCCAAACGCCTAAATAAATTTATCAGTGAAACCGGGTTCTGCTCTCGCCGAGAAGCGGATCGCTTGATCGAACAAGGCCGAGTGACCATAAATGGTCATATTCCAGAAATGGGCACGAAAGTGTTGTCTGGAGATGATGTACAAATCGATGGAAAACCTCTTAAAGCCAAAGAGAAACCTATTTACATTGCGTTAAATAAACCCACCGGTATTACCTGTACAACCGAAAGAGACATCGCCGGCAATATTGTCGATTTTATCGGCCACCACAAACGTATATTTCCAATTGGTCGTCTGGATAAACCATCCGATGGGCTTATTTTTCTGACCAACGATGGAGACATCGTAAACAAAATTCTTCGTGCGGGTAATGATCACGAAAAAGAATATGTAGTTCGTGTCGACAAACCCATCACTAAACAGTTTATTGACAAAATGGCTTCGGGCGTCGAAATTCTGGATACAGTGACACTGCCTTGCCACGTGTCTCAAGAAACCAAATTTTCCTTCCGTATTGTGCTTACCCAAGGTTTGAACCGTCAAATTAGACGTATGTGTGAAGCGCTTGGCTACGAGGTATTTAAACTACGTAGAGTCAGAATCATGAATATCTCTATTGACGGTATTCCAAACGGGAAATGGCGCTACCTGACGGATGCTGAAGTAGCAGAAATACATCAAATGATTTCAGGATCTAGCATGACTGAAGAAGCATCAAAGTTAGATGCCAAAGGCAAAAAAATCCGTCGAGCAACGGACGCTAAATTATTTGATAGTCGTGAAGAAAACCAGGATTCGAAGGCGCGAAGAAATCAAAAGCTTCGCACCTTTAGAGGCAACGATGCAGACGAATTCAGACACTCTCCCAGCAAGCGTCGAGCTCAAGACAATCGTTCAAAAGCTCATGGTTCGGCCAGCTCGACTCAACAAAATAAAAAAAGAGTTACAGGCACGCTATCACTTAAAAAGTAGTGCTTTCAGATAAACCAATCCTGCGGAGGATAGCTTTTTACCCTCCGCATAAAACAAATTACAGAATCTCTTGGTGCTCACAATTGCCAAGTGCTCCATTTTAACTCCCCGCAAGCCAATTATAATTCAGAATAAAAGCTCGTTCTCAGTATTAGAAATACCCCATTGATTTAGCTTTGAAGGATATTAAGAAAGACGGCATTATATAGGTACAAAAAACGGCTTTTAGTCGTCCAATGAGGACTAGTTCAACAATCGAACAATCAGAATAAGGTAGCTATATGATTGATTTCAAAAATTCATCAGTATTCAAACTTAAACCCATTGAAGTCTCAGATGCTAGAGATGATTTCCAAAAGTTCCTAATTGATGGTGAAAGTATTCTTGCTGCATTTAAGACAGTACGTGATCAAGTGATATTCACAAATAAACGCGTGATTGCTGCAAATGTACAAGGAATCACCGGTTCAAAGGTCGATTACACGTCGTTACCATTTAGTAAAGTAAATGCATTTTCAGTAGAAACATCCGGCACATTTGACTTGGACTGTGAAATCGAATTGTATTTGAGTGAAGTAGGTCGTGTTCGGTTTGAAATTAAAGGTACTTTTGACATTGTTCAATTCAACCGTGTCATTAGTGAGTACGTATTAGCCTAACAGAGCTTGCTTTACCGTTATTCAACAGCTCATTAGTTTTCACTTCTGCCTTTGTAAAACTCTTCTTATACATATCGCACTTATCTGTTTTAGCCGAAGCATTCATAGAACTTAATGCAATAATAAAAAACAATGACCCCAAATTTGTTTTTCTCATAATACTCACTATTAATTACCGCCTGCTTAATTTTATTCAACCAAAAATAATAAATAACCTTCCCGATAAAATGGCTTCAATTCAAATAATTAATATCTCATGAATACATATACATTATTTCTATACAAATCAAACATTACATTAAACCAAGAAAATTAAGCCTCTCAAAGGAAGTTTGTAAACTCAACGTAAGCATATATAAATATAAGGTAGTTAAATAGCAACCCACTCGCGACCAATCATTAATATTAATTAAATTCAGCGCATATCTCAGTTATCTAACCAAGATATCAATTGTATTGGTCGTGATATTTTCAAAAACAATCTATTAAAGTCACTTAAATATATATCCAAGTAACCTTAAGGTGTAGGAGCCAGAGCTTTATCAACGAATTTAGTTCAAGAAAAGTAACTGGAAGAATGACCTTTTCTTTCAAAGTTATCTGACGCTGAAAGATGAAGGCATATTAATATGGAGACAAATTTAACCGCGAAAGATCAACGCGCCCTAAGTTAAGCAAACAAAGTTAGCTTGAGTTAATTGAGCTAGATCTTGTGGAGACAACTCTATCTCCAACCCTCTCCTCCCTGCTGAGACACAAATACTCTCTTGCCCTTGTGCAGAGGCATCTATAAACGTCGGTAACGCTTTCTTTTGTCCCAGAGGGCTGATACCTCCAACAATGTAACCCGTCGTTTTCTGAGCGATGTCAGGGTCTGCCATTTCCGCTTTTTTACTTTTCATCGCTTTCGCGGCGCTTTTGAGGTTCAGTTTCTTTTCTACCGGAATAATAGCAACAGCAAGGTCTCTAGCTTGACCGTTAATACAAAAAAGTAATGTTTTAAATACCTTTTTCGGGTCATGACCTAGCCGCTCAACCGCCTCTAAACCAAAGCTCTGATGACTGGAATCATGTTCATATTGGTGAACTGTGTGATTGATTTTTTTCTTTTTAGCTAAGTTTATTGCGGGCGTCATGGTATTCCATTCATTTATTCAGTCAAAAAAAAAAGACGGTGCATCTGCACCGTCTTAATCTACGACTTTCAATCAGTAAACGTCAAGCTTACTTGTAAACCATCTCGCCTTTTGGCTCAAACTTGCTTACATCAATAGGGCTATTCTTCTCAAGATAATCTTTCAACACTTCAGCGTCCACAAAACCAGTGTTAACGTGGCCTGCGTTTGCCGTTAGTTTAGGATAACCGTCACCACCCGCGGCGTTAAAGCTAGGTACAGTGAAACGATAAGTCTTGTTCATATCAAGAGGCTTACCACCAATAACAACATCACTAACTTTACCGTTAGCAACCGTCATTGAGATACCAGCAAACTGAGCGTAGGCGCCAGAGTCTACAGGTTTAGTAGCAACAACATTCAAGTAATCAATTACTTCACTACCTGTCATATCGTTCGTTGTAATGATGTTTGCAAACGGTTGTACCGTCAATACGTCTTTATAAGTAACATCACCAGCATCAATAGACGCACGCACACCACCTGAGTTCATCACTGCAAAGTCAGCATTAGTACGAACCATATGCGCTGTAGCAATTAAACGACCTAGGTTAGTTTGCTTAAAGCGAACAATACTACGTTCACCAACTAATTGAGCATTCGTTTCAGCGACTTTAATGTCTAACTGTGCTTTACCTTGATCTTGGAATGGCTGCAGGAATGCAATCATCTCAGGGTCTTGAGCGATTTCATCTTGAATTAAGACGCGCTTCTTCTTGCCATCAACCTTGATTTTTTTCTTAAGGTTTACAGGAATAAGGTCATAGCTCACCATTTCAAGCTCACCGTTAACGAATTCATAATCCGCACGACCTACGTATTTGCCCCACTCATGCGCCTGAACAATCCAGGTGCCATTTTGCATGTCAGGTTTACACTCAGCACCCGGCTTAAAGTTCTTACTATAAACATTAGGAGCTTCCATGCAGACTGGTTCTTGTGAGTGACCACCCACAATCATGTCCAATGAACCTTCATCTAAGTAACGTGCTAATGCTACATCTCCAGGTGCGTTCACACCACGGTTACCATTTTCGTAGTGGCCCATGTGTGTTAATGCAAAGATAAGATCAGGTTTTTCTGTTTCTTCAAGTTCAGCGATCAGTTTCTTCGCTTCTTCTTTAGGATCACGGAAATCTAACCCACTGATAAATTCAGGGTTACCGATCTTCATCGTATCTTCAGTGGTTAAACCGATAAGGGCAATCTTGATGCCTTGCTTTTCAACCATTTGATATGCAGCGTACTTACGCTCACCAGTGGCTTTATCATAAATGTTCGCAGAAAGAACCGGGAAGTTTGCCCAATCAATTTGTTTTTCAAGAACAGAAAGTGGGTTATCAAATTCATGGTTACCCAATGCCATTGCATCGTAACCAATCATGCTCATGCCCTTGAAATCAGGTTCTGCGTCTTGCAGATCAGATTCAGGAACACCAGTGTTAATATCACCACCAGATAAAAGCAACACGCTACCGCCTTCTGCAGCAACTTCTGAACGGATCTGATCAATCAGCGTCTTACGAGCCGCCATGCCATACTCGCCATATTTATTTGACCAGAAACGACCATGGTTATCATTGGTATGAAGAACCGTTAGTTTGTAAGTTTGATCTTGTTCCCATGCAGGGCCTGATGCACAGCCAGCCAGAGTTGCTAGAATTGCAGCACTTACTGCTGATTTTAGGAATAGGCGTTGCTTCATGTTGAAATACCTTTCTTGTTAATTCAGGAATAATATCCATTAATTATGCTTTCTACTGAAATTTGATACGTAGAAAAAATGAGATGCTCTAAAATGCTCAAAGAAATCACCCTTGGTGATTCCATCAATATCAAATATAGGTCACCTTTATATTACATATTGACTGCAACAGTAAACTTACATTGCCCACAAAACCCAAGTGCATCACAAGCAAACGGTTTCTTATGATCTGGGTTTTTCTGTTGGTAAATAGTTCACTGTCACTAAACAACACATTTACGTTCAAATGTGAGTTAGGTAGCCTACTCTATTTTTTACTGTTAAAAATGAGACCGATACAAAAAAACCAGCAATTACGCTGGTCTTTTCTATTAAAAACACGATACAGCTTCTATTTTATATCGATGTGCTCAAAGCTTTTGATAAGATCGTCTAACGCTTTCATCTGAGCTAAAAATGGTTCTAGCTTATCAAGCGGTAATGCAGAAGGACCATCGCATCGTGCTTGCTCAGGATTTGGATGAGCCTCGATAAACAGACCTGCGATACCCGTCGCTAAACCGGCTTTGGCTAACTCAACCGTTTGCTCACGTCGACCACCAGATGCCGCACCCGAAGGGTCTCGCATTTGTAGTGAGTGAGTGACATCAAAAATGATAGGGCTGCCGTTAGATTCTTTTTTCATGACACCAAAACCCAGCATATCAACAACTAAATTATCATAACCAAGGCAAGACCCACGTTCGCAAAGAATGATTTTATCATTGCCACATTCAGCAAACTTTTCAACAATATTTCCAACTTGTCCCGGGCTCATGAATTGAGGTTTTTTAACATTAATGACAGCACCGGTTTTCGCCATAGCTTCGACCAAATCAGTTTGGCGAGCCAAAAACGCGGGTAATTGAATAACATCAACAACATCGGCAACCGGTTGAGCCTGAGCTTCGGTATGAACGTCCGTGATAATTTTTACACCAAAGGTATCCTTTAGCTCTTGAAAGATCTTCATTCCTTCTTCGAGCCCAGGGCCTCTATAAGAATGCACTGAGCTGCGATTTGCCTTATCAAAAGAAGCTTTAAATACGTATGGAATACCTAATTTTTCAGTAACTTTTACGTAATGCTCGCAAATCTGCATGGCCATATCACGCGATTCCAGAACATTCATGCCTGCGAATAAAGTGAATGGCTTGTCATTAGCTACTGGGATATCACCGACTTGAACGATTTTCTGTTCCATTATTGTTCTCTACTTTTAATGAATAGTGACGGAATTGTCATCCAACGCTTTTAACTGACTTTTTAACAGCTCAGCAGCAGGATCTTCCGGACATTGATCGATAAAAAATTGATAGTCATTTCTGGCGACCTGATAACAGTCTAGCTGCTGATATATGAATCCTCTATCTCGGATCTCATAGGGGTCATCAGGGACAAAGGTCAAAGCCAAATCTGTACATTTTAACGCTAAAGTATAGCGTTCTTCCCTTAATAACGCGCTTTTTAATACTGCTAACCAGCGGCCAATAACCGTTGGATTATCTGCGGATTCTAGGTGCTCTGCTTTTAATTTAGCCAACGGGCCTTCATGTCCAATCAACCATGCATTTAAAATATGCTCGGCAACATACTCACCGTTATAAGGATTGATGTATTGTGCTCTCTCGCCAAACCAAGTCACTTTAACCAAAAACTGAGTTGGAAATGTAACCCCTTCTACAGGAAAACCGAGTTTTCTTGCAAAATAGAGCAATAAGGCTCCCAAGCTAACGGGTATGCCTTTTTTCCGTTGAAGTACTTTATCGATGAATACATTCTCAGAGGAGAAGTAAGCTTCACTATCCCCTTCAAAGCTCCATTCGTGATAAAAAAGTCTTAAGAAAGACTCAAACTTTTGCTTTTCGTCTACTTCATTCACAAGTGCCAGTTCCGCTTGAGAAAACAATTTCTCCAGCTCTAGTTCGACCCAGTGCACTTCTGTCTCAGGATTGATAGCGAAATTTAATGCCAATGCGCCTTCTACCAATTCGAGTTGGTCTAAATCTTCGTCAAACAGATCAAACATGTTTTATCCCATTAATGACGGTGCTTTGGTTATCGCAATATTTGCTGCCATACCCAACCAGCCTAACGCCCCAAAGAAAGCGAAAATTCGTAATAGTTTGTTTTTTGCCATACGCAATGTAAAGAATCCCAGAGCGAAGTATGCCAAAATACAGGTTACCTTTTGCGTAAACCACTCGCTGCCAGCAGTAAATGGTACAAAACCTAATGAAATAATTAAGCCGATGCCAGACAAAATCAGTACTGTATCAACGATATGAGGTGTGATTTTTAACAGTCGTTTTTCGAGCAACTGAGAATTGGCCATTAACAATGCAAATCGTACTGATAACAAAATCGCGCTAAGTGCGATCGCCAATAAATGAATATTTTTTAGAGCCAAATACACAATGTTCTCTCTTTAAATCAAAGTTTTAATAATACCAATCTAGACAAATCGTTGGTATAAGTATTAGGCAACTGAATACTGACCCATGGTCACTCTATCATTACCCGTATAATCTTTCTCTGTAGACACAAGAGTATAACCAAGTTCTCTTAATATCTGACAGACTTGCTCACCTTGCTCAAATCCGTGTTCAAACAACAACCAGCCGGATTCTTCTAGGTAATTAACCGCATTTTCAGCAATATGTCTTATATCCGCTAAACCTTTTTCTTCAGCAACCAATGCTGAAATAGGCTCAAAACGGACATCTCCCTGCATTAAATGTGGGTCATCTTTTTCTATATAGGGCGGATTGGATACAATTAAAGCAAACTTCGTTCCAGCTTGTTCAGCTAACCATATTTCTGAGTTAACTGGCTCAAACCAACTGCCCTGTAAAAAATCTGTGTTGAGTATATTTAAACTTCTAGCATTACTTTTCGCTAATGTTACCGCTTCTTGTCGAAGATCGACACCCAGAACTCTGCATTGAGGTAGCTCAGACGCTAATGCCAACGCTATTGCGCCTGTTCCAGTTCCTAAATCTAAAATATTGCCTGACTTATTAGTGACTTTATCTAGTGCGAGCTCAACTAGCCTTTCCGTATCTGGTCGAGGAATTAATGTCGAAGGTGAGACCTTTAGCGGCAGTGACCAAAACTCTCGTTCACCAGTAATGTAAGCGATAGGCTCACCATTTAAACGGCGGGAAAGTAATAAGGCAAAACATTCATTCTGTTCTGGCTCAAGAATTTTATCAGGCCACGTAAGTAAATAACTACGGGGTTTATCTAATGCGTGGCAAAGTAATACCGCTGCATCCAAAGACGGCGATTCACTTCCACTTTCTTGCAATGATGAAATTGCCGCCTTGAGGGCGGCTTCTATCGTTTGTATTTCAGACATTAACTTAATGTTGTTCCGCTAATGCCGCTAATTGATCAGCTTGGTGTTCCTGCAGAACAGGATCAACCAAACTTTGCAAATCACCTTCCATTACTTCTGACAGGCGATAGAGCGTCAACGTAATACGGTGATCCGAAACGCGGCCTTGAGGATAATTATAAGTACGAATTCGATCACTACGGTCACCAGAACCAAGTAGATTTCGACGAGTATCAGAAACCTCTGCAGCGCGACGTGCCTCTTCAGCCTGAATAATACGAGCAGCAAGCACTGACATCGCTTTTGCTTTGTTTTTGTGTTGAGAGCGCTCATCCTGACACTCAACTACCGTACCTGTAGGTAAGTGAGTAATACGAATAGCAGAATCGGTGGTGTTTACGTGCTGACCACCAGCACCAGAAGCTCGGAAAGTATCTATTTTCAAATCGCTGGCTTTAATTTGAGGCAGGTCCGCTTCTGGGATTTCAGCCATAACAGCAACAGTACAAGCAGATGTATGCACACGACCTTGAGATTCGGTAGCAGGCACACGCTGAACGCGGTGACCGCCTGACTCAAATTTCAACACGCCGTAAGCACCGTCACCGGATACTTTTGCGATCATCTCTTTAAAACCACCCTGCTCTGAAATATTGGAGCTCATTACTTCAATGCGCCAGCCCATTTTTTCAGCAAATTTGCTGTACATGCGGAATAGGTCACCGGCAAAAATACCTGCCTCATCGCCACCCGCACCCGCACGAATTTCTAAGAAACAATTTCGTTCATCATTAGGGTCTTTTGGAATAAGCAATATTTGCAGATCTTCTGTGAGCTTTTCAATCTGAGCTTTTGCGTCTTTAATCTCTTCTTGCGCCATTTCACGCATTTCTTCATCATCTTCATTGGCCATCTCTTGCGCGGCAACGAGATCGTCTTGAGCTTGTTGGTAGTCTTGGAAGCATTTCGTCACTTCCTCAAGCTGAGAATATTCCTTGGACAATGAGCGAAATTTATTTTGGTCCCCAATAATCTCAGGATCACCAAGTAAATGCTGAACCTCTTCGTAACGTTCAACGAGGGTTTCAAGCTTAGTAAGAATGGATGATTTCATAGTCTTCTTTAATTCTGTTGGAGGTCATCTAGACCTAAACTCTGCCTAATTACAGAGAGTTTCTCTGGCTCGCCTTGCTCTGCAGCACTTTGTAGTGCACGAGTCGGAGCGTGGATTAATCGATTTGTTAGCTTATTGCTTAATTCTAACAATATTCTTTCAGGATCGCCGCCAGAAGATAGAGATTGCATACTTTTAGCAATTAATTCTTCACGTATTGAGTTCGCCGAAGTGCGATATTCCCGGATGCTATCGACCGCTTGTAATGAGCGTAGCCAGGTCATAAATACCGCACTTTCTTCTGAAACAATGGCCTCAGCCTGAATGGCCTCAACTTTTCGCTGTTCGATATTCTGATTCACGATCGACTGTAGATCGTCGACAGTATACAAATAGATGTCGTTTAAATCACCTACTTGCTGTTCAACATCTCTAGGAACAGCAATATCAACGATAAGGATAGGTTGGCGCTTACGTTTTCGAATGGCGCTTTCTACCATGCCTTTACCAATGATAGGAAGCGGGCTAGCTGTTGAGCTAATCACAATGTCTGCTTTATGCAAATAGTCAGGGATATCAGGCAGGCTTATCACATCTGCCCCAAATTGCTGGGCCAGCCCCATTGCTCTTTCTCGCGTACGGTTTGCAACAATGATTTTTTCACAACCATTGTCGGCTAAGTGTTTGGCCACCAATTCGATAGTCTCACCCGCCCCGACAAGAAGGACAGTCGATTCAGCCAAAGATTCAAAGATATGCTTAGCCAATGTACAAGCAGCATAGGCAACGGAAACTGCACTTCCACCAATTTCCGTTTCTGTACGAACTTTTTTTGCTACTGAAAAGGTTTTTTGGAACAGTTTTTCCATTGTCCCATCAACGGCTCTATCTTCACGAGCACCAGAATAAGCTTGTTTAACCTGGCCTAGAATCTGCGGCTCTCCAAGCACTAAAGAATCTAAACCACAAGAAACACGCATTAAGTGCTTAATAGCCGCTTGTTCTTCATAGACATAGAGACTCGACTTGAGCTCTTCTAGCTTGATAGAGTGAAACTGAGTTAACCATTCAATAACACTATTCTTGCTGGCGGATTTTTTTAAGTCACAATAAATCTCAGTTCGGTTACAAGTGGATATAACAACTCCACTATTTATATGAGCGTTAGATTTAAGTTGCTGATGAGCCTCAGAAAGTTTCTCTGGGGAAAAAGCAACCTTTTCTCGCAATTCAACCGACGCTGTATTGTGATTGATACCAATAGCAAGCAAAGACATTAAATATGGTTTCTCAGGTTAGAAAATAAATCAAAAACAGAATTTTACTTGATGGGCAGGAGTAATAAAAGGGGGGGATCCATTTGTTTTACTGACTTCGTGATTTAGGTGATATAGTTACCCCTAAAGTTGTAACGAAAACCTCTGAAAGTCGATAGTAATGAAAAAAAAACCACCTACATTGAAAAACTTACAGTTATCCTTATTTTTTATACTCTTATCACTAATTATTTCTGGGTGTGAAACGGTTCCACCGCAATCAATAACCAGTGTTCAGTGGCAATCTCATCAAACCTTATTAGCAAATATTGACACATTTGAAGCCAATGGAAAAATTGGTTTTAGATCGCCAAAAGAAAGGCTCAGTGTCAATTTTAATTGGAAACACTCACCAAACGAGAGCCAGTTACGCCTAATTAATTTTTTAGGCAACACAGTGTTAACTCTGGTAATGACCCCCCAAGGGGCTCAAGTCACCACCTCGGACGACCAAGTTTATCAACATAAAAATGCCAATACATTATTCTATAACTTAACTGGCATTTCTTTTCCAGTGACTCAAATGCAAGACTGGATAAAAGGGCAACCCACTCAAGCAGACAGCTATGCGCTAAACGAAACTCATACCTTAAGTTCGCTCACAAAAAGAACCGGAAGGGATACATGGAGAATGAGCTACACAAGTTATCAGGATATTGAACAAATACCCTTCCCTTATCAAATGAGCCTTAAACAAACAGACACTTCAGTGAAAATCGTTGTTTCTAAATGGGTAATAAATTAATGATCAAAGATAAAATGGTCTGGCCATCACCCGCAAAACTCAACTTATTTTTGTATATCACTGGACGTAGGGAGGACGGATATCACGAGTTACAAACCCTTTTCCAGTTTCTAGATTATGGTGACAGCCTGACCATACAAGCCAACGACAGCGGTGAAATAACACTCACTCCAGAGATAGAAGGGCTTCCTCAAGAACAAAACTTAATATGGAAAGCCGCAAGAGCGTTACAGGAACGAGCACCATGCCCCGTCGGCGCTGACATCTGCCTAGAAAAAAGATTACCTATGGGAGGTGGCATAGGTGGAGGCTCATCTAATGCAGCGACTGCATTAGTCGCCCTTAATTACCTATGGAAACTCAATCTTTCCGATGACGTCTTGGCTGAAATTGGTCTTAAGTTAGGGGCCGATGTCCCAGTTTTCGTAAAAGGTTTTGCAGCATTTGCACAAGGCGTGGGTGAAAAACTACAAAAAGTAGAACCAGAAGAAAAATGGTATCTGGTGGTAAGACCTAATGTTGGGATCTCAACGGCAGAAATATTCACACACCCGGACCTTACAAGAGATACAACAAAACGTGATATATCAGAGTTGCTATCCCGATCACAGGAAAACGATTGCGAAAAAATAGTACGTTTGATCTATCCAGAGGTTGATAAGCAACTTTCTTGGCTGCTACAATACGCGCCGTCGAGATTGACGGGCACCGGCTCTTGTGTGTTTTCTGAATTTGAAACTAAATTAGAAGCAGAACAGATCCGTGCTAAACTTCCTGACAATGTCTCCGCATTTATTGCGCAAGGGCGAAATGTTTCCCCCTTGAAAGAGACACTAGCTAACTTTAAGTTAGCCAACACCCAAACCCAACCGATTTAAAACTGGACGCAACCCTGAGGTTTCCACCGTGCCTGATATGAAGCTATTTGCTGGTAACGCTACACCTGAACTAGCCCAACGTATTGCTGATCGTCTCTATATTTCTCTTGGTGATGCTACTGTAGACCGTTTCTCCGATGGAGAAGTTGCAGTACAAATCAATGAAAATGTTCGTGGTAGTGATGTTTTCATCATCCAATCTACTTGTGCACCAACCAATGATAATCTAATGGAATTGGTTGTTATGATTGACGCAATGCGCCGAGCTTCAGCTGGCCGTATTACTGCCGTTATTCCATACTTTGGCTACGCGCGCCAAGACCGTCGTGTACGTTCTGCCCGTGTGCCAATTACTGCAAAAGTTGTTGCAGACTTTCTTTCTAACGTTGGCGTAGACCGCGTACTTACTATCGATTTACACGCAGAACAGATTCAGGGCTTCTTCGATGTACCTGTTGATAATATCTTTGGTACTCCAGTACTTTTAGAAGATATGATTGCGCGTGGTCTAGAAGATCCTGTTGTTGTATCTCCAGACTTAGGTGGTGTAGTACGTGCTCGTGCAACAGCAAAAGCACTAGGTAATGTTGATATCGCAATCGTTGATAAGCGTCGTCCTAGAGCAAATGTTTCTGAAGTGATGAACCTTATCGGTGAAGTTGAAGGTCGCGACTGTGTGATCGTTGACGACATGATTGATACAGGCGGTACACTTTGTAAAGCAGCTGAAGCGCTTAAACAACGTGGTGCTAAACGTGTTTATGCTTACGCAACTCACGCTGTTTTCTCTGGCAATGCAGCGAAGAACATTGGTAGCTCAGTATTAGATCAGGTTATTATCACTGATTCAATTAAGCTATCTGATGAAATGGCAGCAACGGAAAAAGTAACTCAGCTTACACTTTCCAGTATGCTTGCTGAAGCCATTCGTCGCATTAGCAACGAAGAGTCTATTTCTGCAATGTTTAGCTAAACATCGTAAGATTTATTGCTTCAAGCACCAGATATCAAGTTATACATTTAAAACGCTTCACAGTGTGGAGCGTTTTTCTTTTACCCTATAACCCATAACCCATAACCCATAACCCATTTTATCGCACCTATCGCCTATTCCCTGCCGCTTATGCTATCATACCGCGCTTTTTGTGATTCCAAGAGAGATCCTAACCGTGAGTCAAGAAATTAAACTTCTTGTAGGACTGGCTAATCCCGGCCCTGAATACGCTAAAACCCGACATAATGCCGGAGCATGGGTCGTTGAAGAATTAGCACGAGTTCATAACATAACTTTAAAGAATGAAACTAAATTTTATGGTTATACCGGAAGAATTCTGGTTAATGGTCATGATCTTCGCCTGCTAATACCGACCACCTTTATGAATTTGTCGGGAAAGGCGGTATCGGCTCTGGCAAATTTTTACCAAATTAAGCCAGAAGAGATTATGGTCGCACATGATGAACTTGACCTTCCTCCTGGAATTGGGAAATTCAAAAAAGGCGGCGGTCATGGTGGACATAACGGCCTACGCGACACAATAAGCAAACTTGGCAATAATAAAGAATTCTATCGCCTACGGATCGGTATTGGCCATCCTGGGCATAAAGACAAAGTATCAGGCTATGTGTTGGGCAAAGCACCTGCTAAAGAGCAGGAGTATATCGAAGCTATTGTGGACGAATCCGTTCGTAGTCTCGACATCTTACTAAAAGATGGCTTAACCAAAGCACAAAATCGCTTACATACGTTCAAAGCAGAATAAGGTTTATATCATGGGTTTTAAATGTGGCATCGTTGGCTTACCAAACGTAGGTAAATCAACTCTGTTTAACGCACTAACTAAAGCGGGCATCGAAGCAGCAAATTTCCCTTTTTGTACTATCGAGCCGAATACAGGGATCGTACCTGTACCCGATCTTCGACTAGATGCACTAGCTGAAATTGTAAACCCTCAGCGCATTCTTCCTACTACCATGGAATTTGTAGACATTGCAGGTTTAGTAGCAGGTGCTTCCAAAGGTGAAGGTTTAGGTAATAAATTCCTAGCTAACATCCGTGAAACTGACGCTATCGGCCACGTTGTCCGCTGTTTTGAAAACGAGAACATCGTTCACGTTGCAGGTAAAATATCGCCTTTAGAAGATATTGAAATCATCAACTTAGAACTCGCTTTAGCTGATTTAGACTCCTGTGAACGAGCTATTCAACGTCAGGCTAAAAAAGCCAAAGGCGGTGATAAAGATGCAAAATTTGAGATTACCGTGCTTGAAAAGCTTCTACCTGTACTCACCGAAGGTGGTATGGCTAGAACCGTGGAATTAGCGAAAGAAGAATTAGCGGCTATTGGCTATCTCAACTTCCTGACACTAAAGCCAACCATGTATATTGCAAATGTGAATGAAGATGGTTTTGAAGACAACCCATTCCTTGATCAAGTTCGTGAGTACGCTGAAAAAGAGAATAACGTTGTTGTTCCTGTTTGTGCCGCTATTGAATCAGAGCTTTCAGAACTCGATGATGAAGACCGAGCTGAATTCTTGGAAGACATGGGTATTGAAGAGCCTGGCTTAAACCGTGTAATTCGTTCAGGATACGAATTGCTTACGCTTCAAACGTACTTTACTGCAGGCGTGAAAGAAGTTAGAGCATGGACGATCCCTATTGGTGCTACCGCTCCCCAGTCAGCTGGAAAGATCCATACTGATTTTGAAAAAGGTTTTATTCGGGCTGAAGTTGTTGGATATGATGACTTCATTCAGTTCCGAGGCGAAAGTGGAGCTAAAGAAGCTGGTAAATGGCGCCTAGAAGGTAAAGATTACATTGTCAAAGATGGCGATGTAGTACATTTCCGCTTTAATGTCTAAGTAGAAATCTAGAATCTAAAAAAGTCAGCCTAAATTGCTGGCTTTTTTTATAACTATTTTCCTGTTTTTTTTAGGGATTTATTGCTAGTTTTTGGGTAAAAATAGCACGCTTTGTTTAAAAAAGACTCGAACAGTCAATTCTGAACGATTTATTCAAAAAAACTATTGACGGTTTTCTTACAGATCCGCATAATGCGCTCCGTTCTCGTCACTGGTTGAAAAAACAGAAACGAGAGATGAATGATTAAAATGGCTACTTAGCTCAGTTGGTTAGAGCACATCACTCATAATGATGGGGTCGCAGGTTCAAATCCCGCAGTAGCCACCATTAATTAATGGGAAACGGATTACCAGTCACAGGTAACTGAATTTCCATCTGATTAAACTAGCAACCTATATCGGTTGTCCTTAATTCAGAAAAACTTGCGGAAGTGGCGGAATTGGTAGACGCACCAGATTTAGGTTCTGGCGCCGCAAGGTGTGAGAGTTCAAGTCTCTCCTTCCGCACCATTATTCAAAAAGCCCACATCATGTGGGCTTTTTTGTGTCTCAAGCAAAATTTTTTAATAACTAATGCCCATCTGAATAAGTCGACAATCAGAAAACGGCACAATAAAAGCGCCTTAAACAAAGAAGAAACCGCAGTAACTAGTGGATCTAATTACTACATTTCTAACTTAGATGTACGGCGTTTTAACAAGCAAAACAAGTACTTGTTATAAATCTATTTAAGACCTAATGCATACTTGAGAATTTGAGTTTTCACAGGACCTGCATTATCAGCAAGTTTCAAAGCGGCATTGCGAACCAGCTTAATTGGAGTAATGTCATTGCTAAACGTCTTATAAAAGAAGTCCATACCCGACTGCATAAGCAGGTTATCTGGTCGACGCTTTCGTTCGTATTTTGCAAGATTTGTTTCCAGGTACCACTCCTTGTTACTTAATACGTCAAGTAGCGCTGTTACATCTTTGAAGCCAAGATTCACTCCTTGCCCTGCCAATGGATTAATAGTGTGAGCAGAGTCCCCTACTAATACACAACGGTTTTTTGCATAACTCTGGGCATGCCTTCTCGTTAAGGGAAATGCTCCTGCTTGCAACACCTTAATATCACCAAGCTCAGTAGGGAAATGTGATAAAACCTGCTCTCGCAAAGCTTCATTACCCATATTAACCAGCTGTTTTATGCGTTTAGGTTTATCGTACCAAACTAATGAACCCTGATTACCCTTCAATGGTAAAAATGATCTTGGCCCAGACGGGGTAAACCACTGCCATGTAATATCTTGTTGTGGTTTCTCTGTCTCTACATTGATCAACATACAATCTTGGCGGTAGTCCCATGCGGTTACACCAATACCAGCCATAGTGCGGACTTTAGAGTTTGCTCCATCAGCACCAATGACGAGATTAGCTTGCAAAACTTTACCTGAAGCCAGAGTCACTATCGGGTTACTATCCGCGTAATCAATAGATGTTAGAGAGTCGGGGCAAAAACAGCTTAAATTTTTATATGATCCAAATTGCTCCCATAGCCCTAACTGAATTACTCGGTTTTCGACTATATATCCTAAACGATCCAGATCGAGTGATTCAGCGGAAAAACGCGTGCGACACTCATCACTTTCCCAAGTTTCCAGTCGTCGATATGGGCAATACCTCTTAGCACTCACCCCTTCCCAAGATCCTAACTCCTGTAGTAACTGAACAGAAGCCATAGATATCGCGGATACGCGAATATCCATAGGTTGAGAAACCTCAAATGGCGATGGAGCGACGCCTTCTACAATAGCAACAGATTTACCCTGTTTCGCGAGTCCAAGTGCCGTAGCAGCACCAACCATACCGCCACCAATAACGACAATATCAAATACTTCTCTATGCATCTTTACGTCTCTTTTTGCCTCAGCAGTAGCATTTTACTCAATTAACTAGCCATCTGGCTATAAATCCTAATATCCACAATTTAACAAGGGGACTTCGACGGTTAAGGAATTCATTTATGCTGACTCTAGTCAGGCGGTTTTTAAAGCAGTACAATACGCGGCTTGCTGTCATTATGGCAACACTGATAAGAGCGATTAGCGCTTAAACCGAAGAATTAATACGAGCGAATGTAAAATGAGTAAGAAACTGTTAATCAAAACTTGGGGTTGCCAGATGAACGAGTACGATTCATCGAAAATGGCGGATCTACTTAATGCCGCGAATGGTTATGAGTTGACGGAAGATCCTAATGAGGCTGATGTACTTTTACTCAATACCTGTTCAATTCGTGAAAAAGCGCAAGAAAAAGTATTTCATCAGCTTGGTCGCTGGAAAACACTTAAAGATAAAAAAGAAGGGGTGGTTATCGGAGTTGGTGGTTGCGTGGCGACTCAAGAAGGTGATCATATTCGCGAGCGTGCACCCTTTGTTGATGTCATCTTTGGCCCACAAACACTCCATCGCCTACCGGAAATGATTAAGGCATCACTAAGTGATGACGCACCAGTCATGGATATCTCTTTTCCTGAAATTGAAAAGTTCGATAATCTGCCAGAACCAAAAGCCGATGGTGCAACAGCATATGTATCCATCATGGAAGGATGCTCAAAGTATTGCACTTACTGCGTAGTACCGTATACCCGTGGTGAAGAAGTAAGCCGCCCAATGGATGATGTCCTATACGAAGTTGCCCAATTGGCGGAGCAAGGCGTTCGTGAAGTCAACCTTCTCGGACAAAATGTAAACGCCTATCGAGGCCCAACATACGATGGAGATATCTGCTCTTTTGCTGACCTTCTTCGCCTAGTTGCTTCAATTGATGGCATTGACAGATTACGCTTTACCACAAGCCACCCGTTAGAATTTACTGACGACATTATTGCTGTTTATGAAGATACGCCCGAATTAGTCAGTTTCTTACACTTACCTGTACAAAGTGGATCAGACCGTATTCTGACAATGATGAAACGGCCACATACAGCCATCGAATATAAGTCTATTATTCGAAAATTACGTAAAGCACGTCCAGATATTCAAATCAGTTCTGACTTTATTGTGGCTTTCCCCGGCGAGTCCGACAAAGATTTCCAAGATACAATGAAATTAATTAAAGACGTAGATTTCGATATGAGCTTTAGCTTCGTTTTCTCAGCACGTCCTGGCACACCTGCTGCCGATTATCCATGTGATCTTGCCGAGAGTGAAAAGAAAGCGCGTCTATACGAACTTCAGCAGCAAGTAAATAGTCAGGCAATGAGATATTCTCGTCAAATGCTTGATACCGAACAGCGTGTTCTAGTCGAAGGCCCTTCTAAAAAGAACCTTATGGAACTACGAGCACGTACGGAAAATAACCGCGTAGTTAACTTTGAAGGCTCTGCGGATTTGATTGGTCAATTTGTTGATGTGAAAATTACTGATGTCTTCACCAACTCATTACGTGGTGAGCTGGTACGTACTGAAAAACAGATGAACCTACGTGTCGCAACATCGCCAACGGCAATGATGGAAAAAACCCGTAAAGAAGATGAATTAGGCGTTGCGACATATACACCTTAGCCCATTTTTTAAAAGAAAAGCTATACTTATAAAAAGCCGTGAGTCCGGTCAGAATCGGACTCACAGTTGGCACCCTTGAGAGGCAAAATTGAGCAATAAAATCGTTACGCTAGAGATAGATCTAGAACCTTCAGATAATCACAGATTGTCTAGCCTTTGTGGCCCATTCGACGACAATATCAAACATCTAGAGCGCCGTCTGGGTGTTGAAATAAATCACCGCGGAAATGCATTTTCAATAGTAGGGAAACCACACACTGCAGCGGCAGCGTTAGATATTATCAAATCAATCTATGTAGATACTGCCCCCGTTCGCGGAACCGTCGCTGATATTGAACCAGAACAGATTCACCTTGCTATCAAAGAGTCTGGCATTCTTGAACAGTCCACAGAGTCCACTATTGATCACGGAAAAGAAGTATTCATAAAGACCAAAAAAGGGGTGATTAAACCTCGGACACCTAACCAAGCTCAATATTTGGTCAACATGGTTACCCACGATATCAGTTACGGTATCGGCCCTGCTGGTACAGGTAAAACTTACCTTGCCGTTGCAGCTGCGGTAGATGCTCTCGAACGACAAGAAATTCGCCGTATCTTACTTACTCGTCCAGCGGTTGAAGCAGGTGAAAAACTTGGTTTTTTGCCGGGAGACTTAAGCCAAAAAGTGGACCCCTATTTACGACCACTTTATGACGCCCTGTTTGAAATGTTAGGTTTTGAACGCGTTGAGAAGCTGATAGAGCGTAACGTAATCGAAGTTGCACCTTTGGCCTATATGCGCGGTCGAACCTTAAATGATGCCTTTATCATTCTTGATGAAAGTCAGAACACCACGGTAGAGCAGATGAAAATGTTCTTAACTCGTATCGGCTTTAATTCTCGAGCAGTGATCACTGGAGACGTAACTCAAATTGACTTGCCTCGTGGAGCAAAATCCGGTTTGCGTCATGCTATTGAAGTACTATCTGAAGTTGATGAGATAAGTTTTAACTTCTTTATTGCTGACGATGTTGTTCGCCATCCTGTTGTCGCCAGAATAGTGAACGCATACGAAAAATGGGAAGCCAAAGATCAAAAAGAGCGTAAAGAAGTAGAAAACCGTCGTCGTCAGGAGCGCGAATCTGCGATGATTGCAGCTCAAAACTCTGAACTCAGCAATCAGGAAATAAGCAAATAAATGGCCATTGAACTCGACTTACAAATCGCAGTAGAAGACCAACAATCGCTCCCTGCAAAACAAGACTTCCAGGCCTGGCTCAATGAAACGGTTCAGCTATTTCAAGCCGATGCAGAAGTTACTGTTCGGTTGGTGGATGAACAAGAGAGCCACCAGCTGAATCTGGAATATCGCGGCATGGATAAGCCAACGAATGTGCTCTCTTTCCCATTTGAAGCCCCTCCGGGTATAGAAATAGATTTGCTGGGTGATCTAATCATTTGCAAACAAATAGTTGAAAAAGAAGCCCTTGAACAAAATAAACAACTAAAGGCGCATTGGGCGCATATGGTTGTACATGGTGCCCTTCATCTGCTAGGTTATGATCATATAGAAGATGATGAAGCGGATGAGATGGAAAGTCTCGAAACTGAAATCATGCAAAAAATGGGCTTTACCGACCCATATATAGACGAGAAATAGTACGGGTTATGGGCTTAAGGGCTTAAGGGCTTTGGGTAATCGGTTATCGGGTATATTTTATAAATATGACTTGAAAGTCACTTTTTAACCCCAAGTAATCTAATACGGATAATGAGAATACATTCTTTATTGTTCTATGTGTGCTATCACACATTTGATAGCGTTAAACTATGAGTAAATATGAACGACGACAATGCGCCCAGTCCCGACGGGAACGGTGGTAAATCAGAAGGTCCGAGTAGAAAGTCCTTTTTAGGACGCCTAGGTAAACTCTTTCAAGCAGAGCCTCAAGATCGCCAGGAACTGGTGGATGTAATTAGAGACTCGGAAGAAAATGCTCTGATCGACCATGACACTAGAGATATGCTTGAAGGTGTTATGGAAATTGCAGAGATGCGGGTGCGAGATATAATGTTACCTCGCTCTCAAATGGTTACTGTCGAGAAGGAAAATAATCTCGACGAACTTATAGCCATTCTCACCGATGCACAACACTCCCGTTATCCAGTCATTAGTGAAGATAAAGATCATGTAGAAGGTATTCTGTTAGCGAAGGATTTACTTAAATACTTAGGTTCCGGCAGTGAACCATTCCAGATTACTGAAGTCATAAGACAGGCTGTTGTTGTTCCAGAAAGCAAGCGCGTAGACCGATTATTAAAAGAGTTTCGTGAAGAGCGGTATCACATGGCAATTGTGGTCGACGAATTTGGTGGTGTTTCTGGCCTTGTCACCATCGAAGATATACTGGAAGAGATTGTTGGTGAAATTGAAGACGAATTTGATGACGAAGAAGAAGTCGATATTCGTAAATTAAGCAAACACACCTTTGCGGTAAAAGCATTGACGACCATAGAAGAGTTTAACGAAACCTTTGGTACTCAATTTAGTGATGACGAAGTAGACACAATTGGTGGAATGGTTATGACGACATTTGGCCACTTACCTTCTCGTGGCGAAGTTATCGAGATTGAAAGCTATAGCTTTAAAGTAACCTCGGCAGACAACCGAAGAGTGGTGCAACTACAAGTAACAATACCTGATGGTGAAACCGCGACATTAATCGAAGAATAATCACATTTCACATAATTAAGATAAGATGATGCTCAAAATGACTCATCGCCTAATACGGCCAATTTTGGCCGTTTTTGTTGGCGCCTCTACTACTCTTGCTTTTGCTCCCTACTCCTTCTGGCCCTTCGCTATACTGAGCCCTGCTCTGTTTTTTCTGTTACTGCAAAAAACATCAGTAAAATCCGCTATTGTTATCGGTTTTAGTTGGGGAGTTGGACAATTCGCAACAGGAATTAGCTGGGTTCAGATCAGCATCGATAATTTTGGCGGTATGCCCAAAGTAGCCAGTTTATTTCTAATGTTCTTATTAGTCTCTTATCTTGCGATTTATCCTGCGATCTTTGCCGGCTTAGTAAATCGATATTTCCCCACCAACAATAAAACTCGATTTTTTCTCGCTATACCTGCATTTTGGCTGATAACAGACTTTGCCCGAGGGTGGATAATGACAGGCTTCCCTTGGTTACTATTGGGTTATAGCCAGATAGACGGTCCTCTAGCAGGGTTAGCACCAATGGGCGGTGTACAGCTAATTACGTTAGCGCTCTTATTAATTGCTTCTAGCTCAGTGTATGCCTTAGTAAAAAGAAAAGCCCATAGCATTGCCGCCATTATCGCTATATTTTCATGCGGCTTTGCCGTTAGCACGATAGAGTGGGTAAAGCCTAACCCTGAAAGTAAAACTAGATTCGCATTAATTCAGGGTAACATAGCTCAAGAACTAAAATGGTTGCCAAGTGAACGATGGCCAACGTTAATGAAATACCTTGATCTAAGCAGAAAAAATTGGGACGCCGATATCGTGATATGGCCAGAGGCTGCTATTCCCGCTTTAGAGCAAGAATTGCCAAGCTTTCTTCGTAATGTCGACTCAGCAGCCCGTTTGAATGAAACGGCTTTGATTACTGGCGTTGTTAGCCGAAATACCGAGGGTAAATTCTATAACAGCGTGATCACATTAGGAGACGTTCCTAGTGGCGATTACGATATGAAAAAACAACCGCGATATAATAAATCTCACCTATTACCATTTGGGGAGTTTGTGCCTTTTGAGGATATTCTCCGTCCAATCGCACCCTTTTTCAATCTACCAATGTCTTCGTTTAGTCGAGGTACTTTCGTTCAGGACAATATAGTCGCCAAAGGACGAAGCTTAGCCCCGGCACTTTGTTATGAAATCATATTTGGTGATCAGGTTCGCCAAAACGTTACCCAAGAAACTGATTTTATCTTAACCCTGTCAAACGATGCATGGTTTGGTGATTCCATTGGGCCATTGCAGCACATGGAAATTGCCAGAATGAGAGCCCTGGAACTTGGTAAACCCCTGATACGCGCTACAAATAACGGAGTTACTGGCATCTCCGACTATAAAGGAAAGGTGATTGCACAAATCCCACAGTTTAAAACCGACGTACTTACCGCTAATGTCGTTTCTACCAATGGAATGACCCCATACTATAAACTTGGAAACTGGCCTATCGTTGGGTTCCTGTTATTTTTTGTTGGTTTTTGGATATCGGAAAAAGTGAAGCGTAAAAAAATAATTTCATCTGCAAGTTCATAATACGCCTAGATGTCAGATCCTCAGGGATCTGACATCTAGCTTGATCACATCATTAAGGCTTTAAAGCAATGCGAGTAAATTCATTACAGCCGCATTTACAACATGACTCAATCACAGTTGGGTGAATATACTGCGTTTTATGACCACATTTTTCGCACACCAAATGGCCCAGGCCGATAACGTCTCCGGTTTTATATATACCCTGATGATCTAGATCCTCAAATAACTCTACCCACTCGACCTTAGTTTTATCCGTGATGTCCAGCAACGCCTGCCAGATTGAGTCGGTCACCATAATAGAAAAGGGGCTTTCCTTACTCTCTTGAAAATTGTCAGCAAACTCTTTCAAATCCGCCCGCATATAAGCAGAAATCAGAGAAAGCTCATCTTTGGTCATATCCTTGGCTGCTTGTGCAACTTCACCAGAGGTTTCCAATACTTTATTTAGCTCCTCAGGGCTATGCTTGATAGTTTCGACAACCTCATTAAACTTCTCTTCATACCCATGTTTACGCTTTGGCATATTCCACCTCCGTAATATTCCGTTATTTAAAGCCATCTTATCTTTATTGTAGCTTGTTGAGCGTGCTTCCTTTAGGTATTCTATGCCGATCGATACGAATCAGATCAAACCGATCTCACAGTTTTCAAGATAACCGGATTTCATAGATGCAAGAGCAATATAACCCGCAAGAGATTGAACAAAGAGTTCAAAAGCACTGGGACGATAATAAAACCTTCGTCGTCACAGAAGATTCAAACAAAGAGAAATTCTACTGTCTTTCTATGTTTCCGTACCCAAGTGGTCGTTTGCATATGGGACACGTACGTAATTACACCATAGGTGACGTTGTTTCTCGTTTCCAGCGACTGCAAGGTAAAAATGTGATGCAGCCTATCGGCTGGGATGCGTTTGGTCTTCCTGCTGAAAATGCGGCAGTTAAAAATAAAACGGCTCCTGCTCCTTGGACTTACGAAAACATTGAGTATATGAAAAACCAGCTAAAGCTACTGGGCTTTGGTTACGACTGGACTCGAGAGTTTGCTACTTGTACTCCTGAATACTATCGATGGGAACAGGAGTTTTTCACTAAGCTTTACCAAACAGGTTTGGTTTATAAGAAAACCTCTTCGGTAAACTGGTGTCCAAATGACCAAACGGTATTGGCCAACGAGCAAGTTGAAGATGGCTGCTGCTGGCGCTGTGATACACCTGTTGAACAAAAAGAGATCCCTCAATGGTTTATCAAAATCACAGAATATGCTCAAGAGCTGCTTGACGATTTAGATAATCTTGATGGCTGGCCAGAAATGGTTAAGACCATGCAACGTAACTGGATCGGTCGCTCTGAAGGGGTTGAGCTTAAGTTTAACGTATCAGGTCAACAAGACCTTGAAGTATATACTACTCGCCCTGACACACTAATGGGAGTTACCTACGTAGGCATTGCAGCAGGTCACCCTCTAGCGACGCTTGCTGCTGAGAACAATGCTGAACTGGCTGCGTTCATTGACGAGTGTAAAAATAACAAAGTTGCTGAAGCTGAATTGGCAACAATGGAAAAGAAAGGAATGGATACAGGCCTTAAAGCCATCCATCCTTTAAATGGCCGTGAAGTGCCAATCTATGTTGCTAACTTTGTATTAATGGATTACGGAACAGGTGCTGTAATGGCTGTTCCTGCCCACGACCAACGTGACTACGAATTTGCGACAAAATATGGTTTAGATATTGTTCCTGTGATCAAGCCTGAAGATGGCGCAGAACTAGACATCTCTGAAGTAGCTTATACAGAAAAAGGCGTTCTTTTTGATTCTGGTGAGTTCGATGGTCTAAGCTTTAAAGCCGCTTTTGATGCTATTGCTGCAAAACTAGAGTCAGAAAACAAAGGCAAAAAAACCGTAAACTTCCGTCTACGTGACTGGGGCGTTTCTCGTCAGCGTTATTGGGGAGCACCAATCCCAATGGTGACAACTGAAGATGGTGAAGTACATCCGGTTGCTGCAGACCAACTGCCCGTTATTCTACCTGAAGACGTGGTAATGGATGGGGTTACTAGCCCTATTAAAGCAGATAAGAGCTGGGCAGAAACCACCTTTAACGGTGAGCCAGCTTTACGCGAAACAGATACCTTTGACACCTTTATGGAGTCTTCGTGGTATTACGCTCGTTACTGCTCGCCTCAAGCAGACGAAATGCTGGACTCTGACGCAGCAAACTATTGGTTACCTGTTGATCAGTACATTGGTGGTATTGAACACGCTTGTATGCACCTGTTGTATTCTCGTTTCTTCCACAAACTGCTTCGTGATGCTGGAATGGTAACAAGTGATGAACCTTACAAAAAATTGTTGTGTCAAGGTATGGTCTTAGCTGACGCCTACTACTACAACAACGAGAAAGGTGCCAAAGTTTGGGTTTCTCCAACAGATGTCACTATTGAACGAGATGATAAAGGTCGTATTGTTAAATCAGTAGATAGTGAAGGAAATGACGTTGTTCACACTGGCATGACTAAAATGTCAAAGTCGAAAAACAACGGCATTGATCCACAAGAAATGGTTGATAAATACGGCGCTGATACAGTTCGCCTATTTATGATGTTTGCTTCTCCAGCGGACATGACTCTGGAATGGCAAGAATCCGGCGTAGAAGGTGCTAATCGCTTCTTGAAACGAGTATGGAAACTTACTCAAGATCATGCATCTAAAGGTAAAACAGAAGCACTAGATACATCCTCGCTAAATGGCAATCAAAAAGCGCTACGCAGAGATGTACATAAGACGATTGCGAAAGTGAGTGACGATATTGAGCGTCGTCAAACCTTTAATACCGCCATCGCCGCTATCATGGAATTGATGAACAAATTGGCTAAAGCGCCACAAGAATCAACACAAGATCGTGCCATTCTTGATGAAGCACTAAAAGCCGTTGTTCGTATGCTTTACCCAATCACCCCACATATCTCATTTGAGTTATGGGAGACGCTTGGTGGCACCTCTGTAGATACTGAAACATGGCCAGTCGCTGACGATAAAGCCATGGTCGAAGACGAAAAGTTAATCGTAGTACAAGTTAACGGAAAGCTTCGCGCTAAGCTCACAGTTTCAGCAGATGCAACAAAAGAACAAGTTGAAGAACTAGGTCTTTCTGATGAACATGTTGTTAAGTTCACCGAGGGTAAAACGATCCGTAAAGTGATTTACGTTCCTGGAAAACTTCTTAACATTGTAGCAAATTAAGTGGTTACAATTTAAATCGTTGCGAACTAACCGTTTGTAATGTTGTCTTTAAACAGGGTGTCATCGCACCCTGTTTATATTTATCTAATCTTTGTTTGCCTTACTTTTATAAATAAGCATGACAAGAATTAGATAAATAGATACTCAATCGACCAGAGAGTTACTTTGTGAAACGTTTTATCACCAAATCCATAATTAAAACAACAAGTTTACTATTTATTGTAACCACGTTATCTGCTTGCGGGTTTCATCTACGCGGGGTATCCCTCGTTCCTGAAGATCTCGCTCAGGTATCTTTAACCAGCTTCGATCAGTATGGTCAGCTAACCCGTAATATTGATGCGCAGTTAAGGCTTCACAATATAAAGGTCGTTCCACCTTCCGAGACTGTGCCCAACATTCATCTTATAAGAGAAGGTGTGGGTGAGCGAACGCTGTCTCTATACCAAAACAGCCGCGCCGCCGAGAAAGGACTGACATACAGTGCTTCATTCAGAGTCACCATTCCCAATGTAGGTGAAAAAACCTACTCCACAACGGTAACCCGAAACTATCTTGATAATCCTCGCACTGCACTGGCAAAGTCCGTAGAACGGGACATGATAAAAGACGAAATGCGTGAACAAGCGGCAATCCATATTATGCGCCAGTTAGCTAGGCTACAGGCAGAAATTGACAATGATGAAGCCACCCTTGAACCAGACACTGAGCTACAAGACAAAGTAAACAGCCCATCAGAAGTAACCGTTACTGAAGAAGTTATTTCCCAGAATGCTATTGAACAAGATAGCTCTGACGTTACTATTGAAGAACAAAGTAAGCCGTAAATATGCGCATCTTTGCCGACAAGCTATCGGAAAACCTAAACAGACAACTACTGGGAATTTACCTTATTTTTGGTAATGAACCACTGCTATTGCAAGAAAGCCGAGACGCTATTCTCAAATCGGCTAAGCAGATGGGGTTTGACGAAAAACATTACTTTTCCGTGGATAGCTCTCTCAACTGGGATGATGTATATGCTTGTTGCAATGCACTAAGTTTGTTCTCTGACAAACAGATAATAGAACTAGAAATTCCAGAAAGCGGTATCAATGCCGCGGCTTCAAAAGCCTTATTAGAGATATCAGAACAGCTCAATCAAGATATTCTTTTAATTATTAATGGCAGTAAACTTACACGCCAACAAGAAAACGCCAAATGGTTTAAAAGCTTAAACCAAAAAGGCATTTGGGTAAGCTGCCTAACACCAGACATTCAACGGTTACCACAGTTTGTTCAGGCTCGTTGTCGAACCCTTAACCTTGTTCCCGACGCCGAAGCTCTGCAAATGCTAGCTCAGTGGCATGAAGGTAACTTACTGGCGTTAGCACAAAGTTTAGAGAAACTAACCCTACTCTACCCCGATGGCCAGCTTACACTATTGCGGGTGGAACAAGCGCTAAGCAGACACAATCACTATACGCCATTTCAATGGATGGATGCTTTGCTTGCGGGAAAAGCAAATCGCGCTCAGAGGATCTTGCGCCAACTCGAATTAGAGGGTGTAGAGCCAATTATATTGCTACGCACATTGCAGAGAGAACTCAGCCTGTTAACGACCCTTCAGACAGAGATGTTATCCGCTTCTATCGGCCAAGTATTTGATAAACACAGAGTATGGCAAACGAAAAGAGTACTTTATAGTGCCGCTTTACAACGACTGAATGACAAACAACTCAAACGTCTTTTTCAAGGTTTAGCTAAGGTGGAACTACTAACAAAAACTCAATATGAGCAGCCATGCTGGCCTGCAATTGCACAATTGTCGTTGGAGTTTTGTTCTGCTAAACCCTTATACCAATTGACATAGATATCTATCCAGCTTGGTTTTAACTCTACCGAGTTCCCTATTTAAAGATAAACGGTGGTATAATTCCCACTCTAGCACACATATTAATTTCCTTATGAGGTTTCCTTTGCAACGCGACGAGCTAAAAAACTTTCTTGCCGACAAGGCCGATGACATGAAAGCAGAACATATTGTGACTATTGACGTTATCGGAAAATCAAGTGTAACTGACTATATGGTCATCTGCACAGGAACATCAAAACGCCATGTTTCTTCTATCGCAGACAATGTTGCTACCGAAGCAAAAAACATTGGACTAACCCCTTATGGGATAGATGGTGAAAAAGAAGGCGAATGGGTAGTTCTGGATATGGGCGACGTGATGGTTCATGTTATGCAGGAAGATCAACGTGAACTTTATCAACTCGAAAAGCTCTGGAGCTAATCGTTGAAAATCCAGTTAATTGCCGTTGGCACAAAAATGCCAAAATGGGTTGAAGAAGGGTTTCAAGAATACCGCCGACGCTTTCCACATGATATGCCTTTAGATCTGATTGAAATCTCTGCAGGGAAAAGAGGTAAAAATGCAGATATTGTCAGGATTCTGCAAAAAGAAGGCGAAGCCATGCTTGCCGCCGTGCCAAAAGGGAATCGAATTGTTACCTTAGATATTCCTGGAAAACCATGGAATACCGAACAATTGGCTGGACAACTAGAACAATGGAAATTGGATGCAAGAGATGTATCCATCTTAATTGGTGGTCCTGAAGGACTATCTCCTGCCTGTAAAGCAGCGGCAGATCAAAGCTGGTCTCTTTCGCCATTAACGCTACCTCACCCACTCGTACGTGTCATTATGGCCGAAAGCTTGTATCGGGCATGGAGTATTACCGCCAATCATCCTTACCACCGAGAATAACGAGGCATGAGACGAGCACGCACTCAAATACGAGATCATCATTTAGAATCCCTACTATTTAAGAGCAGAGCGTTTATCTCTTTTGTAGGGATCATTATTATGCTCGGTCTGTTAATTGCGAACCTGTACAATATCCAGGTTAATCAATACCAAGACTACAACACCCGTTCTAATGACAACCGTATTAAAGTGGTTCCTATCGCTCCTAATCGCGGATTGATATACGATCGAAATGGCAAGATTTTAGCGGAAAACCGCCCTGTATTTAACCTTGAGCTGATCCCAGAAAAGATTAAAAACATTGAGCAAACCATCACTAAATTGCAAGAAATCCTAGATATACCACCAGAGAAAGTCGTAAGATTTACAACAGAAAGAAGACGCTCCAGACGATTTAAGTCCGTACCTCTACTGACACAACTTACCGAAGAACAAGTTGCGATTTTTTCGGTCAATCAATACCGTTTCCCCGGGGTTGAAGTTACTGCCAAGTTAAAACGTTATTACCCCTACGGCTCAGCACTCACCCATGTATTGGGCTATGTTTCTCGAATAAATGACAGGGATATTCAACGTTTAGTACGAGAAGAAAAAGACAGCAACTATCAGGCAACCTATGATATAGGCAAACTGGGCATCGAACGATATTACGAAGATGTTTTACACGGAACAGCCGGATATCAAGAAGTGGAAGTCAATAGTCGTGGCCGAATTATTCGCACACTCAAGTATGTTCCACCTGTGCCAGGAAAAGATCTTGTATTAAACCTAAACATCGACCTTCAGCTTTATCTTTACACGTTGTTGGATGAACGTCGCGGTGCGGCAGTCGTTCTCGATCCTCAAGACAATGGTATTTTGGCTATGGTTTCAACACCAAGCTATGATCCAAATGCATTTGTTCACGGTATCTCAAGCAAGGCGTACAGAAAACTGCTAAATAACAAAGATCGCCCCCTAGTAAACAGAACAACACTCGGTATTTACCCACCCGCTTCTACCGTTAAACCATTTATAGCGGTAGCCGCATTGCAAGAAGAAGTAGTAACACCATATACCACTCGAAACGACCCTGGTTATTGGAAGATTCCAAATTCAAAAACCAAACCCTTTAGGGATTGGTTACGCTGGGGACATGGCCGTATTAACATTACTCAGTCGATAGAAGAGTCCGTTGACACCTTCTTTTATCAAATATCCTACGATCTTGGTATCGATAGGTTATCAACTTGGATGATGAAATTCGGTTTTGGTGATTATACTGGCATCGACATTCTAGAAGAAAGCAAAGCTAATATGCCTACACGAGAATGGAAAATGAGCCGACACAGGACACCATGGTATCAAGGGGATACCATCCCTGTAGGTATCGGTCAAGGGTACTGGACCGCAACACCGATGCAAATTGCTAAAGCCACATCCGTTTTAGTGAACCGTGGAAAAGTCATCGCACCACACTTATTGAGAGCGATGGTAGACAATAGCCAGCCATTAGATACGCAGACCTTAGAACCCTTCGATACTTACCCACCAATTACAGGGGTTCCTGATAAGTTCTGGGATATATCTATAAAAGGAATGAATCTGGTAAATCACGGGAAGAAGGGAACCGCACGACGAGCATTTCAAAAGTTAGGTTATCAAAGTGCAGGTAAATCAGGTACAGCCCAGGTATTTGGCCTCAAAGAAGATGAAGAATATGACGCCGAACAGATAGCAGAACACTTAAGGGATCATGCCTTGTTCACAGGGTTTGCGCCTGTAAAAGACCCTGAAGTCATAGCCACTATCGTATTAGAAAACGCTGGAGGCGGGTCAACAAACGGAGCGCCAGTTGTGCGTAAGATATTTGATAAAGTGATTCTGAACAAAGAAGATGAGGCACAGTAGATATGAAAATGGATCCTTCTACAGGCAAGAGCCGCGTCTTTTTCGAAAAATTCCACATCGACCTTCCTTTGTTGCTTGGCCTGATCACTACCATGTTATTTGGTTTAGTTATCATGTATAGCGCCAGCGGACAAAGCATGGCAATGATGGATCGCCAAGCCATGCGTATGGTTCTGGCGTTAGGTGTAATGGTATTTCTGGCTCAGATATCGCCCAGAACTTATGAATCATTTGCCCCACTGCTATTTGTTGTCGGTATCGGATTACTGTTAGGTGTTCTCTTTTTTGGCGAGGCATCTAAAGGAGCACAGCGTTGGCTCAACTTGGGTTTTGTTCGCTTTCAGCCTTCGGAATTACTAAAACTCGCGGTTCCACTGATGGTTGCGCGCTACATAAGTAAAAAACCGTTACCACCAACGTTCAAAACACTCATTGTATCTTTAGTTCTGGTGGGTGTCCCGACGATTTTAATCGCGAAACAACCTGACTTGGGCACCTCAATTTTAATCGCTGCATCCGGCATCTTTGTTATCTTTTTAGCCGGGATCAGCTGGAAAATCATCTTTGCCGCAGTGTGTGCTGTAGGGGCTTTTGCCCCTGTCTTATGGTTCTTCCTGATGCGGGAGTATCAAAAAGTCAGGGTTAGAACCTTGTTCAATCCAGAGTCAGATCCTCTTGGCGCGGGTTACCATATAATCCAAAGTAAAATCGCCATTGGTTCCGGAGGGTTAACTGGCAAAGGGTGGCTTCAGGGAACTCAGTCTCAGCTAGAATTCCTGCCAGAAAGGCATACTGATTTTATCTTTGCCGTTATCGCTGAAGAGTGGGGAATGGTCGGTATTTTAGCCTTACTATCACTCTATCTCTTTGTTATTGGCAGAGGCCTATACCTTGCAAGCAATGCTCAAACTGCATTTGGCCGAATGATGGCCGGCAGTATTGTATTAAGCTTTTTCGTCTATATTTTTGTAAATATCGGCATGGTAAGTGGCATATTACCCGTAGTAGGTGTACCTCTTCCTCTTATTAGCTATGGAGGAACCTCCATGGTGACTCTAATGGCAGGCTTTGGCATATTAATGTCAATTCATACGCACAGAAGCATGTTATCAAAAGCGACATAATGACTACTATTCAAAAACTAATTCCATTAATAATTATTACCCTCCTATCGGGTTGTTCAGGATCTGGCGGTAGATACTCGATCTCGGACGATGTGGGCCCTGACAGTCCAATTTCTCTTGGTCATATTGAAGACGCTCAGCCAAAATATGAACCTTACAGTTTAGGTGGAAACGGCAATTATTCTTTGCGTGGTAATAGCTACAGTATTATTAAAAAACCCAAAGGGTTTAAGCAAAGCGGTGAAGCATCTTGGTATGGGAAAAAGTTTCATGGGCACCTGACTTCAAATGGGGAGATCTATGATATGTACTCCATGACGGCAGCCCATAAAACATTACCCATACCCAGTTACGCTAAAGTAACCAATAAAGATAACGGTAAAACAACCATAGTACGTATTAATGATCGTGGCCCTTTTCACGATGGCAGAATTATTGATTTAAGCTATGCGGCGGCATATAAGTTAGGTGTCATCAAAACTGGAACCGCAAATGTAGAAATCGAGCATATTGATACGCTAGCTAAAAAGCCTAAAAATTCCCCTATAAAAGCGAACTCAGCATTTGTCATTCAGGCTGCATCTTCAAATTATGAAGACAGAACCCGAACTTTAGCAAAAAATTTAGGTCATAAATTCTCGGTGGGTAGTTTTGTTGAAGCCATCGATAATAACTATCGAGTACTACTTGGGCCTTTTGAAGACTTCAGTAAAACACAAGAAATACTCGAGACGGTAAAAACTCAAGGTTATCCACAGGCATTTATCCGAAAATCTAAACGATAAATAATCAGTTTATGATTTTATAAAGGTGAACATGTAGTTACCCTTTATTCGGTATGCAGTATCCATGGTATGGCGTAGTCACACTATTCTGTTAAGATACAGGCAATTTAAAAAATGAAAATTGATTATATACAAATGAATAAATCAAAAAAAATGATAGGTAAGCTACTTTTCACAACAGCGGTACTGTCAGCCCCCTTTGCTCATTCAGCGCCAATCGTGGTTCCTGATGCGCCACAAATCGCAGCAAAAGGCTATGTGTTAATCGACTTTAATTCTGGCAAAGTTTTAGCGGAAAAAGCGAAAGACACTAAATTATCACCTGCAAGCCTCACCAAAATGATGACCAGTTATGTCGTTGGACAAGAACTGGCTCGCGGTAATATTTCTCTACAAGACGATGTTGTTATCAGCAAAAATGCATGGGCGAAGAATTTTCCAGATTCTTCAAAAATGTTTATTGAAGTAGGCACAACAGTAAAAGTAGAAGAACTAAACCGTGGCATCATCATTCAGTCTGGTAACGATGCCTGTGTTGCAATGGCTGAACATGTCGCTGGTTCTGAAGACGCTTTTGTTGACCTAATGAACGCTTGGGCTAACTCAATTGGTATGAGCAATACCCATTTTGCCAATGTACACGGGTTAGATAATGCCAATTTATATTCAACCCCTTATGATATGGCTTTATTAGGTCGAGCACTAATTCGTGACGTGCCTGAAGAATACGCCATTTATTCAGAAAAACAATATACCTACAACGGCATTACCCAATACAACCGAAATGGCCTTCTTTGGGATAAGAGCATGAATGTTGACGGAATTAAAACCGGTCATACATCAAAAGCAGGATACAGTTTAGTCAGTTCAGCAACAGAAGGCAAAATGCGCTTGGTTGCTGTCGTAATGGGGACCAAAAGTGCCAACGCGCGTAAAGCAGAAAGTAAAAAGCTACTTAATTATGGATTCCGGTTCTTCGAAACGGTTGCACCACATAAAGCGGGCGAAACTTTTGTTAGTGAGCGTATCTGGATGGGCTCCAAAGAAAACGTTTCCTTAGGTGTTGCACAAGACACCTATGTGACCCTACCTCGCGGACAAGCTAAAAGCCTAAAAGCCAATTTTGTTCTTGAGAAAGAACTTAAGGCCCCGATTACTCAAGGTGATGTTGTTGGCAAACTTTACTACCAAATTGATGGTGAAGACATTGCTGAATATCCGCTACTAGCTCTTGAAAGTGTCGAAAAAGGCAGCATCTTCAGTCGCTTAATCGACTATGTGATTTTACTATTCAAAAGCTGGTTCTAACCTGTTTTTTAATATCGACGATTATTTTTAAGCCGCTTTATCAGCGGCTTTTTCATTTCTGCGGCAATGCTTGAGATTATAGGTTATTGGGCGTAAAATTCCGCTTCAATTGAACAGCCAGTCTGGAAACATAATGCAAGAACAACCGAAACTAAAAGACCTATTAGAGTTCCCTTGTCAACTTACATACAAGGTAATGGGCTACGCGAAACCTGAACTACCAGAGTTGGTATTGGCCGTAATTCAAAAACACGCCCCAGGCGATTACAGCCCTAAAGTGAAGCCAAGTGGTAAAGGCACCTACAACTCTGTATCTATTACCATTACAGCGACATCTATCGAACAAGTTGAGATCCTTTACAAAGAACTTGGCGATATCGATATTGTGCGCATGGTTCTTTAGTTCATCAAGACTTAGATAAAACAGCGGCAATTTCAGCCGCTGTTTTTGTATAAGCAAGCAAAACTTAACATCTTCCAACATACAACCTATTAACAACATAAAAACATTTTCACTTTCCGATGCTAGAAGATTATAATGTTTTTTCTTTATTAAGCCGTATCGTAAAGGAATGTAGATTGCCAAACATTGAAGATAAGCTCGTTGTAAAATATCTTGGATTGCAAGACTACCTGCCAGTTTGGCAAGCAATGCACCAATTTACCGACAACCGTACTGACGAAACCATTGATGAAGTTTGGCTTGTAGAGCACAACCCAGTGTTTACTCAAGGGCAGGCAGGAAAAGAAGAACACCTTCTCAACACCGGAGATATTCCAGTCGTAAAAAGCGACCGTGGCGGACAGGTTACTTACCATGGTCCGGGGCAATTAGTCGCTTATTTTCTAATAAATTTGAGACGTAAAAATATGGGCGTCAGAGAGCTTGTTACTCATATCGAAAATATCGTCATCCAAACACTCTCAACTTTTGATATACAATCCACCGCACGACCTGATGCGCCTGGCGTTTATGTTGATAACAAAAAGATTTGTTCGCTCGGCTTAAGAATTCGCAAAGGCTGTTCCTTTCATGGATTAGCTTTGAACATTAATATGGATCTATCCCCATTCCTCAGAATCAACCCTTGTGGATATCAGGGAATGGAAATGGTACAAGTAAACCAACTCGGCGGTCCAAGTGACCTTAATCAAGTCAGTGAAGCGCTTACAAAAGAGCTTACTACCCTACTCAGCTATGAGCATGTCGACATTATAAAAGAAAGCAATTAATCATGAGCAAACCAATTCAGATGGAAAAAGGCGTCAAGTACAGAGACGCTGACAAAATGGCACTGATCCCTGTTAAAAACATGCCAGAAGAACAAAAAGAAGTACTTCGCAAACCTGAATGGATGAAAATAAAACTGCCATCAGATAGCAAACGTATTCAAGATATTAAGTCCGCTATGCGCAAAAACTCTTTACACTCTGTGTGTGAAGAAGCGTCGTGTCCTAACCTCGCTGAGTGCTTTAATCACGGCACTGCGACCTTTATGATTCTTGGTGCAATATGTACACGTCGTTGTCCTTTCTGCGACGTTGCTCATGGACGCCCTATTACGCCCGATGCCAATGAACCGGCGCATCTGGCTCAAACTATCAGCGATATGAAGCTAAAATACGTCGTTGTTACCTCTGTTGACCGAGACGACTTACGTGATGGTGGAGCCCAACACTTTGCCGACTGTACTCGAGAGATCCGAGCTAAAAACCCTGAAATAAAAATTGAAACATTAGTTCCTGACTTTCGTGGACGCATGGATACAGCTCTGGAAATATTAAATACCAGCCCACCGGATGTATTTAACCATAACCTTGAAACAGCGCCGCGCTTATACCGCAAAGCTAGACCAGGAGCTAACTATAAATGGTCACTCAAGCTTCTTCAGGAGTTTAAAGCGCTGCACCCGGACGTACCAACAAAGTCTGGCGTAATGATGGGCCTTGGTGAAACCAAAGAAGAAATTGTCGAGGTATTAAAAGACCTTAGAGCTCATGGTGTTACCATGTTGACACTGGGACAATATTTAGCCCCTAGCCGCCACCACCTACCAGTAGAACGTTACGTACCACCTTCTGAGTTTGATGAGCTTAAAGAAATCGCATTAGAGCTTGGATTTACCCACGCAGCATGCGGACCTTTTGTCCGTTCTTCTTATCATGCCGATATGCAAGCAAAAGGCGAAGAAGTTAAGTAAGTAGAGAATCGGTGACCGGACTATCGGTCACCGATTACCCATTACCCATCACCCAAAACCAGATTCCGGATATCTCGTTCCTCAATTCCGGAAT
>DDQN01000052.1:0-35449 GCA_002342685.1 Vibrio sp. UBA2441
GGATTGCTCCGGAATATGCAGCCGGTCAAGAGGGTATTTGTAAGCCGGTCCACCCCATGGCTGGCCACCATGCCCATATATAACTCGAATCTGTCACTAAGTTTACGACAAACAATAAACCTATAACCACGAGGTAAGTTATTAAATGAGAGTAGAAACTTTTAATTGCTCGCACTTGATCAGTCACCAACCCGACACATTTATGACAGTTAAATAAATTCAATAGGTTAAGAAGGAATACACCCCCAAACTTTATGTAGAAACATCACGCATACTGAATCACTCTTAAGCAACTTATTATGTTTTAGTTGCCTCGACCTCATTTTCAACTGAGGCTTGAGATAATTCTTTGAAGTTCGATGACTCAGGAGAAAATGCCACGCGATAGCTGCCAAATTAAGCGGCTTGTTAGAACGTTATTCAAATGTATCGAGGTCTATTTTGTACTTATCCAACACCTCTTGCATCTGAAGTTTTTTCTGACCTGCTGCAACTGCCATCACTTTTGCAGTTACATCCGAAATTTCACCTTTTGCAATACCCGCTTTTTTTCATCCCGCTTTAATTGCTTGTTATGCTGCTTAACGCTTGTTTTAGATAAAAGCATAAATAAGGAAAACGCCAAATATCGAAGTGACTAATCCACCCAAACGAGCATATGGTTTAACCCTAGTAATTACCCAGTTTATCAATTGATTAAATCTGCGACGGCCAATCAAAGCTATAACTATTGCCGCTGTTAATGAAACCCAGCCAAACACCTCAATTGCGATTGGAAATTTGGATATGTCTGATTGCGTGATTAAGCAGATACCTAAAAATACTCTTACAACAACAGCGAAAAAATGAATCCATAGTTTTTCTTGGTTGGACACCAGAAAACCGATAATAACCTTTGGATTAACAGTTAGTAATGCTCCAGATATTACAATCAAAAATCCAAATAAAATGATAAGTAGATTCATATGCAGACTCCTTTTGCAACAAAGCTATGTAATTATAACTACTCAGATGTATTACCAAGCTGAAGATTATTCAGCGCGCGATGTGAAGAAAAGCACCATGCATTTCGAGTCACTCTTAGGCAGTTTGTTATGTTTATATATTAGCCTGTACGTAAGGCTAATATTTCTGAAATATCGTCAGTTTCCCTAAAGAGCGATAAGCTTTCATCTTGAGACTCTATTGCCAAGACGGACATTCTGTCCGCTAACTCATTACCTTCAATACCTACGTGCCCATTTACGTGATAGATAGTAATTTTGGACGCGATTTCTTGATACAGAGCATACGCTGGCTTGATGATATCTAAGTTTTTGATCTCTCCACCAGATTTAGTCCAACCTTTTTCCTCCCAACCGATAGCCCACTTCGTAATACAGTCAATTGAGTACTTTGAATCACAGAAGATACCTACTGTATTCCCTTGTGACAGCTTTTCTTTAGCGAGTAGTAATGCTTGATTTAAACCGCGAAGCTCTGCTGTGTTATTTGTTCCAAATGACTGATACAAGCCATACCATAGCTCACTTAGCTCGTTGTTTTTATATACGGACAATCCGGTGCCAGCCTCTCCCGGGTTTGGATCACAAGCACCATCAGTGTAGATCTTGACTTCAAACGGCATTGCATCTATTTGTTCTTGCGAAAGCGGCACCAACTTTAACTTACTGGCTTTTTTAACGATATTTGCTTTTGTTTTTGGGGCTTTCAACTTGGGTTTACTTCCAAACGCTGTTTCCGCCTCATCTAAGGTTGGAAAAGATTTAAATCTGGCACCAGCAAAGCCGTCAACTTGTGCTTTACACTGAGCCCAAGTTGTAAAAATACCAGTTTCACGACCTTTCCAAACAACATAATGCTTTTTAGCCAAACTGCTCTCCTAAGTTAAACTTCCCGTAGACACATAACGACGCCTAAAAGAGTGAGCGAAGCGAGTCCTGCCCATGGTCCTTTGTGGACGCTCTTTGATGGCCTTATTATGTTTTTTATTACTTACCATAGGTCTCAAATGATTTCTCTAAACCTAAATGTATTTTGTACGTTACATATTTGGAAATCTGGAGGACATTATTTTCAAATTCTTCACGCTTCTTGATAGCATCCATTGATGGCCAGCCTTCGACTCCAATATAGTCCCATTCGTCATCCATGCCACTACACTGGATCATTGAAATAGCTTTCATACCCAATTCATCTAGATTAGCACGATCCTTAGCCATAAAATCGTTTCTCTGAGACTCTGGAAGTTCCATAAAATCTGATTTCATTTTAGCGCAAAACAATCTTACTATTGGTGTATTTTCTTTCATTGAAAGTTTTCCTTATTTTCCACAGTCCAGAAACATAACGCCTGCATAACACATGCAAATATACTTGAAATTGACGTTTTAAAACGAGAAACACTCGGCAAACAGAGGTTACCGAGTGTAGTAAATCATGTTGATGCATTAGCTAGCTGTGTGCCAAAATGACACCAAACTTGTCAGCCCATAATAATTGAACTACAATCTACTTGTGCCACTTTGACACTAAATGGAGATTGTTATGGCGACTACATTACCTCGTATTACAGCACGTGTAGATCTTGATACACAAGAACTACTGTCACAAGCTGCGGCTATTGCTGGTATGTCTAGCATTAACTCATTTGTGCTTAGTGCTGCTGTAGAGAAAGCAAAAACTATTATGGAACGTGAGCGTGCTCTACAACTAAGTCAACAAGATGCTATGACTTTAATGACTGCGTTAGACCAGCCCGCTAAACCAAATAGCAAGTTACAAAAGGCGGCTTCACGTTACATGGACAAAACACAATAATGGATACAGTCCAATTAGAAAAAGCTAAACATGACCGAAACCGCTTTGATTGTGGCATTACCGCACTCAATAATTACTTGAAAGTTATGGCTAGCCAACAAGCTAAGAAAGACAATACTCGTACTTTTGTCCTTGAAGATGAACAATGTTCTGAACACATTATCGGTTATTACACATTAACTATGACACCGATTGATATTCAGGATTTACAAACTAAATTACAGAAGAAACATCACAGCGTAACTTCTGGTGGCTTAATTGCTCGATTAGCTGTTGACCATAGATACAAAGGCAAAGGTTTCGGTGAATGGCTTTTAATTGATGCGCTTAGAAAACTATTAATGGCAAGTGAAACAGTAGCCTTTCCTGTCGTCATTGTTGACGCAAAAGACGGCGCTGAACATTTCTATGAAAAATACGGCTTCACCGCATTGCAAGACGCAGATAACAAACTATTTATTTCGATTGCAGACATTAGAGCTAGTATTGGTGAATTAGTTTAAACCTAGAAGCAGTTAACGCCAAGTTAACGTGCCGCAACGTACTAGGCGTAGACTTCGCGAAGCGAAATCGCCGAGCGTTGACTGTCACAGTTTAATGCCTTGTATGGCAATTTCACTTTCTAGATGGCTCGTGCCCTTCATACATAGGCAGCGTCGCCTCTAGCTCTTCCCAGTTCGCTTTTGACGTGATGAAGTTGTGAGAAACTGGACGTTCAGCAATGTCGCTGTCTATCGAGCCTAAGCGAATTCTTAACTTTTCTGGTTTCGATGAGTTTGAGCTATAAATTGGTGCGCCGCATTTAGAACAAAAATACTTTCGCTTACCCACGCTACTTTCATAATAATTCAGAGTGTTCTCTGCGTCTGTTACTTGAAGTTCAGACTTATTTACAAACCCGTTAGTGGCATACGCACTTCCACTGGCTTTTCGACAACGTGAACAGTGACAATAAATAGGTGCTGAAATCTCGCCATTCAAGGTGAATTGAATAGATCCACATAAACAACTTCCTTTGTACATTTGACCTCCATTGTTGAGCTAAATGACCATTTGCCTAACGCCCTAATAATGGGCAAAAAATTGTTGGCTAAAATAGCGACGAAGGAGCAAAAGCCAACTGTTTTTTTGTCCTAGTTTAATTGCTTGTTAGGCGCTACAGTATGGTACATAGTACTTACTTGTCATATCAATAGGCTCTATATTCCCAGCCTCAAGCTTATATAAGTAACTCTTGTAGTGTTTGCCTAGAGACATACGGCCAAATCCCTCTGGGTCACCAAATTCACCCTTTTTGTTTTTACACAAGCAAAACAAGCTACTGCCTTTGATTTCGTGTTCTTTTCCCTCATACCACACATGGTATTGGAGGCTTACTCCATCAAAGCCTTTTAAAGGCTTGAGTACGTCGATTGATATAAGGTAATGTGAATAACCAAATTTCTCGTTTCCGTTATACTCGATTTTGTTGAAACTCGTAACTTTTCCTTCCACAACAACATCTGCGGATTGAAAGCATTGCTGATAATTACGTTCCCAAAAATCATTATCTTCCGCAAAAGCAGGAATACAGTAAAATCCAATTAGAAATATAAATAGTTTCACGAAACTCGAACTCATAGTGCGCCTAACGCCCGCTTAAGTAGCTGACAATGCAACCAATACACCTAAATTTACCACCGAAATCACTGAAGCTAAACTGAGTTGAAAATACCAAGCGTTGACAGTCTGATTAAATTGCTTGTTATAAGACTTTTGACTAACGAACTAAACCCAAAATTTGTTTGAACACAGGCTCCCGACAGTCCTTTACAAGTTCATACAAACACATTTCTAAACCTGTAATTTCTACGCCGATACTTTGCAAACGATTAACGCCGAGCTGTTTATTTAAATAAGTTCGAGATGAAACACAATCACTGACAAGTTCAACTTTATAGCCTAATTCGAGCAAACCTTTTGCTGTTTGGTAAACACAAATATGCGCTTCTATACCGCAAATAAGCCAGGTATCTACTTTTGGGCTTTTAATTGAGTTCAGGAAAGCCGAAGATTCACACCCGTTGAAAGAAAACTTAGTGATAGGTTCGTTATTATTAAGGAGTATATTTAGTTCTTTAACTGTAGGCCCCAATTTATCAGGGTTTTGCTCGAGAGTAACAATAGGTAATTCTAGAGCCTGAGCACCTTTGATTAGCTTCTGGCAGTTAGAAATAAAAACGTCACTGTCATGAACTAAACGAGCGAGTTTACCCTGAATATCAACGACGATAAGCCCAGTATTTTCTCTATTCAACATATCACCCTCCCAAGTTCAAATAAGTATTATAACGCCTTACTAAGTGGCGCGATTGATTAGATATCCCAAGCCTGATGAACTCCAAGCCGAGAATGCCGAACGTTTTAGCGTCCACTTGAGTAATTTGTTAGAAGCCGCCTTTGCCATTGAGCACTGATTATTGGCACAAGCCTTTAAAATTGAAATCAATGCTCGAAATTTGTAGAACTTACTTATGTTGAAACTTGACCATTGGCACGACCAAACAAGGCGCAACAAGTGAAACTGTAAAACAAGACTTGCCCGAACCACATATCACTTAACCTAGAGAATAAAAGGGTGCGATGAAAACCAAAACAACCTTAACCCTAAAACCTTTCAATGCAACAGGCGTTCTAACGCTTTCTAAACAGTTTTCATCCGTCTATTTCGTCAAAACTTAGCCTCTTAGTTTTGACGGCGACCATTGAGATAAAAACATTTCACAATAAATCAGCACCATAGCAACTATACCACTTGTTGCATCAGCAAGAAGTTGAGATTTTGGTCTCATATCACACTTAAATATCTAGGGTTTTGTTGCTGTTTGTTTGAGCACATAAAAGAGCAATGATGTGACGTTGGGGTTCACGTTTACTGACTGTGGTGCCAATTAAACACATGACACTATGCGAAAAAGCCAGAAACAAAAACGCCTAAGCGTATCAGGCTTAGGCGTTTCGATTTAGCGAGCTTGGCTATAAGATATTAAGCGTCTTTTTTAGCCCAGGTATCACGTAACCCTACAGTGCGGTTAAAGACTAAGGCATCTGCTTTAGAGTCTTTTACATCTGCACAGAAGTATCCCGTACGCTCAAACTGATAACCGCTATCTGCTGTCGCATTGGCCAGGCTTGGTTCAACCACGCCGTTAATGACAACAAGAGATTCAGGGTTAAGCGTTGCTGCAAAGTCATCTGCTGCCGCTGGGTTTTCTACCGTAAACAAGCGGTCATACAAGCGAATTTCAGCAGGTAAGCCTTGGCTTGCTGAAACCCAATGAATAACACCTTTTACTTTTCTGCCGTCAGCCGGGTTTTTACCCAACGTCTCAGCATCATAAGTACAGTAAATCGTAGTAACATTACCTTGCGCATCTTTTTCAATACGTTCAGCCTTAATAACATAAGCGCCACGCAAACGCACTTCCTTGCCTAAAACAAGACGTTTGTACTTCTTGTTGGCTTCTTCACGGAAATCATCACGCTCGATAAAGACTTCGCGAGTAAACGGCACTTCACGAGTACCCATTTCAGGGTTATTCGGATGGTTCGCTAGTGAAAGTATCTCGACTTCAGTTTCATCGTAGTTTTCAATAACCACTTTGATAGGGTCTAATACTGCCATTGCGCGTGGTGCGTTCTCGTTTAAATCATCACGAATACACGCTTCCAGAGAACCGAACTCAATCATGTTTTCTTGTTTGGTCACGCCTATGCGTTTACAAAACTCACGGATAGACGCTGGCGTAAAGCCACGACGACGCAGCCCAGAGATAGTTGGCATACGTGGGTCATCCCAACCGTTTACCAGGTTCTCAACCACAAGCTGATTAAGCTTACGCTTAGACATTACTGTGTATTCTAGATTCAAGCGACTGAATTCATACTGACGTGGCTGGCATTCAATAGAAATGTTGTCCAAAACCCAGTCATATAAACGACGGTTATCCTGAAACTCCAAGGTACAAATAGAGTGAGTAATACCTTCCAACGCATCAGAAATACAGTGCGTGAAGTCATACATTGGATAGATACACCACTTATCACCCGTTTGGTGGTGGTGGGCAAATCGCACACGATAGATTACCGGATCGCGCATGACCATAAATGGTGATGCCATATCGATCTTCGCTCTAAGACAAACTTTCCCTTCTTCAAATTCACCGTTACGCATTTTTTCAAACAAAGCTAAGCTTTCTTCGATAGCACGGTCGCGATAAGGGCTATCCTTACCCGGCTGTTTTAGCGTTCCGCGATATTCACGGATCTGCTCTGGACTTAGCTCATCAACATACGCTAAGCCTTTAGTAATTAATTCAACTGCATACCCGTGAAGCTTATCGAAGTAATTAGATGAATAGTGAATATCACCTGCCCACTCAAAGCCTAACCAATGCACATCATTTTTAATCGACTCAACGTATTCGATGTCTTCTTTCTCAGGGTTGGTGTCATCAAAACGTAGATTACACTGTCCCTGATAGTCCTGAGCAATACCAAAATTCAAACAGATAGATTTAGCGTGCCCGATATGCAGGTAACCATTAGGTTCCGGCGGAAATCGAGTATGCACACTTGTGTGTTTGCCATCCGCTAAATCTTTATCAATGATTTGGCGAATGAAATTCGATGGACGAGCCTCAGCTTCACTCATCTAAGCACCTCTAGTTGTTAGGGGCTGGTTCATTATTTGACCGCCCCAGTATTGTCAGAAAATTGTAACTAAACTAAGTATTTTCATCAAAATAGCCTAATTTAGTTTTAATCCCCAATGATCCACATTTCTGGCTATAGACACAACTAAAACTCGATATTTATTGATGATTTCCCTTATATAACCCCAAACAACACAAGATACAGAACCAACAACGGGTTCTATCCCCCATCACCCATATCCCATAACCCGCAACTATCGTTCATCGCCCATCACTTTTGCCTATTACCGATTGCCTATTGCCTATTGCCTATTGCCTATTGTCCATATCCCACACACACAAAAATGCCTCCCTATTGGGAGGCATTGTTAACAAGTAATGCTTTAGGTCGAATGATGGTCTTTAAACTTCAACCAATTCTTCTGAGGCTGGGATATTCTTCATCTCGCCGGCAATAATTTCAGCCAGTGGACCAAGTATAACCTGAAGGTTGTTGTTACCTAGTTTCACAACACCCATGGCACCCAGTGCTTTAAGTTTTCTTTCATCGATAATGTCCATGTCATTTACTGTTAAGCGTAAACGTGTAATACATGCATCGATATTTTGTAGGTTGCCGTGTCCACCTAGTACTTTAAGGTATTTCCTTGCAAGTACTGCAGAGCTTTCACTTGCACCTGATGCGCTTGCTTCTTCAGCATCTTCATCTTCACGACCTGGAGTCTTAAGACCAAAGGTAACGATAGCCCAGCGGAACACAAAGTAGTAGATAGCGAAGAATGCAAAACCTTGAACAATCAGCATGTACCATTTGTTTGCTAGTGGGTTTTGAGCAGATAGAACCATATCCACTAAACCAGCTGAGAAACCGAAACCTGCAGTCCAGTTCATCATGTCAGCAATAAATAGAGATACACCCGTTAGTACTGCGTGCAATACATAAAGTACCGGAGCAAGGAACATGAATGAGAATTCAAGAGGCTCAGTTACACCAGTAAAGAATGAAGCGAAACCAGCAGCAATCATGATAGAAGCAACACGAGCTTTATGCTCAGGTCTTGCTGTATGGTAGATAGCAAGAGCTGCACCTGGAAGACCAAACATCATGATTGGGAAGAAACCAGCCATGTAACGACCTGTTTCACCAACAACACCAACACCCGCTTCTACTGCGTTAGGTGTCCACCAGTTACCCAAGTCATTGATACCGGCCATATCGAACCAGAATACTGAGTTAAGTGCATGGTGCAGACCAACAGGAATCAATAGACGGTTAAAGAAGCCATAGATACCAGAACCAACTTCGCCAAGACCAACAATTCCTTCACCTAATGAAATAAGTCCACCAAATACCAATGGCCAAGCAAACATTAGAACGAATGAGATAACAATTGCTGCAAAAGAGGTCAAGATAGGTACTAAACGTTTACCACTAAAGAATGCTAGTGCTTTATGCAGCTCTACTTGGTAGTAACGGTTATACAGTTCAGCTGCCACGATACCAGACAAAATACCAACGAATTGGTTGCCAATCTTAGCAAAGGCTAGTTTTGAACCTTCGTCCAAGGCAACTAAGCCGATTGATTCAACTGAGCCAGGGCTACATAGTGTCGTAATTACCATATAACCAACAAAACCGGCTAATGCCGCTGCACCGTCTTTATCTTTTGACAAACCATATGCAACACCAATTGCAAATAGTACTGACATGTTATCAATGATTGCCGCGCCCGCTTTAATTAAAAAAGCAGCCATGGCATTGTTAGCACCCCAACCTGTTGGGTCAATCCAATATCCGATTCCCATTAGTATTGCGGCAGCAGGTAATGTCGCCACTGGTACCATCAGCGCTTTACCTACTTTTTGAAAGTATCCTAGTATATTCACCGTAAAATTCCCCCTATAGAATTTTAATTTAGTCTGGTCGACTTATTTCAGCCTTCCAATTTAGTCACTATCAGTTTAAGAAATTAATTTCGTCCCGCAAATTAAAAGCGTATAAATCGTGACCAGGATCACTTACTAGCATTGTTTAACTAGGTTTTTGCTAGCTAGATCATAAAACTTATTTTATGATTCGAAAAAATACCCGTTCGGGAATAAACTTTAACCGTTTTATAGATAATATTGAGGTGTCACCGTGAGATTAATTCCAGTTAAAGCAGCGCAAGATGTAGGCCTTTGGTCAGCTAGGCACATTGTTAAGTGCATCAATGCATTTGAGCCAACAGAAGAGCGCCCGTTTGTGTTGGGGCTACCAACCGGAGGTACACCACTGACCACTTATAAGCGTCTTATAGAACTTTATAAATCTGGCGAAGTAAGCTTTAAACACGTGGTTACTTTTAATATGGATGAGTATATTGGCCTGCCCGCTGACCATCCAGAATCGTACCGTTCATTTATGTACAATAATTTCTTTAACCACATTGATATTCAAGAAGAAAACATTAACTTACTGAATGGCAATACGGATGATCACGACATCGAATGTCAGCGCTACGAAGACAAGATAAAATCTTATGGTCAAATTCACCTGTTCATGGGTGGCGTAGGTAACGACGGGCATATCGCTTTTAATGAGCCCGCGTCATCACTTTCTTCACGTACCAGAATTAAAACATTGACGGAAGATACCCGTATTGCAAACTCTCGTTTTTTCGATGGTGATATGACTCAGGTACCTAAGTATGCATTGACGATTGGTGTCGGCACCTTGCTCGACTCTAAAGAAATCATGCTTTTAATTACCGGCCATAATAAAGCACTCGCACTAGAAGCCGCTGTTGAAGGGTCTGTTAACCACCTATGGACAGTATCTGCGCTCCAGCTGCATCCAAAATCGGTTATCGTTTGTGATGAGCCTGCCACTCAAGAACTTAAGATAAAAACCGTTAAGTACTTTAAAGAGCTGGAAGCAGAGAATATCAAGAACCTAAAATGATAGGACACAATGCTATGTATGCACTAACTAATTGCAAAATTTTCACAAGTAGTGATGTACTGGATCAACACGCGGTTGTAATTGACGGCGCGTCCATCCAGGCTATTTGTCCTGTTGCTGAACTACCAAGTGATATTGAAACTATTGACCTTAACGGCGCAAACCTTAGCCCTGGGTTTATTGACCTGCAATTGAATGGGTGTGGTGGTGTCATGTTTAATGACGAAATCACCGCTAACACATTGCAAGTTATGCACGAGGCTAACCTGAAATCTGGCTGCACCAGTTTTCTGCCAACCTTGATCACTTCGTCGGACGATAATATGCGTCAGGCTATTGAAGCTGAACGTGAATATCAGTCAACGTATCAGAACCAATCTCTGGGGCTTCATCTGGAAGGGCCGTACCTTAACGTAATGAAGAAAGGCATACATAGCCCTAGTTTCATTAGAGAGTCTGACGATGAAATGATCGACTTCATCTGCAGCAATCGAGATTTAGTCGCAAAAGTGACTTTAGCTCCTGAACAAAATAACCTCGACCATATTCGACGTCTGCGCGATGCGGGTATTGTTGTTTCCATAGGACACACTAATGCTACCTATGCTGAAGCTCGTCAAGGGTTCGAGGCTGGTATTAGCTTTGCAACACACCTATTTAATGCAATGACACCAATGGTTGGCCGAGAGCCCGGTGTTGTAGGTGCGATTTATGATACAGAAGATGTTTATGCGGGTATCATTGTTGACGGGTTCCACGTTGATTACGCCAATATACGAATCGCACATAAAGTTAAAGGTGACAAGCTTGTATTAGTGACAGACGCCACAGCTCCGGCGGGCGCTGAAATGGATCACTTTATTTTTGTTGGGAAGAAAGTATATTACCGGGATGGTAAATGTATCGATGAAAACGGTACATTAGGCGGTTCAGCACTCACAATGATTGAAGCAGTCAAAAATAGTGTTGAATACGTTGGTATCGCATTGGACGAAGCTCTCAGAATGGCGACCTTATATCCTGCCCGAGCAATCGGTGTTGAGAATAAACTGGGTCGTATCAGGCAAGGAATGGTAGCAAACCTTACTGTGTTTGATAGAGACTTCAATGTTCATGCGACTGTGGTAAACGGACAATACGAGCAAACATAAGTTATGAATGGCGGACAAATAGGTAACGTAGATCTAGTAAAACAACTGAACAGCGCTGCTGTTTATCGCTTAATTGACCAGCAAGGGCCAATTTCGAGGATTCAGGTTGCGGATATGAGCCAGCTTGCGCCAGCAAGTGTTACCAAAATTACCCGTCAGCTTATGGAACGCGGCCTCATCAAAGAGGTCGCACAACAAGCATCCACTGGTGGAAGAAGAGCGATTTCTCTGACTACAGAAGTAGAGCCTTTTCACTCGATCGCAATTCGTTTAGGGCGAGATTATATACAGTTCAGCCTAATTAATTTAGGTGGCATTGAACTTGCCCATAGCCACTCTACTTTCAATTACACCAATCAACCTGAGCTTGAGAAGGGTCTGCTTGATCGGATTAACCAATTTCTGGATCAGCAACACGATAAAATCTCGCAGCTCATCGCCATCGGTATTGTATTACCTGGCTTAGTCAATCCTGAAACTGGTTCAGTAGATTATATTCCTAATACTGATATCAATAACTTATCACTAAGTGACCTGATAAAAGACAACTTTCATGTTGCCTGTTTTATTGGGAATGATATTCGTGGTAAAGCACTAGCAGAGCACTACTTTGGCGCCAGCAGAGACTGCCAGGATTCTATCTTGGTGAGCATGCACCGCGGCACGGGTTCAGGCATTATCGTCAATGGTCAAGTTTTTCTAGGCTCAAACCGCAACGTTGGTGAAATTGGCCATATTCAAATAGATCCTTTAGGAAGTCAGTGCCAATGTGGTAACTTCGGTTGTCTGGAAACTGTTGCATCTAATCCTGCCGTTCTGGAACAAATTCAAAACCTGCTCGATAAAGGTTATGAATCTTCACTGGCAGATATTACAAATATCACTATGCACGATGTTTGTCAGCATGCTCTGCAAGGAGACGATCTGGCTAAACAAAGCCTGATTCGCGTAGGAAATAAATTAGGTAAAGCAATCGCTATTACAATTAACCTGTTTAACCCGCAGAAAATTGTTATTGCCGGAGACATTACCGAGGCCAAAGAGATTGTTTTTCCTGCGATACGCCGAAATGTTGAAACACAGTCACTCACTACTTTTCACAAAAACTTACCTATTGTTGCCTCTGAGTTAGAAGATAAACCAACGATTGGCGCTTTCGCGATGATTAAGCGTGCAATGCTAAACGGCGTTTTGTTACAAAAACTTCTTGAAGAATAAAACAAATTTCATAGTTTATTTAATAAGGCTGTGCTTGAATAAGCACAGCCTTTTTTATGCTCCATCAATTCGAACCTCAAATTAGGAGAGTCATGGACATTATTCTACTGTCTACAGCCTTTATCTCCGGGTTTATCGCCCTTAAGTGTCAGCTTCCCCCACTCGTTGGCTTTCTCATTGCAGGTTTTGGATTGAAATTTTTTGGATTTGAATCCAATGAGACGATAGAAATTCTTGCCGATCTTGGTGTAACCCTTTTACTCTTTACTATCGGTCTGAAACTAGATATCAAAACATTACTTTCCAAAGAAATTTGGGCCGGAGCGACATTACATAACATCCTGTCGACCCTATTTTTTACAGCAAGTCTGGTTGGGCTTAAGTTCCTAGGTATTTCTACACTGTCTGACTTACCAATAGAGCAACTGCTTCTGCTTGGGTTCGCACTTTCTTTTTCAAGTACTGTGTTCGCTATTAAAACCCTGCAGGAAAAAGGCGAAATGAACGCCATTTACGGTACGATTGCTATCGGCATACTAGTGATGCAAGATATTTTCGCCGTCATTTTCTTATCCATATCCACCGGAAAAGTTCCAGAGTGGTATGCTGTTTTTCTCTTTATTCTGCCGCTGCTCAGGCCTTTCTTTTATCGATTTTTAGATTGGGTTGGTCACGGTGAAATGCTGGTTATCTTTGGTATATTTGTCGCACTAGTCGCTGGCGCTGGTTTATTTGAAATCGCCGGATTAAAAGCCGACTTAGGTGCCTTGATATTAGGCATGATATTAGCTGGGCATAAAAAGTCGTCTGAACTATCCAAATCTCTGTTTAACTTAAAAGAACTCTTTCTTGTCTGCTTTTTCTTGAACATTGGGCTTTCTGAACATCCGACCTTGTCTGGATTAATAACCGCCTTTTTATTTTTATTCTTATTACCGGTTAAAGGCGTGCTCTATTACCTTGTTTTTAACGGGTTTAAGTTTCGAGTAAGAACGTCTTTTCTCGCCAGCCTTACCTTATTCAACTATAGTGAATTCGGCCTCATTGTGGGTGGATTAGCCTTTAAACTAGGTTGGTTACCCGGAGACATGTTGGTCTCGATCGCCATCGCGGTTTCCCTATCCTTTATTATCGCTTCACCAATAAATCGATTTGGACACGCTTTGTATGAAAGATCTGCCGTTTGGTTAAAAGAACAAACCGCAGAAAAGCTAAATTCTCTAGATCAAAGAATCAACCCCGGAAACGCTCAAATACTCATATTGGGTATGGGCAGAATTGGTACTGGTGCTTATGACGAAATAACCCAGCGTTATGGGAACATTAGTTTAGGTGTCGAAATTCATCAGGAGGCGGCAAGACAGCAGCGAAAAGAAGGCCGGGCGGTTATAACAGGTGATGCCACTGACCCAGATTTTTGGGAACGCATTTTAGACACCGGGAAGGTTCAGCTCATCCTGCTGGCCATGCCACATCATCAGGGAAATCAATTGGCCTTACTCCAACTTCAAAGGAAAAGCTTTAAAGGCCAAATAGCGGCCATTGCAGAATACCCGGATCAATTAGATGCTCTCATTGAGTGCGGTGTTGATGCTGCTTTTAATATCTATAACGAAGCAGGAAGCGGTTTTGCACGGCATGTTCTGGATCATCTGCAACCTGAGTTTACTGGTATTGATAATCGAGCGCCTTAGAATATCGGGTGAAATACCAGCGATATTTAAAATTTATTTACCAAAAAGGCACTTTAATTAAAAATCATTCACCTTAATGGCTTTTTTGTTGCATTTTAGCTTATAAAGGGTTGCTTTTTTTAACGACGGTGGCAAATTTACCTCATTGCTGTAATGGAATTAACTTAGGGATTTATTATATATGTGCTCAATATTTGGCATTTTAGACATAAAAAGTGATGCAACTGCACTTCGACCTCTTGCGTTAGAGATGTCAAAGAAACTACGTCACCGTGGTCCGGATTGGTCTGGTATTTATGCTTCAGACAAAGCTATTCTTGCTCATGAACGCTTGGCTATTGTCGGCGTCAATAGCGGTGCACAGCCATTAATAAGCCCAGATAAAAAACTTATTCTTGCAGTCAATGGTGAAATCTATAACCACAAAGAGATTCGTGAAAAGTACGCAGACAAGTATGAGTTCCAAACAGACTCTGATTGCGAAGTCATCTTAGCGCTTTATCAAGAAATGGGTGCAGATCTGCTTGAAGAACTAAACGGTATTTTTGCTTTCATTCTTTATGACGAAGATAAAGACGAGTATCTGATTGGCCGAGACCACATCGGTATCATTCCTATGTATCATGGTCACGATGAGCATGGTAACTATTATGTCGCTTCAGAAATGAAAGCCCTTGTTCCTGTTTGTAAAACCATCGGTGAATTCCCTCCTGGCAGCTACCGTGCATCCAGCGATACCGAGCCACAACGTTATTATCAGCGTGACTGGATGGAATACGATGCCGTAAAAGATAACGAAGCCAACAAAGAAGAGCTCACTGAAGCGTTGGAAGCAGCAGTAAAACGTCAATTAATGACCGATGTACCATACGGTGTGCTTTTATCCGGCGGGTTAGACTCCTCAATCACGTCCGCTGTAGCGAAACGATTTGCTGCAATGCGAATTGAAGACAACGAAGAATCAAAAGCATGGTGGCCTCAGCTACACTCGTTTGCTATCGGTTTAGAAGACGCTCCTGACCTGAAAGCTGCTCGCGAAGTTGCCGATAAATTGGGTACTGTCCACCATGAAATGACGTATACCGTACAGGAAGGTCTGGACGCTATTCGCGATGTTATTTATCACATTGAAACTTATGATGTAACAACCATCCGCGCTTCAACTCCTATGTTCCTTCTTGGACGAAAAATTAAAGCGATGGGAATCAAAATGGTTCTTTCTGGGGAAGGCGCTGATGAAATATTTGGCGGATACCTTTACTTCCATAAAGCACCAAATACAAAAGAAATGCATGAAGAGTTAGTTCGTAAACTACTCGCGCTTAATATGTTTGATTGCGCTCGCGCTAACAAGTCTTTGGCTGCTTGGGGTGTAGAGGGAAGAGTTCCTTTCTTAGACAAAGAATTTATTGATGTTGCTATGCGTATTAACCCACAGGCAAAAATGTGCGGCAACGGTAAAATGGAAAAACACATTCTACGCGAATGTTTTGAGGATTATTTACCGGACTCCATTGCATGGCGTCAGAAAGAACAATTCTCTGATGGCGTAGGCTATGGCTGGATTGATTCATTAAAAGAGTTAGCCGAATCCAAAGTGACGGATCAGCAATTAAGCACTGCAAGCTATCGTTTCTCATACAATACGCCAACAACAAAAGAAGGCTATATGTATCGAGAAATTTTTGAAGAGCTATTCCCATTACCTTCCGCTGCAGAATGTGTACCTGGCGGGCCGTCAATCGCGTGCTCATCTGCGAAAGCGATTGAGTGGGATGAAGCATTCAAAAACATGGCCGACCCTTCAGGGCGAGCAATACAGACGGTTCACAACGACTCTTATTAATTGTCGTCGTAAATAAAAAAACCTATCGATACTTTATCGATAGGTTTTTTTTATTTACGCCATAAAGCGATTACTTAAGTTGCATATTTTTATTCTCAACCTTAACTTCAACCGTCTGATTAATTAACTTAATCAGTAATATTGAACGCATTTCTCCATCAGATTCATGAAAAATAGCGGAAAGGCCAGAAAACTGCCCTTGAGTAATTAGAACTTGCTGACCTTTTTCGGGAATAGTATCAATGTCGGGTTCTTCCGACAGGCGCTCAATTTGCTTGAGTTCAAATATCAAGTCACCCTGTACCTCTTGTGGGTATATTCCTAGCCTAACAAAGTCAACAACACCACGAGTAGATCGAACCGTCGTAAATGCAGGACCTTTTTCATAATCAAATCGTACAAACATGTAGGAGGAAAAAAGGGGTTCTATCACTACCTTTCTTTTTCCACGTACAATTTTTTCAATCTCTATTTCAGGGTAGTAACACTCTACCCCCTGATTCTCTAGGTGCATCTTAGCTCTCGCCTGATCACCTCTTTTACAGTAGAGAAGATACCAACGCTTCATAATATTAATTTTTATAAGTAAACTGTTGTAATGCTAACATCAATCAGACTCTATAAATAGATAACTTAAACCCAATTTATTCAGTGGGCTTATAATTCATTTAAGTATAGGTCAGCCATCATATCAACGTGTGATTCGTCATCATTTAAACAAGGAACATAGCGAAAAGATTCCCCTCCGGATTGCATATAAAGCCCTTTACATTCATGGGCTATCTCTTCCAGTGTTTCCAAACAATCACACGAAAATGCCGGGGCGATTATATCCAATTTTTTGACGGATTTTGACGGCAATAATTCAAGAGTTTTATCCGTATAAGGTGTCAACCACTCCTCTTTTCCGAAACGAGACTGATAACTAAGCCCTATTTGATCTTCTGACAGCCCAAGTTCCTTAGCCAGTAGTTTTGTTGTTGTCTCACAATGTATTGGATATATATCCCCATTGTCAGCATAACGTTGTGGAATACCATGATACGAACAGAGCAAAAAGTCTGCTCGTCCGTTTTCTTGCCAATGATCTCGTATCTTGTCAGCCAACGCCTTAATATACAAAGGATGATCATAATAGTGCTTAATCACATGGTAGTCAGGAATAACGTTTAGCTTACCTAACGCTTTTTCCAATGCATCTTCAACAGCTCCCGTTGTCGTGCCGGAGTATTGCGGATAAAGAGGCAGAACAGTGATTTTTTCAACACCCCTTTTCGTCAACGCTTCAATACCAGAAAGTAAACTGGGATTACCGTAGGTCATACCTAGCTCAACAGGAATATTCAGCTTTTCTTCTAATTTTTTTGCTTGAGAGCGAGAGTAAACCAATAAAGGTGAGCCGCCTTCTGTCCAGATACTCTTATAGAGCTCAGCCACTTTTGGCGACCGCCTTGGAAGAATGACGCCATGCAGAACAGGGCACCATATCCAGCGCGACATGTCTACAACCCGGTGATCATGTAAAAACTCACTTAAAAAAGCTTTTACCGCTTTGGTATTTGGTTGATCCGGAGTACCCAGATTAACCAATAAAATCCCTTCTTTCATATCACCCAAAATTCATTAACTTTGTTTGCCCATAAGCTTATCCTTTCTCAAACCTGAAACAAAATAATTGTCTATTTACTGTTATTTACTCTGCAAAAAAGACAACTCCCCAGCTCTAACACGCAAACATCACGAGTATAAATTCATTCATACTCAGGTTATTTACGTTGCCAGGAAATTATTAAACAACAGTTCAGTTCATCGCCAAGATCTTAACAGGCATAAAAAAACCCAGCATTAAAAGCTGGGTTTACGTTGTAAATAGCTAAATATTAAGCCAGCGCTTTTTCCAGCTCTGCACTAACTTCTGCCACTTTTTTAGTACCGTCAAATTTAAGGTATGACGTGTTGCCCGCATCTGCTTCTTTTCCATAATAAGAAATAAGAGGAGCGGTTTGATCGTGATATACACCTAAACGTGCACGCACAGTCTCTTCTTTATCATCATCACGAACAACAAGCGCTTCACCAGTCACGTCATCTTTACCTGCCACTTTTGGTGGATTAAAAGTTTCGTGATAAGTACGACCTGAAGGTAGGTGAGCACGACGACCAGCCATACGCTCGACAATCACATCATCCGCAACATCAAATTCGATAACGTAGTCCACAGTTATACCCATATTTTTCAGGCCATCTGCTTGTGGAATAGTGCGAGGGAAGCCATCTAGCAGGAAACCTTTCTCACAATCGTCTTGAGCAATACGTTCTTTAATCAGACCTAGGATAATCTCGTCAGAAACAAGTTGACCTGCGTCGATAACAGATTTTGCTTGTTTGCCTAGCTCTGTTCCTGCTTTAATTGCAGCACGTAGCATATCACCCGTTGAGATTTGCGGGATGCCGTACTTTGCCATGACAAATTGAGCTTGTGTGCCTTTACCAGCACCAGGGGCACCTAGAAGAATGATGCGCATGATATATCCTCTTATTTTTTGTTTATACCGAAGCTCACTGTGATTTCATTAGTAAAATCAGCCACGATAAGTTTCGGTATAAGGTTAAGTTAAATTCTATAAAATAACTTTATTACTCACATTTTGGCCGCAGTTTATCATAAAATGTAAGCCTGATGTGCAGATTAAGACTAAAGACTCATACTCTGCCTACATCAAGATGACTACTCCAGAACAAACAAAAAGCACCATTTATCAATCCGTCCTTTTTACCCAACTTTTAAGTAAAATTAATAGATTTTATCGATAAAATGGTGCTAACTCGTATTTTTTACAGTATTAAACCTTAGTCAAAAGTGCGTTAATTGCACCTAAGAACTGGCTAGGGTCTTCCATCGCACCGCGCTCAGACAACATTGCCTGACCAAGAAGCAATTCAACCCAACGACCAAACGCCTCTTCATCCGCTTCATCAGCCATGCGCTTGACAAGCTCATGCTCTGGGTTGATTTCAAAGATATATTTCACATCAGGAACTTCCTGACCAGCCGCTTCTAGCAGCTTAGCCATTTGAGTGCCCATTTCGAAATCATCGGTAACGACAACCGCAGGGGTTGTTGCTAGCTTAAAGGTAGTACGCACTTCTTTTACGCGACCGCCAAGATAAGACTGAGTACGCTCAACAACAGACTTAAACTCTTCTTCAGTCTCTTTATGCTTCTCTTTATCTGCTTCATCTTCAAACTTGCTAAGGTCTAATCCCGCTTTAGTAATAGACTGGAACTGCTTACCATCAAACTCTGTTAGATAGTTCATCAGCCACTCATCCATACGATCGTACATTAGAACAACTTCGATTCCTTTAGCATTAAACTGCTCAAGGTGAGGGCTGTTCTTAGCAGCAGCATAACTATCGGCAGTCAGGTAATAAATTTTATCCTGCTCTTCTTTCATGCGCTCTACATAAGAAGCCAAAGAAACCGTTTGTTCTGACGAATCGACTTCTGTCGAAGCAAAGCGCAACAAACCTGCTACTTTTTCTTTGTTAGTAGAGTCTTCCGCCGGGCCTTCTTTAAGGACCTGACCGAACTCCTTCCAGAAAGAAAGGTATTTTTCATCATCATTTTTCGCTAGTAGCTCAAGCATAGTAAGTACACGCTTACTACATGCATTGCGCAATGATTGAGTCACCTTATTATCTTGAAGAATTTCACGAGAAACATTCAAAGGTAAATCATTCGAATCAATCAAACCACGCACGAATCGTAGGTACGTTGGCATAAATTGCTCAGCGTCATCCATAATAAAGACACGTTGAACATATAGTTTTAGCCCGCTTTTATGATCGCGGTTCATCATATCCCAAGGTGCTTTCGCTGGGATATACAGTAAGCTCGTATAATCGCTCTTACCTTCTACTCGGTTATGACTCCAGAGTAGCGGATCAGAAAAGTCATGAGATACGTGCTTATAAAACTCGTGGTATTCTTCTTCTGAGATATCAGATTTATTACGAGTCCATAAGGCCTGAGCTTTGTTTATTTGCTCCCACTTACCTTCTTCCTTCTCTTTCCCCTCTTCATCTTTCTCTTTCGTCCAGATAGAAACAGGAATACCAATGTGGTCAGAATACTTGCTGATCACATCACGAAGACGCCACTCTGATAAGAACTCCTCACCTTCTTCACGCATATGAAGAATAATGTCAGTACCACGAGACTCTTTATTAATTGACTCTATGGTGTACTCACCTTCGCCAGAAGAGTGCCACTGCACTGCTTCATCAGAATTTAGACCAGCAGCGCGTGTACGAACGGTAACTGCATTGGCTACGATGAATGCAGAGTAAAAGCCAACACCAAACTGCCCAATCAACTGGGAGTCTTTACTTTGATCATCTGAAAGTTTAGAGAAAAACTCAGCCGTGCCTGACTTAGCAATAGTCCCAAGATGTTCAATGACATCCTCTCGGTTCATACCAATACCGTTGTCAGATACCGTTAACGTTTTTGCATCTGCGTCAAAGGTTAGTTTTACCCCTAAATCTGCATCACCTTGATAGAGTTCAGCATTAGAAAGTGCCTGAAAGCGTAATTTGTCCGACGCATCAGATGCATTCGAGATCAGCTCTCGAAGAAAGATTTCTTTATTTGAGTAAAGTGAATGGATCATCAAATGAAGTAATTGTTTCACTTCAGATTGAAAGCCACGAGTTTCTTTATTTGGTGCTGTTGTCTCGCTCATTTTAACTCCATGAGATCTTCGTTCAGAGCAGAAATCATCTGCTCAAGTTAACTTAGAGGCCACTTACCTCTCTTCACTACCGATATAAATAAGGGTCGTGAATGTAAATTCAAGGTCAACATTTATAAAAACAGTGTTTTTTTAGGTTATTTTCAATTATTCTGCGTGAGAATTTTATAAAAAAACATAAAACCACTTAAACTATCTATCATGTGATTGGTTTCACTGACAATATACACGTAACTTATTTATTCGATTGAAGGTAACGAAAATCAGATGAGTAGCATTGGTACTAAATTTATTCTGGAACAACGATTTGTTTTCGACCCAAACAATAACTCACTCGTTGATCAACTATCAGGTGATGATGTCATTCGACTTGGCAGCAACGAAAGCCGCATATTATTAATGCTCTGTGACAGACCAAACCAGATAATATCCAGAGAGCAACTGCATGAGTTTGTTTGGCGCGATCAAGGGTTTCAGGTAGATGATTCCAGCCTGACTCAGGCAATTTCAACATTGCGTAAGTTGCTTCAGGATTCAACTAAATCCCCGAAATTTGTTAAAACAGTACCAAAAAGGGGCTATCAATTAATATGTTCAATTGAGCATACTACCCCTCTCGCATCGGGCACAGAAAAGCCAAGCAAAGATAAAGAACCGACACCACCAGCTTTGTCGCCCGAAGAGAAAAAACTGACGCAAAAAGCCAACCAGAACCCTTTATCATCATTGATGTCTCATGCGTTTTCTACAAGGTTAATAATCTTTATTTCAGTTATTTTGCCTTTATTTGTGGTTTTAGCCATCGAGCCATCACCGTCTAAATTTCGACTTGTTGACACCGTCAACGGGATACCGGTAAAAACAACAGAAGGCCACCCTCCATTAGATAACTGGCGGCCACTACTTAAAAGTTGCATCACTATCTATCTACAACACAATAAAGAAAAACCTGTCGAAATAATTGCAACGGCAGGTCCACGCAATAACCTAATCCTGAATTATGTGCATAGTGAAGAAAACACCATTGAGAACGAAACGATCCAGTTGTTCGCCGAACAACAAGAAATGACTAAATTGTGTAAGCAGTAAGTAAGGAAACAAAACAATGAAACAAAAAATAGCGTTTTTTATTCTTACTATTTCCTGCATCATAAGTGCTTGGATTTATTGGGTTTCGGACGTAAAAGTAGAGCAAGTACTTACCTCTCGGGAGTGGCAATCTACGATGCACGCTTATCTTTCACCGACAGCAAAAGAAGAATCTATTATTCAGTCGGTTGAGCTGAGCAAAATTACAGTATCCAGCAATGTAAAATACCTGCCAAATGGCAATTATTTAAGAGAGTCCATCGTTGAAGTATACAATGACGCAAATGAAACAACCTCTCGCCTTAGTATTTCAGAAACAGGCCATTGGGAATTAAGTGACGACTACCTATTGATTAATCCCACTGAATTTAAAGATATGACCACCAATCAAAGTTTGGACGCTGAGATAGGCATTGTTAAACAGCTATTTATTATGGATGCACAGCAAAGCCGACGGGTTGATATTATTAATAAAAAAGCGATTTTACTCACCAGCCTGAACCACGGTTCTCGAATACTTTCTTCGAACTAAAACTCAAATTCACCTCTATGAATTTGAGTCTATAAAGGAAGTGGCCTCTGGTGAACACTTTTTACAACTGAATTTCGGACAAAATTTTACCGTCAAAGCTAATGACTTTAAGGCAATTTTGTTCCAACATACCAAAGCTTGCAGGGTAACTCCCTTTAGGAAAGGTGACCGAACCGGGGTTAAAAATAATCTGTTCCCCATCCCATTCTGAACATGGAATGTGTGTATGACCGTGTGCGATAATATCGCCTTGCTTTAGCTGCGGTCTATTTTCTCTATTGTATATATGCCCGTGAGTCAAAAAGAAACGTTGTCCGGTTTCTAACAATACCCAAGAATACGCTTCTAACATCGGGAAACTAAGCAGCATCTGATCAACTTCACTGTCACAATTTCCTCGAACGGCGATTATTGAATCACTATATTGATTCAATAACGTTGCAACAGCGTCGGGCTTATACCCTTCAGGTATTGGGTTTCTGGGGCCATGATTTAAAATATCCCCTAGCAAAACTAAAAACTCAGCACCAGAAGCCAGATAACGCTCTATCATTCTTTGAGTATCTGGTAGCGAGCCATGCAAATCGGAAGCAAAAAACAGTTTCATCGGTATTCTCATTGTCTGGTATTAGCGAATTGTACATGCTTCCAATATCAATTCTCAAACAAATGGAATGGACTTTTTTATTGCGCTTCTAATGCCATACCATTTACGACAATATTGTTATAACTCACCATGCCAATAATTTTGCCATTTTCTATGACAGGCGCCCGACTAATTCCAAAGCGCTCAAACAGCCTTGCGCAATACTTTACATTCATGTCTGGATCCACTGACAGCGCCGGCTTGGTCATAATTTCATAGATATTAGTTCTATCACACGACCGGTTCTGTGATAGCACTTTCTTAGCGATATCATTCATAAGTACAATTCCGTACTCATCAGCCTCATGCCGCTTATTGACCACCAGAGCTTTAACTACATGTTGTCTGGCCAAACGAATGCCTTCATGAACGGTGGTTAATCCATCGACCATGACGTATGAATTCGCCATAACGTCACGAACTCGAACGATAATGTGCTGTTTCATAGCTCTTCCTCAACTACTTTGGTTAATGTTTCAACTTGGTGAGCAACGCCAACCGCATCTTCAATATCTATTTGAATCGCAATCCCTTGTCCGGGCTCTTCTTCAAACTCACCAACATTATTAATTTTCTCGAGTATTTGCCGGGATAAGTGCTCTTCCACAACAAACAACAATACGTCCCTTTGAACTTCCAAGGTTAGGCCAAAAAAGGTGGTTTTCTGATTAAGCCCTTCACCACGAGCATTATTAATGACCGTGGCACCCGTTGCTCCTGCTGAGCGAGCGGCATCTAAGACCGCATCTGTCCTTGTATCTTCTACAAAGGCAATGATTAATTTAAAGCGCATTCTCACTCTCCTCTGATCTTGAGTTTAACCATTGAGTTATTTGGGCATACGCCATAACTGAAATGATGGGAAATAAACTCGCAAAAGCGATCAACCCAAACCCATCAATCATAGGGTTGCGGTCAGGTACCGTCGATGCCAATCCAAGCCCTAGTGCGGTTACTAATGGAACCGTAACCGTAGAGGTTGTTACTCCACCAGAGTCATAAGCCAATGGAATAATCAATTTTGGTGCAAAATAGGTTTGAATAACCACCAATATATATCCAACAATAATGTAATAGTGAATGGGGTCACCAACGACAATTCGATAACTTCCCAAAGAGATCCCCACAGCTACACCGATAGCAACAGAGATTCTGAGCCCGTTGACACTAATACTGCCACCAGAAACTTGATTGGCTTTTATCGCCACAGCAATTAAAGAAGGTTCCGCAATCGTAGTACTAAACCCGATAGCAAAAGCAAAAATATAGACCCAATAATAATCAATCCAAGTGAGGGATTCTGTGATGTCATCTTTAAAGGAATAGAGAAAATCAGGAGCAGTAAGTTGTTCCGCCATAGTCTCTCCTAAAGGAAAAAGAGCAAGATCGAGACCAATTAGAAACAACGAAAGCCCTAAAATGACATAGAAAAAACCAAGAAGCACCGTGGACAAGTTCGCAATGGGTTTGCGTAAGATAGCTATCTGAAAGCCAAAAATAATGGAGGCGATAGGAAGAACGTCCCTAACCGTAGTAACAAAAGTGTCTAAAAAGTGCGTTACCGTTATCATGCCAGCACCATTCCATAAACCATAACGAACATCATCGGCAGCAGAGACGCAAATGCAATCAAACCAAAGCCATCAAGCATCGGGTTTCGTCCTTTAATTGCAGAAGCCAAGCCCACTCCTAGTGCAGTAACCAGAGGAACAGTAATCGTTGATGTCGTCACTCCCCCGGAATCATAAGCAATACCAATAATGGTCTCTGGAGCAAACCAAGTAAGCACCACAACCCCAACATAACCTCCAATAATCATGATGTGGATTGGCCAGCCCTTAATGATTCTGATAACCCCCAGAACAATGGCAATACCAACCGATAAAGCCACCGTAAATCGAAGTCCGTTCGCGTAATCAGACATTGCACTTTCAGTGGCTAAAATCATGCCTCCTTCTGCCGCTACTTTTGCTGCTTCAGCAGAAACTGCTGTTAATGCTGGTTCAGCGATCGTTGTACCAAACCCCAGACAAAACGCAAAAAGTACTAACCAGAACAAGCTACCTTTACGGGCAAACGATCGAGCCATTGATTCCCCTATCGGAAATAAGCCCATCTCTAAACCAAAAATAAAAAAAGTTAAACCCAAGACAACTAAAAGCAAGCCAAAGAGAATAGGTAAGATATTCGGTAGAGGCTCTTGAAGCACAACAAGTTGGAAAAAACCTATCACAAAAACTATAGGCAGAAGATCGCGCAAGCTGCCTAGCATTGCTTTAAATAAAGCAATTATCGCCTTCATGCTCACCTCCTGTGCTCTTCATCCATTGTTATAACTATATGAAATGCGTCGACTGAAAACATAGATTTTTTACAAAAATGAGAGATTTAACCCTGTTTATTAACAAAGCGATTAAACTATTTATTCTTTATATCAATGGCTATACTGAAACTACTTTGGCAAACAGAAATCAGTGTCACTGAATTATAAATCTAACAAGGAGGTACTATGCAGATTCTGCTCACGGGTGGAACAGGTTTTATCGGAACAGAGCTGATCAAGTACCTAACAACACACAAGATAGTGCTATTAACCCGTGATGCTGTAAAAGCCAGACAGAAGCTATATCACGCCGACTTAGGTAATATTACTTATATCGAAAACCTCAATACCTTCCATGATTTGAATGAAATTGACGCTATCATTAATCTTGCTGGTGAACCCATTGCAGAGAAACGCTGGAGTAAAAAACAAAAAAAGAAAATATGCCAGAGTCGATGGGGAATTACAGAGAAGCTAGTTGAGCTTGTTCATGCGAGCACAAATCCCCCAGAAGTATTTATTAGTGGTTCGGCGGTTGGCTACTATGGCGATCAACAGGAACATCCTTTTGATGAGTCTCTTCACGTATATCATGAAGGGTTCGCTCATCATATCTGCTCTGCTTGGGAGTCTATCGCCCTTAAAGCAGAATCAGATCGAACTCGAATTTGTATCTTACGCACAGGCATTGTTTTAGGAACCCATGGTGGCGCGCTAAAAATGATGCTTTTACCTTTTAAATTTGGCTTAGGTTCTGTGCTAGGGCGTGGAGAGCAATTTATGCCGTGGATCCATATTCAAGATATGGTAAGAGGCATCGTTTACCTATTAGAAACACATTACGCCAAAGGTATCTTTAATTTCAATGCTCCTCACCCGGTAACAAACGCTCACTTTAGTAAGACCCTTGCACGTACCTTAGCGAGGCCCCAGTTTATAACGACACCAAAATGTTTTTTTTCCGTGCTGATGGGAGAATCGAGCAGCCTACTATTTGATAGTATGAATGCTAAGCCAAAACACCTCACCGAACTTGGGTTCCATTTTAATTATTCACGGATAGAACCAGCCCTGCATAATTTGCTTCAGCATAATGAGTAATGCATTTTCAATACATTGAGTTGACAAAAAACTATGACAAAAAAAACCATATTGATCACTGGCTGCTCCAGCGGCATTGGTTATACCTGTGCACATGCGCTACACAAACAGAACTATCAGGTCATTACATCCTGTCGAAATAAAAAAGACGTAGAACGCCTTCAAAGCGAAGGGCTAACTTGTATTGAACTCGATTTAACTGACAAAACCAGCATTTCCCTAGCCGTAGCGGAAACAATGCGACTCTGCCAAGGCAATTTATACGCCCTATTCAATAATGGTGCATACGGCCAGACAGGTGCATTGGAGGACCTTCCTGTTGATGCTCTAAAAGAGCAATTTGAAACCAACGTATTTGGCTGGCACCAACTCGTTTGTGAAGTACTTCCTTACATGCGAAAACAGGGCCAGGGTCGTATTATTCAAAATAGCTCTGTACTAGGCTTTGCTGCTATGAAATACAGGGGCGCCTACAATTCATCAAAATTTGCACTTGAGGGGTGGACCGACACCTTACGACTAGAGCTTTATGACACCAATATAGAAGTCAGCCTGATAGAGCCCGGCCCAATTGAAACCCAGTTTAGGGCAAACGCGCTAAAAAAATTCAACCAGTGGATTAACGTTGAGAACAGTAATCATAAACATGAATATCAACGACAACTAGCTCGGCTAGAACAAAGCAGTTCTAATAATCAATTCGTTTTGCCACCAGAGTCGATTATCTCCCCCCTTATTCACGCTTTAGAATCCAAGCGGCCTAAGTTGAGATATCGGGTTACAGTGCCAACCAAAGTATTTGCCATTCTGCGTCGCCTTTTGCCAGCAAGATGGTTAGACCCCATTTTAAGAAAGGCCGCATAAACCCGTATTGCCAGGCCAAAATAAATAATTTCCGTTTTTATAATCGCTGTAATGAAACCGTAATACGCTGTATATACACTGCTTGCAATTAAAGCAGAACCCTGATTCTGATTATTGAACATAAGGTTATATTCGGCGAATACAATGACATTAAATCAACTAAACTGGATTGGTGTAGGTATTGCACTACTATTTTTATTGTCTTTGTAGTCCCCCTGCATGACTTAACAAAAAACGCCCCTATCATGGGGCGTTTTTACTTTCAGCCTTGATTCTTCTTCATCGAACCCATATTTAAAAAGGAAATCGTATTAGTTAAGGATTATGTATGCAGTCTGAGCTTATTGTGGAACTCAACGAACAGAATTTCCGCCAAACTCTAGAGCAATCCGTAGAAAAACCCGTTCTTATTCATTTTTGGGCTCCGATGAACCCAGAAAGCGCCAATATTATTCCACAATTGCAGCAACTTGCTCAGCAATACAATGGTGCTTTTACCTTAGCACTGCTCAATTGTGAACAAGAACAAATGATTGCAAGCCAGTTTGGTGTTCAGGCTTTACCTACCATTGCACTGTTCGTAAATGGCCAGCCCGTCGACGGATTGGGAGGGGTCCAAAGTATTGACGCCATCGTGGCCATGCTATCAAAACATCTACCCAGCCAAGAAGAAATGGCATTAAAAGGGGCGATGGAAAAAATCGAAGCCGGTGAACATAAAGATGCGCTAACTATTTTTCTTGCCCTACCAGAAGAGCTTAAAGCCCGAGGCGACATAAAGTTAGCAATAGCAAACTGCCTGCTGGAAACTCAACACTTTGACGATGCCAAAACCCTGTTACAAAATATTCCTCTGGAGTATCAGGACAACTATTACAAGGGTTTGGTTGCAAAGTTAGAATTACACGAACAAGCTGCTGACAGTCCTGAAATTCAGGCGTTAGAATCTCGCTTAAGGAATGACCCACAGGACATTGCAACAGCTTGTGAATTAGCGCTTCAATACCATCAGGTTAACCGTAGCGAAGAAGCTTTACAGTTATTATGGGTGTTTTTAAGTAAAGACCTGAACTCACAGGATGGTGAAGTCAAAAAGGCCTTTATGGATATTCTTTCGGCTCTTGGACAAGGCAATGCGGTCTCAAGTAAATACCGCCGACAATTGTACTCTTTGTTATATTGATCGAAAAACGGTCAGAAGGGGCTATCATAAGCCCCTCGCTTCATGCCTATAATTCTCTACAGTTAATCTATACTCTTACTTCATTAAGAACAAAAAAATCATAATGTTGCCTGAGTATCGTTTCTAACACCGAACAATTGGGCATGTACTCAAGTCACTTGAATATACGTATTAACCGATCAACAATGTTCATATTGTTCATTCCCATCATTCTAAATACTTAAATAGGATTCAACATGACTATTGATGTACTAATTACCATAGGCGTGCTTACCGTTGTTGTCATCGCGTTCATCGCGGCCGGAGTCAAAACAGTTCCACAGGGAAACAATTGGACTATTGAGCGTTTTGGACGTTATACCCACACGCTAAACCCCGGACTTAATTTGATCATTCCTTTTATAGATAGCATTGGTTCCAAAATAAACATGATGGAGCGAGTACTCGATATTCCAGCTCAGGAGGTGATCAGTAAAGACAACGCCAACGTTACTATTGATGCTGTTTGCTTCGTTCAAGTTGTCGATGCAGCGAAAGCGGCCTATGAAGTCAATGATTTAGAACACGCTATAAGAAACCTAACGCTGACCAATATTCGAACTGTTTTAGGTTCAATGGAGCTGGACGAAATGTTAAGTCAGCGGGACATGATCAATGTGAAACTACTCTCCATCGTCGATGAAGCCACTAACCCTTGGGGGGTTAAAGTCACCCGCATAGAAATTAAAGATGTTCAGCCCCCCGCTGACCTCACCGCAGCAATGAATGCACAAATGAAAGCTGAGCGTAACAAACGTGCTGATGTACTAGAAGCCGAAGGTGTTCGTCAGGCAGAGATATTGAAAGCTGAGGGCCATAAGCAGTCCGAAATTTTAAGAGCTGAAGGTGAAAAACAAGCAGCAATATTACAAGCAGAGGCTCGCGAACGTGCTGCTGAAGCGGAAGCGAAAGCAACTGAAATGGTCTCTAATGCCATCGCTCAGGGTGATATGCAGGCCGTTAATTATTTTATAGCTCAAGGATATACCGAAGCACTTAAATCCATTGGTCAGGCTGAAAATGGCAAAATCATCATGCTACCTTTAGAAGCGACTGGATTAATGGGTTCTGTGGCGGGCATCGCGGAAATGTTTAAACAGGATTCAAACAATAAGGGCAACTCTTGATAGAACTATTAGAGCAGGTCAATCATTGGCACTGGATCGCATTTGGTCTGTTATTACTCTTCGGTGAACTATTGGGCACGGCAGGGTATTTTTTATGGCTGGGCATTTCTGCAGTCTTAGTAGGCATTATCTTGACCTTTTTACCAATAAGCTGGCAACTACAATGGACTTCATTTGCCTGCTTTTCACTCGCATCTACCTGGGTATGGTGGCGGTATCAGTTTAAAAAAGACAAGGCATCAGATACCCATAGAGGCTTAAATCAGAAAGAAAAGCAACTTATAGGGCAAACAACCCGTCTGGAACAAGCCGTTCAACGGGGAAATTGTCGTATTAGGTTAGGTGACACGACATGGTCTGCACGATGTCATCAAGATATTTCTGAGGGCGCATTAGTTCAAATTACTGAAGTCGATGGCATTATCTTAACCATCGAGCCAGTAGAGTAAAATAAACAAGCCGATATTCTCACCTTATAGGGAGAGAGTATCGGCTCATCAATACTATTAACGATATTGGTTGTTTATCTAACGCGCATTTAGGCCATTACGAACTTAAATCGTCAATGATGGGACAGGCCGCTCCTGAATCTCCAGGGCACTCACTTACCCACTTTTCCAACTGGTCTTTAATCTCAGTCAGCTCACTAAGTTTAGCTTTCACTTCAACCAACTTCTCTTCTGCCTTAGCTTTAACTTCTGCGCTGGTTCGGTTTGGACTTTTAGCCAGACTGACCAATGATTTACATTCATCCAATGTAAAGCCCACTCGTTTAGCCCTGGCTACGATAAGGAGCTCATCAATATGCCGTTGGCTATACAGTCTATAACCATTTTCAGAGCGATGAGGCGCAGATATCAGCCCTTTATCCTCATAAAGACGGATAGATTTTGCTGACAGCTGTGTGGTTTTGGATACTTCGCTAATATTCATTTTCAAATCAACTTAATAAGTCTACCAAATCTTGCTCATTTCGGACTTCTATACCCAGTTCCTGTGCCTTGGCTAACTTAGAACCCGCGGCTTCTCCGGCAAATAAAATATCCGTTTTTTTAGAAACGCTACCTGTAACCTTAGCACCCAGCGCTTGCAATGCCGCTTTCGCGTCATTCCTGTTGAGCTGAGATAAACTGCCCGTCAATACGACCACTTTACCTGCAAGTGGTTGAGGCTGATCATCTGATGGTTGTGCCAATTCCGGCCAATGAACCCCTGACTCAATAAGCTTAGTAATCACCAATCCATTTTTTTCTTGTTTGAAGAAATACACAATATGATTGGCAACGATATCTCCCACATCACTGACCGTAATCAACTCTTCGTGTGATGCTTGTTTTACCGCATCCAGCGTTTTAAAGTGCTGAGCTAAGTTTAACGCTGTCGCTTCTCCCACTTCACGAATTCCCAGTGAATACAAAAAACGTGGCAATGTCGTTAATTTAGATTTTTCTAATGCATCAACCACATTTTGCGCCGATTTCGGGCCCATACGATCAAGAACAGTCAGTATTCCTGCCGATAACTCAAAGAGATCAGCCGGTGTTTCCACCATTTCTCGATCCACAAGTTGCTCAATCACTTTTACACCAAGTCCATCGACATCAAGGGCTTTTCTGGAAACAAAGTGCTTCAATGCTTCTTTACGCTGAGCCTGACATACTAAGCCCCCCGTACAGCGTGTAACAGCCTCACCTTCGGTTCTTTCAACACTCGAATGACACACAGGGCATTGTTCAGGAAATTCGATGTCACGAGCGGTCTCAGGCCTTCTTTCTGCAACAACACCAACAATTTGCGGAATCACATCACCAGCACGACGAATAATCACCGTATCACCAATTTTGATACCAAGACGTTCTATTTCATCAGCATTGTGCAAGGTCGCGTTACTCACTGTCACGCCACCAACAAAGACCGGTTCCAATTTAGCAACTGGGGTTATAGCCCCCGTTCTACCAACTTGAAATTCCACGTCATTTAAAGACGTTATCTCTTCTTGTGCAGGAAACTTATACGCAATAGCCCAACGAGGTGCTCTGGCAACAAAACCAAGTTGTTCTTGTAAAGCAATGTCATCGACTTTGATCACTACACCGTCGATTTCGTACTCAAGGGCTTCACGACGATTCAAGATGTCCTGATAGTACGCTTTGACTTGGTCAAGGTTTTTTACCTGCCGTGTTTCCCCGCACATAGGTAATCCCCAACCTTTCAATTGAAGAAAGCGTTCATAGTGACTATTTTCTAATTCACCACCGTCAATAACGCCAACACTGTAGGCATAGAAATCTAATGGTCGTTTGGCCGTTATTCTTGAATCAAGCTGCCTTAGGCTGCCTGCAGCCGCATTTCGTGGATTAACGAACGGTTTTAACCCTTTTTTAAGCGCCTGTTCATTAAGGGCATCAAACCCGGCTTTTGGCATAAATACTTCACCACGTACTTCTATTCTGTCCGGCCAGCCTTCACCTTGCAGCTTAAGCGGTATCGATTTTATGGTTCGTACATTTTCGGTAATGTTTTCTCCGGTGGCCCCATCTCCCCGGGTCGCCGCTTGTACGAGAATTCCGTCAACATAAAGCAAACTAACTGCAAGACCATCAAGTTTAGGCTCACAACAATAAAGTGCGATTGCCTGACCTAGCAATCTATCCGACATTCTTTTTTGAAAGGATTCTAATTCAGTATCATCAAACGCATTATCAAGCGAAAGCATCGGGATCTCATGATTCACCTGACTAAATCCGTCTAACGGCAAGCCACCGACACGCTGGCTCGGTGAATCTACGGAGACCAATTCAGGGTGTTCCGATTCAATACGAAGTAATTCCTGCATTAGGCGATCATACTCTGCGTCGGGAATACTAGGGCTATCCTCTACATAATATTTCACACCGTGCTCATGGAGGGTTTGCTTTAGCTGGTTGTGTTTTTCTACGATCAACTGAGACATAAAATTTAATTCTTCCTAATCATTAAAAAAGGGCTCCATTGGGAACCCTTTATACTCATATCAGAGCTTTGTTTAGAAGGTTATCTTCTCTTTCTGAAATGAGCAGTATAAATGTAATTCTAACTTTGCTGAGGCGTCGCCTGTGCAAACTCTCTGATCTGATTTCGGTAATTGGAAAGCTTATCTGGTGTTAACAGATTTCTCTGATCGTCCAATACATTTGCACTAAGATCGTCCGCTATCTGTTGAGCCGTTTTTAACATAAGTTTAAAGTTTTGTTCTGCTTCACCAAATCCTGGCAAAGTCATAAAGAAAGAAATGCCTTTTGTAGTGAAAGTAGCAGGATCATCGTGCTGTAATGTGCCCGGTTGCATCATATTTGCGACACTAAACAAAACTTTACCATTGCCAGACAAATCAGCATGACGATGGAAAATATCCATCTCTCCGTAAATCAATCCGTTTTGTTGCATGCTATCAAATAGCTTAGTACCGATAAATGGAACTTCTCCAGAGCAATGAACATGTAACACAATAACTTTTAGTTCATCCTCCGTTTGAGACGGTTCCTCTGACTCTGCTTCCTGCGCCACTGTATTCGCCACTTCGGCTTCCGGTGTCACTTTTCTAGGCTTCGATATCAATTCAACATCACCATCAGAAAACAAGATTGTCTCTTCAGTGGAAATATCATCCATTTCCTCGTTGAGCGTAATTGATGGTAGATCATCTTCATCTTCATCTTCATCTTCGAATTGAGCATGATTAGCACTCAAAGGAGTAGAACTTTCAAACGAGCTCTCAGCCAACGGATCCAGCGGATCATTATCAAAGGATCGTTCCACGTCAAAGGCGGTGTCTTTTCGTGGTTTCTTTACAATTTCAAAATCATCTTCCGGCAGTGTCGATATTTCCTCTGCCTCTTTTTCATTAGATGGTTTCTCAACAAACTTACTCTTTTTCTCTTTTTTACTTGTCCACAACCCGTGAAAAAGTAACGCTATTATGGCTAACGCACCCACTATAATGAGTACTAATCGCAATTCCTGCATTGTTTACTCTCAATCTATACTGACGTTTAGTTAACCATCAGGATTCTAATCAGTCGGATAATCTGGTTACTTTACCAAAAGTCTATGAAGTTTTAGAACAATTTAATTAAAGATGTTGAAAATACGCTGTGACAGTTGCCACGCTTTTCTTCTTTTTCTTTCCCGATAGACTCAACACCCTCATTCAGAACGCTTAGTCTGCACGATTTAAGTGTAAAGATTATACCTATACTCAAGTAACCTCAAGATGCCGGATTCAGAGCTTCATCAACGAGTTCAGTTCAAGAAAGATAACTGAAAGAATGGCATTTCCTTTCAAAGTTATCTGACGCAGAAATGGGCGCGTTGAAGTTACTTGAGTATATATAGCCAAGTACACTTGAAATGAGCACTCAATCACTGAATTTAACGGAGTCTACTCAGTATATATGCCAACGACTTGGCGGTAAGTTTTTATACTTTAAGGTAATTCGGTTGCATTTAGGCCTCTACTCATTAACCATGTATGAGCCTAAGTTACACCCGAGTGACCTAAAGTTACGCTCCAAAGAGGTAAGGTCACATAGGTATAATGAGCTTAAATTATCTAAGATGAGAGAAAAACATGACACAAAGTGGTTTCGGTTATTTTTTCCAGGGATTAAAAATTGCCCTCACACCCGGTATTCGTCGATTCGTAATACTCCCACTGCTTGCTAATATACTGCTTGTTGGCAGTGCGCTTTTCTATCTGTTCTCAAACATGAACGAATGGATAACCAGTTGGATGAGCTATGTGCCGAGTTGGCTAGATTGGCTTTCCTACCTATTATGGCCAATATTAACCATCACCATACTAGGTACTTTTTCTTATTTTTTCAGCACTATAGCTAACTTTATTGCCGCTCCGTTTAATGGGCTATTAGCGGAAAAAGTGGAAGAACAACTGTGTGGTAAGCTAGATAATAACCAGAATATGATGAGCGTGGTGAAAGACACGCCACGTATCCTGCTAAGAGAATTGCAAAAAATACGATATTTTCTGCCTAAAGCCATCGGGCTTTTCATTCTATTACTTATTCCAGCAATAGGTCAGACTGTAGCGCCCTTTCTCTGGTTTATCTTTTCAGCTTGGGTATTGGCTATCCAATATTGTGACTATCCTTTTGATAACCACAAAGTCCCTTTTCAATCGATGAGACAAGATCTAAAGCAGAATCAATCTAAAGCTTACGGATTTGGTATTTTGGTTGCCTTTTTTACCGCTATTCCTATTCTTAACTTGGTGGTAATGCCTGTTGCCGTATGCGGAGCAACCGCCATGTGGGTTAATGAGTTTAAAGATAAGTATAAGTAGAGCGGGTAATAGGTATTAGGTTACAGGTAATGGGTTATGGGTTATGGGTATTAGGTTACAGGTAATGGGTTATGGGTTAT
>DDQN01000052.1:35623-40072 GCA_002342685.1 Vibrio sp. UBA2441
ATGGGTTATGGGTTATGGGACATGGGGACATGGGATCACCGGTGACCGATAATCCGGTTACCTAATATCATATAACTTTTTCATCTTTCTCATTTTTTTAATCCGGCATATCCTCTTTAAACCATATACTCAAACGTATAATGAATGAAGGAACATATATCATGAGCAAAATATTCGAAGATAACTCCCTAACGATTGGTCAATCTCCTCTCGTTCGTTTAAACCGTGTTAGCAACGGTAACGTACTGGCAAAAATTGAAGCACGTAACCCAAGTTTTAGCGTTAAAGACCGTATTGGCGCAAGTATGATTTGGGAAGCCGAAAAATCAGGTAAATTAAAGCCTGGTGTTGAATTAGTTGAACCTACAAGTGGCAATACAGGTATCGCTCTAGCATTTGTAGCCGCAGCTCGTGGATATAAATTAACTCTTACGATGCCTGAGTCTATGAGTCTTGAACGTCGTAAATTGCTTAAAGCACTCGGTGCAAAATTAGAGCTGACCGAAGCACCGAAGGGCATGAAGGGCGCCATTGCAAAGGCAGAAGAAATCGTTGCTAGCAATCCTGATAAATATTTATTGCTACAGCAATTCAACAACCCAGCTAACCCAGCAATCCATGAAACAACGACTGGCCCTGAAATTTGGGATGCGACAGATGGCGAAATCGATATCTTCGTCTCTGGAGTGGGAACCGGCGGTACAATTACAGGCACAAGTCGCTATATTAAAGGAACAAAAGGTAAGGCCATTGTTTCTGTTGCGGTAGAGCCTGCTGAGTCACCTGTTATCTCTCAAGTATTGGCTGGGGAAGAAATTCAACCTGCTCCACATAAAATTCAAGGTATCGGCGCAGGGTTCATTCCAGAAAACCTGGACTTAGAAATCGTTGACCGAGTAGAGACCGTCACCTCCGATGAAGCTATCGAAATGGCGCGTCGTTTGATGGAAGAAGAAGGTATTCTGGCTGGAATTTCATCTGGTGCGGCCGTTGTAGCGGCAAATCGCCTTGCAGAACTTCCAGAATACAAAGGTAAAACAATTGTTACAGTTTTACCTAGCTCAGGAGAGCGATACCTAAGTACAGCGCTATTTTCAGGCCTGTTTACAGAGAAAGAGAATCAGCAATAATTCTTTAACATAAATGTGTTCAAATCAAAAATTAACTTAAAAAAGCCCCTAATTGGGGCTTTTTTTATTGATCCTTCCTGAGCCTTTGGTACTATCACATTAGTTTTATTTCTAGCATCAAAATAAAAGATGTAAGCTAGTTTAGAATTCTGCTATCTGTTCAAACATTGTACAGGTAGCTAAATTTAAATCGGTTAGCGTTTTGCATAAGTCCTACATTCGCCCTTTGGCGCAATCGATGACTTATCACTAAACTTAACGGATTAACAACCATACAAATATAAATCAATTGGGGTATATCACATGTATCAGAAGCAAGTAGAAATCACAGCAGAAAATGGTCTTCACACTCGTCCTGCAGCTCAGTTCGTAAAAGAAGCTAAATCATTTGAAGCTGACATCACAGTGACTTCTAACGGTAAAAGCGCAAGCGCAAAAAGCCTGTTCAAGCTACAAACTCTTGGTTTGGTTAAAGGCACTGTAGTTACTATTTCAGCTGAAGGCGCACAAGCGCAAAAAGCAGTGGACCATCTGGTAGCCCTAATGGATACACTAGACTAATTGATACGTATTTGAAGTTAAAAGCCATTTTGCAAAAACAAAATGGCTTTTGTTGAAATTGCGTTCTCATCAGCTATAAAATAAGTTAGCTACACTCTTTTTTTCTCAAACACTTGACCAATTTAAGGTAAGGCTATGATTTCAGGTATTCTAGCATCTCCCGGCATCGCTTTTGGAAAGGCTCTACTTCTGCAAGAAGATGACATTGTCCTAAATACACAATCAATTTCGGATGATCAAATTGACACAGAAGTTCAGCGCTTTTATGACGCCAGGAATAAATCTTCTCATCAATTAGAAATCGTAAAACAAAAAGCACTCGAAACGTTTGGCGAAGAAAAAGAAGCCATCTTCGAAGGCCATATTATGTTGCTTGAAGATGAAGAGCTAGAAGAAGAAATTTTAGCACTGGTCAAAAACGACAAAATGCACGCGGATAACGCGATATATACTGTAATTGAAGAGCAAGCTGTTGCTTTAGAATCTCTTGATGATGAGTATCTGAAAGAACGTGCTGCGGATATTCGTGATATAGGTACTCGTTTTGTAAAAAATGCCTTAGGTATTAATATCGTTTCACTTAGCGACATAGATGAAGAAGTCATTTTAGTTGCTTACGATTTAACACCATCTGAAACGGCACAAATCAATCTTGACTACGTTCTTGGTTTTGCCTGTGACATTGGTGGCCGTACTTCTCATACTTCCATCATGGCTCGTTCTTTAGAACTGCCTGCAATCGTTGGTACCAACGATATTACTAAACAAATTAAGAACGGCGATACCATCGTTCTTGATGCGATAAATAACAAAATCATCATCAATCCTTCTGACGCTGAACTAACAGAAGCTAAGCAGAATCGTGACGCATTCATCGCTGAAAAAGAAGAGCTAGCAAAACTAAAAGATCTACCTGCCATCACACTTGATGAGCACCACGTAGAGGTTTGCGGAAACATCGGCACGGTAAAAGACTGCGCTGGCATTATCCGAAATGGCGGTGAAGGTGTTGGCCTTTATCGTACTGAATTCTTATTCATGGATCGCAGTTCTCTGCCTACTGAAGAAGAACAATATCAAGCATACAAAGACGTTGCTGAGGCCATGAATGGTGAAACCGTCATTATCCGTACAATGGATATTGGTGGTGATAAAGACCTACCTTATATGGACCTACCAAAAGAGATGAATCCATTTCTTGGCTGGCGCGCCATCCGTATTAGCTTAGATCGCAGAGAGATCCTTCGCGACCAGTTACGTGGTATTTTGCGCGCATCAGCTCATGGTAAGTTACGCATTATGTTCCCAATGATTATTTCTGTTGAAGAAATTCGCGAACTGAAGAAAGCCATCGAAGAATTTAAAGCCGAATTACGTGCTGAAGAACTCGCGTTTGACGAAGATATCGAGATCGGTGTTATGGTCGAAACACCTGCCGCAGCAGCCATTGCTCATCACCTTGCGAAAGAAGTTTCCTTCTTTAGTATTGGTACTAACGATTTAACTCAGTATACTCTAGCAGTAGACCGAGGAAACGAGCTGATATCTCACTTGTATAATCCTCTTTCACCTGCTGTACTAACTGTGATTAAGCAAGTGATCGATGCGTCTCACAAAGAAGGTAAGTGGACTGGCATGTGTGGAGAGCTTGCGGGTGACGAGCGCGCTACTCTACTTCTTCTAGGTATGGGCTTAGACGAATTTAGTATGAGCGGCATTTCAATACCAAGTGTTAAAAAGGTAATTCGAAACGCAAGCTTTGCAGAAGTAAAAGTAATGGCTGATGAAGCTCTTGCTATGGCTACTGCAGCAGAAATTGAAGCTCATGTAGAAAAATTTATCGCAGAAAAATCAAACTGCTAATATAATTAGCAGAATATTTAAATGTTTAGGAGCATGACATGGGTCTGTTTGACAAACTTAAGAAGCTAGTATCAGACGACAGTACTGACGCAGGGGCTATTGAAATCATCGCACCTCTTTCGGGTGAGATCATTAATATCGAAGATGTGCCTGATGTGGTATTTGCTGAGAAGATCGTTGGTGACGGTATTGCTATCAAACCTGCAGGCAACAAAATGGTAGCTCCAGTTAACGGAACTATTGGTAAGATTTTCGAAACAAACCACGCTTTCTCTATCGAATCAGATGATGGTGTTGAGTTGTTTGTTCACTTTGGTATTGATACGGTTGAACTAAAAGGCGAAGGTTTCACTCGCATCGCTGAAGAAGGCCAATCAGTTAAAGTTGGTGATACTGTTATAGAGTTCGATCTTGCTTTCCTAGAAGAAAAAGCAAAATCTACACTAACTCCAGTTGTTATTTCTAACATGGATGAAATCAAAGAGCTTAATAAACTTTCTGGTTCTGTTAATGTTGGTGAAACACCGGTATTACGCGTAACTAAGTAATTCTGTAGTTACCATGAAAACCCCGCTAATGCGAAAGCATTAGCGGGGTTTTTGTTTGTAGGACGGGTATAAGTAAAAGGACGCACTTCGTGCTATGGGTTATGGGTTATGGGTTACGGGTTACGGGTTACGGGTTACGGGTTACGGGTTACGGGTTACGGGTTACGGGTAAAATTATAAATTGAGAACCCGGTAATCCAATAGTCCAATAATCCAATTATTCGGTCACCGGTTATCCCGTGAACCGGTCACTGCTCCCCGTTACCCATCACTCATTGCCCATTGCCTATGCCCATCCCCTATCAACCAAACCAGATTCCGGATATTTCGTTCCTCAATTCCGGAAT
>DDQN01000099.1 GCA_002342685.1 Vibrio sp. UBA2441
GATAAATGCTTAAGCATTATACGAATTAGCTAAGTTTCATATCCGAAGTGTCTGCGTGATATACTAAATTTATTATTTCAATTGGTGTGATTGTATGAAAAAACCTCGCCTATTTATTGGTTCGTCATCTGAAAGCTATGATGTTGCAAGCGCATGTAATGCTTGCCTTGATCGAAAAGTGGAAGTGACTATTTGGGATAAAATTTTTAATTCTGGTGGAGACACACTCACATCACTCACAAGCAAAGCTAAAGACGTCGATTTTGCTCTATTTATCTTCCGTCCCGAAGATTTAACGGTGATGAGGGACAACCCTAAACCCACAGTTAGAGATAACGTGATATTTGAGTTAGGTTTGTTCATTGGTGCCTTAGGAAAAGAGCGCTGTTTTATTTTAAAGCCTCGTAACGAAGAGCTTCACATGCCAACAGACTTGTTGGGGATTAACGTCAACGACTATGACCCAGATCGTAGTGATGGTGATCTAGAGTCAGCGGTAAACGCTGCTTGTACAAGGTTTTTAAAACAAATAAATGAACTTGGTAACTTTCATAGTAAGTTCCGAGACGACTTGCATTCGCCAGCAAACATTCTAAATTCCTCAAAAAATGCGCCTAAACACGTTGTTTCTGAACCTATGATTACTATCCTCGGCAATTTGCTATCAACGGTGACAGATAACGATAGCGTATCGTCATTTAGCTTATCTAGCAGTTTACTGCCGCATCAACTCAATTTAGCTCTGATTAAACTTGAGAGAATCCGTTTAATAGAGAGGGTACTTGATTCAGACTTTAACGGTAATGAGTGGTATGGCTATAAACTTACTCAAGATGGCGTAGAGTATGTGCTAGAAAATGAGGAAAAAATAGACGAAGCAATGTCACCAAAACCTCCGAAGCAATACATGCCAATGCCACAAGATGACTTTAATGATATACCGTTCTAAATTCGTATAACAAACGCTTCAAGTAGGATTCGTAAACGTGCGCCGAACTCGCTTCGCTCAGACATGGCACACATTCACTCACCTCTTAAGCGGGCGATAGGTTTTAAATGGAGTTAAATATGTTTTCCAAAGCAACTCTTTTAGCATTAGTCAAAGCTTTGAAATTAAAGACACACAATGAAGTTGAGGAATTTGCAATTCGATATGATTTAGAAGATCAAGTTTCTGGGCAATATATAAAAGCAAAAGAAACTTCAATTGCAAAATATCTAATAGCAAACCCGAGTATATTAGGGCCAAACGGTTCATGTTTACAATATGAGATCCTTGAATATTGTATTGAAAAGTATAAGTCTAGTTTCAATTTTAAACCGTTTAATGATAACTTTCCTGAGCTAGTAAACTCACTTAAGAAAGATGGTTATGAAATCGTTGATAATGTAATTAAGGCTACTCTTTCAAATCAATTACCTATTGTCACTCAGGAAGGAGAATTAGAAAGCTTATTGTCAAAGCATAGTTTTTCAGTCGCAAAAGGTCATTATACTCAAGCTGTTGCAGCACATGGTAGAGGAGAGTGGGCTGCCGCAAATGCTCAATTACGTTCATTTGTGGAAGATTTATTTAACCAGTTACAAGATAAAATTTGCCCAGGCAATTATTCAAGTAGTCAGCAAAAGAAACAGGCACTGGCTAATAGTGGTTTTTTTAGTAGTAATTATAATGAGTTTCTATCAAATGGCACAGGCTTCGTAGAAGGGTTTTGGAAAAGGTTGCATCCTTCAGGCTCTCATCCTGGGTTATCAGAAGAGTTGGATTCTACATTTAGATTACATATGGTAATTTTGGTTTGTCATTACTTTATGGTTCGTTTTGATACGGAATACTAGTAAGCACAAACCATACAAGTTGCTTAAACGGAATAAAAAACAGTTGGCCATCGCTTCGCGATCATAGCCAACCATTTTTATCCGCTTAGCAAGGCGTTACCTTCCCATACTTTAACTAATTCGTTATATCCTAATTTAGTAATATAACTGACAATCTTCTGTCCAGAGATGAGTTGTGTCAGAAGATCGGCTAAGAAGGTTTTGCCCCAAAGCTTCTCAGCCGCCATGAGTGGACGACCTAACCAGTACACCGATAGACCAAGTTAATCTAATCCGTACTTTAGTCTCATATACCGAGTTTTCCCCAAATTCACCCTCTGTAACTATATGTAGATTCACACAACAGGTTGATAACAGTTGAGTTTCATACCAAATAGCAGCAACATGGACGGAAAAAGTCCGTCTTTAAAGCGTTTTGCATTTCCACACAATGGAGGTATGGAAGTATTGGATTCTCAGATAGTTACGAGCTTAGGAGAGGTTGGTGTACCAGCTGCGATAATATCAGCAGCGGTTATTACCGCTGTTTTCAAGCCAATTCATCAAAAACTAGCTTTAGGGGCTGGTATTTTGACGTTGGTGATAATCGTGCTGTATCTACCCGTACAACTTTATCCGCAGTATAAAAATATGTTTTCCAAGCCAACATTAGAGGTAAGTGAGAGTAAAGTTCATGTATTTAATGAATTGGGTAAACCGACAAATTTTAGTGTTAAGTGCAAAAACGGATCTGATGTGTTGGATACCTTTGATATTAAGTCTGACTTTCCTGCTAGCTGGGCAGATAGAGACTTGTCGTTAGTGTTACACGAGCAAAGTGGCAACTATCAAGTGCGCTCTAACGGCGACTTAGTTGGCATGTTAAATGCCCATACTTTAAGGAATTTAGGCTGGGTTAAAGCATCAAATATTAAGCCTTGTAGTCGGCCTTACTTTGTTGACTCTTCAAAGAAAGTATATGTAGGCGAACAGTGGGTTATCGGTAACGTAAGCGAAACGATCGGGGATCTTACTCTACAATTTGTAGCTATCGAAAAAGGTGAAGCAAAAATTTCTCTGTCTTCATCCAAACTATCGCCACCGAAGCCGGACAGTTTGTTAATAAAAAATAAGTCATTTGATAGCCAAGTTTTCGAAAGCAAGTTTGAAATAATGGTTCAAGTTAGCCAAGCCGATTTTACTGGGCAGCTAGGCGAGCAGTGGGCTGCATTTACAGTGATCGTATCAGAATAAATGCATAACAAGTTGCTTAAGGCTGACAGCTAACCTTAGGCATTTTTAGCATGAGTTAGGTTCAGTGAATACGGTGGTTTTGCTTGAGTCTTGTGGTAGTTAGCTGCAACTTAGCAAAGCATTAGTTTGGAACACACTATTAAGAGTTGTTTCATTTTCTGATTCTTTTAAGTAAACCTACTAAAAATCAGTGTGAGATAAATAAAAGGAGTTTTAATTGATACATATTTCAAGAGTTAAAATAGAGAACTTCAGAAACTTTCAAAATTTTGAAATTAATACCAATAGGAATATGGTTATTGTAGGGGAAAATAAAGTTGGTAAAAGCAATTTCCTTTTTGCTCTTAGACTGATCCTTGATCCCTCTTTGTCAGAATTAGACCGATTTTTGGATGTTGACGATTTTTGGGACGGTTTGGGTGTTAATAAAATTGGTAGCACAATTAAAATTTCAATAGATATTGATAATATAAATAGCTCTGAAACGATGCTATCGGTGTTAGCCGATGGGCTAGTTAATATTGCAACTCATACTGCAAGAATAACTTATGAATTTAAACCTCGTGATGGCGTCGAAAACCATACGATCAATGACTACGAATACAATACTTATCTTGGCAATAATACCGAAAATATTATTCCTCGTAGCTTTCGAAGATGCTTACAAATGGAGCTTTTTCATGCCTTAAGAGATTGTGAAAGAGAGCTGAAAAATAGTAATCGTTCACCAATAAGAGCTTTTTTAGATGATGTTAGTGAGAACTTAACTGAACAACAAAAAGTTTCAATTGCCGCTGGGTTTGAACAAACACAAGGAGCACTTGATGGTGTTCCTAGTATAGATAATATAGCAGTTAACATTAACAATATGCTTGAAACTATTGTTGGTACTAATCACGTTACACCAGTTAGCTTGAAGTTAGCACCACAGGACATAAGTAAATTGGTTAGGTCATTGCAATTATTGATAGATGCGGGACTTAGAACAATAAGTCAGGCTAGTACTGGCAGTTCAAATATATTATTTTTAACTCTAAAGTTGCTTAAGTTGCAGCATTCGATACAGCAAGGTGAGCAAGAGTTTACATTTTTAGCAATTGAAGAACCTGAAGCGCACTTACATCCTCATATTCAAAGGCTACTATTTGATTATTTCTACAACTCTGAAGCCAATCTAAACACTATATTAACAACACATTCCCCTCATATCGCTAGTTCCGCACCGTTGCAATCATTGATTGTGTTCAAAGAGCATTCGATTGGAGCCCTAAGTTCAACAGTAGGCTACTCTTTAGCAAACTCAACTTTAAGCCCAAATGATGTTGAAGATATGAGTAGATATTTGACTGTAACAAGAGGAGAAATGCTTTTTGCGAGAGGAGTAATTTTAGTCGAAGGAGATGCTGAAGAGTTTTTAATTCCAGAGTTAGCAAATAAGCTTGGTTATGAACTAGATAAAAAAGGCATTTCAATATGTTCAGTTGCAGGTACAAACTTTGCTCCATATGTGAAATTTTTAAATAGTATTGGTACACCATTTACGATCATTACAGATCGAGACCCTTTAAACCTGCCTGTTCCTTTAGGGATAACAAGGATTGATAAGCTTCTAGAACTAATTGTTCCTGCGTATCGTGCAGGTGTAAACCCTGAAGCTATGATTATTTTTGCAGGTCAGGCTCAAGGTATTTTTACGAACACTCAAACTCTGGAAACTGAATTAATCAACTCGCCTGCCTTAAAAACCATCGTGTGTGATATTTTGTTAGAAGAGCATGGAGAAAGACAACGTGTTGGACCAATTATTGTAAATTGGAGAAACAATCAAACGCCTGTAGATATGCCAGCGTTATTAAGGTACATACAAGAAATAGGTAAAGGTCGCTTTGCTAAGAGGTTGAGTAACAAACTCCCTGAAGGGCATTGCCCTCATTATATTATTTCGTCTTTTGAGTATATTATCAATGCAGCATAATGTAGCTAGTTTTTATAAAACCGAAGCTCTTACATTAAATGAGTTTGGTCAAAAGGCTGCCTATGACTCGAACACTAATTGTGCCATTATTGCAGGTCCAGGAAGTGGCAAAACCAAAACCTTAGTCTTAAAGGTTGCTAAAATCCTTGATGAAGAAATCAATGACTATCAGAAGGTTGCATGCATAACATATAGTCGACAATGTTGTAGGGAATTACAGCAAAGGTTTAAAAAAATAGGAATATCTTTAAATGAAAACTTGTATGTAGGGACGGTTCACAGTTTTTGTTTAAGTCAAATAGTCTCTCCATTAGCACACCTTATTGATTCTGAATTACCCGCTACATATTCAATTGCAAATGAACAGCAACGAAACGAGAGTTTTGAATCGGCTAAAAACCATATAGGTGAGGCTGCAAAATACTGCAGCTTCGCAACTATGACAAACTATAGAATGTCATATCTTGAGCGAGATGAATTTTTTAATAGTAATGATATTTTGTATGCTAATTTAGTCACAAACTATGAGCGATTTTTACGGAATAGTGGCTTAGTAGATTTTGATGATCTAATTTTAATCTCTCGAAAAATGATAAAAGATTATGCGTGGATAAGGGATATTCTGAAAGCAAAGTTTCCAATTATTGTCATAGATGAGTATCAGGATTTAGGAAAACCACTACATGAAATAGTATTGTTACTAGTTGAACATGGCGTAAAAGTAATAGCTGTAGGCGATGTTGATCAATCTATTTATGGATTTACAGGGGCGCACCCTGAATTACTTTTAAGCCTAAGTGAACGTAGTGATTTTGAAAAAATAGAAATGAAACTTAACTATCGTTCTGCTCAAAATATAGTTAATCTTTCGGATGGTTTCGTTGGTATTAATAAAGGAGTTGTTGCATATAACCAGAATAGAGTTGCAACTATTGATTACCATTTATGCCCTAATGGGCTAGAAGAGCAAGTTGATGAGGCATTAAAAAAGGCGGTAGCTTGCGTGGATTTATTGGAAGGTAGAAGTCTTAGTGACGTCGCAATATTATACCCAGATGCAAAAACAGGCGATATAGTTGCACAAAAAGCAGCAGAAAAAGGTTTGTTTTACAGCCGAATAGATAGTAACGCACCATACAGAAAAAACCCAATGACAAACTTCATTGAAGATTGTGCGTCTTGGATTACATTTGACTGGAAGGAGCAAGACAAGGGCATTTATTTAAATGACCTAATAAAGTGTTTTACTGATCTTACTCGTAATTTTATTGATGATGTAGATTCAGCTTCTCTTGCTTTCGTTAAGTTTTTATGGAGTTCCAAAAAAATATCACATTTGATTACAGCAGAATCCTTTGTTAGTAAGATGATTAGTGATCACTTTTCCGTATTTATTAATGAACCTAAGGCAAAGGATGATTTCTATGAAGTTTTAAAGATGCAAAGTTCGTTACAAAATACTGGCGTTCTTCACAATATAAACCTACAGATGTTTGGAAATAATAGGGATAAATCAAACAAGTTGAATCTTATAACATATCACTCTAGCAAAGGCTGTGAATATGACGTTGTTATCGCTATAGGGTTAGATAATGGGGTATTCCCAAGATTGGTTTATAAGCCTAGAGAAAAAGCTTGGTACTACCCTGAAGATAAAGAACTTCAAGAGAAGAGGCGGCTTTTCTTTGTGGCTCTAACAAGAGCTAAGTATGATGTTCACTTTTTCAAGTCGGAACACTTTTATACCAGAAATGGGTATAAAATGAATTATGGGCAAAGTGTTTTTTTAGATGAATTAGATAAAAAGCTAAATACTTAAGATTGTCAATAATTAAGTAATTAATGGAATTCAAACTAACAAACAAGGATAAGTGTTGCTCCAGACACATTATCTGAGTGTTGAGTTGGTAAGGTGTTGTTTATAAGAAAATTAAAGCGCTTCTGCTCGGTAGGGTTCATAATAATCTCTCCAGTAGAACATCATCGGAATATGGTATTACTGAAGAGTATGGACGATATGCTATTTAATCTGCCGCGCAGCGGCTTCGTTCGACAAACGGTTTAAGAGTGTTTCGCAACGCGTAGCGTTGGTATACGGAGCGCAACAGTATTGCGTTGCTCATTACTTAATTGAGCGTTATGCAGCAACTATCGTAAGGAAGGTTTGTACAAAAAATGAAGATTGAATCTAGTAAAGTCTTACAGGTTATATCAGCAATCGTTATGTTAATTGTCTCTCTATATTTTGGTTACGAAGGTAAGCCCACAGAAATGGGATTAACTATTGCTGCAGGTTTTTTAGGGCTTGTATTTGCAAATCTGGAAAAATTCCAAAGTTTCAAAGCTGCTGGAGTTGAAGCTCAGCTTAAAGTAGAGCAAATCGAAGCTGTTCTGGAAAAAGAAACGGAAGATCCAACCGAAGAAATTGATGAAGTAGGGAGTCAGGTGCCCAATCTAAATCTTGTGTCTGAAAATACGAAGAGTGTTCTGAGTGCACTGCAAAACCACAAATACACATGGCGCTATATTTCGGGGTTGTCTAAAGAAACTAGACTAACTCGCAGTCAAGTCAAAGAGTCTCTCCTATGGCTTTCTGAACATGGGTACGCAAGGAAGTCGCTTGGAAAAAATGGTGAGATTTGGGCGTCCACGCAAGAAGGGCGTTATTTATTTGCGGTAGTTTGCTTTAGCGATGTACCAGTTGAATAACAAACGTTTAAAGCTTCAAAATAATTGGGATACGCTTTCTTCATCTGCCTGACGGCATCTTGTTTTAGTTGTCTCGTATGAACAAAGCGCTGGCTTTTTTTAGTATGTCGATGTCTCTATTTGCTCTATCTAATTGTTTTTCCAGTTCTTGTATTCTTTGTTGCTCAGGCGTTATTGCTTTCTGATTTTGAGGGGTAATACCTTGTTTTTCGGCTTTATATTGTCTTTTCCATCGAACCACGGCAGAAGAACATGCACCCGATATTTCTTGTATCTGTTGATTAGAGTATCCATCTTCAACCATCATTTTTGCATATTCTAGTTTTTGTTGGTCGGAAATGATTACTCGTTCTTTTCGTTTCATAATTTGGCCTCATTTATAATGTGATTATAAGGCTTAATTAGTCTCTAAGATCATCGTACCATTACATACTGAATTTGTACAAAAACGTCACCAAAGCCTCTCACCTCACTGGTGTATCCAAAGATACCGTCTATTGTCGCCACTGGATTCTAACTTTGAACAGCACGGGGGTTAACCCAGCTAGGGCTTTAAGCTTTTACTTGTTGATCTTCCCATAATGGTCAGGTGCAATGATAGATTCCCGATCTTGTGCCTTAATCCAATGTGAAGTTTGTATGTACGTTTTCTCTTCAGGCGTCAGTTTCTGGTTCTCATCTTTGGTTTTATCCAAGATTCTTCTCATCATTTGCCATTTCCCTTACCGTTGAATCTCAACTCACGAATAAGATCCTCTGCGAGCAAGGTTTCAACACTGACAGGAAGATTGGAATCGACATATTCAATAATATCTGCGACAGCCAAGATATTGCGCTCATACCGCGCCTTGTAGGATTTAAGTTCACTATCGAGACGGTCGGCCTTGCTGATGTAAGCCGCTCCAGTCCGTCCTTGAGCTAACATGGCTCTCTCTTCACCCGTTAACGCACGCTTTCCATCTTCATGATTGTTATGCTGCCGAAGTTTATAATCATTGATTATATCCCTGCGGGAGGTCAAAGTGCTGATCCCCCCCTTAATAATACCCTTAGCCTTAAGGCGTGCATGGAGGGTCGATGGCTGAATAGGGGATTCTTCAAGTCCCTCATGAACCATGGCTTGCAGCTCTGCTTTGATGTAGGCATCAAGCTCCTTACCCTGAATGACCTTGTCATCTGCATTACGACTACGGGGTGTCTTAGCCATTGTTATCATCCTTCTGTTTGGCATCTCTTTCCAAGCGTTTCTGTTCAATGAAGAACAGGTCAGCAAGGGTTCTTGGGCTTTTACCAACTAGCATTTGCTCATTAATCCGCGCCATAATTTGACCTAGCGGGTTATCTTGGTCGTCTGACATGATATCTACCAGCTTCTTGGCGCTTTGAGTCTGGATAGCCTCAACCTCTAGAGCTTCCAAAACGACCAGCGCCTCTTTTTGTTCCTCTAAAGCCAAATCGAAATTAGGGTTAGCTTCTGCGAGTTTCTGAAGAACAATTACTTCTTCGCGCTTGATATTCAAACGCCGAGATACCTCTTCAGCTTCACCCAAACGCCCCGTAAGGGAGAAGTACCCGCACGGCAATCCTGATTGACATTTAACTGCGTGAGGGCAACCCCAACGGGCAACATCACGCGTACATGCGTATTCCGGCGATGGTG
>DDQN01000016.1 GCA_002342685.1 Vibrio sp. UBA2441
CGATGCTCCGGAATACGCAGCTCTGTTACTGGGTATGGAGCTACTTGAGGTACTCAGTTGAAAAGCTCGATGAAAATAGATCTCCTATTGAACAAAAGCTTCCCTACGCAATCCCCGGAGAGTGGCCTAATAGTGATGAGCAAATGATCTATGAATCATTGAATTTAAATCGCAATCCCAAGAATTATAAAAGTAGACATGAGAATATCATTTGTTTTTTTGACCACTGGAATACCAGTAATCACAAAAAAGTTGCATTCATTGAAGAGCTTCAAAGACTTTGGGAAAGTAGGGTTCTACCCGATGATTTATCATGGATAAACAAAGAAGATAAAAAGATAACTAATTGGTTTATCCGTTACATAAAAGACTCAGAGCTACCAATTCAATGGATACCAGAGTTAAATTCAAGTGACGAACCCTATCATCGCTGTATCGCTATCATCGACTTCTACTGGTGCTTTGAAGATCCTCGTGCAAAAAAATACTTCATAGGCAAGCTAAAGAAAGCTTGGTATCAACAAAAACATCGAGCGAAAATGGAAGATGAAGATCAGAAAGCATATAACTTTGTTATGGGTACAGAAATCGATGATTTTCTAACAGCCCTAGCTCGTAAGGCAAAGATACCGAAAAATAGATTCTTAGAGCAGTTGATCACTAAAGAATACGAGAAAAAATTTTCCGATTAGCTCCTGCTCAGGTCGGGGAAGAAAGGTATTCAAATGAAAGGTTGGTGATACGCCAAGTCTTAGAAATACTAACAATCCAACCTTCAAACGGACTTGGGGAGCTCTTAACCTTTCAGTGTGCTATCTCAAGTTCTGCCCAGCAAAGAGAAGCGGCTCTAAGCTGGGCAATAACAGCTAACAATTTATTGATAACTCGTCTAGGTAATCTGCCCACTCTTGCATTAGCTTTGTTCTTTCGGCTAAGTAAAGTGAACGATTGTAAGCTCTTGAAGTCGCGGAGCCAGTCAAGTGAGCTAGCTGAACCTCGATAACCTCAGAGTTCCAACCTTTTTCATGTAAGATTGTGGAGGCGCTACTCCTAAAGCCATGTGCTGACATTACATCTGCGGCATAACCCAAATCCCGCAAGCGATTGGTCAGGATATTCTTACTCATAGGCTTACTGCTATCTCTTTGATTGGGAAATACAAGCTTAGAGTAGCCAGTGTACAATTTTACATCTTGTAATTGTTCGACAACTTGTTTTGACATCGGCACCAAGTGATCTCGATTGCGCTTCATCTCTTCCGCTGGAATCCTAATCAAGCACGCCTCAAAATCAATATACTCCCACTTCAAGTTTCTTATTTCCGTTGGTCTTAAAAAGACTCTAGGGATCAACTTGAGCGCCTCTACGCTGCAATAGTTACCTGTTGGTGTGGTATCAATATCCTTAATCAATTGACCAAGCTCACTAGGATTGATAATTGCTGCTCGATGTTGAACTTTAGGTAGGGGTTTTAATATATCACCAAGTGGTAAGCCTTGAGCGGGATTGCTTCGTGTTAGACGATGAGCTAATGCATAGCCAAACACCCTATTGATGACAGCAAGTATGTTAGGAGCTTTCTTAGGCGCACCAGCGGCCTCAATAGCTAACATGAGATCCGTGATGTGCCCAGCATCAATCTCATCAATATGAAGGTTACAGATACCTTTAGAGTCAATCATTAGCCAACGTCTAACCCGGGCGGCATGATCCGTTGACCAAGAATCTTTTTGCTGCTCCCACCACTTTATAGCAACTGCTGAGAAAAGCTTATTTTGGTCAACACTCTTACTACGCTTCCTCTCCCTTCTCTCATCCATGGGATTAATACCGTTCACTAACGATGCCCTTGCTTCATCTGCTAACTTACGAGCCTTAGAGAGAGTTACTGTGGGGTACTTTCCTAGAGCCATCTCTTGGTACTTCGACGAGTACCTAAAACGAAAACGCCAGAGCTTTGAACCATTCTTTTTTACAAATAAAAACAATCCATTACCAGCAGATCTCTTTATTTGAGACTTACCTTCAGGACACGATAAATTGTCTACTTCCTTTACTGTTAGTGGCATTTACAGCTCCAATGCGGGGTATCAAATGAAGGGTACTGCTCAAATATACCACCAAAATTGGTAGTTATGAAATACACGATACCCCGCATTACCCTCACTACTTTCATAGAACTAGCTATACACCTTTGGACTTTATTAGACGGAAAATACTAAAAAAGCCCGTAAACACAAGGCTTACGAGCTTTTAATGGACTTTACTGGATTAAGTCAGGTCGTTTACATCATGCCTGGCATACCACCCATGCCACCCATACCGCCCATATCAGGCATTGCAGGTGCATCTTTTGCTGGTTTATCAGAAACCATAGCTTCTGTAGTGATCATCAGGCCAGCAACCGATGCAGCGAACTGTAGTGCGCTACGAGTTACTTTCGTTGGGTCTAGGATACCCATTGCAATCATATCACCGTATGCGCCAGTTGCAGCATTGTAACCTTCGTTACCTTCTGCAGCCTTCACGTTGTTTGCAACCACTGACTCTTCATCACCAGCATTAGCAACGATTTGACGTAGAGGAGCTTCCATAGCACGCAGAGCGACGCGAATACCTACGTTTTGCTCTTCGTTAGCGCCTTCAAGTCCAACCACTTTAGAAGCAGCACGGATAAGAGCAACACCACCACCAGCAACAACGCCTTCTTCAACAGCGGCGCGAGTCGCATGAAGTGCATCTTCTACACGGTCTTTCTTCTCTTTCATTTCAACTTCAGTGGCAGCACCCACTTTAATTACAGCAACACCACCCGCCAATTTTGCTACGCGTTCTTGCAGTTTTTCTTTGTCGTAATCTGACGTTGCATCTTCAACTTGCTGACGGATTTGAGCAACACGACCGTTGATCATGGCTTCTTCACCAAGACCATCAATGATAGTTGTGTTTTCTTTAGTGATAGTCACACGTTTCGCTTGACCTAAGTCTTCAAGAGTTACTTTCTCAAGTTCTAGGCCTACTTCTTCTGAAATAACCGTACCAGCAGTAAGTACTGCGATATCTTGTAGCATAGCTTTACGGCGATCACCAAAACCAGGAGCTTTAACAGCAGCCGCTTTTACGATGCCACGCATGTTATTCACCACAAGAGTCGCTAGCGCTTCACCTTCAACGTCTTCAGCTACGATAAGTAGTGGACGTGATGCTTTTGCTACCGCTTCTAATGTTGGAAGAAGTTCACGGATATTTGATATTTTCTTATCGATAAGAAGAATGAATGGGCTTTCTAGCTCAACAGATCCTGCTTCTTGGTTTGTGATGAAGTATGGTGATAGGTAACCACGGTCAAACTGCATACCTTCAACAACATCTAGCTCGTCATGAAGAGCCTGACCTTCTTCAACAGTGATAACACCGTCGCGGCCTACTTTTTCCATTGCTTCTGCAATGATATCGCCTACAGTTTCATCTGAGTTCGCAGAGATTGTACCAACCTGAGCGATAGCTTTAGTATCTCTACATTCAACAGATAACTCACCAAGCTCTTTAACCGCAGCAATAACCGCTTTGTCGATACCGCGCTTAAGGTCCATCGGGTTCATGCCCGCAGCAACCGCTTTAAGGCCTTCAGTGATGATAGATTGAGCTAATACTGTTGCTGTTGTTGTACCGTCGCCCGCAGCGTCATTTGCTTGAGAGGCAACTTCTTTAACCATTTGAGCGCCCATGTTTTGAAACTTGTCTTCAAGCTCAATCTCACGCGCTACAGATACACCATCTTTAGTAATAGTTGGTGCACCAAAAGATTTGTCTAATACTACATTACGGCCTTTAGGACCCAATGTTACTTTTACAGCGTCCGCCAGAACATTAACACCTTCCAGCATTTTAATGCGTGCGTCGTTACCAAATTTTACGTCTTTAGCAGCCATTTTGATTTCCTTTCCTAAAATCTATTTTGTTCTTTAGTTTATCGTTTAAGAGTGAATGTCTTAACGCTTACTATTACTCGACAATTGCCATGATGTCATTTTCAGACATAACTAGAACTTCTTTACCATCGATTTTTTCAGTTTTAGTGCCGTAGCCTTCAGCAAAGATCACTGAATCACCAACTTTAACGTCCAAAGGCATTACTGTACCGTTTTCTAGAATACGGCCTTTGCCGACGGCCAAAACGATACCACGTGTTGATTTCTCTGCAGCAGAACCAGTTAAAACAATGCCACCAGCAGATTTTGATTCAACTTCTTGGCGCTCAACGATAACACGGTCATGTAAAGGACGAATATTCATTGGTCGTCTCTCCTGATTTTGATTTAAATTATTGAAGGTACTGATTTATCAGCTCGTGACTGAGATGTGGGGGCGTAATGAGAGATCCCAAGGGCTGTAAATGGTTTTTTTTGTGAAAAGATTCTCCTTTTGGTACATACCCACTTTTTTACCAGTGATATTCATTCGTTGCACTGTTTTGATGAGTAGTCCAATATTAAAAATATACTCTTTATGTTGAATCGAAATGGCTTGTAAATTCTGCGATGGAAAACATTGGTTCTGGCAAAAAATAGGGCGTTGTAAGCGCTGTATGGACCAATTAACCGTGCTTTCTGTGTTGTGTTGGATTGTCTGGTGGTTTGGCTATAAAGATGATTTCAAGAGCATTGAATCTATTGCTCTCATTTTCGCAGGCTTTTCATTCAACACCTTATTGTTTTTGCATCTCTGGTTCCGCTTTGTGGTTTTTCCTTTTCAGAAGCGCAATAAGAAATAAAGTTTGAGAACAAAAAAGAAAAAGCCCCTAAACCAATAATGGTTAGGGGCTCTCTTAGATTCATCTAAGAAAAAGCAGTGGTATTATATATGACCGCCCTTTTTCAAAAATGTTCCCATAAAGATCTTTATTTCTTCAAAAAAATTTAACATTCTCATGAAGCGTTTAATTTCAAGTAGTTAAATAGCATTAGCCCGAACGATAGCATGATCGCCAAGATCTATTTCCAATGCGACTTCATCACAGGCATGAATTCGAGGGCACTGTTCACAATCTTTCAGCACTTTTTCAGGCAATAAGCTCTTCGACGTAGGAATAAAGTCCTGACGCATAAAGAACTCAGGTGTGCGTGTTAACACGAAGACTTTTTTGATGGCCATCTGTTTTGCTTTTTCTATCAAATGCTGCACGATGGCACTGCTTTGATCGTGCCAGCCAGCTTCTACACTCAAAGACCGAATTTCAGCTAAACCAGAGTCATACACATAAAGAGAAGCACAACCAGTCACTGTTCCTTGATGCTCAACAACGGCAAATGAACCTATACTACGATTAATTTCATTACGAGAAATTGGCAAGTTTTCACCAATGCTCGCACCGTAAGTCACCATACTTTCTAAAGTATCAATATCGGTTAATCGTGCACCACGCACTTTTACCCCTGATGTATCACGTTGACTTAGACGCTGCTGCGCTTCCTTAACCGCATACTGAACCTGACTAGGCGAAACGCCGCCAAGAGCAGAACGTTTTTCAAGACAGGATTCAATGGTCAAAATATCATAAACGTCATTTTCAATAGATGGTGAGAACATTTTAAGCTCTTCAATAGAAAGCTCTTCCAACGCACAGCCTTTGTCTATCGCACCAACAACCGCAACCCCTACAATATGGTGAGCTTCACGGAATGGAATTCCTTTAGCAACAAGATAATCAGCTAATTCAGTAGAATTCGCATACCCCTGTTTCGCAGCTTCAAGAGTACGTTCTTTATTTACGTTTAAACCTTCAAAACAAAGTGCAGCCATCTCCATGCAATCATTCCAAGTGTCTAACGCATCAAATAAGCCTTCTTTATCTTCCTGCATATCTTTGTTGTAGGCCAAAGGAAGTGCTTTTACTGTCATCATCATGCCAGCCATTGCACCGTATACACGCCCACACTTACCACGGATCAACTCTAACGCGTCAGGGTTTTTCTTTTGTGGCATAAGAGAAGAGCCAGAAGTTACTGTATCCGCCAACTCAATAAAGTTCGACTCACCAGAGTTATAGAAGATCATATCTTCAGCTAGGCGAGACAGATGTAACATAGAGATAGAAGCAACTGACATCAGTTCCATAACATGATCTCTGTCAGACACAGAATCCAGACTATTACGGGTTGCACGGTGGAAGCCCAAATTATGTGCCAGCTCTTCGCGATCCATTGGGTAGGCAGTACCAGCCAATGCTCCAGAACCTAGCGGACATGTATCTAAGCGATGGATGGCATCATTAAGTCGAGAATAATCACGCTCAAACATTTCGACATAAGCCAGGCACCAATGAGCAAAGGTCACAGGCTGAGCTCTCTGAAGATGAGTATAGCCTGGTAGTACTGTCTCTTGATGCATCGCGGCCACTTCAACCATGTGGTTTTGCAGACGATCGAGGGCTATCAAAAGTTGCTGCCCTTGTTGACGGCACCAAAGTTTTAAGTCCGTCGCAACCTGATCGTTACGTGAACGGCCAGTATGAAGTTTCTTACCTAAATCACCGACTTTGCTGATTAACTGCAGCTCAACCCAACTATGAATGTCTTCCGCAGATGATTTTAAGATCTGCTCAGGATCTTCCATCACTTCGAGCTTTAGTTCATTCAATGCTAATTCTAATTTCTGCTGCTCGCCTTCAGTGAGAACACCCACGGACAACAATGCTTTTGACCAAGCAACTGAGCCAACAATGTCTTGTTCAGCCAATCGGTAATCAAAGCGAAGCGAATCATTGAATTCTTTGAACCGAGTATCTGCTGCTTGGGTAAATCTACCGCCCCATAATGCCATTGTGTCTCTCCTGAACGATCATATTGCTTGGTATGCTAGTGCTAGCTATTCTTAAACTGGCTATTCAACAGAAAAGCCAGTTTTCTTTTTATATTAATTACTTGTTTGTATTAATTTATTTTTGCGTGTTTAAAGTACGAATTCTACTTGCTAAAGAATATAAACGAATAAACCCGGCGGCATGGCTTTGATCATATACATCATCTTCGCCAAAGGTTGCAAAACGCTCACAGTATAAGCTGTTATTTGAACGTTTCTGAGTAGCTGTCGCCTGCCCTTTATAAAGCTTGATAACTACTTCACCGTTCACATCTTGCGCCAGTTCTTCTGAGGCTGCAAGAATAGACTTACACAATGGCGTAAACCAGCGTCCATCATAGATAAGGTGAGCGGCTTTAATACCAAGTTCTTCACGGAACTCATAAGAGCTCTTATCCAAAACAAGCTGCTCTACCGAACGAAGTGCTTCCATCATGATAGTGCCACCCGGAGTTTCATAACAACCTCGGGACTTCATGCCTACAAGACGATTCTCAACAATATCGATACGGCCAATACCGTGCAGAGCACCTTTTTCATTTAGGTACATAAGTGCGTTATATGGTGACATCTCCTCACCATCAACAGAGGTAATCTCGCCTTTTTCTACTTTGATAGAAACGTATTCTGCTTTATCAGGAGCTTGTTCTGGACTGTTAGTCCAATCCCAACAATCTTCATTTGGTGCGTTCCAGGTTTCTTCCAGAACACCACCTTCGGTTGAGATATGCCAAGCATTGGCATCACGAGAATAAATTTTGGTTAATGAAGCAGAACAAGGGATATTGCGCTCAGCAAGATAGTCGAGACACTCTTCACGACTGACTAAGTCCCACTCACGCCATGGTGCAATCACATGCAGGTCAGGGGCTAATGCAGCAAATGCTCCTTCAAAACGTACCTGATCATTACCCTTACCAGTACAACCATGTGCAAGCGCATCGGCATTCACTTTACGCGCACACTCTACTTGCGCTTTTGCAATAATAGGGCGAGCCATAGACGTACCTAACAGGTATTTCCCTTCGTATACCGCACCGGTTTTCAGCGATGGATAGATATACTCAGCAACCATTTCTTCTTTAAGATCTGCAACATAAACTTCCGATGCTCCAGATGCGATAGCTTTCTCTTCAACACCTTCAAGTTCTTGTTCGCCCTGACCTACATCGGCAACAAAAGCAACAACTTCACAGTCATAGTTCTCTTTTAACCACGGAATGATTACAGAGGTATCCAGACCGCCGGAATATGCAACGACAACTTTATTTACTTTAACTTTACTCATGAGTTTCTCCTAATATCCCGGACTGCTCTGGCGGTCAGTTCAACGGGTGGTAAATCTATTTAACGATTTGATATTTAAATTCTGTTTTACTTAGGTAAGAACTGTGTACCTATGCTCTTACCTGAAAATAATTCGGCGAGTTTTTCTGGGTAGCGCCAAGTTGCCACCTCTATTGGTCTGCCAAGGTCATTTGCAGCATCTAATGCGGCCTGTACTTTTACTATCATTCCATCGGTAATCACTTTACCTTGGATTAATGCGTCTGCTTCTTGTTGATTTAGATTATTGAGTAAGTGACCTTTACCATCTAAAACGCCACTAACATCAGAAAGAAGAACCAGCTCTGCATCTAAAGACCCTGCGACAGCGACAGCTGCTTGATCGGCATTAACATTCATCATTTGCCCTTGCAGTGTTAGTCCAATTGAACTGACAATTGGCAGTGCGCCTGCATCTAGTATCGCCTGAATAACAGTAGGTTGGCCCGGAGTAGCTTTACCTACCGCGCCCAGCTCAGGATCAAGCTCTTCTACCTGACATAAACCACCATCAGCAAGACAAAGCCCGACAGCATTCAAGCCACTCTTTATCGCTTCTCCTTGCAGAAGCTTATTTGCTGTACCCGCTAACGCACCCGCAATTTCTGGGATTTGATCATAAGGTGTTACACGCAATCCATTTTTCTTAACCGTTTCCAGTTGCAGCTTTTTCATCAGCTCATCCACCAGATAACCACCACCATGAACAATAACTAAATCTCGCTCGGCTTGGTTTTGGTACTCTTTAATGGCGTGAAAAAGTTTACCTAGCGTGTCCGTACTCGAAAGTGCCGCACCGCCTAATTTAATCACTAATGGTTTTAGTTCATTACTCATTTTAATTCTCACACAAGTGAAGTAAGCGGCTCAAAACCGTTACGAATATTTGCACATTGCATCGCATGACTGGATGCACCCTTTAATAAATTATCTATCGCCGATACCACGATAATATGTTCACCCTGCACCTTCCATCCGATATCACAAAACGGTGTATTTTCTACATCCTGAATTCTTGGAATGCCTTGATATTTCAGACGTACTGCAGGTTTATCTTGATAAGCTTTTTCGAAAGCATTCTCTATCTGTTCTTGCGTAACACCTTTAGCTAACTTCATGGTGATTGTTGCAAGAATACCTCTTTTGAAATTGCCCAAATGAGGGGAGAAAATTACCTCACAGCCTAAATGACTGGAAATTTCCGGTTGGTGACGATGATTAAACAGTCCATAAGCTTGAAGGCTTACCTCACAAAAACTATTTACCATTGTCGCTTTACGTCCCGCACCAGTAACACCACTCACCGCATTGATGACAGGCCACTGATTCAGGTCAAGAAAGTTAAGCTCAACGAGCGGTTTTATCGCTAGTTGAGATGCCGTTGGGTAACAGCCAGCAACGGCTATCAAATCCGATTTCTGTATTGACGTCTCATTCCATTCAGCTAAACCATAAGTGGCATTTTTGAGTAAATCTGAATGTTTATGTTCAAAACCATAAAATTCGGTATAAAACTCATCACTTTGAACCCGGTACGCTCCAGACAGGTCAAACACTTGGCAACCTTGTGACAGAAATATTGGAGCAAGGTCATGACTCACCTCGTGCGCGGTAGCCAAAAATACAATGTCACATGCCTTAGCGACGGCTTGAGGATCAGTAAGCGCTCTGACAGGTAAATCAACAACACCCGCCAACTTGCCATGTAAACTTCCAATGGATTTATCTGCATCCACACTATTGGCGGAAACATACAAACCTGTTAGCGTGAGCTCAGGGTGTTTTGTTACCAAAAGAGCCAGTTCTGCTCCTGTATAACCGCTAGCACCAATAATTGTGGTTTTCAACATTTCACTACACCCATAACCAATGAAAAAAAAGCAAAGCTCAAAATGACTATTAATACCTAAAAAGGGTCATTATTCGGTTTTTTATTCACAAATAATGATTTAATATGCTTTGTATCGTCTTATGGATTATCTGTCAATAGCGGAAGTGAATATAATATGAAAATACCTAATTTCATCGATGTGTACCAAGGGCTAATTTCAACCTCTTCAATTAGCTCAACTGACCCTAGTTGGGATGAAGGAAATGGCAAAGTTATCGAACTTTTAGCTAGCTGGCTTAAGGACTTAAAGTTTTCTGTAGAGGTTGAGGAAATTGAGCAAGGCAAGTTTAACTTGCTTGCTAAACGTGGTCAGGGCGAGGGTGGGTTACTTTTAGCTGGTCATACCGATACCGTACCATTTGATGAAGGTCGCTGGAGTTTCAACCCTCATGCTCTGACAGAATCCAATAACCGGTTTTATGGATTAGGAACAGCAGATATGAAAGGTTTCTTTGCTTTTATTATCGAAGCTGTCAAAAATATAAATTGGAGCGAGCAAAAAAAGCCTGTTTACATTCTGGCGACATGCGATGAAGAGACAACAATGCTCGGAGCTCGCCATTTTACCGAAGATACCCTGATAAAGCCCGACTACTGCATTATAGGGGAGCCGACCAGCCTTATTCCCGTCAGGGGACACAAAGGTCATGTAGCAAACGCTATTCGTGTTACAGGCAAGTCAGGCCACTCTTCCGATCCGGCTCTTGGTGTTAATGCTATTGAAATAATGCATGAAGTTCTATTCGCATTAATGCAACTTAGAGATAAATTAATAAAAGAATATCACCACCCCGGCTTCGCTATTCCCTCCCCTACGTTAAATCTGGGCCATATACATGGTGGAGATAGTGCTAATCGTATTTGTGGGTGCTGTGAGCTTCATTATGATGTTAGGCCTTTACCGGGCATAAGCCTAGATGGGCTGAACAATTTACTGAGAGGTGCTTTAAAAGATGTTGAGCTAAAGTGGCCTAACCGGATTACTATTACGCCACTTCACGAACCGATTCCTGGTTATGAATGTCAACACGATCATCCTTTTATCTCCAGTATCGAAAATATCAGTGGTACTAAATCCGAGACAGTCAATTACTGCACCGAAGCTCCCTTTCTTCAACAGTTATGTCCTACATTGGTATTAGGGCCGGGATCTATTGAGCAAGCACATCAGCCAGATGAGTTTCTTGCTTTTGAGTTTGTAGACCCAACGATCAGGCTGCTGAGTAAGGCCATTCAGGAATACAGCTTTTAACTCACCAATAAACCGACAACATTCTTATAAAATAATGCTGGTCATTCGGACGAGAAACATTCTGAAATATAATTTCAGAATGTTTAGATTTCTCTTTGGTGGAAGAGAAGTACAAATCATAAAAACCATAAAAAATTTCTCTTTATTTGACTCAGCATGCAGAAATTCGCTAAATTAACTTAATATCAAGGAAAAGACACTGTAATTTAATTACGAGGCAGGACAAGAATGAATGAGCAATACTCTGCTTTAAAAAGCAATGTGCGAATGTTGGGCCAATTGCTTGGCAATACGATTAAAGATGCACATGGCGAAGAAATTCTAGAAAAAGTAGAACGCATTCGCCAGCTTTCTAAATCGGCGGAAAGAGACAATGATAATGAAGCCCGAGAAGCACTGATAAAAGAGATATCGACATTATCAGACGAACAGTTAAACCCTGTAGCTCGAGCCTTTAATCAATTTCTCAATCTAACTAATATAGCTGAGCAATATCACACTATATCGCGCCACTGTGATGCGAACGTCTGTGAACCAGATGCGATTAATACGTTATTCTCAAAGCTAAGTGCTAATGAGATAAGCAAACTGGATACAGCTCAGTCGATAAAAGAGTTAAATATCGAGCTGGTACTCACCGCTCACCCGACCGAAATTGCTCGTCGAACTATGATCAACAAGCTGGTGAAAATCAACGACTGCCTGTCTCAGCTTGAGCTTTCCGATTTATCTGGCAAAGAACGCGAAAAAAATGAACGACGATTAGAGCAGTTGATTGCACAATCCTGGCACTCTGATGATATGCGGAAACAACGACCTTCGCCTTTAGATGAAGCTAAATGGGGATTTGCGGTTGTAGAAAATTCATTGTGGCAAGCTGTCCCTGACTTCCTTCGTGAATTTAACGAACAAGTCACTGGCTACTTAGGCGAAGGCCTGCCCATAGATGCCAGACCTGTACATTTTTCATCATGGATGGGAGGAGACAGAGATGGAAACCCATTTGTCACTCACAACATCACCCATGAAGTTTTGCATCTATCACGCTGGAAAGCCGCTGATCTTTATCTGTGTGACATTCAAGAATTAATCAGCGAACTATCAATGGTCAATTGTACCGATGAGCTTCGACAACTCGCTGGTGATGCTCATGAACCTTATCGAGCAATACTAAAAGACATCCGTTCACTTCTGATAGATACGCTAGAAGTGCTGGATGCAAAAATTCATGGCACTGACGTCCCTCACAAAGCGATTTTAGAAAGCGTCGAGCAGCTATGGCAACCACTTCATGCTTGTTACCAGTCTTTACATCAATGCGGAATGGGCGTCATTGCTGATGGTAGTTTGTTAGATACGCTTCGCCGTGTTAAAGCTTTTGGCGTGCACTTAGTCCGGTTAGATATACGCCAGGAAAGCACTCGCCACTCTGATGTCATTTCAGAACTGACCCGCTACCTAGGTATCGGAGATTATGACCATTGGAGTGAACAAGACAAGATCGCCTTCCTTGTAAAAGAACTCAGCTCTAAACGCCCATTACTTCCTCGTAACTGGCAGCCTTCAGAGTCAGTTCAAGAGGTTTTGGACACCTGTAGTATTATTGCTACTCAATCTCGTGAAGCCTTTGGCTCTTATGTTATTTCAATGGCGAGAACAGCATCTGATGTGTTAGCTGTTCACTTATTGTTACAAGAAGCGGGCTGTCCCTTCCGTATGGATGTTTGTCCTTTATTTGAAACACTGGATGATCTGAATAACTCGGAAGCCGTTATCAAACAACTACTTGATATCGACTGGTACCGCGGCTATATCCAAAACCACCAAATGGTTATGATTGGGTATTCCGATTCAGCGAAAGATGCCGGCGTAATGTCCGCTGGTTGGGCACAGTATAGTGCGATGGAATCATTAGTTCAGGTTTGTGAAGATGCCAGCATTGAACTCACCTTATTCCATGGCAGAGGTGGCACCGTTGGCCGTGGTGGTGCACCGGCTCATGCTGCCCTTCTTTCTCAGCCGCCAAAAAGCTTAAAAGGCGGCCTTAGGGTAACCGAACAAGGTGAAATGATCCGATTTAAGCTTGGGCTTCCAGAAGTAGCGGTTACCAGCTTTAATCTATACGCAAGTGCGATTCTTGAAGCAAACCTGCTGCCGCCACCGGAGCCAAAACAGGAATGGCGAGATCTCATGGAAGTACTGTCTCAAGTGTCATGTGAGTCTTACCGTAACATCGTTAGAGGTGAACCTGATTTTGTTCCTTACTTCAGGGCAGCAACACCAGAGCAGGAGCTGGGTAAATTACCTCTAGGTTCTCGCCCTTCTAAACGAAACCCTAAAGGGGGAGTAGAGAGTTTACGTGCCATCCCGTGGATTTTCTCCTGGAGCCAGAATCGACTGGTCCTTCCTGCTTGGCTTGGGGCTGGTGAATCTATCCAATACTCCATAGATAAGGGGCATCAGGATTTACTCGAAGAAATGTGTCGGGAATGGCCATTTTTCTCCACCCGCTTAGGCATGCTTGAAATGGTTTACTCCAAGTCGAGTATTGAGATTTCTCGCTATTATGACCAAAGGCTTACCGATAAATCGTTATGGCGTTTGGGAGACCAACTTCGAAATCAACTGCAAAAAGATATTAAAACAGTACTTAATGTAGAAAATAACGAAAACTTGATGCAAAGCAACCCTTGGGGGCTAGAGTCAATTCGCCTACGTAATATCTATGTTCTACCAATGAACATTCTTCAGGCAGAGCTTCTCTACCGATCTCGCCAAATGGAGAGTCCTTCTCCAGAGCTAGAAGAGGCGTTAATGGTCACCATTGCGGGAATTGCTGCAGGAATGCGCAATACCGGATAATACATAGCACTACAGGCAGGACAATAATTCATTATAACCGGATTATTGTCCTGCACGTTGCATTTTTTTGAGATGTTTGTCGGTTATTTTGGACAACACCCCCCCCCATATCGGTTCCAGTTTCATATTTAATGATATGCTTATGCCCCTCTGTGCCGCCATATCTACTACACTTATAAAGGCACAACATAGAAAGAGTTAACTCTTTCAAATTCTAGGTGATTAACGGCTATACGGTGAAGGTGATATAACCTGTCTAAGGCGACTTAGATTGGTTCTGTTTAAATTGCATACAATATTGTGACAAAGAAGCGCATAAGCAGATTAAACAGTGAGTTTTATAATTTACTTATTATTTGGATTTAAGACATGTCATTACCACACGTAATCCTTACCGTTCTAAGCACTCGAGATGCTACCGGATACGACATTACTAAAGAGTTTTCTTACAGCATCGGGTATTTCTGGAAAGCAAGCCACCAGCAAGTTTACAGAGAGCTGAACAAGATGGCTCAGAATGAGCTAGTAACCTGCGTACTTCAACCGCAGGAAGGGAAACCAGATCGTAAAGTTTATTCTATTACAGAAGCTGGTAGAAAAGCCTTAGGTGAATGGTTTGAACAACCAACAACACAACCTACCGTTCGTGACGAGTTCAGTGCTAAATTAATGGCTTGTGCCATTGAACCCTCTGCACCATTTACAAAACAAGTCGCGTCATTAATTGAAGAATCAAAACAACTTATCAATCACTATAAAGAGATTGAAGCAAATAACTATGCTGATCCAGTGAACCTTGATAAATCAGCGCGTTTAGAACGACTGACTCTGCGTCGTAATTTAATACTACGTGAAGCTTGGGTTAGTTGGGCTGAAGAAGTACAAGCTGAATTAGTGAGTATGGGTTAAAAGCGGTAAATGATCAGTGACCGGTCACCGGTCACCGGTCACCTTATGCTTTTGGTCTTACACCCAATGTATGACAAAGTGCATAAGTCATTTCTGCTCTGTTTAGCGTATAGAAGTGAAAGTCTTTTACGCCTTCACGACTTAGAATTCTTACCATATCAATAGCCTGACTTGCGCCTAATAATTGCCGAGTCATAGGATCATCATCTAACCCTTCAAATTGCTTCGCCATCCAACCAGGTACTTTGACCTTATTCATGTCTGCAAATCGAGACGCTTGTTTGAAGTTGGATACAGGTAAGATGCCCGGAACTATCTCAACATCAATACCAGCAGATACGCAACGGTCTCTGAAACGCAAGTAGCTTTCTACATCAAAGAAAAACTGAGTAATTGCCCTGTTAGCCCCTGCATCCACTTTACGTTTAAGGTTTAACAGATCTGCCTGGGCACTTTTGGCTTCCGGGTGAACCTCAGGGAAAGCCGCCACCGAAATGTCAAAGTCATGCTGAGCTTTTAGTAGTTCGACCAAATCAGAGGCATACATATCCGGCACACCGCCATTAGGAGGAATATCACCCCGCAGTGCAACAATGTTTTTTATTCCATTTGCCCAATAATCATCAGCGATATTGATAAGTTCTTCACGACTTGCATCAATGCAAGTTAGATGTGGGGCTGCTACTAAGCCAGTTTGATCTTTAATTTGCTTAATAATTGAGTGAGTTCTGTTACGCTCGCCGGAGTTAGCTCCGTAAGTTACCGACACGAATTTTGGCTGCAGTGTTTTCAATCGATGAACGGAGTTCCACAAAGTTTCTTCCATTTTTTCAGAACTAGGCGGAAAAAATTCAAATGAAACATTAATATTGCCTAATTCAGAAATATTCTGATTTAAAGCATCCAAGTGACTTGCGTGCGAATAACTCATGGCGAACTCCCTGCCGGGTAAATTAAATACTGTATCTGCCTTTGACGTTTAGACGTCTATATGTCTGTAGAATGAATTGAATTGTGATCAAAGTCAACACGTAGAACATGAGAATTCTTCATGTTAACTATAAGGCTATTTCAAGTCACTTTCTTAGCCTTTTCACGATCGGTATCTGCTGCCTTCATTACGTGTAGATACCTAGAGAGCACTAGATAATCAAAAACGGCGTCAAATAGACGCCGATTCATTAATTAAAACAGGTTAGACAATCGATTAATATCCGATTGAATAGCTCCTGCGGTTACTGCTTTACCCGCGCCCGGCCCCCGAATAACAAGTGGGTTGTCTTTATACCAGACACTTTCAATAGCAAAGATATTGTCACATGGAAGCAAATTGGCCAATGCATGGTCTGGGTTCAACGCCTCAATACCCACCGATGCGTTGCCATTTTTTTCCAATCGAGCAACATATCTCAGAACTTTACCTTCCCTCTGCGCTTTTGCTAACCTATCCGCCAAAATAGAGCTCAACAAATGGCTTTGGTCGAAAAACTCATCAGTCGATAGATCTTTCAGCTCATCAGGAACCAATGTTTCTACTTTTATACTTTCTGGTTCAATATCCAAGCCCGACTCTCGAGCAAGTATAACGAGTTTACGCATCACATCAGACCCATCTAAATCAGAGCGAGGGTCGGGTTCGGTCAATCCTTGCTGCCAAGCCAGTTCCACCAGTTCATTAAATGGTATTACACCGTCAAACTGTTGAAATAACCAAGACAATGTCCCTGAGAATATGCCTGATAGAGCAACAATTTCATCTCCACTTTCTCGTAAGTCCCGAACGGTATGGTTCACAGGAAGCCCAGCGCCTACCGTTGCGTTATATAACCAATGACGCCCCGTCTTACGAAAGGCATTCTGAACCTTATGATAAAAATCGCTGGATGCTGAGCCCGCCACTTTATTCGCAGATATAAGATGGAAACCTTTTTCAGCGAACAATGGGTATTGTTTTGATACAAATTCACTCGCAGTCACATCCAAAATGATCACTTCATCATAATCTTGCTGATGCGAAAGCTTCTCCAGCCACTCTTTACCATCATGCTCAATGGCTTCATCGTTATATTGATTCAGTACATTCTCGACATTGAGGCCTTCCAGTGCCATCCAGTAAGACTGACTTGTCACCACGCTGATAAGGTCAAAGCTCATGCCCCTGCGTTTTTCCAGTTCCTCTTTTTGACTGGTAAACAGTGTCAACCAACTAGAGCCGATATTGCCTTTGCCACAAAGCACCAAGCCAATGCGCTTTTGTGCTTGAAACAGCTGGTTGTGAATGCCTTGGACAAGGGAACAAGTATCCGCTTTGCGTAACACAGCAACCAAACTTAAGCCTGACTCCGCTTCACACATAAACTCAACAGGAGAATTTTTCAATTGCTGATAAAAACCATGGCAATGAATCGGGTTGTTAATCACACCAGCCCCCACGGCAGCAACCATGGAGTAGCCTTCTTTCAGTCGCAGTTCTGCTTCTATTGCGGCATCTTGTAAAAACTCTAATGCACCACCAGCGACTTCTGCAGTGTAAGCTAATAATAACTCTCCCTGATCAGACTGAACATCAAATGCCAGAGGCTGTAACTGAGCTCTTTGCAGCGTCTGTAAAACCTCTTCTTTTGCTCGTTCAAACTCATGTGCATGACTAAAATTAAGTTCAATCAGAAGTATGTCATCTAATGAAGTAATAATTTTAGCTCCTCGGCCCGAAGCAAGTACCCTTTCAATTCGCGTCGAACCTGATTCGGGCTGATAACTGCAGCGCAAATCTAAGTCCATTGCGCTTTGAGCGACAGGTTGAAGCGTTCGGCTATGTAATACTGGTGCAGCTAAGCGAGCCAGTTCACTCGCTTCATCTAAGCGTAATAGAGGCAATAAACAGGCTTCTTCCACCTTGCGTGGATCAGCGCTATATACACCAGCAACATCACTCCAAATCGTCACCCGACACGCTTCAGCCAGTGCACCAATCACGGTGGCTGAATAGTCAGATCCGTTTCGGCCTAACAATACGGTCTCACATTGTGAATCTCGGGCCATAAAACCAGTAATCACCAAACGATGATTGGAGTGTTGAGCTAAGAGTTCTCTTAACAATGGCCAAGAGCGAGCACGATCTACTTCCGGTTGAGTTCCTCTCTCTGCCCGTAAAAAATCTCGGGAATCAATTGAAATACTGGATAGTGCTTGCTGATTTAGTAGAGCAGAAAGCAGACGTGAAGACCAAACTTCACCATGGCCCAAAACATTAGCCGCAACTGAATCTGAGAGAGGTGACAAAAGTTCACCAATTGCAGAGATTTCTGCATTAAGTTGCTTTAAAAGAGACTCGGGTTCATCGAGTAATGCTTCTATCAAACCAACTTGAAATAAGCGTAAATCCATTAACAGTTCGTGAGCTAATCGACCATCCTTATTTAACGTATTTTCCCATTCTATTAATCGATTCGTCGTATTTCCGGCAGCAGAAACAACTATTAAATCATTCTCTTGAGAATATTCACTAAGGATGTTTACAACCCGCTTATAACATTCAGGGTCTGCTAAACTACTTCCCCCAAATTTATGCAATTGACGGACTTGAGTCATTTAAACCTCTCCCTGCACTGCCTTAAAAGCACAGTCTAGATCATCAACCAGATCCGAGCTATCTTCTAGCCCTACTGACAATCTCAGTAAGGTTGAAGCGACGCCTGCTTCTTTCAGAGCTTCTTCACCCATCGCTCTATGAGTCATTGAGGCAGGGTGGCATATTAAACTCTCTACACCACCTAAAGATTCAGCTAAAGAAAATAACTGCAATTTTTCAACAAATTGCTTCAGCTCATCCATGGAGCCATTAAACTCAAAACTAAGCATAGAACCAAAGCCAGATTGCTGCTTTTTCGCAATTTCATGCCCAGGATGATCTTTTAAACTCGGGTGATATATTTTGCCAACTTTAGATTGCTGGATAAGATAGTTCAAAACCACTTGTGCATTTTCTTCATGCACTTTCATTCTCGCACCAAGCGTTCGAATTCCTCTCAGCGTCATATAACTATCAAATGGAGTACCGGTTGCTCCTATACAATTGCCCCACCATCCAAGATCTTCAGCATGCTGTTCAGACTTAGTAATAATAACACCGCCAATAACATCCGAATGCCCATTGATGTACTTGGTTGTCGAGTGAATAACCAAATCAGCACCCAGCTCTATTGGCTTTTGGTATATAGGAGTCAAAAAGGTATTATCTACTGCAACTAAGGTTCCTGATTGGTGGGCTTTTTCACATATTTCTTCAATGTCGACTACACGAACCAAAGGGTTTGACGGGGTTTCCAATAAAACCAGTTTTGGTTTTTTGGCAAGTGCCTGGTCTATCTCTGAAGGATTAGATTGATCGATAAACTCTACCTTAAAGTCACCCTTCAAAGAGCGAGTATTAAACAGTCGGTATGTCCCGCCATAGCAATCATGTGGAGCAATAATAAGATCATCAGGGCCAAGAAAAGCCGATGCCATTAGATTGATTGCAGAAGTACCGCAGTTAGTTATTACAGCACCAGAGCCGGATTCAAGTTCATATAACGCTTGCTCTAGTAATCCACGATTGGGGTTACCCGACCTTGTATAATCGTATTTAGGAACATCACCGAAACTAGGAAAACTATAGTTGGTAGATAGGTAGATTGGCGGAACGACTGAGTGATGTTGAGTATCAGACTCAATACCTGTACGTACAGCAATCGTCGCTGGCTTCCGTTGTGTCATATTTTGGCTTTCCTTTGCGATTAAGTATTTATTACCAAATAACTATATACTCAAACTACCTCAAAATGCAGAATTCAGAGCACATTCTACACCTGAAAATTGAAGAAATTGAACACAGTCATAGCAACCTAATTCAAGTTTATTTAATACTTAAATAATAAGGGTGAATTTGTCTGCCTTCAGTAAACCGAGTAGCTGAGTGTGATGTATTGATTCAATTATTGACACTTTACCCACTGAATCAGAAGACGTCAATAGCTCTAGACGTCCATATGTCTTTGCTTATGGCAGTAAATCCCGCTAAAATCCGCATATATACTTAAATTTGAATTTAATAATAATTTACTCGATAAAAGGTGCGCAATGGCAGACTGGAATGGTGACTACATTAGTCCTTATGCAGAACATGGGAAGAAAAGTGAACAGGTAAAAAAAATTACTGTTTCAATTCCACTTAAAGTTCTTAAAGTTTTAACTGATGAACGTACACGTCGCCAAATAAATAATTTGCGCCATGCCACAAATAGTGAATTACTGTGTGAAGCATTTTTACATGCTTATACCGGACAACCACTACCAACTGATGAAGATTTAAGAAAAGATCGACCTGATGAAATTCCTACGGAAGCCAAAGCACTAATGACCGAGATGGGAATTGAATTTGAAGCGTTTGATGAATAGTAATTAGACTTTGGGTTATAGGTTATAGGTTATAGGTTATAGGTTATTTACCATCGCCTATAGCACGAAGTGCGTCCTGTAACCCATAACCTGAAGAACGAAGTTCGTTCTACTATTCCATATAATTTTCTGGCATTTCAATTCGGGCAACACCCGAATCTACAGCAGCCTGAGCAACGGCTTTTGCGACTCTAGAAAGTAAGCGTGAGTCCATTGGCTTAGGAATAATATATTCAATACCAAACTCTAGTACAGTAACTCCTGCCGCCTTCTTCACTTCTTCAGGGACTGGTTCCTTAGCGAGTAGACGTATTGCTTCTACCGCAGCCAACTTCATTTCAATGTTAATTTCACTAGCACGCACATCTAATGCACCACGGAAAAGAAACGGGAAGCAGATAACATTGTTAACCTGATTAGGGTAATCCGAACGCCCGGTTCCCATAATCAGATCATCACGCACCTCATGTGCTAGTTCTGGCTTAATTTCTGGATCTGGGTTAGAACAGGCAAATACAACCGGTTTGTCAGCCATAAGCTTTAACGCTTCTGCAGGTAAAAGGTCAGGACCAGATACGCCCAAAAACAGATCAGCGCCCGTAATAACATCTTCCAACGTTCTCTTATCAGTATTGCTGGCAAAAAGTTTTTTATGTTCAGTAAGATCTTCACGACGAGTGTGGATCACACCCTTACGGTCCAGCATATATATTTTTTCTCGCTGAGCACCACATTGAATCAACAGTTCCATACAAGCCGTTGCTGCCGCACCAGCCCCCAGACAAACAATCGTTGACTCAGAAAGAACCTTACCTTGCAGTTCAATCGCATTTAGCATCCCAGCAGCAGTAACGATTGCCGTCCCATGCTGATCATCATGGAATACAGGAACATCACATCGTTCAATCAAACGACGCTCAATTTCAAAACAATCCGGTGCTTTAATATCTTCTAGGTTTATACCACCAAAGGTATCCGCAATATTGGCTACCGTATCAACAAACTCATCAATGGTTCTGTGTTTTACTTGAATATCAATTGAATCCAGACCAGCAAATCGCTTGAATAAAAGGGCCTTTCCTTCCATTACTGGCTTCGATGCCATTGGACCTAAATTACCTAACCCAAGGATCGCAGTACCGTTGGAAATCACAGCAACCATGTTTCCCTTCGCCGTATATTTATACACGTTATCCACATTTTGAGCGATTTCACGCACGGGTTCAGCAACACCTGGGCTATAAGCAAGTGCTAAATCTTCCACAGAATCGGCAGGCTTACTCAATTCAACTGAGATCTTTCCGGCTGTTGGATATGCATGGTAATGAAGGGCTTTTTGACGAAATTCTTCTTGTTGATTGTCATCGGACATAGTGCGTTTTTCCAAAGAGTGTTACGAGCGATAAGAAGGGGTAAATTCTAGTAGAAGTTATCTTAAGTTGATAGCTAAGAACGGATATAAGGCATAAAAACTTCACCCCCTAAAACGAAAGAAGGACGCCTGAGCGTCCTTCTTAAATTCGGAATCAATAATATTGCTATTATTTTTTGCTTGAAAGCGCACCGAAACGTTTGTTGAAGCGATCAACACGACCACCAGTATCAACGATACGTTGCTTACCAGTGTAGAATGGGTGACACTTATCACATACGTCTAGGTGGATAGAATCTTTACCTAGAGTAGAGTTAAATTCGAAAGAGTTGCCGCAAGAACAAGTTGCGTTAACTGCTTTATACTCAGGATGAATACCTGTTTTCATGGGAGAACCTCATATATAGGCCGTGTCGCCATCCGATTCTAAGCCGGACACCACACGTGTGTTCGTAAGTAAAAAGTATAGCGTAGCTACACCATTAAGGCGCAGTATAGTAATGAATCCCAAGGCTAGGATCAACTTATTTGGGCTTTTTTTCACCAATTAATTTTATTCAACATGCATTAGACACTCAATATTGAATGCACTAATAACAATTAGGAGGATTTATTGACTCGTTCTCGTAATTCAAACTCGCTTCCACTACACTATTTCTCTAAATTATCGCGGTTAAATAACAATACCCTATGCGTCCTACGATTGCTCAAGTTGCCCTACCTGTACCTATTGACAAAAGGTTTGATTATCTTATTAATTCCAATCAATTTCCGGTTATTGGTGGACGAGTATCCGTTCCATTTGGACGACAAACATTAGTTGGAATTGTGACTGCGATGGTAAATCAGTCCGACTTTCCCGTTGAACAACTTAAATCAATAAAAGAAGTTCTTGATATAGAACCTGTATGGCCAGCGCCATTATATGAGTTGTTAAATTGGTGCGGGCAGTTTTACCAGCACCCCCTTGGAGACGTACTATCGAATGCACTTCCAGGAGCCTTAAGAAAAGGAAAAGCAGCCACTTTTGCATCTGTTGTCGAGTGGGCGATAACAGATGCAGGTAAGAACCAACTTATATCAGGTTTCGGCAGGGCGGTGAAACAAGCCAAAGTCATGCACTTGCTCGAAAACGGTTTTGTACCTCATCAACAAATGATCGATGAAGGAATATCCAGCACCATACTAAAGAAACTGGAAGAAAAGGGCTGGATAGAATCTAGAGAAATCGAGAAAAAAAGTAACCATTGGTTCGGTAACTTAGAAACTCGCTCTGCCCCCCTTAGAATCAATGAAGAGCAAGCTGTAGCGATAGCTACAGTAAACAGTAATCCTGAATTTAGCTGCTACTTGCTGGATGGCGTCACTGGCTCAGGAAAAACCGAAGTTTATCTAAACCTAATTAGGCCCGTATTAGAAAAAGGAAAACAGGCTCTTGTTTTAGTTCCCGAGATTGGCCTCACACCTCAAACTATCAATCGCTTCAAAAAGCGATTTAATGTCCCAGTCGACGTTATCCACTCGGGTTTGAATGAGACGGAACGACTTAACGCATGGCTAAGTGCAAGAGATAATCAGGTGGGAATTGTCATTGGAACTCGCTCTGCACTTTTCACTCCCTTTCTCAACTTAGGCATCATTATTGTTGATGAAGAGCATGATTCCTCTTACAAACAACAAGATAGCCTGAGATATCACGCTCGTGATGTCGCCATAATGCGAGCGCATAAAGAAAATATTCCCATTGTCTTGGGCTCTGCAACACCTGCTTTAGAAACACTACAAAACGCGTTTAGCGGAAAATATCACCACTTGATGTTAAATCAGAGGGCCGGCAGTGCTATTCCGGCCACACATAAAGTACTAGACGTTAAAGGACTCTATCTCGAGAGCGGTTTATCTGCACCACTGATTGCTGAAATGCGTAAACATCTGAGTGCCGGCAACCAGGTGATGCTATTTTTGAACCGACGAGGTTACTCTCCGGCCCTAATGTGTCATGACTGTGGATGGATAGCAGACTGCCAGCGATGTGATGCATACTATACATACCATCACAGCAGCCAGGAAATCCGCTGTCATCATTGTGGCTCTCAAAGGCCTGTCATATATCAATGTCAGAGTTGTGGTTCATCGCACCTAGTTACCATGGGGGTCGGCACTGAACAATTGGAATCACAACTCATGGAGCTTTTCCCTGAATACAAGACCATTAGAATTGATAGGGATAGCACCCGACGCAAAGGGAGCTTGGAGAGCGCATTACAAGCAATTAGGGAAAATGAATACCACATTCTTATCGGTACTCAAATGCTGGCCAAAGGCCACCATTTTCCAGACGTTACCTTGGTTGGGTTACTGGATGTAGACGGGTCACTGTACAGTAGTGACTTTAGAGCCTCAGAACGATTAGCTCAGCTTTTTATTCAGGTCGCGGGGCGAGCGGGAAGAGCGAGCAAACCCGGTGAAGTTATATTGCAGACCCATCACCCTGAACACCCTTTATTGCAGGCTCTATTACACAAAGACTATAAAAACTTTGCCTATAGTGCGTTACAAGAGCGAAAAACAGCACTCTTACCCCCGTTTAGCTACCTCTCACTATTTAGAGCAGAGTCCGCACATACAAAAACGGCAGAAGACTTTCTACGGCAAGTCAGACATACATTAGAGGCAAATCCAGCGTTTGATCCACGATGCCTGGTTCTAGGCCCTACCCCTGCCCCAATGGCTAAACGTGCAGGTAAATCTCGTTGGCAATTATTACTCCAAACAGAAAATAGAAGCACAATGCAAAAAATACTGCATAGTTCAAAGGTAGCGATCCAGATGCTACCTCTAGCAAAAAAAGTACGTTGGTCTGTGGATATAGAGCCTCAAGATCTAAGTTAATATTTACGAAAACGTTACCCTTTGGATTTTTAAGTGTATCGGTGTGACGAGCATCACACATACTATGCAAAATTTGTTACTTTACCCGTAAATTATTACAGCCGAACTTTATACACTAGGCTAATAAATTCTTATAAAAAATCCTACATGCTAGGAGAGGTTACTATTTATGGCGACAATGAAGGATGTTGCCCAGCTTGCAGGGGTGTCTACCGCCACTGTATCTAGAGCGTTAATGAACCCTGAGAAAGTTTCAGCATCGACTCGAAAGAGAGTAGAAGATGCCGTCTTAGAAGCTGGTTATTCACCCAATTCTCTCGCAAGAAATCTGCGAAGAAATGAATCTAAAACAATTGTCACTATTGTTCCTGATATCTGTGACCCCTATTTTACCGAGATAATTCGTGGCATCGAAGATGCGGCCATGGAAAATGGTTATCTGGTTCTGCTTGGAGATAGTGGTCAGCAGAGAAAAAGAGAAAGTTCGTTTATTAATCTCGTTTTCACTAAACAAGCTGATGGTATGCTTTTGCTTGGAACTGATCTTCCTTTTGATGTTAGCAAGTCGGAACAAAAAAACCTTCCACCACTGGTTATGGCCTGTGAATATGCACCAGAGTTAGAACTACCAACGGTACATATTGATAACCTGACATCTGCCTTTGAAATAGTGAACTATTTAACTCAACTAGGGCACAAGCGAATAGCGCAAATATCAGGCCCGGATAAAGCAGCACTTTGTCAATTCAGACATCAGGGATATCAACAAGCACTGCGCCGTGCCGGTATTACCATGAATACAGCATTCTGTACTACAAGTGACTTTTCATTCGAAGGCGGAGCTAAAGCACTTAGGAAACTGCTTTCTCTACCAGAACAACCGACCGCGATTTTCTGTCATAACGATATGATGGCTATCGGCGCAATTCAAGAAGCGAAAAGACTCGGTTTGCGCATTCCTCAAGACCTGTCCATTGTTGGTTTTGATGATATTCAATTCTCACAATATTGCGATCCCCCACTAACCACCGTTTCGCAACCAAGGTATGAGATTGGACGCCAAGTAATGCTAATGATGTTAGAATTACTCAAAGGCAGGGATGTTCGAGCAGGTTCCAGACTACTTGAAACAAAACTTGTAATAAGAAACAGCGCAGCTCCACCTCGAGTATAAGCTGCTACACTCTTACTAAAGTATTGGTACAATTGAGGTATTAGATTGTGTTCTAAACACAATCTAGATTACCATGTTGTCTGTTTATCATTCTCCCAGTGAATTATTAGCGTGGCGAATAGAGATTACGTAAAACGAGGACAAGGCTCGAATAAGAGACCCGTCCGAAAAAAAACGACATCCAACTTACCTTGGAAAGCTAGCTTTCTTGCACTTCTTCTTGTAGGTGGGTTTGGCTATGGACTGTATATTCTGCAAAATGATCCGGAGCCACCAAAACAACCTGTGGTAAAAGCCAAAGCTAAAAAGACCAATAAACAACCCTTGCCTCCGCTTCCGGAGGAGCAATGGGAGTATAAAAAAACATTGCCTGTTAAAGAGATTGAAGTTCAAGCAAAGGAACAAGTCATATCTCAAATCCCTTATGTCATGCAGTGCGGTGCGTTCAAAAATTTACAACAAGCCGAAGAGCGGAAGGTCAATATAGCGTTCCAAGGTATCAGCAGCAAAATTCGTAAAAAAGAAGGAAGCAGTTGGTATCGTGTCGTACTAGGGCCATATACTCTCAAGCGAGATGCAGAGCGTGACAGACATAAGCTACAAAAAGCAAAAATAGAGCCTTGTGCGATCTGGAAAGATACCAAGTAAGCTCAGTCAGTTTTAAAGACGAGATAGCTAAAGATCTCGTCTAATCCTTGAATTATCATCCCGCAAACCACATATACTCTTCAACTCACATGTTAAATTTGAAGAGGCTTATCTCGTGACTACCATTGTATCTGTACGTCGTAATAACAAAGTGGTTATTGCAGGTGATGGACAAGTATCTCTTGGCAATACTGTAATGAAAGGGAATGCGAAAAAAGTACGCCGCCTATATAACAATAAGGTGTTAGCAGGTTTTGCTGGTGGCACAGCGGATGCTTTTACCCTCTTTGAACGATTTGAAAGCAAACTGCAAATGCACCAGGGGCACCTGACCAAAGCAGCCGTCGAACTTGCCAAAGATTGGCGCAGCGACCGTGCACTTCGGAAATTAGAAGCATTGTTAGCTGTAGCCGACGAAACTGCGTCTCTAATTATCACTGGTAATGGTGATGTGGTTCAGCCTGAAAATGACTTAATTGCAATCGGGTCAGGTGGAAACTTTGCCCAAGCAGCAGCAACTGCACTTTTAGAAAATACAGAATTAGATGCTCGAGAAATCGCAGAGAAATCGTTAAATATTGCAGGTGATATTTGTGTATTTACCAATCATCACCATACGATCGAAGAACTCGAGAACGAAGCAGAATAAGAATTGAGGAATAAACAATGTCGGAAATGACTCCTCGTGAAATTGTTCACGAACTGAATCGCCACATTATTGGCCAAGATAAAGCTAAACGCTCTGTAGCCATTGCACTGCGTAACCGCTGGCGCCGAATGCAGCTAGAAGAAAGCTTACGTGTTGAGGTTAGCCCTAAGAACATTCTTATGATTGGACCAACGGGTGTTGGTAAAACAGAGATTGCTCGCCGATTAGCCAAATTAGCCAATGCGCCTTTCATTAAAGTTGAGGCAACAAAATTTACCGAAGTAGGTTACGTTGGTAAAGAAGTAGAGACCATCATTCGCGACCTGACTGATGTGTCTATTAAGTTGACTCATCAGCAAGCAATGGAAAAAGTAAAATTCCGTGCAGAAGAACAAGCAGAAGATCGAGTGCTCGACGCATTACTTCCGCCACCTAGAGATGCATGGGGTAAAAACGAACAACCAGAAGACAACTCAAACACACGTCAGGTTTTCCGTAAGAAATTTCGTGAAGGAAAGTTAGATGACAAAGAGATTGAGATTGATATAGCCGCCCCACAAATGGGGGTTGAGATCATGGCACCTCCTGGTATGGAAGAAATGACCAATCAGCTGCAAGGCATGTTCCAAAACCTTGCCGGTGATACTAAGAAAAGTCGCAAGATGAAAATTCGCGATGCCTTTAAAGCACTCGTAGAAGAAGAAGCGGCAAAACTGGTCAATCAGGAAGAATTAAAAGAAAAGGCCATTTATAACGCAGAAAACAATGGTATTGTTTTCATTGATGAAATTGACAAAATCTGTAAGCGGGGAGAGAGTTCAGGCCCCGATGTTTCCCGTGAAGGTGTTCAGCGAGACCTACTTCCTTTAATTGAAGGAAGCACAGTTTCCACTAAGCATGGAATGGTTAAAACCGATCATATTCTGTTCATTACCTCAGGGGCATTTCAAGTATCTAAGCCATCTGATTTAATTCCAGAATTACAAGGTCGTTTACCTATTCGTGTTGAGCTAGAAGCACTATCCAGTGATGACTTTAAGCGCATTCTGACAGAACCAAAAGCCTCTCTTACAGAGCAATACATTGCTCTGATGAAAACAGAAGAGGTTGATGTTGAGTTCTCAGAAGATGGTGTTACCCAGATAGCCGAAGCCGCATGGAAGGTAAACGAGACTACCGAAAATATTGGCGCTCGCCGATTGCACACTGTCATGGAGCGATTAATGGACGAGATCTCTTTTGACGCGACAGAGAAGCCAGGAACAAAACTTCTTATCGATCAGGCTTACGTTAAAAGCCGTCTCGGTGAATTTGTTGAAGATGAAGATCTAAGTCGCTTTATTCTTTAACGGGTTATCCCTCTGTTTAAAAAGTCCACCAAGCTGATGCTGGTGGGCTTTTTATTATCTTGATATACTGCAGTAATCAATTTGAGGTAATTACGTTAATGAAGCAGTCAATAGCAATTTGGCTTGATGCCGCTAGACCAAAAACACTTCCCCTCGCGCTTGTATCAATTACGACAGGTAGTAGCCTAGCTTATGCAAGTGGTCATTTCTCTTTTGCTATCACCCTACTTGCATTAATTACCGCTATTTTTCTGCAAATACTATCTAACTTAGCAAATGATTTTGGTGATGCAGAAAAAGGGACTGATAACGACAATCGGCTTGGCCCTACTCGTGCCATGCAGTCCGGCGCGGTTTCAGTTAAAGAGATGAAAAAGGCCATTATTATAAATATTGGCTTAACGATTATTACTGGTCTTGCTCTGGTTTTCTATTCGTTAGACAGCCTCTCTAACATCCTCACTTTTATCGGTTTAGGCCTGTTAGCGATTTTAAGTTCTATTGCTTACACGGTTGGAAGCAAGCCCTACGGATACGTTGGACTTGGTGATTTATCTGTATTTATATTTTTCGGCTTACTCGGTGTAGGCGGCACCTTTTTTCTTCATACTGGTTATCTTGATGTTGACATACTGGTACCAGCCATAGGTTGTGGATTACTCGCTGTCGCAGTGCTAAATATCAATAACATGCGCGATATTGAAAACGATGAAGCATGTGGAAAAAAAACCATAGCAGTAAGACTTGGTCAACAATCAGCTAAGTATTATCACGTGACGCTAATAGGTACAGCATTTTTCTCTTATGTCTATTACCTTTACTCTCATACCACAACACCTTGGATTGTTGTTCCTTTTTTCTTGTCCGCTATCACACTAATAAAGCACGCAAGAGAAGTACTCGATTCTAGCTCTCCTGTGCTCATAGCACCTATGATGCCAACCATAGTTAAGTGTGCCTCAATAACTAACATTTTGTTTTCGTTAATAGTTGTAGCTCAAACTCTCACCAGATAATTGAGCCACATCATTGCATTGACTTAAGCAGCAGATATACTTCTAACAATAGTGGCCAGCCAACTTAAGATGATCAGTATGGAATATAATACCTCAGCACTTTGTGATATTTACTTAGATCAAGTCGATGTCGTCGAACCAATGTTCAGTAATTTTGGGGGATGCGCATCCTTTGCGGGTCAAATCACGACAATAAAATGCTTTGAAGACAATGGTCTTATTCGTTCAATATTAGAAGAAGATGGCAATGGTCGCATTCTACTCATCGATGGTGGTGGCTCTCTAAGAAAGGCACTTATCGACGCAGAGCTCGCAACTCTGGCAGAAGACAATGAATGGGAAGGTATCATCGTTTACGGCTGTGTTCGTGAAGTCGATGAGCTGGAAGATATGAGCATAGGCATACAAGCGTTAGCGTCTATCCCCGTAGGGGCAGCTAAACAAGAGATCGGCGAAGTTGATGTTCCGGTTAACTTCGGTGGTGTTACCTTCTTACCAGAAGATTACTTATACGCCGACAATACTGGTGTTATTCTTTCTCAAGAACCTTTAGACACCGTTGTTGAAGCGGTAGAAGAAGACGACTTTGACCCCGAAAGCGAAGACCAAACTGAAGTTGAAGAAAAACGTTAATACACGTATCAGCACAGCATCATATCTGGCTAATAATTAATGATAAAAAAGGCTTATTCAACGGAATAAGCCTTTTGCACAGAAGCCAGAACTAACTTACGAAATTATTCAACGTCTTCCATTTTTCCGAGTAACGTTCTAATACGTTGCTGCCACGCATTTTGCTCTTCCAGCATCTGTTGATTTTGCTTTTCTAATTCAACATTTCCAGCTTTGGCCAACTCTGTTTCATCGGTAAGTTGCTGGTTTGCTTGTTTCAACTCATCTACTTCCATTTGAAGCAGAGTAATTGTGTCTACGGCAGTTTGAATTTTGGTTTCCAGTTGCTCTAGTACATCTAATGACATTATTACCTACCTTAAAAATATGTTCTGTGCAATGTCTGCTCACTTACACGCTCAACTTCTCTTCGAGCATGTAAATAGATTAAGTATAATGACGTATTCTACTCAGCCAGTACAAGATAGACACTCACTATATCCATAATTTGGTATTGAATGGCTAAAATAGAAGCAATTATTCCATATTTCACATACATTTCTTGTTTTACTATTAGATCAACATGAGTGCCAGCCCTTATTTAACCGACAAACAGAGCTATATTTTCATTACTCATTAGCAAGAAGCAAAAAAGCAAACGTTTACCATTTTGTGTGATAAAATCGCGGCCAAAATCCCCCCTATCTCATGACAAACTGGAGTCGACATGAAACGCGATTTAGCGATGGCATTTTCCCGAGTTACCGAAGGTGCTGCACTAGCAGGTTATAAATGGCTTGGACGAGGCGACAAAAATGCCGCTGACGGAGCCGCTGTTGAGGTGATGCGCAGCCTACTTAACAAAACAGAAATCAGTGGTGAAATCGTTATTGGCGAAGGTGAAATAGACGACGCGCCTATGCTTTTCATTGGTGAAAATGTGGGTATAGGTGGTGATAAAGTAGATATTGCAGTAGACCCGATTGAAGGCACTCGCATGACAGCAATGGGACAAGCCAACGCACTTGCAGTGTTAGCCGCTGGTGAAAAAGGCAGCTTTTTAAAAGCGCCTGATATGTACATGGAAAAACTGGTTGTGGGACCTCAAGCCAAAGGTTGTATCGATTTAGATAAACCACTTAAAGAAAACCTTGAAAACGTAGCTAAAGCTTTGGGGAAAACGCTTGATACTCTTGTTGTTACCACTCTGGCAAAACCACGCCATGAACAAACCATTATAGAAATGCAACAAATGGGTGTACGTGTGTTTGCTGTACCAGATGGCGATGTAGCCGCCTCCATTTTAACCTGTATGCCTGACAGCGAAGTCGATGTAATGTACTGTATCGGCGGTGCTCCCGAAGGCGTGGTTTCCGCTGCAGTAATTCGAGCCTTGGATGGAGACATGAACGGACGTCTTATACCCCGACATGAAGTCAAAGAAGACTCTGAGGACAACCGTCTTCACGGAGAACTTGAACTTCGTCGTTGTAAGGAAATGGGGGTCGAGGCCAGAGTTGTGTTAAAAATGAATGATATGGCGCGTAGCGACAATGTTATATTTTCGGCAACAGGGATCACTAAAGGTGACCTGCTCGAAGGTATTAGCCGTACAGAGAATATCGCAACCACAGAAACACTGCTTATCCGTGGACGTTGCAGAACCATTCGTCGTATCAAGTCAATACATTACCTTGAGAGAAAAGATTCCGAAGTTAGAGAGTTTATCCTTTAACACGCACTAATTTGTCATCAAAACGCAGCTTACCGCTGCGTTTTTCGTTTCTCACTAAATCAAGCATTTGCTTTATAAATTATCTTATTCATAATAAGAGAAATTTCTATGACATTTAATTATATTGCACTTAGGTAGGCATGGTGAAAACAACGGATAAAATCCTAGAGAAGCTCAAACGTGAAGGCTCTATAACAGCGAAAAAACTTTCCGCGGATCTTGCTATGACCAGCATGGGAGCCAGGCAGCATTTACAAGCACTTAGTGATTCAGGCTTGGTCGAGTTTTACGATGTAAAAGTCAAGGTGGGCAGACCAACCCGTCAATGGAAACTCTCAGCAAAAGGACATGACCAGTTTACCGACCGACATAATGATCTATCTGTACAAGTTATCGAGGCAGTCAGTACTATTTTTGGTGAGGAAGGCCTTAAAAAAGTCACCTTGGAAAGAGAAAACCAGACCCTAAAGCGTTATCAAAATGTACTCTCATCAATACTTCCTCTTGATAAAAAAATAGCTAAATTAGCTCAGCTTCGAGAAAAAGATGGCTATATGGCAGAAATGCAGTCGGTAGACCATGGATATCTGTTGATCGAGAATCACTGTCCTATTTGTAAAGCTGCCATCAGCTGCCCTGCTTTATGTCAATCTGAGCTCAATGTCTTTCAAGCCATTTTCGGCGATAACGTCTCAATAAATAGAACGGAACACATAGTCAACAATGAACGCCGCTGCGTTTATTTTATTCAAGAAAATGCATAAAAGCAGACTAATAAGAATTAATATCACGCACTAAGATTGCGCCGTAAAACTTGAAATTTGATGCAATTCCTCATTTTTGACTAAACTTATAGTAATGAGTGAACATTTTTGTGAGGAAAAGCCCATGGATTTCAAGGCGATTTATGATCCTGAACTGCCCTCTTTTGACGAGCTAGTTGAGCTTGCAGAAAACAATCCAGATGCATTCGACGAGTTTAAGCAAGACATATGTGAACAAGTAATCACTTTCGCATCAGTAGAAATGCAGCCAAGATTGCGCGCTCAGCAAAGTCATATTGATCGAGTAATTAAGCATTGTAAAAATCCGTATCAAACAAATGTCGTTCTGGCTAAAGAGCTAAGTACACAAGTTGGTAAGTTCAAAGATATATTAGATGGTGAAGTGGATATAATGGAGAGCGCAGAAGTCATACCTTTCACGCCTCGCCATTGATGATATTACCAATAACCCTATGACATCACTTTGAGACTGATAGGTTGGTTTATCCTTCGTTTATTGTTTTTCTAAATGTGGTTTTATCCATATCTCGGATGTTCACAGACAAACTTTTTACCAAACTTGCCTGCTCTTGAAGCACGAGTAATAAGCCATCTGAAAGTTGCTGCTTTTGCTCGTCGGTTCGCCCAGCCAGTAGCTCGAATGTTATATGAATGAAGTCTTCACTGTCACCATGCTCACCTATCAACCAATGATGGCACCGCAACGCTCTTGATTTTATGTCGTCAGCTTGAAACAAGCCACAATCTAGCGCCACCTGATGCAGGTCTTCAAGCAATCCCTGCATATTAACCCGCTCATCCACTGAGTTTGTATATTCCAACACCATGTTAGGCATAACTCTTCATCCTTGATTTAACTGCATTGAAATTGCATCTTGAGGTACTTTGGTAAATAAAATACAGTAAAGCTCAACCTGACGGTAAAATTCACTATCAAATTGTTTACTGGATCACTCAAGCTAGAAAGCATATATTTTCCTAAGGCAAAAGATCAACGAAAGAGATGATTAGAGTCATGATCTGGTGGTCGTTTTCTGTTATATTCTTTCGTAATATTGTTTATTTTTTACATTAATTACTTTTTGGAGATATTCCTATGCGTCATCCTGTGGTTATGGGTAACTGGAAACTAAACGGCAGCAAAGAAATGGTAGCAGAGCTACTAAACGGACTTAATAAAACTCTTGAGGGTGTAACTGGCGTTGACGTAGCGGTAGCTCCTCCAGCTCTATACATCGACCTTGCAGAACGCCTAATCAAAGAGGGTGGAAGCAAAATCATCCTTGGCGCTCAGAATACTGACGTAAATAACAACGGTGCGTACACTGGTGACATGTCTCCTGAAATGCTAAAAGATTTTGGTGCAACTCACATCATCATCGGTCACTCTGAGCGTCGTGAATACCACGCTGAATCAGACGAGTTTGTTGCTAAGAAATTCGCTTTCCTAAAAGAGAATGGCCTAACTCCTGTTCTATGTATCGGTGAATCTGAAGCTCAAAACGAAGCTGGCGAAACTGTAGCTGTATGTGCTCGTCAAATCGACGCAGTAATTAAAACTCAAGGTGCTGAAGCTCTAAACGGCGCTATCATCGCTTACGAACCAATCTGGGCTATCGGTACAGGTAAAGCAGCGACTGCTGATGATGCACAGCGCATCCACGCCGCTATTCGTGCTCACATCGCAGAGCAAAACGAAGAAGTAGCTAAAAATGTTGTTATTCAATATGGCGGTTCTGTTAAGCCGGAAAACGCTGCAGCTTACTTCGCACAACCAGACATCGATGGTGCTCTAGTTGGTGGTGCAGCACTTAATGCTGAAGGTTTTGCAGCTATTGCTAAAGCAGCAGGCGAAGCAAAAGCTAAATAGTTTTAAACTATTTACGCTTCTCCAGTTTTGGAGAGCTTTGAAAATTAAAGAGTCAGCTTCGGCTGACTTTTTTTGTGGCTGAAAGATAAGATTATGGGCTATGGGCTATGGGTTATAGGTTATAGGTTATAGGTTATAGGTTATGGGCTATGGGTTATAGGTTATGGGCTATGGGCTATGG
>DDQN01000035.1:0-12061 GCA_002342685.1 Vibrio sp. UBA2441
TTGCGATGCTGTTAACTGAACAGTTAAGACACCATCTTAAATACTGAACTTCATTCAATATTACAAAATGTGGAGGCGCGTCCCGGAGTCGAACCGAGGTCCACGGATTTGCAATCCGCTGCATAGCCACTCTGCCAACGCGCCAAATGTTTCATGGGTTTCCCCTTGAGAACGAGACGTACTTTAACGGATTGAGATTTTGAGTCAACAAAAAAATCATATATTTCAATCAAATGGTCACTCAGCGAACAATATGATTGAATTTTTCTCAGTTTGTTCAATTTCAGAACAAACCATAAAGCTTAATAATCAAAAATGTATTATCTTCATCTAACAGTTTTACAAATAACCTTGACACCAGAACCCCAATGTCAGTTATTATCGCCCTACTCTACTTCTGTGATTAAGATTTAATGCTTAAGATGACTCGGACAATTTGGCTCACGTGCACAACACTAATAGCTATAACGCTCTCTAGTGCTGCAAGTTGCGCCGCACTTATACCGATTCAAATTGATACGTCTTCTCAATTTACAGAAATTGACTCAGCTACCAATGTTCTTTTTTCCACGTTACATTGCGATGAGAACCAATCGACAGAAAAGTTCGAAACTGTCCATCATTACTGTAGTGCAATGTGCTTACTGAGTTTCCCTGTCACACAGACCAATAGCCAAATACCAGAACAACCACACACCCTTGCGCTAATACGTGCTGAATATTCCAGTATAGCCGACACCTTTGCAAGAGCATTGTATAAGCCCCCCATCGCTTAATCTGATTTAGGTTTACCTATCCTTGTTTTAACTCTATTTTAATTTTAATAGGCGCCATTTAACATATTCCATCTGTAATTGGCTTGATGGCGCTAAAAGCATTACCTGCCCAAACTGGAGAAAATTAATGAAAAAATTATTTGCACTGTTTATCACTGTTTTTTTGAGTATCTCTGCTCAAGCAGTTCAGTTCACAGAAGGTGATTACTACACGACCCTAGATTTAGAAAAATCATCAAAACCTACAGTAACTGAGTATTTTTCATTTTACTGCCCTCACTGTTATAAATTTGAAAGTGCTATTGCGGCACTTAAAAAGAACATTCCTACCACAACTACATTCCAAAAAGTTCACGTAGCTTTTAAAGGAAGCAACAATATGGCAGTGCCAATGGCAAAAGCCTACGCCACTATGATTGTACTCGGCGAAGAAGAAACTATGATTCCCGTTATGTTCAGACAAATTCATGATCTAAAACAGACGCCAAAAGACGAAGCAGCATTACGCCAAGTTTTTCTAGATAACGGTATTGAGCCAAAAAAATTCGACGCCGCTTACAATGGATTTGCCGTTGATTCAATGCAAAAACGCTTTGACAAGCAATTTGACTCGAGTACATTGACAGGCGTACCGGGTGTGATTGTGAATAATAAATACGTAGTTAAGACTGGAAAGATAAAGACTTACGATGAGTACTTTTCGCTGGTAAACTACTTGCTTAAAAAATAGTAATTAATTCGCCCTAATTACAACTATTAGGGCGATTTTCGACTTATCAAATTAAACCTTTTCTAAGGTACATTTATACTAACAATTGCCTTTTTTGCTCTGACCTGGTGGGCAAAACTTTCCATTTGAATCTGAACTATTGCCATCCTTTGTGCTTACTTTAATTTCTACGTCTTCAACTTGACCTTCAACACGAGTTAATTGGCAACTACTTAACATGAATACAACTATAATTGAATGGAATATTGTTTTCATAAGACTAGGTGGTTCCTGAGTAAAGCATTAATACTACCATATTAGTAAATTCATGCCGTAGTGTCGTGACCATATACTCATACTTGCTATATAATTGAAATAATTATAATACATCCTTATCTGCTAAATTCTGAATATCGAATGATAATAAAAGACGATATCCAGACACAAATATCATTTTAGAGCTATTCTTAAAGTTAACTATTAACCTTAAACCCTTTAAACTACCTGATAAATAACAAAAAGAGAGACAGGTCCTATGCTTGTAGCAGTGTTATGAAATTATTGTCAATAATGATGACGCTTGTTGGTGTTTCATTTCTGATCTACGGCCTTTTTCCCATTTTCTCAATATGTAGGAAAGGTGACCAACCGGGCTGGCGATTGCTATTGCTATTAGTTCTGTTCTTTATCATCGGTTATCTTGCTTCTATTGTACTTTTTTACACTGCTCCTAAGTTTGAATCCGTATTTCTTATCCACGCTACCATCCTATTAAGTGGCAGTATATTTGTTGCTATGGTTTCTCAGTTCAGCCTTCGAAGCATTAAAACCATCGAAAAATCCATCACTCGAGAACAGTACAATGCATTTCATGATAATTTAACTGGACTAGAGAATCGGCAATGTTTTCTAAAAGTCATGTCCGAATACAAAAAAAAGCAAATATCCTTCACACTGCTGTTAATCGATTTGAACAACTTTAAACAAGTGAATGATGCGCTAGGGCATTTCTACGGTGACCAACTGCTTTCGGCTGTCGCAAAAAAACTCAATCGCGAACTCCCGGACCAGTGTCAATTATTTAGAATCGGGGGGGATGAGTTTACCTTAGTGTGGAAAAATGACGCCAAACTAAAAGTAGAATGTATTGTTAATAATATTCACGAATTACTAAGCCAGCCATTTCCCATTCAGGGTTATTCCTTAGCTGTTGGAGCGAGCATCGGCATGAGCTCTTTTCCAAAACATAGCGTAGATATTAATGACTTATTACAACAAGCCGATATCGCAATGTATGTGTCCAAGCATAGAAAAATGCCCTTTGTTATATTTTCCGATGAGCTCAGTGATGGTGTAGAAGAGAAATTGGCCATAGCTAACAAGCTCCAGAAAGCACTGGCTAACAAGGAGTTTGAACTCTATTACCAGCCTATAATGAGAACAGAGAGCCAGTCTCCTCATGGAGCCGAGGTATTAATTCGTTGGCCACAAGCCGATGGCAGCTTTATTCCACCCGATAAATTTATTCCTATTGCCGAGCAAAGCACGATAATCAATGAAATAACCTACCGGGTAATTCATCAATGCTTATCAGATTTTCAGGTATTACAACAACAGGGCTTTTCTGGCTGCCTGCATGTTAATTTATCAGCAAAAGACCTGCACAATGATTCGTTAATTGATCTTATTAATAATCTAATTTCAACGTCAAATCTGGAACCTGATAAGTTCGTCTTTGAAATAACGGAAAGTACCATGATGACTGATGTAAAGAAAGCCAAAATCATGATGACCCGTATGACTGAATTTGGTTTCACTTTTAGTATCGACGACTTTGGTACAGGCTTTTCATCTCTTTCGTTATTAAGAGATCTTCCTATATCTCAAATTAAAATTGACCGTTCATTTGTTAGCGATATGGAAAAAAACAATTCAAACCACTCCATAGTTAATTCGGTTATTCATCTAGCAAAAAACCTTCAATGCAGCGTGGTTGCCGAAGGCGTAGAAAACCAAGAAGTCACATCTCAATTACAGTCAATGAACTGTGATTACCTACAGGGTTACTATTTTAGTAAGCCAATGCCTTTACAAGACTTTATCGAATATTTGAAATAGCAGTTATTCACAAGTATCAACTTAAACTGCCCCTGTTCCACCATAAAATGGAAACATCATTTACATCGCAACTGTATGCATGTACAGTTGCAGTAAAGATTAAAAAGGATGGAGCATAAGGCATTATGAGTAGTTTATTTAAAGACATTTACTCAAAATCATTTTACGCAATGTTATCCGATACTCTAACCCTTACTATCCCTGCATTTGATAAAACCGCATTTATTAAATTAATTTTTAATGATGACTTTGATGGATACGAGTTAAAAGAAAGAATGAGGCATACTGCTCGTGTACTTCACTGTTTTCTACCCGACAACTTTCCCCAAGCCGCAAATTCTATAAAGCAACTGATTGCGAACCTTGAGCTAGCCGGAATCAAAGAAGAAAGCGTTGAATACATGTTTATACCAGAGTACATCTCAATGTATGGATTGGATGACTATGATAGTTCTATTTCTGCTTTTGAGGTTGTAACCCAGTTTACCAGCTGTGAGTTTGCCGTTCGGCCGTACATTTTAAAATACCCAGAGCAAATGATCGAGCAAATGTTACAGTGGTCTAATCATCACCATCATATGGTCAGGAGGCTTGCCAGCGAAGGAAGCAGGCCTAGACTCCCTTGGGCTATAGCACTACCAAGTTTTAAACATAACCCATCTGAGATACTGCCTATATTAAACAACCTTAAACATGATAACTGTGAAATAGTAAGAAGAAGTGTCGCGAATAATCTCAATGATATAGCAAAAGACAACCCTGACGTTGTCATTAAAATTTCGACTCAATGGTTAGGTCTCAGCAAAGAAACCGATAAGTTGGTAAAACATGGCTGCAGAACTCTGTTAAAACAAGGCAGTCCCGAAGCCTTAAAGCTCTTTGGTTTCGACAGCGCCCATATTGAACTATCCAACTTAATGATTCCTGAGCCAAAAGTCACTTTGGGAGCGAGTTTAACATTCTCATTTACTCTATTAAACAACAGCGCTTTGCCAACGAAGTTGAGGCTTGAATATGGCATTTATTTTAAAAAAAATAATGGTACGCTTTCACGAAAAGTCTTTAAAATCAGCGAACGGAACATCGAGCCAAATCAAAGCTACCCAATAATCAGAAATCAAAGCTTCAAACCAATCACAACCCGTAAACTCTATGAAGGTACTCATCAACTTTCTATTATTATTAACGGAAAAGAGAGTAAAAAAGTCCCCTTCGAATTAGTGTTTTAAAAACGACTGCTGTGCAGGTATTACCGCCAATCCTGCGATAAATATGGTCACCGCGAGAGAACCAAATAAAGACTCGCCTGACCAACCCTGCTCTATTAAAAGTCCAAACAACCACGGTGCAGCGGCCGTTGAAAGAATCATCAAGGAGGTCATCATGGATCGAATCGCACCAATGTGCTCCACACCATATATTTCCGCCCATAGAGCATTAATAATTGGGTTTGAAGCCCCAATGCCCACGCCAAAAAAAGTCATAAATAATATAGCGGACCAACTCTGATCTAAAAAAGTTAATATGCAAAGCCCTAAGAAAAGTGGAATCATCATATAAGACAGCAAGTTTTTAGCACTAAATCTGTCTACTAAACTTCCCGTAACCATTGAACCTAACCAATGCATGATGCCATAAGCAATAAAGCTATTTGCCAATAAACCAGGTGTCCAATCTTTTTGAGTTAGTAAAAAATTCTGCTGAATAAAAACACCCGTCACGATAAAAGGGGCGGCTAAAGTAGAAGGTAAAATAACCCAAAAACGCCAGTCTGCCAGCACTTCTCTGCGACCACTTTTATTATCACTTTGATTATTAGAATGAATAGATCTGACGACCGCCTTTAATGTCGTTGATTGAGATAATAAATAATAAGCGCAAGGCAAATAGACCAGAACAACTACCCCAGACAATGCAAGCCAACTTGAACGCCATCCTAACCAGTTAATCAACACGACCACAAGGATAGGCAAAACAACTTCACCAAACGCAACGCCACTGCCCGCAACACTAATGGCTTTACCTCTTTGATGCGAGTATGAACGGATCATCGTTGTCTGTGCGGTATGAGGAAGCAACCCTTGCCCCGTAAGCCTTAGTGCATAGAAGGCAACAAACAACATTACTGGTGACATGATATTAGCCATTAATACACAAGCAGCAGCCAGTATAATTGCCACAACTGTTATGAACGGCCGCACGCTCCACCGATCGACCATACTACCAACAAACATAATAGTAATACTGCTACAGAGCGTCGCTACAGCATATATCATACCGTAGTCCATGGCCGAGATAGTTAGGTCTCTCTGAATGTCAGCGCCATACCAACTCAAAAAAAAGGACTGGCCAAAGTTACCAACAAATACAGTTAAAAAACCAAACGACAACAGTGGCCACTGTTGACGAAAGAAATAGATATAGCTTTCCATGACATCCTTTTTAAGAACAAATAATCAACTCATTACGGCAGCCTTATGCTAAAGCAACTTCATGATGTATTTTCTGAAGGGAATAAGAACGCCAACCGGCATTCTTAGCCCAACGATAATAACTTGTTGCACATAACTTGTAATTAAAAATATAAAAACCAATTAAACCATTAAAGGTGATATTTACCACCTAACGGGTCAAACAATCACACAACACTATTCTGATAACCTAATCCCAGGATGACATTTAAATTTTAAATCATCAAAGCACAGACTTCAGAGAGAATCATGAGAACGAAATTCAGCGCCAGACAAAATACTCAAATCATTGAAATTGAGTTTTCGGAATCCGATAGCGACTTTGACTCGCGACTATTCATCAACGCTAATGACGATGAAGAATGTATCCACTTGCAAGGGCAATTACTCTTTGAAGAGCGCAACCTGAAGGCAATGCACCTCACTAGCCTCGCATCCCTGACATCAGATACAGAATTAACGACAGCAAAAAATAAGAAGGCTCTGATTGATAGTACGATCGCTTTCTTCCTGTACCATTTAAATCAAGAAAACGAAAACTCAACTGAAATCGTTTTGAATGAACAGCTCAGAGAGTTAAATTATAGTCATAATAATCCGACGGATATAAAGCAGCACGAGAACACCAGTAAAATTACGCCTGACAAATTTATTGCCAATGAAGATGTTAGTTCTATGCATCACGTACAATCTTCCGATATCTCAGCAGCGATGTCCTTATATAAAAAGCATCTAAAAAGCGGTTGTGAACAACTACTCGCGTTGAATTCTCAAATCCTCAAAGCCGAACGTAAAGAGATTAAAATTCAAATCCTATATCGACTAGGCTGGATAAGTGCACTGTCGTCACTAGTCATTGTAATTAGCTACCTGACCATAGGTGTGAACATGTATACTGCCATCGGCTTGTTAGCAGCATACTTAGGTGGGCTTATGCTACATCGTAAATACTCTCCCCCATGCGTAGACCTGGAAAAAGAAAAACAACCACTGTACGAATTGAATAATAAATTGAGAACTGAAATTCTTGCGGTCGAAACGCAATGCAATGGAAATCTATATCGTTTATTAGAAGCAACCAGATTGGTACAAGATGCTAGAAAAAAAGGCCTTAACATAGCCAAAGGTCAGATAAACGGATATCAGCTCGACGGAAATGGACTGTATCAATACTTGGATGCTACAAACCTGCTTATGGAGCATCCTGAACGCTTAGAATCGCTGTTTGACGGTTCTTTTTGACGGTAGAATGAATTACCAGGTGATAGTACTTCGCAACAAAGGCCGTTAGTGGACATTACGAGCTACAGAATAACAAAGGGGTACATAAGTAAGCTGAACTAGTACAGATATATGCGTTAGCCTTAGTTCGCTGAATTAAACTTCATGGAGTTAATTAGTGAATAAGGCACTATCATTTTTGCAAAAAGCGTCGAATGGTAAAACGGTACTAGTTTTGTTTATCTTAACCAATTTGATTTATGGAGCGATTCTAGGTTATTACATACCATTGGTCTTAAGCTTTGCACCCGAACCTGTATTGTTTGATTATCTTGAAAATGCGAGTATTGCTTCAATGCTAAATGCATTTCCTGATATCTCTAAAACGTTAGTTACCTGAGCTTCCCTTACCTATCCTTATGGCGGAAGGCAGAGCGGCACTGCCCATAAACTGCCAAAGAACAGATAAATAGATATTGTTTTCACACCCTACGCCCACGCAGGGAATAATTCATTATTTAGCTCACTTATCTGCCTCAAATAATGATGACAATCTACTTAAAACCACTACTAATATGAATAATTCATCATTATTTATAAGTTCACAATATGTAATTTAAAATACGTTCGCAGCATTTTTCTTGAACTAGTAGTAAGTAGATACTGGTTCTTATGGTTGGTTTCATGTTAAAAAGTTCAATCTATTTTCCCATCATTATGTATATTTTCTGTCATTCTCACTATTAACAAATTTATCATTAAGATTTTGGAAGCGAGATCAAATCACGCACAAGACCTGCCTAGTTTTTAACCACCACCTTTGTTAGCATGCTTCGCTATACACAGACCTAGATTGGATTTGGCTGTAATTCTTAACAAACATAGAAGCGATACTCATGGTAAATATTTATAATATGTTAAGCATATTCTCAACATCAAATCCTACTGTCTCCACCCTGTTTAAATATTTATTGTCGGGATTAATAGCAACAAGTTTTTTTGTACAGTCTGCGTTTGCCGTAGCAGCATTACCTACGACAGGTGAGCAAAAAACACTAGTGCTCATGGTAAATTTCCAAGAAAACCCAAGCGAACAACCGCTAACATCCACTGAGGCAGATTCCCTAGTATTTGGTGAGGTGAATGACTTCTATCAACAAAACTCTTATGGTCAATCTTGGCTGTCCGGCCAGGTTGCTGGCTGGTTTACTCTGCCTTTATCAAACCAAGTCTGCGATTTTGCTTCTGTTCAACAAGAAGCAGATGAAAGTGCAATTGCATCTGGTATAGCTCTTAACGAGTATGACCGTATTATTTATTTAATGACAAACACCGCATGCATTTCTGAGGGGCTAGGTACTATGGAGGAAAGCCCATCTAGAGCCTATATCAATGGGATATTCACTGCCCGACTCATCGCTCATGAACTGGGCCATAACTTTGGCCTTCATCACTCACATGCATTGGATTGTGGTGAGCAAACGCTTAGCGAAAACTGCCTATCTATAGAATATGGTGATACTTATGATGTCATGGGTAAGCCAGATATCGGTTACTTCAATACTATCCAAAAAGAGCAGTTAGGCTGGTTAAATGGTCAGTATTCATCCAGTATCATCAATGCGGCTCAAGATGGCATTTACACTATTTCTAACTACGAAACTCAGACCTATGAACAACCATCAACGATAAAAATCCCTAGAGGTGTTGACCCTGTCACAGGCCTAGATAGTTGGTTTTATATTGAATACCGACAAGCACAAGGTTTCGACAGCTTTCTATCAGACCGCTCTTACCGATATTTCCGTGGAGATGTAACCGACGGGGTAATTGTTCGAGTAGCAACCGAAGGAGATGCTAATAGCAGCCACCTTTTACATCTAAAAACTGATTCTCAGTACAGGGAAGTATATGGCAGAAACGATTGGTATGATCCAGCAATGCCTGTAGGAGGCAGTTATACCGACCCCGTTTCTGGCGTGACACTTAGCCTGATTAGTGCGGCCAACGGTATCGCTGAAGTAAATGTCAGTTTCAGCAGCCCAGTTTGTACGACTAATTCCCCATCGCTGTTTGCAGAAACCCTAACACCAAGTTCAGTGAATGCCGGTGAACAAGTGCAGTATTTACTCACCATAACTAATAATAACTCTGTCTCATGTAACAATGCTGCTTATAATATCAGCGCCGTGCTAGCAGACGCTTGGCAGGCGAATAATGAGCAAATAAGTTTATCTTCTGGAGAGTCTGGTCAGGTTGTTGTATCGGTCACCTCGCCTGCCGAAGCAACAACAGGAGCCTATACAATTCCGATGATTGCAGAGAATATTGAGCAAGCAGACTCTAGTTCTATGGCCAGCGTTTCATACACCATTACTGAACAAGAAGTATCAACATTAACCGCTGCAGACGACATAGTTATCTTAACAGCGATTGAAGCTACGACGATCGATGTATTGATGAACGATAGTATGACATCTCCAGAGTCAGTCACTCTAATTGATTTTTCACAATCGAGTAAAGGCAGCGTTGAACAATTGTCTGATGGTACACTACTCTACGTTCCAGGAAGAAGATTCAAAAATAACGATAGTTTTAGCTATACCATAAGCGATGGTTTCTCAACCTCTACTGCTTTAGTGACTATTACTCTGGAAGAGTCCACATCAGACTCAGAACCAAAACCATCTGGTAAAGGCAAAAAGAAATAACACCAATACTTAAAAAATGCCTGTCGCCATAGCGACAGGCATTTTTATGCTTTGCTTTCATCATTATTTAACGTTTACTCTGTCGGACAGTCAGGGCAATCCGGACATAGTTTACAGCTAGCTTCCGCTTGCAAAGCTTCGACTAGATCACCAAATATAACCGTGTAACCAAACGCATCAACAGTATCAGTAAAGGCTCTTACTTCATTGCCTGGTAATGGTGTGGCAAGTTCATCCCCTTGCGGTGTAGGGATATAACTACCGCTGTAATCTTCACAACTCTTCGGAGCAAGATCTCCAATGTTGATGACATCAAATAATCCGTCGTGGATTTCAGTCAAAATAACATCTTCCATTTTGACTTTTGAATCATTACAGACTTTACCTGAATAATTCACCCGTAACCCGTAATTACCCGCCGCATTTTGCTCTACAACAGTAGAACAGTCTTTAGTAACACTTAACTCGCCTGGTGTTGAAAGCCCAGGACACAATATATCATCACTCGCATCAACAGCGACGCCTCCACCAGTTTTAACGGCGGCAGTTACGCTAGCATAATTTCTAATGCCATTAGTAATAGTTATAAATGAACCTGTATATTCGACCGAAGCACCAGCAGCTAAACTAGCGGAGTTAAATTGATAAGCTCCCACTGGTGTTTGTTCTCCTGCAGTAATATCTGTTGCCATGATATCGTAAAGAGTACCAAAGCCTGTGTTTGTAACCTCTAATTTGTATTGATATTCAATGGCATCTCCGCTAGAGACCAAATCTCCAGTAGGGCAGGTTTTAACAATTTCTATACCACATAATAAAAAGTCATCCAACACAAAGTCTTTCAACGCTGCGGTAAATGAACTTGATGAACGCGTCTCTGCCATAAAACTGCTAAAGCAGGTTTCTCCACCTATAACTCGGGTCAAATTAATACCACCTTCGTAAAAGCTTTCAGCAGGAAATGTGCCTGAAACGCCCGCTTTAGGGGTGTATGACCAAGGAGAACTTTCAGCTTTGTCATTGGTTATTGCGCATACTTCATCATCGCCCTCTTGCCCACACTCTGCGCTGCCAAGCTCACTGTCTGACTCTGCTTTCATGCGAAGATTTTTAGCAGCACAATCACCGGGGCTTGGGTTATTGCTCGCGGCTTTAGGGCAATTTGTATCCCACACCACAACGGCAATATAGGGTACTTCATTTGCCCCTTGAGGGTAATCGACCAATACCAAGGTATCATTGGGCTTGTGTTCTCCAGAGAAAGAACCATCAGCTAGAGCAACTACTTCGTCCTGAAAGAACCAGAACCCCATAAAGGCATCGCCTACATTTGCAAATCGATCCGCACCAAAATAAACCACCAATTCATCTACAGGAGGCTCTTCCTCATTTGGAACCCCATACGCTGCAGCATACGCGTTAGTTAAATCGTCTTTATCCGGAACAGAACCATGTTTATGAGACCATTGAGAAATATATTGGATATCTTTACGTCCACCAGTAAAAATAGTCAGAGGTGACGGGTCTGCTGTTATCCCTGTAAAAACAGAAGCACTACCTCCACCGTTATGCAATACTTCCCAATCATCTCCAACAACCTCCTCTTCAAATGCATTTCCATCAAGTTCAAATACACCATTATCATGTACTGCGTAGGCATTTGTCATGAACACACCTAAAAAAAGCCCTATACATAATAATTTGATGATGTTCCAAAATCTTATAAAGTTCATAAGAATATCTCCTATACTACCGACTGACAGATCTTTTTCTTGCAGTCAAAGACCTGTGGTTAAGTCAAAGGTACAAGTTATTGAACCAACGGCTATTTATAATTCGCTATAACATTCATGTACCAATTCAGTAGTCAGTAGAGCAATAAACGCGCCTAATTCATAAAGTATTGATTTATAGAAATATCCAAGTGAATTTATTCAAATTGAGTTCTTATAAATTGCATATTATCAAGGTTATTTTGATGCAGACAGCGGCTCATTAAACAAAAAAAATATAATGATCAAGTGGTTATGGTGGATTTACAGGTTTACAGGTTTA
>DDQN01000035.1:12147-15326 GCA_002342685.1 Vibrio sp. UBA2441
TACAGGTTTACAGGTTTACAAGTTTACAAGTTTACAAGTTTACAAGTTTACAAGTTTACAGATTTATGCTGAACAGAGTTTAGATCAAATCTTAATGTTACATTTCTTAACCAACTTATAGAATGTAGGACGAGATATTTTCAACTCTCTAGCCGCAGCGGAAATGTTATAATTATTTCGTCGAATAGCACTAAGCAATGCTTCAGTGTCCAGCTTTTGATCATTCTTAATTAATTTGGCTTCTGGTGAGTGTACCCACGTTTTAATACCCAAATCTTGAAAGCTAATACATGGACTATTAGACATAACAACCGCGCGCTGAATTCGGTTTTTAAGCTCTCGGACATTGCCTGGCCAATCGTATTGCAACATAACCTCAATTGCCGTTGTTGAAAACGACCATGTAGTTTCCGGAGTGTTATATCGCTGCAAGAAATGTAAAGCAAGAGACTCGATATCTTCTCGATGCTCTCTCAGGGTAGGCACATGAATGTTCAGGATATTAAGTCGGTAATACAAGTCTTCTCTAAACTGCCCTTTCTCTACTGCGGCCTCTAAATCAACATGTGATGCAAGTATAATTCGACAATCGATGGTGACTCTTTCTGCACCTCCTAAGCGCTCGATAGTATTATCTTCAAGAAACCGCAACAGATTAATTTGCGATTCAAGGCTTAAATCTCCAATCTCATCGATAAATATGGAACCTTTCTCGGCCCTTTCAATATGACCAAGGTGCTTCTTAGTTGCCCCCGTAAACGCTCCTTTTTCATAACCAAATAATTCTGAGTGAATAAGACTCGTAGGCAATGCAGCGCAGTTCACAGAAATAAATGGCCCCTCCTTCCTTGCCGAGTTCTCATGAAGCCACTGAGCATATAAACCTTTGCCAGTTCCTGTTTCACCACTAATTAACACCGTCGCATCGACCGCTGCAACTTTCTTCAAAGCAGATGCTAAACTACGAATAGCGGAAGAACTTCCAAAATAAATTTCGTTACCTTTTTCCAAGTATTCTACGCGATGCTGAACTTCCATACTTTTCAAGGAAACCATTCCCAACGCATGACCTAGCGTATGACCTAACTTTTCCCAATCTATAGGTAGATGATGGTAATCAAAAAAATACGAGGGGCATTCTTTAACCATTTGATATTCCAGGAATTTATTATCTGAAGAAAGCGCAATCCAAATAATACTCTTTTTAACCTCCATAATACGAGTAAGCGCCTCGAATACAATTTGCTGATATTCGGAAGATATCACTACGATGGCAACATTAATATCCTGCGTAGTAAGCTGGTTGATCGCTTGATTTACGGAAACACAAAAAATGCCATGCCAATTTAAATCATTGAAATGCTCATCCCACTTATAACATTCATTGGTCAAATTCAGTACCAACACAGAACGCTGGTTTTTCAAGTTAACACTATCAATTGTATCCATAATAAATAACATTGATTACAGCATTCAAGTGTAGCAACACAGTAATTAAGGAACTTCAATAGTATAAATATGGCATAGTTTCAGAACCTATGTAATTAAAGCATGTATCGTTACTGATACATTAAACAATATTTTTTATTGAAATGTCTTGTGCGTGATTGTAAAGGTAGTTTAAAGCTCAGTGAACTTGCTTGTTCTAACATTTGTACGGCTTATCAGAAATAAACAAAAAACACTTTTTCTCATGAAGCACTTTCTAGTTAAAGAAATTTGGAGAGACACTTCGGGTTCGAACCGATGACCTCAACCTCGATAAGGTTGCGCTCTACCAACTGAGCTAGTGTCGCATGCTACATTCAAAGAACGCAGACTTTATAGATGGTGCCCCGGATCAGCTTTGAACTGACACGACGCGAACGCCGAGGCATTTTAAACCCCTTGTGTCTGCTAATTCCACCACCAGGCCACGCAACTCTAAAATCCTCATGGCAGCATAGTTATGTAATACCAGTTTGATTTTTAGTAAATTCAATTTGCTCAAAATTGTCCAATAACGTGCACGGTCACTTTTCAGCCTGACATGAATAAATGTATGGAAAGCTGAAAGCAAGATCTATCGGCTTAAAATCTCGTCAGCAGACAAAGCGGACAGCAACCCTTTAAATGTTTTTATTAGAGTTTGAGTCCACTTGACTCAAAATACTTGTAAACCAGTTATGCGCTATTGTTCTTTTGTTGCAGTAGCGCCTTTATTTCTGCTAACTCCCGTTGCATTGATTCGACTTGTTGATGGGTTGCAAATATCTGCCTTGGTTCGTGTTCAGGGCTGACTAATGGGTTTTCCGAGTCTTTATCCTGCTCTGCCAATGCGTGTTCAGTTGTCATTGTTTCTATCACTACACCTATCATCATATTCAAAAATACAAACGCCGTTAAGAAGATGAAAGTGAGGTAGTAAACCCAACTCATTGGGTAGGCTTCCATGGTTTCATACATGACGTCTGTCCAATCTTCAAACGTGGCGACACGGAATAGCGTTAGCATTGAAATGGATACATCTCCCCACAACACATCGTTGATATCTGAAAATACTAAGCTTCCAACAACAGCATAGATATAGAAGATGATGAACATCAACACGGCGATGTAGCCCATTTTGGGAATTGCTTTAAATAGGGCATTAATTAGAAGTTTAAGTTGAGGTACTGCTGAGACCAACCGTAGCACGCGAAATACACGCAGCAGTCGAGCAATAAGGATACCTTGCCCAGCGGTGGGGATTAAACTGCCAATAACGATGGCTGAATCAAACCAATTCCAACCACTTTTGAAAAAATCGAGTTTGTTTTTGTAAGAGAAGAAATTGATGATAATTTCTACCAGAAAAAACAACAAAATAAACTGATCGAGCCAACGAATAATGATTTGAAAATTATTGGGAAGTTCAAACGTATTGGCACCAATGCTTAATGCGGCAAGAATAATAACCGCAACGGTAAATGCTTGGAAGTATTTATTGTTATTAATCGCGGTTAACTTAATGTGAAATGAATATATCATTAAAGAAAATCCTTTACCTAAGAGTAAATCTAATGTGACGAGTTGGTTTTGTTTTGACCGAATATTACATGGCTAGTACAGATTCTGTAAATGTTTCTTTGATTTTCTCGAGACGTAAAAAAGCCCAACCATTTCTGATTGGGCTTCTTCAATTTGGAGCGACACATCGG
>DDQN01000027.1 GCA_002342685.1 Vibrio sp. UBA2441
TCTAATCGGGTAGCCGAGGGTTTCTAGCCCTCAGCCCCCACAACACCCTGCATGCGGCTCCGCACAGGGCGTTTCATCAAGAATGATGAAGCTTAATCCAACCATCGCGCAATGCGTACAGACCCTGAGATTTTAAGTAAGCATTTGATAATGCCTGATTAATTCCCGGAGTTTTAGAGCTACGCCATGGGCCTTTGCTGGTGATACCGCATGCAACTGCAGCTTGCACATGAACGCCCAACCGCATTAAGTTTCTTACTTTAGTGCGCGGCTTGCGCCACTGTCGCCAATAGGCCATTCGCACCCTGCGCCGGATCCAATGATCCAGCTCAACGCAGTGCTGATAGCCACTGGCAATACCAAAGTAGTTTATCCAGCCGCGTAAATATTGGCTGATCTTAAATAGCTGGTATTTCATTGACACGCCCCAGTTGCGATTCGTGAGTTTGCGAACATTCTGCTTAAATTTCAGCAGCGTTTTCGGATGCCAATGAATGCGATTCGCCTTGAACGTAAAGCCCAAGAACTGGCTTTCATTGGTTTTAACCACACGACTTTTGTCAGTGTTGACCACTAACTTCAAACGGCTTTGCAAGTACTGACTGATACTGCGCAGCACTCGTTCTCCAGCTCGCTGACTCTTCACTAGAATCGTGAAGTCATCCGCGTAGCGGGCAAACTTATGATCGCGTTTTTCAAGTTCTTTATCCAAAGAGTCGAGCATGATATTCGCCAGTAACGGCGACAACGGTCCACCTTGAGGTACACCGACTCGACTCTCGCCTAAGAGCTGGTTATCGATAAACCCAGCTCTTAGGTAACGTTTAATCAGTCTAAGCAGACGTTTGTCTTTCACCTTGTCGCCAAGGCGCGTCATCAGTAAATCGTGATTAACTCGGTCAAAGAATTTCGACAGATCAACATCTACCGCGAAGCGGCGTCCTTCCTTGATGATGCTCTGTACCTGCTTAACCGCTTGCTGCCCATTACGACCTGGACGGAATCCAAAACTGTGTTCAGAAAAGTCTGGGTCGAAAATGGGCGTTAATACTTGGGCAATGGCTTGCTGGATAACGCGGTCAATAACGGTTGGAATACCCAGCTGACGAGTGCCGCCATCTGGTTTAGCTATTTCAACACGCCTTACCGGTGAGGGTTGATAACAGCCTGTTACCAGTTGTTGTTTCAATGCTTTCCAGTTGCCGGATCTTACCCAAGCGGGGAATTCATCGATGGTCATGCCATCGATGCCAGCGGCCCCTTTATTGGCTCGAACGCGTTTCCATGCCGCAGAGAGGTTATCTTCCTGCAGCACGTGCTCGAATAGATCGCTGCTAAAGGCTGGCTTCATATCGCTACGCTGAGTCACGTCATCGCCGGACGGCGTTCGTGTGTTCAAGTGTGACAAGGCTCCTCCTTTGTTCTTAATGTTCAGGCCTTCACCGTGTCCCAACCATTACGATGGGCGTTTGGCTACTATGCCGTCTGCTGACTTCTGCTTAATCACTCACAGAGTTGCCTCTGTTCGCGCTATCGGTTTGCATCTAATTCGCTCTCCAAGGTCGATACATTCCTTAGAGCCAAGGCACTTATTAACCAGAGCCTCACTGGTGAATTACCGATCGCTTGTTAAGCAGATCTCCCCAGATAAGAGCATGTACTGTCACTGCACTGCTGCATCATTTACGGTGGTCGTTAGATCACATGGCTTCGTTGTCTTGTGCCAACTCGCCTTCAGCCTACGCCTCATATGATGTTTTTGTTCATCAGCTCGCAGCTTTGCGTCCGGCTTCCTCCAGACAACTCCTCGCGGAGCTGCCCTTGCCATTCGCTAGTAGTTAACATCTAATAACGATCATAAATCGCTAAGGATGGTGACCTTCCTACAGAGGACTTTCACCTCATTAGTTCATGCCCATGCTGGGCGTACACAACTGGTTCAAATCGTTCGCTTCGCTCACTGGGACGGGCTAAAGCCCGCCCCTTAACCAAACGTTATAGGCACCGAAATAGTGCTCGTTTTCGACCCAAAGCGAACACAAGGCTAACTCTGAATTAATACAACCATCAAAAAGCAAAGGGATTTTAGAATGCACCTACACAATGTTCATATTAAAAACATAAAGCAAGCTAATGAAAACGATAGATTAGCTATATTTGTCGGTGCAGGTATATCAAAAAGCTCTGATAGTGATTATATAAGCCTGCCTTCGTGGAGTGATCTAATAACTGAACTAAAGTCAGATTTAGCGATAACTGAAGAGCTAGATTATTTAAAACTAGCTCAACTATATTATCTTGAGTTTGGAGAGCAGACATACAACCAAACATTAAAGAAATATTTTACTGAAGACATCACTCCATCAAGTTTACATCGCACGATTTTGAAGGTAAGCCCTCGCGTAATAATAACTACGAACTGGGACTGCATCATTGAAAATGCAATAGATCAGGAAGGCTATCTCTACGATAAGATATGCGCGGACAAGGACTTAGTCAGTTCAACCAGTCCGAATAAATTTATTAAAATCCATGGGGATTTCAAAAATCACAATATAGTTTTCAAAGAAGATGACTACCTCAATTATTCAAGAAATTTCCCGCTAATAGAAAACTACATCAAGTCTATATTTTCAACACATACAGTTTTGTTTTTAGGGTATTCCTATAACGATATTAACCTTAAGCACATACTGAAATGGATACAAAGTCATTCCAGTGCAGCTCCTCCGATGTATTTGGTTAATTTCAAAACAGACAAGCCTCAAGAAAGCTACTTGAAAAATCATGGGATCACCACATTAGTGCTAGATAGCGAAAGCTATTCTATTGGTGAAATTCAGCATTTAGATAAAAGGTCAGCACTAACTCAATCTTTTTTAACATCTATCATTCAAGATGATAGAGCAGTAAACCCGAACGATGAGCAGGAAGTTATCAGTTTCATATACGAGCGTATAAAACACCTAAAACAGCTAAGTTCAATAACTCATAATCAAATACGGGGAGCGATAACAAACTGTGGGTTTCTATACGATGACGATGGTTTAAATATATTAGAGTTATTCAAGCCCCAAGGAGCCCTGACTACGGACTACAGCGACACCACCAGGTCGCTTCACGAAAAATTCTTGGAGATTCTATCTCGCATAGACTTGTTTAGTGAAGATGAAAAGGAGAAGTTTTATCTAAGAAATTCAAAACTTACGGACATCTTTTATATCTTAGCCCTGGCTCATATCAAAGGTGTCGTTTTACCCAACGATAATGATCGCGGAAAAACCATGTACTTTGTTAACGAGAAAATCGATTCAGCTCAAGACCTAGAAAAGCAAGATCGAGAACACATCTCTTTTTCAGTATGTGAATGTAAAAGTAATGACTTTATAAAATCTTTGTCATCAGAATCTTATGAGAACTATAAATATGGAAAGTACGAAATAGCATTCAAGAAAAATTCTGAACTGATTCAGGCCTGTAAAAGGCATCGAATATATTCGCTCCTATTGATAGCTCTATTTAACAAAAATTCGATTTTATGGATGCTCAAGTACTCTTTGTCTACAGAACAGAGGAATGCGTTTGAAAAGGAAGTGGAAGTAGAGCTTCAAGATGAGTTTTTTAAATTTCCAAGGTCGGATATAAAAAAGAATCAAGCCCTGTATGATTTTTTGTCCCTGCACTCCGTTCATCAAAAAGCAAATGAGTGTACAAAAAAAATACTTGATCTCACCAAAGCCGTTGAAAGTATAAAAGCTGGAGGAATCAGCTTTAACAAAAATGCAGACGAACCAACCTCGACACACATAAACTTATTAATGTTCGCATTGAAAAATCACATAATGATTGATCATTATGCGCCATACAAAGCGGCTATGAGAGACTTCGTCAAAATTTCCATACTCCGTCAATCAGTAAAAGAAAGAGTAAAACTCAATCAATATGAGATTTACTCTGCCATCCAATTCTACTCGCCAAAAGAACTCAAATCGGAGCTTAGTGTATTTTTTAAAAATGAAGATTCTACTCAACTTCGTCTGGACGCTAGTGATGAGTGTTCCGAATGGATTGTTTTTACAATTCTCCCAAACTTAATAGATCGATTAATACAAGCTCGAAGTTTATTCAACAGCCATGAAACTAAGTTTGAAAACAGCGTGCGACTACTTGCATTTCTCGATTTGAGTGACAGTCATATTTCAAAGGTTATGAGTGAGTTTTCCCGATTAATTACTAGTAGTTCAACTACTATCGGGACTTATGAGGCAATAAACGAATTTTTAGCACACCAACATAATTTATTTGAGCGAGAGATCGGAACTGATGTTTTGATAAAGATATTAAACACCGTAATCGACAAAATCACTTCCCAAACAGCCCATGGTTGGGATCAGCATGCGATACTCAATGGATCTATAGACAATTTATACGGCTATATTGTAAGCGCCCCTAAATCAGCATCTTTTACGGCACTGCATTTCTGACCAAACTCCCCCCACACTTTCAGAAACAGGGGGCACCTCATGGACCATCACGAACGTCAGGCGTTTTGGCAGCAGCAGGTTAAGCAGCATCACTCATCGGGTCTGTCGGCCAGGCAGTTTACCGGGCAGCATGACCTGAATTACCACCAGTTTATGTATTGGCGCAAAAAATTCGCCAACGCGGAACAGGCCAAAAATCAGGCCGGCTTTGCCAAAGTCGAGCAATCCGCAACCATTGGTCAGCTGAGCAGCCAGGGGTTATGCATCAACTTGCCAGGTGGCATCAGTATTACCGGCATCGGCCACGACAACCTTGGCGTGCTGCTGTCCATGCTGAGGCAGCTGTAATGAGTCCGCGCTATTTACGCCCGTCGCTGAATATGCCGGATATTTATCTGTACCGCGCTCCGGTGGATTTTCGCATGCAGGCGCTGGGTCTGGCCGCGCTGGTCGAGCGTGAGCTGGGGCACAATCCGTTCTCCGGTGCGCTCTATGCCTTCACCAATCGCCAGCGCAACAAGATCAAGTGCGTGATGTGGGAAGACAACGGATTTGTGCTGTATTACAAGTCGCTGGCCGAGGAAAAGTTCAAGTGGCCCAAGCCCTCGGATGAGCTGCTAAGCCTGACCGGTGAGCAGATCAACTGGCTGCTGGATGGTTACGATATCAGCCAGATGCAGGGCCATAGAAAACTGCATTACGAACACCTTGGATAGCCCGTAAATAATGGCTTTCAGGGTGTTTTTTGCGTGACGCAAGCGGCTGTTTTTGCTACAATTTGGCCATGAAAAAGCAGTCATTCCCCGCCCGTAAAACACCTGATTTGAGCCGTCTCGATACGGCTCAATTGCTGTTGATGGTGGAGCAAATGCAGCAGCAACTAGCTGCCAGGGATGACCAGCTTTCGAGCCAGAATGTTCAGCTCGAAAACCAAAGCGCCCAGCTCGAAAACCAAAGTATTCAGCTCGAAAAGCAAAACAAAATTATTCAGCAGGCGCGCCACCAGATTCAGCTGCTGGAAGAAGCCATCCGCCTGTACAAGGCCCGTAAGTTTGCTGCCAGCAGCGAAAAAAGCACCTTCCAGATGAGCCTGTTTGACGAGGCTGAAGTGGAAGTCGAGCTCGACGAGTTGCTGGATAAGCTGCCCGAGGATAAGGACGAAGGCCCCGACCTCAAACAATTGCGTAAAGAACGCAAGCCGCGTAACCGTGCCTTCTCCAAGGCGCTGCCGCGCAAGCGTATTGAGCTGCTGCTCAGTGAAGCCGAAAAACAGGGTGCCAGCACAACCTTTTTCAGCAAGGTCAAAGAAGAGCTGGAATACATCCCCGCTCAACTGACGGTGCTGGAATACTGGCAAGAGAAAGCTGTTTTTGAACAGGCGGATGGTTCAGAGCAGGTGCTCAGCGCCAAGCGTCCGGTTCACCCGCTGGGTAAGTGTCAGGCCAGCCTGGCATTGATTACCCAGGTCATCGTTGGCAAATACGCCGATGGCCTGCCACTGCATCGCCAAGAGGCGATGTTCAAACGTCTGGGTCACGAAATCCGCCGTGGCACCATGGCCCGCTGGGTAGTTGACCTGCAGCCAGCACTGATGCCCCTGCTGCAGCTGTATCGGGACACACAAAACAGCGCCACTTACCTGCAGGCCGATGAAACCCGCATCCAGGTGCTGAAAGAACCAGGCAAAACAGCCGAGTCGGAAAAATGGATGTGGGTCACCCGCGGCGGGCCACCCGGACAACAGAGC
>DDQN01000033.1 GCA_002342685.1 Vibrio sp. UBA2441
AACCAGATTCCGGATATTTCGTTCCTCAATTCCGGAATGACAAATTCACATTTAGTAATCCGGCTATCGGTCACCCATAATCCTATCACCCATCACCCATCATATTCGTGATATCTCTCATTTTAATCCTGTCGTCTCTTTTACCTGACCCAAATTTACCATTACAATAGTCTCTATTACGTAGCAAAAGAATATTGAAAGGATACCACTATGAAAAAGCTTGGATTTATCGTACTTGTGCCATTGTTAATGATGGGCTGTTCAGCAAGTAATACTCAGCAAGACAACTATATGGATGCTTCTTTTGAGCTATGTAACACTGAAGTTGACGTGTATTCAGTCAGTGACGATGGTCGTGTCAGAATTATCTGTGCTGATGGTTCGAAGTTCACCATGGATAGTGAAGAAACACTCGAAATCATGCGTGATATCAACATCGATTATTGTACAGGCGAAGGTCTTTCAAAGTTTAATGAGAGCCGCCGTTATTACTCTTTTAAGTGTAAGTCCGGAACCACATTAAGCATCAATAAAGAATAGCATCGAATGTAAAAAAGCGGTCAGACCTTAGTAAGGTCTGACCGCTTTTTATATAAGGTTTATTTTTATTAAGCGTAAACTGGTAAACGCTGACAAATATCCAGTACTTTCTGCTTAGTCGACTCTATGACTTTCTCGTCATTGATATTATCCAGCACATCACACATCCAGCCAGCAAGAGCCTTAGCATCTTCTTCTGTAAATCCGCGACGCGTAATAGCAGGTGTACCAACACGAATACCCGAAGTAACAAACGGGCTGCGAGGGTCATTTGGTACTGAGTTTTTGTTCACCGTAATATTTGCAGAACCGAGTGCTGCATCAGCTTCTTTACCGGTAATGCCTTTATCGATAAGGTCTACAAGGAACAAATGGTTTTCTGTCGAGCCTGAAACGATATTGTATCCGCGAGCAATAAACTCCGCTACCATCGCTTTCGCATTAACAACAACGCGCTGTTGATAAGCTTTAAACTCAGGTTCCATTGCTTCTTTAAACGCGACGGCTTTACCAGCAATAACGTGCATCAAAGGGCCACCCTGACCGCCAGGGAATACCGCAGAATTCAGCTTCTTATACATATCCTCACCAGCATTGGAAAGAATAAGTCCGCCACGAGGTCCCGCCAGCGTCTTGTGCGTTGTAGTGGTAACAACATGAGCATGTGGCAGTGGTGTTGGATATACACCTGCTGCGATAAGACCCGCTACGTGTGCCATATCAACAAATAAGTACGCATCTGCTTTATCCGCTATCTCACGCATACGAGCCCAGTCAACAACCTGAGAATACGCAGAGAAACCACCGATAATCATTTTCGGCTTATGCTCTAAAGCAAGGGCTTCCATTTCGTCATAATTGATCTGACCCGCTTCATCAATGCCGTAAGGAATAACATTATAATGCTTGCCGGAAAAGTTTACCGGAGAGCCGTGAGTCAAGTGACCACCATGAGCAAGGCTCATACCTAAAACCGTATCTCCCGGATTCAGTAGTGCCATATAAACAGCACTATTTGCCTGTGAGCCCGAGTGAGGCTGAACATTGGCATACTCACAGCTAAACAACTGACAAGCACGATCGATCGCTAATGCTTCCGCTTTATCTACATACTCACAACCACCATAGTAACGCTTGCCCGGATAGCCTTCGGCATACTTATTGGTTAACTGAGTACCCTGAGCTTCCATAACTCTTGGGCTTGTGTAGTTTTCTGAAGCGATAAGCTCAATATGCTCTTCCTGGCGAAGAGTTTCTTCCTGAATTGCAGCATATAACTCTGCATCGTAATCAGCGATGTTCATGTCACGCTTTAGCATCTGTATCTCCTGACTCAGATAAACTGAAAATTACTTAAAAAACACATTAAATCCATACGCAAACGTTTTCGTCTGCGTTATAAGTGGCCATATTCTACATAATTTGAATTACGTCAGAAAGGTACTTATTAAATTTAATCATGCAATTTCTTCATATTCCATTTGAAATTGGTTCATACATTCCGATTTTACACAGTGTCAACTTACACCTTTACACTCTGTAAAACGTAGATTACATACCTTACCTTTAAATTACCTCTCCAAGCTACCGAAATTAACAGTTTTTATCTAATATTCTCGCTATTCTCTACGACATAATCGAAACATGATGGAAAAACATTCAACCAAAGAAGACTGGATAGCGATACTGACGGGCACATTTTTAACCGCTCAGGGATTGTTTTTTCTGCAGTCCGCCAACTTACTGACTGGAGGCACAGCTGGTTTAGCGTTGTTATTTAGTCAGTTTGTGCCTTTAACATTTGGTGCACTCTATTTTCTTTTAAACTCCCCATTCTACTTACTGGGCTGGAAACGATTTGGAACAAAGTTTGCGGTAACGAGTGCTATTTCCGGCGGCTTGGTGTCTATCTTTGTCGATCACCTAAGTTTAGTCATTAGTTTAGAGTTTGCTAACTCCATTTACTGCGCGATTGCAGGAGGGTTATTAATGGGGCTAGGTATGCTCATTTTGTTCAGGCATAAATCCAGCCTTGGCGGCTTCAATGTATTCTGTTTAGTCGTTCAGGATAAAACTGGCATTTCTGTGGGTAAAACTCAGATGATGATCGACTGCTCAATATTGATTGCGTCCTTCTTTTTTGTCTCACCAAGTATTATTGCCGTTTCCGTATTAGGTGCTGTCATTCTCAATCTTGTGTTGGCGATGAATCATAAGCCGACGAGATATAAAGTGACCTATGGCTGATTCACAACGATAACAAAACCAGAACAGAAAAATCCTATTGAATTAACCGAAAATTGGGTATACAAGTACTTTATTCAGTGACTTGTTACCCTTTTTTTATGACTACAGATTCGGAAAATAACATTAAGTTCGACGCAGTTTCATTTCGAAAGAAATTGCACCAACATCCTGAGCTTTCAGATTGCGAATTTAATACTGCTCAATATATTTACGCGCAACTCGTCTCATTTGGTTATACACCTCAGAAAGGCATTGGCGGCAATGGACTAGTCTGTGTCGCAGACAGCGGAAAGAAAGGCCAGACAACCCTATTGAGAGCCGATTTCGATGCCTTGCCTATTCAAGAAACAGCCACTCATAAACACATTTCGGTAAATAAAGGCGTAATGCATGCCTGCGGGCATGATGGACATACTGCCACACTGCTTATCGTAGCTGAACAATTATCCCAAACACCGCCAGAGTCAGGCAAAATATTACTTTTGTTTCAGCCCGCCGAAGAAACAGGTACTGGTGCAGCAGCAATGCTAAAAAACGACTGGCTTAAAAACCAGCACATAGATAACGTATTTGCTTATCACAATCTACCGGGCCACTCTGCCGGCACCGTCCTGATAAAACCGGGTACTTTTGCCTGTGCTTCAACTGGTGTGGCTATTGAATTTATAGGAAAGACATCACACGCCGCTCGTCCTGAAAATGGTATCAGCCCGGCCAACGCCATGATAGATACCATTCAGTACCTACAAGATATGCCAGCGAATAACCACGATGGATTTAGTCTGGTCACTATTGTACATGCAAGGTTGGGGGAAGAAGCCTTTGGCGTATCACCCGGTTACGCTAAAGTGATGGCAACGCTAAGAAGTGATTCGAACACACTCTTTTCAAAGATGAAAACGGACCTCCAGCAAATGCTAGCAAAGTTAGAGATGGATACCGATATCAAGGTAAGCCTAAAGTGGGACGAGCCATTTAACGCTGCAGTGAACTCTAAGCCTCATAGTAGAATCGTAAAAAATCAAGCCAAGTTGCTGGGATTAACGCTCGAAGAAATGCAACAACCAATGCGCTGGTCAGAAGATTTCGCCGAGTTTTTATTAACATGGCCCGGTGCGCTTTTCTGTATTGGTAGTGGAGAGTCTCATCCGCAATTACACAACCCTGATTACGACTTTCCAGACGATATACTTGAAACGGCCAGCGACCTGTTTCTGGCGATTGTCCGGCACCTGCATCAATAAAAAAGACACGGCTATAACCGCCGTGTCTTTTTCTCTAACTAAACCCAAGCCTGTATCAATGCTCTATCAATAAAACCTGAGTTTCATACGGCTGAAGTGTGAACGCATGCTCTATACCACTTGATTGTGCATAATTCGACAACAGGCACTGCGCCTTATCCAACGCCAATGTCTCAGGCAAGCTTCCACTCGCTTGCACACCGTAAAAGTTATTAATGCAGATCAATGTGTGCTTTTCGTCGCGACGAGCGTAACAAAAAACATGCTTATGCTCGGGCAGAAGGTCAACATAATCACCCTCGGTAATTACAGTAGTGCTTTTACGCAACTCAATCAATTTTTGGTAGAAATAGAAAACCGAATCTTGGTCATCCACGGCGTATGCCGCATTAATCTGTTGGTAATTAGCTGCGATATCCAACCATGGTTCACCCTTTGAAAAACCCGCCTGAGCACCGCTGTTCCACTGCATGGGAGAACGTGAGTTGTCTCTGGATTTTTGCGCTAATATCTCCAGCATCTCATCACGCCCTACTCCCTCCTGATTAACCATAATATCGTACATATTGGTGCTTTCAACATCCCGATATTGAGAGATATCCGTATAGTTCGGATTCGTCATACCTATCTCTTCCCCTTGATAGATATACGGTGTTCCTTGCATTAGGTGAATCGATGCCGCCAACATTTTTGCCGACTCCACTCTAAATTGCTGATCATTACCCAATCGGCTGACAATCCTTGGCTGATCATGGTTACACCAAAATAGTGCTCCCCAACCTTTACCGTTTAACCCTGTTTGCCAGTGATTAAAAATCTGCTTAAGTTGGATAAAATCAAACGGTGTTTTTGTCCATTTGTCACCATTGAGGTAATCCACTTTTAAGTGATGGAAATTGAACACCATGGAAAGTTCATTACCTGAAGGTGCCGAGTATTGCTGGCAATGCTCAAGCGTTGTCGATGACATTTCCCCCACGGTAACCGAGCCATATTTTTGAAATACTGCTTGGCTAATCTCCTGAAGGTACTCATGAACCTTCGGCCCATCAGTGTAAAAACGACGTCCATCACCACTTAAATCATCAGGGAAATCTTGCTGCTTTGAAATAAGGTTGATCACATCTAAACGGAATCCATCCACCCCTTTTTCAGCCCAGAAACTGATAATTCGCTTAACTTCATCCCTAACCTTCGGGTTTTCCCAGTTAAGGTCGGCCTGTTCTTTGGCGAACAAATGTAAGAAGTATTGTCCGGTTTGTTCGTCCAACTCCCATGCGTTACCACCAAACTTAGACTGCCAGTTATTCGGCGCTTTACCTTCTATAGGGTCCTTCCAGATGTAATAGTCACGATACTTACTATCTCGATTACCTAACGCCTGCTGAAACCATTGGTGCTCTGTAGAAGTATGATTGACCACTATATCCATGATAATTCGGATACCTCTGTCATGGGCTTCACTGAGCAACTCATCAAAGTCGGCCATAGTGCCAAAATCTGGATTAATCGCGTAGTAATCCGAAATATCATAGCCATTATCAATCATCGGTGACTGATATACTGGCGTTAACCAAATGGCCTCTACACCTAACAATTTTAAGTAGTCTAGTTTCGAAATAATACCTTGAATATCTCCGGTACCTTTATCACCGCTGTCACAGAAACTTTTCGGGTAAATCTGGTAAATAGTCGCCGTACGCCACCAGGCTTGATCCACAACACTCATAAGAAATTCTCTCACCTAAAAAAAGAAGTAGAGTGGCCAAATGAGCCACTCTAATTGGGGGGTTATGCGCTAGCGACCGCTAATTCGCCTTTTGATTGTGCACGTTTGTAGAAGAACAGCGTTAGGGCAGCGGGTAACAAGATAGCCACCAACATTGCGATAGAATAAATGGTCCAGTATTGTGGTTGAATAGACAAGATACCCGGAAGGCCACCAACACCAATCCCATTGGCCATCACTCCAGCACTACCACAGATAGCGGCAGCAACGGCAGAACCAACCATGGCACTCAACATTGGGAACTTATACTTCAGGTTAATACCGTACATTGCTGGTTCGGTTACACCAAGGTAAGCCGATATTGCCGCAGGAACAGAGATGTCTCGTTCGCCATTCTTTCGGCTAATAATAATAATACCTACAACAGCGGATGCTTGAGCGATGTTAGACAGTGCAATAAGTGGCCATATAGGTGTACCACCCAACTCTTGCATTAACTGAAGGTCTACTGCGTTAGTTGTATGGTGAACACCAGTTATAACTAATGGTGCGTAGAAGAAACCAAAGACCATTGCGCCCAGTATTGCAAAGTCACCCGTCATGGCGGCTTTAGCAGCAAAGGCAACACCATCACCAATAGTACGGCCAATTGGACCAATCAAAGAGTGCGCTAATACCACTGAAACTATAATCGAAACAAAAGGAACCACAACCAAATACAAGTATGATGGAACAATACGTTTAAGATTTGTCTCAATAAAGGCTAAAGCCACACCAGCCAACATAGCAGGGATAACTTGAGCCTGATAACCCACCTTCTCAATGACAAACAGTCCAAAGTCCCAAACCTGAGGCACCTCTTTACCTATCGCGTAAGCATTCATTAACTGAGGAGAAACCAGTGTAACCCCCAATGTAATACCCAGAATGGGTGTTCCACCCAGTTTCTTCACCGTAGACCAGCAAACACCAACAGGAAGGAAGAAGAAAATCGCTTCGCCAATCAACCACAAGAACGAATGCACCGTTGCCCAAAACTGACTGATTTGCGTCAGTGTCTGGCCATCAAACATCCTGATGTCACCAATGACATTTCGAAAACCTAAGATCAAACCACCAGTAATAATGGCAGGCAGAAGAGGTACAAAAATTTCAGCTAAATGGGAGATACCTCGTTCTAGAATGTTCATGTTCTGACGAGCAGCCAGTTTAGCTTCGTCTTTAGACGCAGAGGTTTTACCCGCCATGTCAATCAGCAACTTATACACGTCATCGACTTCAGTACCAATAACAACCTGAAATTGCCCAGCATTGGTAAAACAGCCTTTAACCAAGCTTAGCCCTTCCAGCCCTTTTACATCGGCCAGCTCTGTATCGTTTAACACAAAACGTAAACGTGTCAGGCAATGACTGACACTCGCAATGTTGTCACTCCCGCCGACCAATTCAATAAGACGTGCAATGTCTTTTTTTGCAATCTTACTCATAATTCTCACCCGTTATTCACTCATTAAAGTTTACACCATCAAACCTGACAGCACTAAATGGGAACAGTCCCAAAATCTGTCATTATAGTGCACCAATGCGAGAGCTTATTAAATGGGAACAGTCCCATTAATTGAGCAAGATCACAGCACTTTTTATTTTCAACATGAAAATCAAGGCATTATAAATTCAAAAGAAGAAAGATATTAATCCAGAGGTTGTTGTGTCAGGTGCTTCTGCCCCGAAGCACCCAATAACTGTTTTATCAGTAAGTTAGCGGCGGAATACCCTGCTTGTTGGTATCCAGGATCCACACTATAGGTATTGGGAAACAAAAATGAGAGCAAGGTGTTTCCACCAACGCCTGTGACCATGACATCTTCTCGGCCCAGTTCCTGAAGCCTTTTAATGACACCTAATGCCAACGTATCACTGGCACAAGCTATCGCCTGTGTTGCAGGTTTAAGCACATCGTCAACAAGCGCGTAACCACTGTCATGACTTAATTGACCTGTTTTATAGGATGGTTCAATCCCTTTTGTTACGCACCAGTTCAGATACGCGCTTAAACGGATTTCACCTGTGGTTTTATCACTCGGGTCAACACCGATATAAGCAATTTCAGACAGTTCTCTTTGGCAAAGGTAGTCGAGGGATTTTTCAATCACACCTGCATTGTCGTAGTTAATGGAAGAAACCGCATCCATATGCATGGCGATAACCACCATTTTATCTTTCCATTTGGCAATTTTCTTGACATCACACCCGGTAAAACCAAACACGATGACGCCATCCACATTGCGTTTTTTTAATACATCCAGATGTTCATTGGTTTTTTCTCTGTCAAACTGGCTTTCCATGATAACAACGTCGTAACCGGCTTTATAAAGACATTCGAGGATGCTGCTCACCGCACGGTTCTCTGAAGGAGAATCGAGACGAGAAATAATAACGCCAATAACTTTTTGACTGCCCCCCCGCATAGATTGGGCGGATTTAGAAGGGACATACCCAGATTCTGCAATGACTTTTTCCACCAGATCACGAGTGGCAGGCTTCACTTTTGGATCGTTAGTAATAACCCGAGATACGGTAGATTTACCAACACCCGCCAACTTAGCAATATCATGAATTGTCAGTTTTTTATTCATACCGTTCAGAAAATACGTAGAGAAAGTTAAATGAAAAATTGAGTGGTGATCGGTTACCGGTTACCGATATAATCCGGCACATCAGCAATACTATCCAGCACAGTAGTCGCTAGGTTCTCACCTTTTTCTGTCACTGGTTTGCCCGTGCGAACCAGAATTTTAGTGCCGACACCCGCCGCCTCCGCAGCCATCATGTCTTCTGCTTTATCGCCCACCATGACCGATTTTTCCATATCAATTTTCAAAAAATCTCTGGCTGAAATGAACATACCCGGCTTAGGTTTACGACAATCGCAATCTTGCTTATAGTCACCGCCCCCGTGTTCAGCATGATGCAGGCAATAATAAATCCCATCAAATTCAACACCATGATCGACAAAGTTCCAGTCCATCCATTCCGTAAGTGAAAGAAACCGATCTTCACTAAACATGCCACGGGCAACGCCAGACTGATTGGTCACAAGCACCAAAAGATAACCCATATCCTGAAGCTTTTTGGTTGCTTCGAATACACCGTCGATAAATTCGAAGTCATGTTCATCATGTACATACCCGTGATCAACATTTATTACGCCATCACGATCTAAAAACACGGCAGGTTTAGCCAAAATAGCATCCTCAAAAGCCTTTTAATGCTTGATTATTACATGCTTTATAACGCTTAGCATCAATTATCCATTCTCTTCTCTTGGTCTGAAAAAACGTTGCTCTGACAAGTTCAGAGACATTCTGAAGGTTTCGCCATCAATAAGCGCAAAAAACAATCAACAATCGTAAAGAACAGTCTAAATGGCAATTTAGACGTCTAGACGTAAAAATATCTATTGACATAAAATCACCGAAGCCATAGCATCAACTAATAAGTGAGATGTAGCTCAAAATTTTATTCTGAAAAGCTTGAATAGGTTTAGTCGATGATAGAAGTCAGCAATGTAAATAAGGTGTTTTATCAGGGAGACAAAGCGATCAACGCCCTGAAAGATATCGACCTGATTATCCCACAGGGCACCATTTTCGGTGTTATCGGTTCATCTGGTGCAGGGAAAAGTACTCTGATCCGGTGTGTCAACATGCTGGAAGCACCAACCTCTGGCAGAGTCGTTGTTGATGGTGTCGATTTAACCCAGCTTTCACAACCTGACTTATGTGAAGCACGTCGAAATATCGGCATGATTTTCCAGCACTTTAACCTGCTCTCCTCACGCACAGTATTTAATAATGTTGCACTTCCTTTAGAGTTGTCAGGAAGAAACAAAGCCGAAACTAATGAGAAAGTCACCGAACTGCTTTCATTAGTCGGATTGGCTGACAAAAGAGACACCTACCCTGCAAATCTCAGCGGTGGGCAAAAACAGCGCGTTGCGATAGCGCGAGCATTAGCGTCCGACCCCAAAGTACTGTTGTGTGACGAAGCCACCAGTGCACTAGACCCAGCGACAACGCAGTCGATATTAGAACTGCTTAGAGAAATCAACCGTACGTTAAACATCACTATGCTGTTAATTACCCATGAAATGGATGTTGTTAAAAGCATCTGTCATCAGGTGGCGATTATTGGCGATGGAGAACTGGTAGAAAAAGGAACCGTTGGGGAAATCTTTGCTCACCCAAAAACGGCGCTGGCACACGAATTTATCCGCTCAACGCTAGACCTGTCTATCCCAGAAGACTATCAGGCTCGTTTGCAGCCTCAGCGGGTTGAGGGCAGCTATCCACTTGTGCGGCTTGAGTTTACCGGCGCAACGGTAGATGCACCACTGGTCAGCCAAATATCCCGCAAATTTAACATTGACATTAGCATACTCAGCTCTGATCTCGATTACGCCGGTGGCGTTAAGTTCGGCATGATGGTCGCCGAGTTATTCGGTAACGAATCAGACGATGAAGCGGCCATTGAATTCCTGAAACAACATAAAGTAAAAGTAGAGGTATTGGGTTATGTCCTATAGTACTGGGTTGATAGACACCATAGCAGAATGGCTGGATCTCAATAGCAAACTGCTTTTAGGCGCAACAGGGGAAACGCTCTACATGGTAGCAGTCGCTGGTATTGTTGGGTTCGCTGTAGGAATACCACTGGGCGTAATTTTACACATCAGTAAAAAAGGCGGCCTTGCCGAAAACACCAAGCTAAATGCCATATTAGGCGCAATAGTGAACGTCGGTCGCTCGGTACCATTTTTGGTACTCATGGTTGCCATTATTCCGGTAACCAAATTATTAGTGGGTACCTTTATCGGCACCACTGCCGCTATTGTTCCTTTAACTATCGGTGCTATTCCATTTGTTGCTCGCTTAATTGAGGGCGCACTATTAGAAGTACCATCTGGTTTGGTCGAGGCCGCTCAGTCAATGGGAGCAACACCAACCCAAATTATCACTAAGGTGCTTTTGCCAGAAGCACTACCAACCATAGTGAACTCCGTCACCATCACTTTGGTCACATTAGTCAGCTACTCTGCAATGGCAGGAACCGTTGGCGGTGGCGGCTTGGGTGATGTCGCTATACGGTACGGATTCCACCGTTACGATGTGGTTATCATGGCGGTTACTGTTGTCATGCTAATCGTACTTGTTCAAATAATTCAATCGCTTGGCGACACAATCGTTCGCCGCGTCGATCACAGATAAACTCTAATTTGCAAACACCTATTTATAAAGAAAGTAACAGCTGTTGCCGTTCACAATTACACTAAAAAAACAGCTTAAATAATATACAGGAGAAACCCATATGAAATTCAGCCTTAAAAACCTATTGACCGTCGCCACAGCAGCCTCTGCACTTGTACTGGCTGGTTGTGGAGAAAAAGAAGTCGACATCAGCAAAATCAAAATAGGTGTCATGGCTGGTGCCGAAGCACAGGTTGCCGAAGTTGCAGCCAAAGTCGCTAAAGAAAAATACAACCTAGACGTAGAGCTCATTACCTTTACTGATTATGTTACACCGAATGCAGCGCTGGATGATGGCTCTGTTGATATCAATGCATTTCAACACAAGCCATATTTGGATCAGCAAATCATAGACCGTGGTTATAAGCTGGCTATCGCAGGTAACACCTTTGTTTACCCAATTGCCGGCTACTCCAAGCAAGTTAAATCGGTAGATGAAATTGCAGATGGTTCTCGTATTGCGGTACCAAACGATCCAACAAACCTTGGTCGTTCTCTTCTGCTTCTAGAGCAACAAGGACTATTAAAACTTCGTGATGGTGTTGGCCTGCAAGGAACCGTACGCGATATCGAAAGCAACCCTAAAAATATCACGATTATTGAGCTGGACGCTGCACAGCTTCCTCGTTCTCTGGATGACGTAGCACTGTCTATCATCAACACAACTTACGCGAGTAGCATCGACTTAACTCCGCAAAAAGACGGTATTTTCGTTGAAGACAAAGAGTCACCGTATGTGAACCTGATTGTTGCCCGTGAAGAAAACGTGAATGCTGAAAACGTACAAAACTTCGTAAAAGCATATCAAACAGAAGAAGTATACAACGCGGCTTCAGACATCTTCAAAGGTGGTGTTGTTAAAGGGTGGTAATCACACCTTTAACATAGATTCTGAATCGCTCTTTAACGTCACTGTTCAGAATATCCATGTTTGCTAAACTTTCTAAGGCTGCTATCGCAGCCTTTTTTATTTCTTGTGTTATAAAGATTTTTTTTGCTACACTCTTCGCGTTACCTTACAGGTGACAACAATTAGATTTTTAGATATTAGTCGGGGGGCCAAGGTTAACACCTGAAGCTGAGACCATTTCGATGGGACCCGTTGAACCTGATTCAGTTAATACTGACGTAGGGAACTAGTAGTCTCGCCAGCGATCTCACTTTATCCAAAGTTCCGTCACGGCTAGCTGTTATTTCTTATACGTCCCGTATAGGAATTTAAAATGACAGCGAACAACCCTACTCCAATCGTACTCACAATTGCAGGCTCCGACAGTGGCGGCGGCGCAGGTATTCAGGCCGATATCAAAGCCATTTCCGCAACGGGCAGTTATGCCTGCTCAGTCATCACCGCACTCACAGCACAAAATACCCAAGGGGTTAACGGGATTTTTCCTGTAACCGCAGGCTTTGTCGAAGCACAGTTAGACTCGGTATTCACCGACCTTAATATCGTTGCCGTAAAAGTAGGCATGCTCAGCGACGCCAATGTCATTAACGCTGTCTCAGCCAAACTCAAACAATATCAGCCCAAGTTTTTATTGGTTGACCCGGTTATGGTGGCCACCAGTGGTGATCTGCTTTTACAAGAATCCGCCATCAACACATTAAAATCTAAGCTATTACCGCTGGCCGATATCATTACCCCAAACCTGCCGGAAGCCGCCGCACTGGTTGGTGCAGATACCCCTAAAAATGAACAGAAAATGACTGCGCTCGTAGAGCAATTAAGAACACTAGAAACAGGATCAATACTGCTCAAAGGCGGACACCTTGAACAAGAGTCCAACAGCACCGATCTTTTTATCCGTTGTGACACCGTTACCCATTACTCCTCCCCCAGAATCAATACCAAAAACACTCATGGAACCGGTTGTACACTCTCCTCCGCCATCACCAGCTACTTTGCTCAGGGTCACTCATTAGAACAGGCCATTTCATTAGGCAAAACCTATATTACCAACGCCATTTCGCACGCGGACAAACTCGACATCGGCAAAGGCCATGGCCCGGTACACCATTTTTATGCGAGCATTACCGATGCTTGAATCCTCGATGATTGAGATAAAAAAAGGCGCTCTGCAATATCTCGATAGCGATACTCCGATAATGCAAAACCTGAATATGCAGATCCCAGCACACCGCTGGACCTGTATTTTAGGTAAGAGTGGTTGCGGAAAATCCAGCCTGCTTCGCTACCTTGCTGGTCTTTTAGATAACACCGTTGCATGGGGGGGAAATGTCTCTTTCAGACAAGGTGAGCAACCGAATCAAATCGCCTATATGGCGCAGCAAGATCTGCTCATGCCATGGTTAAACGTGTTAGATAATGTCTGTTTCAGCCTTAAATTTTCTCAGCAAAAACGTACCGAAACTCAAACAAAAAACGCACTGGCATTGATTGAATCCGTAGGGCTTAGTGAACACACACAAAAACAACCTCATCAGCTTTCCGGTGGCATGCGTCAACGGGTTGCGCTAGCGCGAACATTAATGCAAGACAAACCCATCGTCCTGATGGATGAACCGTTTTCTGCTCTGGATGCCATCACGAGGCACAAATTACAGAACTTATCCGCCAAACTGCTCAGAGATCGAACCGTTATTTTAATCACTCACGATCCTCAAGAGGCGCTTCGGCTGGGCAGTCAGATATACATTATGCAGGGAAACCCTGCTTACGCCGCTCCCCTAGAGGTTCCACAAAGCACGATACCCAGAGTGATGGATAACCACCTGGCTCAGTTACACCAGTCTATATTGCAGACATTGGAGAGAGACTATGCCTAAAGTCACCCTGATATCAAACCAGCCAACGGAACAAAAAACATCGTTCAGCGGAAAAAACAATCACCTTATTCAATTACTGATCACGGCGACAGTTATACTGGGTTTCTGGCACTTTATCGTGGTTTTACTAAAGTTGCCGGCGTTTATTCTGCCTTCACCGTTATCGGTACTTAACAAGCTTATCCAACGAAGCGATGTCTTACTTGCGCATACCTGGGTGACCACCAAAGAGATCATTTTAGGCTTAACGTTAGGCTTAACTATGGGCTTGTTTTTTGCCCTGCAAATGCTGTTATATAAACCGGTAAAGCGCTGGTTATTGCCTATTCTCATCGCCAGTCAGGCCATTCCTGTTTTTGCCATTGCGCCAATACTCATGCTCTGGCTTGGTTATGGTATTGCCTCAAAAATAGTAATGGCGGCTTTGATTATCTTCTTCCCTGTCACCACTTGCTGTTATGACGGGTTGCGCTCTACCCCTGTCGGCTACCTCGACCTTGCCAAAACCATGTCCGCCTCCAAGTGGGAACTATTGAGGTACGTACGTTTACCCGCAGCACTACCCGCACTCGCTTCCGGTATCCGGGTGGCCGTCGTTGTCGCACCGATAGGTGCTGTGGTTGGCGAATGGGTAGGTTCAAGCGAAGGCTTGGGATACCTCATGCTTCAAGCCAATGCCCGCATGATGATAGACGAGATGTTTGCCGCCTTATTTATCCTGGCCTCTTTCTCGGTCGCCCTCTATTTCATTACAGACAAATTACTCAAGAGAGCGATCCCCTGGACGCTCTGATTACTCACTACTGTTCCATAGAAAAGGAAAACATAAACATGAAGACTCAACAACTCAAAGGTCTGATAACCAAAGGACTGACGGCATTGGTATTAACCAGCCTCTCATTTACATCGTTTGCAAAAGACAAAGAAATTACCCTGATGCTGGATTGGTTCGTCAACCCAAATCACGGACCGATTGTTATTGCACAAGAAAAAGGACTTTTTGCCGAACAAGGGTTAAAAGTCAACATTCAGGAACCCGCAGACCCTAGCCTGCCAGCAAAACTGGTTGCAGCCAATAAAGTCGATATGGCTATCTCATATCAAACCAGCCTTACTATCGATGTTGCCGCAGAGCTACCATTGATCCGCGCCTCGACCCTTATTTCGACCCCACTAAATACATTGATGGTGCTGGATAACGGCAAGATAAATACGTTGGCGGACCTTAAAGGCAAAAAAGTCGGTATAGCTATTGCGGGCAACGAAGAAGCCACCGTTGGCACCATGCTAAAAAACGCGGGTATTAAATTCAGCGACGTGCAGATCATCAATGTCGGCTGGGCGCTGTCTTCATCATTAGCATCCGGCAAAGTTGATGCTATCTGGGGCGGGTTAAGAAACTTCGAATCCAATCAACTTGCCATTGAAGGTTATAAGTCAAAGGCCTTCTTCCCAGAAGAGCATGGTGTTCCCTCTTACGATGAACTGGTTGTCGTTGCAAACGCAAACAATTACGACGCCGATGCCATTAAGAAATTTAACAAAGCCGTCGAAAAAGCGACCACTTACATCATCAACCACCCACAAGATTCATGGAAAGAATTTGTGGCTTACTCTCCGGACACATTAAACAATGAACTCAACAAGCGTGCATGGAACGATACGCTGACTCGTTTTGATCTTCGTCCATCAGCCGTTGACCTTCAGCGCTACGACGACTTCACTCAGTTCCTGTACAGCAACAAAATCATCGCTTCTAAGCCAAAGGCATCTGACTTCGTTCCGACACTTTAAATATAGACAGGACATCGTATCAATGACACATACAGACCTGATCGACGCATGCAGACAAGAGTGGCAGGAATACACACAACATAGCTTTGTAAAACAGCTGGCTAGTGGCCATTTAAATCAAGCAGCCTACCTGCATTATTTAAAACAGGATTTTCTGTTTTTAAAGCAATATGCCCGGGCTTATGCCATGGCGATATACAAAGCACGAACTCTGGCACAAATGCGAATGGCGCTGCCGACGGTTCAGGCCTTGTTATCTTCGGAGATATCCCATCATGTCTCCTATTGCAGCCAGTGGGGGTTAACCGAAGCCGACATGGAAGCGGAGCCTGAAGCATTTGGCACCGTCGCCTATACCCGTTATGTATTAGATGCCGGCATGACAGGAGATCTTGTCGACCTGTACGTTGCGCTTGCCCCCTGTTCACTCGGTTATGCCGACATAGGTTATCGCTTAATGAGTGATTCAAGCACCGTATTAGAGGGTAACCCGTATCAAAGCTGGATAGCGCTCTACTCTGGTGAAGAGTTTCAAACCGGAGCCAAACAGAGTGCAACACAACTGGATGAACTGCTGGCCGAGATCGACATCAATAGCCAGCGTGGTCAGCAGCTCTGTGAAGTATTCAGAACAGCAACCCGAATGGAAATTGCCTTTTGGCAACAAGGATTAGACGCGGCAACGGATAAAAAGAGCGACTAAAACGAGCTAGGATACGTCACTTAAAAGATGACATATCCCAAAGCGAAGTAACGCTTTCTATATCGATAGCTAATGAATATCGAGAAGCAATAAATATCGAGAAGCAATGAAAAAAGCGACTCACCAACGAGTCGCTTTCTATTAAGGTATAACCAGGTGTGAGAGCTCTTATGGTGTGTAATACGTGGCAGCACCCGGCCCTACTGGTAATCCGAATACAAACACCCAAACATAGAACAATACACTCCACCCAACAATAAACAGAAGTGAATAAGGCAGCATAGTTGCTATTAATGTCCCTATCCCTAAATTTTTCATATAACGGGTAGCCACCGCTAAAATAAGGCCAAAATAGCTCATCATAGGCGTAATAATATTGGTCGTAGAATCACCTATACGATATGCCGCCTGAATGGTTTCGGGGGCGTAGCCTACCAGCATTAGCATAGGCACAAAAATAGGCGCAGTTACCGCCCACTGAGCCGATGCAGAACCTATCATTAAATTAATAAAACCACACATTAAGATAAAGGCAAAAAATAACATAGGCCCGGTCAAACCAATGGACTGCAAGAAGTCGGCACCTAGTACCGCCGTTACCTGACCAAAATTAGTCCATTTAAAGAAAGCCACAAATTGAGCCGCAAAAAACACCAGCACAATATACATACCCATCGAAGACATAGACTTAGACATTGCATTAATAACGTCTCGATCATTTTTCATCGTGCCAACAACCTTGCCATAAACAAAGCCGGGAATAGCAAAGAAAACAAAGATAAAAGCCACAATACTTTTTAAGAACGGAGAGCCAGCAACAGCCCCGGTTTCTGGGTGGCGAAGTACCCCATTTTCAGGAACTACCGTCAGCGCAATAATCGTAGACACAAAAACAACCGTGACACCCGCTAACTTTAACCCTCGTTTCTCTTGCCAGGTCAATGAGCCCATTTTGTCCTGAGAAATATCTTCTGACGCTTCCTCATCACAATATTTACCAAGTTTAGGCTCAACAATTTTTTCGGTAACAAACGCCCCCATAAAGGTAATAAAGAAAGTGGACACAAACATGAAATACCAGTTTACTTCAGGACCAACCACGTATTCGGGGTCTATCATTTGCGCGGCAGTTTCGGTAATGCCTGACAATAAAGGATCAACCGTACCGATTAAAAGGTTAGCCGAATAACCACCTGAAACCCCCGCAAACGCTGCCGCGAGTCCGGCAAGAGGGTGACGTCCTAAAGAGTGAAAAAGCATAGCCGCCAAAGGAATAAGCACTACATATCCGAGTTCGGAAGCGGTATTGGATATAATCCCAGCAAAAATGACCGCATAGGTGACCATCCTTTTAGAAGCCCCCATAACCAAACCACGCATGGCCGCCGACAGCATCCCGGAATGTTCTGCTACAGCAACCCCCAGCATCGCGACCAAGACTGTACCTAACGGGGCAAATCCAGTGAAGTTCTTCACTAAATTAGTCACTATTAGCCGCAAACCCTCAGCATTAAGTAAACTCACAACGTAAATAATACCATCAGCAGAGCGACCTCTGGTTCCTTCCGGCCTAGGATCCACAACCGACAGTTCAAAATAACCAGCGATGCCGGACAGAACCAAAATAGCCAAACAAAAAATGGCAAATAAGGTAATAGGGTGTGGCAGTAGATTACCCAGATACTCCACACTATCCAGAAAGCGGGTAAATAAAGGCTTTTTTGGGGGGGTATTATTAATTGAACTTGATGAAGTCATCCTATTTCTCCTGATTGCGTACGTTAAATTGCAATAAAGCCAAATAAGATAAGTTAATTGGTTAGGTTAACTTGGGGTTAAGCAGAAACTGTTACTGGTTGTAAACACTGGATGCAGATCAACTTGGTTGTTAAAACTTAGAAATAAGATATCTATTATCATGATAGATCCAGAGCAATTTATTAGTAAATATAGTTGGTTATCTAGCAAAATGACCTACGGCATAGAGCTCGGATCTGAACAATCATACAACAACAAAAGCGGCACGCCTTTCGTGCCTGCTACTATATTATCTACCCTGAACCGCTTTAAACCTTGGGTTCGTTTTACAAATCACATAGGTCCTTCCTTTTCTCTTCACTATTTGACAATCTTTATGTCGATTCTTGGCACTTTTTAGAGAACTTAGTACTTTCAATTTCTTACCCATAATTGTTATGTTATAACATTATTAATGATAATTATTATCAAATAGTATTACAAGCAGAATATGTGCTATTTTGTGTTAGTTATCATCAGAGTGAAAAACAATGGATTACTCAGTTACCCCTATCGCAATTGTTGAAACACCATTTAAAGAGAAATTTGCCGTTCCTAGGCAGCCAAGGTTGACCCCCAGTGCTACGGCAAGGGTTAAGTTGCTTGGCGATGCAAACTCTCCCGAAGCGGTGCGGGGAATCGAGCAGTTTAGCCATGTTTGGTTACTGTTCCTGTTTGATAAAAACTTAGCGGCGGGATGGACACCAACGGTTCGTCCACCCAGGTTAGGTGGTAACGAACGAATAGGGGTATTCTCTTCTCGTTCGCCTTTTAGGCCAAATGGCATCGGCATGTCTGCGGTAGATTTGAAAGGGGTTACTCAGGTGGGCGATCAGTGTTGGTTAGAACTGGGCAGTGTTGACTTGGTCGACGGTACGCCTATTGTTGATATCAAACCCTACATTCCCTATTCAGATTCCATCGCCGACTCTAATGGAGGCTTCGCTCAGAAAGAACCCAGTTTACTGACCGTTAGCTTTAGTAGATTGGCGGATCAACAGTTACGCTTTCACGCCAACCAAAATCAGGTTCGCGCTGTTATCAGCGAAGTACTAGCCCAAGACCCAAGACCCGCTTATAAAAAAAATAAGCCTGACGACAAAGAATATGCAGTGAATTTGTTCGATCTGAACGTTAAATTTAAGATTAGAAACGAAATAGTGACAGTCACTGCCATAGAACGCTTTTGACAGAACCAATAGGCTGATACTATTAGCCGCTTAACTCGATTATCGCATGAGCGATAATTTTCCATAAACATAGATGAACGGATACCATAAATGCGTACCAGTAAATATCTTCTTTCAACTCTGAAGGAGACTCCAAACGACGCAGAGATCATTAGCCATCAGCTAATGTTACGTGCAGGTATGATCCGTAGGCTCGCTTCAGGTCTGTATACCTGGCTCCCTACTGGTCTGCGAGTTCTGCGTAAAGTCGAAAATATTGTTCGCGAAGAGATGAACAATGCCGGTGCTGTAGAATTAATAATGCCCGTAGTTCAACCTTCTGACCTTTGGGAAGAAACCGGACGCTGGGACAAATTCGGCCCCGAGCTACTGCGAATTGCAGACCGCCACAACCGACCGTTTGTACTGGGCCCGACTCACGAAGAAGTGATCACTGATATGGTTCGCAACGAAGTGAAATCATACAAGCAACTTCCTTTGAACCTATATCAAATCCAGACAAAATTCCGTGATGAAGTTCGTCCACGTTTTGGTGTAATGCGCTCTCGTGAATTTATCATGAAAGATGCTTACTCGTTCCACTTAGACAAAGAAAGTCTGGTAGAAACGTATAACGATATGCATCAAGCCTATTGCAATGTATTTAGCCGCATGGGACTAGATTTCCGTCCGGTACTTGCAGACACAGGCTCCATTGGTGGTAGCGGCTCTCATGAATTCCACGTACTGGCAGAAAGCGGTGAAGACCTGATAGCCTTCTCCAGCGAGTCTGATTACGCGGCAAATATTGAAAAAGCAGAAGCACTGGCTCCCGCAGAAAATCTACAAGCACCAACGCAAGAGATGACACTGGTTGATACACCAAACGCCAAAACCATCGCCGAGCTTGTTGAACAACACGGTCTTGCTATCGAAAAGACAGTAAAAACACTATTTGTTAAAGCGTCTGAAGAAGTTGATGCTGACATCATTGCACTGATCATCCGTGGCGATCACGATTTAAACGAGATCAAAGCAGAAAATCTAGCTGAAGTGGCTTCTCCGTTAGAGATGGCTGAAGAAGCAGAGATCCGCGCACTAATTGGTGCAGGACCAGGTTCTCTTGGCCCTGTAGGCTTGAAACTGCCATTCATTGTAGACCGTAGCGTTGCCGTAATGAGTGACTTTGGCGCTGGCGCGAATGTGGATGATAAACACTACTTCGGCATCAACTGGGGCCGAGATGTAGAACTGGGTAAAATTGCAGACTTACGTAACGTAAAAGAAGGCGACCCAAGCCCGTGTGGTAAAGGCGTGATCCAACTGAAGCGCGGTATTGAAGTCGGCCATATCTTCCAGCTTGGTAACAACTACTCTAAATCCATGAATGCCACCGTTCTTGGGGCTGATGGTAAAAACCAAGTGATGGAAATGGGTTGTTACGGCATTGGCTGTACCCGTGTTGTGGCCGCGGCCATTGAACAGAACCATGACAAATTCGGTATTATTTGGCCTGATGCCATTGCACCGTTTCAAGTGGTTATCGTACCGATGAACATGCACAAATCAGAGCGCGTAAAAGAGGCGGCAGAAAAGCTTTACGCTGATCTGACAGCGCAGGGTATCGAAGTGCTGTTTGATGACCGTAAAGAGCGCCCTGGCGTTATGTTTAAAGACATGGAGCTAGTGGGTATTCCACACACTGTGGTTATCGGTGACCGCAGTATGGACGAAGGCAATTTCGAATATAAAAACCGTCGCAACGGTGAAAAAACCGCCATTGCAATGGAAGGTATTATTGAGCATATAAAGGCTCAGCTAAAATAGTGCCTAGAGAGTAAAAACCTTGAAGGGCAGCCACTGGCTGCCCTTTTTGTTATTCAGCCAACCAGATTCGGTCGAATTTCAAATACCCATTAACCACGCCCCTCATCTGAATAGAAACAGGCCGACCTGAAGCCTGCGCGGCCAAAGCAGTAGAGTAAAATAACTTAGCAAATTCTGGATTATCCGAAATCTTATAAATTGAAGCCGTTAAATTAGAGACTGAAAAACCCGCTTTATCGGGCTCAGACGCGGGCATTGGTGTATCAAAATAGAGCAATATATAGCCACCTGAATTCACATAAATACTATCTACTTTGCCGTTATAAACGCAATAACTCGTAGAACAATAAGGAGCAGCGGCAAAAGCCGATACGCTAACAAACATAACCATCGCAACTAAAATTCTAATTATCACCTATTAATACTCCGGGTTTAATCTCGTATATTAAAATGTCTGATATTTGCATTCTTCCAGCTTCCCCACTGATTACAACTCTGGGGAACCTCATCACCGTCAAAATAAACATTATGAAGTGTTTTCCCTGCAAGCATTACCGCTAAAAAAGTAGAGTACATGGTTTTACAGGTTTCTGGGCCAGTGGTATAAGTCGTGCCAGATACCGTCCAGTTCGCCTCTGGGTTACAAAAAAAAACGGTTCTATTCATACCAGATAACTGAAGCATCAGCTTGTTAGGTGAGTGGTACGATAAATTTTCAACCTTACCACTACAAACTAACTGTGCAGAATAAGAATACATGGGTGTGACTAACAGCAGCAAAAAACAAAAAAACGGCCTCATACTAACCTCTATAAAATTTCTAAACAAAAAGATGTGAACAAAAAAACACAATCAAGGCTGATTGACCACATAGATTATTTCGTCCCCCTCACCAGTACACTCTCCTGTTCCAATGAGTTTAATTTTTCTATCAGCAGCCCAAGCAGCCAACAACATAGAATATTTATATTTAAATACTGGTGAAGAGGTATCAAACTCTTGTAGCCTTAATAAACTTCTTTTTACACATGCTGGTTGGTTAGTTTTTATTGCACCTATTGGTTTAATATATAAACTGCTGTTATACCAGTATGGATGAAATACACCAGTATACTCTCCAGCTAAAGACTGACTTTGTAGTGGTACGCTGA
>DDQN01000009.1 GCA_002342685.1 Vibrio sp. UBA2441
ATTCAGCGTACCACTACAATACATAGCTTGAAGACTCTATAAAAAGGTGGGGTTGTTCAATCTGATAGAGAAGAAGCGGTTATTCGACAAAGGTTGTTTTTTTATACACATCAGAGGGTAATGTGATTTTCCACTTGAGTAATTGTCTTTTACTGAATACAAAGCGGCCCTGACCACCAGTCGTAGGCCTGACTCGCGTCTTTCTCCCTTTTAGCATGTCTAGCGCTATCTTTCCGGCGAGTTTTCCCTCTTCATAGCCAAAGATGACATAACCTCCGATGTTTTTGTCAGTACCTATTGAAAAATCCCAGAAGCCAAAAGGAGGAACTTGAGTATTTTCTGATGTCCATTCAATCACTTCGTTTGCATTGACATGTTGGCCCTGTTCATTGGTCAGGGTATGGTAAAGGCCGACAATTAAAGCATCGTATTGTTGCTCTTTAGCCGTTAGAACATGTGTCTTCCAATGGCTAAAGTATTTAATCCGTTTTAGTTCAATATAAACACCGGCAATAGTCAAAGCGTCTTTTCCTGAGAAAATGTCCTCTTTGAGCACTCTGCTTGTCTCACTATCATCGAGCAATAAAAGGACTCTATTGGCTGGATTGAACTTCTTTAACATCAAGATAGAGCGCATGAGTAGCGGCCTTTCCATCACTCCTGAAAAATTCGGTGCATCCGCAATGCCATATGTTCTTGGATTGGCATTAATACCTAAATAAACCACAGGAGTATCAGTATTAAATAGTTTAGGGCCTATATATTTTAGTGCATTGTCGTCAGCGAGAACCACAAGGTCAGGCTTTAGCCTGAGATATTGTTGCCAGGCTGCTTCTGCTCGTTGGGCATGTTGCGCGACGGGGAGACGTTTTGTATCCATTTCGAAGTACACCAGTTCGTGGCTGGCACCCAGTGTGTCCTCTAACCCTTGTTTATAGCTTTGGTCCCAGAGATACTCTGCATGATAACTTTCGACAACCAGTATTGTTTTAGCCTGGCTACAGAAAGCCAAGAGCAATAGCCATAGTGGTGACCAGCGAGTCAGTGTCATTTTGAACTTCCTGCTAACGTTAAATAACACGCATGAGCCCTTAAACAGGTGATTATTATTGGCTCTTATACTGCGTTACTGAATGTTGATGTAGAACCACTATAACCGCAAATCAATGACTTGTGTAAGAGCTAATCCTTTATTGGTGAAACTGAACCTTTAAATGATGGGAGTATATAGAACAGTATAGGTGAGTTTTGGTTTGGCCTTCACCAAATGTTACTTCCTGTAAGGTAATGTATCTGTAAGCTTAGAAGTCTATTGGTAAAAGTTAACGAGTAAGCAACCTGAAGTACTTATGCTTATTATTAACACTGATTTCGATGATGCTAGTGATCACTAACAAGCTACGCTTAGGACAATATAGACCAATATGTCTGCTATTATTATTTAGAGAACTTGTAGATGAGAACATTATGTTCAGTAGAAAGAAATACTTGACGTTAGGTATCATTGCTTCCACCTTTTTGATGGTCATTACTTATCTTTTTTATGCAAATATAACTTCTTATTATGAAGTCGCACTAGAATTGATAGCTGTTATTTTGCTTTTATTTATATTGATTCGAGCTAAAGAGTTCATTTCTAATTCTCGGTTAATGTCTTTGGGCTTTCTATTCCTCATATTATCTCACCTATTTGGTGTAATTATAGAGGCAAAGGATGTCGTTGAGCTTGTAATGTCTTGGAATGTTAGGCCGTTGTTGGTTATGGATGCATTCTATTTAGTCGGGCTCATTTTGCTTTCTATCGGGTTACATAGAACAGTTCTGGAGTACATAGCGCATAGTAATTATGATGAGCTTACAGGGTTAAGTTCAAGGAATAGGCTTAAAAATATAAGTTTAGATAAGTCAGAAGTTAACGTGATCTATATTGATCTTGATGATTTAAAAAAAGTGAATGATATTTATGGTCATGTAGCAGGAGATGAGTACATCATTAAGTTTTCTGAAGTGTTAAAGATGTCTAAATATCCCTCAGAAAGAATCCGGCTTGGCGGAGATGAGTTTGTCATTTTTTGTGATACTAGGAGCACCCCTCTATTTCTTGAAGAGCTAAAAACGCAATGTGAAAAAATTAATGTTAATTTTTCTTTTGGTACAGCGCTTGTGGCTCCAGAAAATCTCGCGGAATCAGTTAACTCAGCAGATAAAGAAATGTATAAGATGAAAAAGTCGAAAAAATAGGATTGAGGTAGTATAACTTTTTTGACTGATATCCACTTTAAAATATATAGCCGAAATACTATAGAAAAAGCTATTGCTATCTAAACCTTTTACCCAATTGGGCTGATTCTGACGGTATCGACAGCTTCAATTATTCAAATAAGATTAATCACAGAATGGTGCCTGCCTAATTTGTGGCGAATTATTCGACAACTAACTCACAACTAAGGAATTTCCCCTTGCACGCCTTAGTTTCATCCGTATAATGCCAAACATCAAAGGGCAATAGCCTTAAGATGCCGGTGTGGTGAAATTGGTATACACGACGGATTCAAAATCCGTTGCCTTCGGGCGTGGCGGTTCAAGTCCGCCCACCGGTACCATTATTTATATGACAAAGCCTCGACGAAAGTCGGGGCTTTGTTGTTTCTAGCCTAATCAAAAGCTTAGTGCGTTTTTCCTTTCAATTTATCACCTGATTTTCCAGCTCAATAAGCGCCCTTTATCAGCCTTACACTTTTCACTCCTGTCCATACCCTGATCTTTACGTGCAGAATCTGTGCGCAAGGGAATCTTCGTCAATCCAACAATCTCCGGTAACTGCAAAATTGGTTTGCAGCGTTGCTGAGAAGACCGGAGGACAGGGTTACAACACAACTTTGCCCCTTTCCTTGCTAACGCATTAATCAATGTCAAATTGTGCCACTGGAATCATCATGTCAATAGTCAGATATCCAAAGTAATCGTGCCATTATATTTGCGAATTAGAGTATATGAACTAAGTTTATTATATTCTTGTGTCAAAAGTCTGTTAGGTGAGGTGGTCATGGAAAAGTTATCTCTAAAAGAACTGGCAGTGCCTATGATTAAGGCTATAGATAGCTTTAACTATTTATTAAAATCTCATCACAGGCGAACCGCTGTTATTTCATATCATATTGCTAAGCAGATGAACATTGGTGAGCAAGAGCTCTTTGAGCTAGTGGTGGCTGCATCACTTCATGATATCGGCGCGTTATCGGTCCAAGAACGAGATATGTTAATTCGAGATGATGTGACTAACCCACAACCTCATTGTATCGTCGGATATCGTATGCTGCGTACCTTTGAGCCATTTAATACGATTGCTCAGATTGTCAAGCATCACCATATTGAGTATGAGGAATCGTTCAAAATGGAGCCTGGAGAGGTATTATTTGCGAGTCATATACTTCATTTTTCTGACAGAATAGATATTTTTATCAAACCAGATGAGTTTATATTGAACCAAAAAGTCAATGTGATAGAAAAGCTACGCGAGAAGACAGGGACAGTTTTCCACCCACAAGTGTTTGAAGCCTTTGAGCGGGCATCTAAGTCAGATATTTTTTGGATTGATATAAACAATATGGGTGTTGAACAGTTATTCAGAAAACTTAATTTCTCTCTAGACTATGAACTGACCGCTGACAATATTATTGATTTTTCACAGACCTTATCAAAAATAATTGATTTCAGGAGCAGGTTTACCAGCTCTCATTCGTACACGGTTGCACACCTAGCGTTTAAGATTGGCAGTTACTTGGGCTTTTCTGAAGAAAAATGTAAAAAATTGATGGTTGCGGGTTATCTGCATGATATAGGTAAAATTGGCATTGACCCTGATATCATCGAAAAGAATGGGCCTCTGACTGACAGCGAGTACAATCTTATAAAGTTGCACGCGTATTATACGGGGCAGATATTGAATGAACTGAATGCATCTGAATGGTTCTCCGAGATTGTAACTTGGTCCGAAAGGCACCACGAAAAAATCAATGGAAACGGGTATCCATTTTCTCTTGAGGAAGAGAGTCTTGATGAAGGTGTTAAGGTATTGGCTTATTCCGATATTATCTCTGCGTTGATGGAAAATCGTCCTTACAGGGAGGGATTACCCATAGACGTCGCTTTCGGTATTATAAAAGATAAAATTTGTGACACATTATCCGTAGAAATGTTTGAAGTTATTGAAAGACATAAGGACGAGATAAACAACGTCGTTTCAGAATGTCAGAATTATGCCTTCACTACTTATCAGGATGCTGTGGAAGAAGCCTCTCATATGGACTTATGTGATGCCTGAATATAGGTGTCACATAAGCCGTATATGAATCGCTGCCGTCTCATTAGACGCTAATAACCTCTTTATGGACTGCCAGTTTTTCTGCTGTCTATTCTCTGATGTGTTAAAGCCCAATACTGGCGAAAAATTTGATTATGTCGTTTATATCAAACTCGTATTTATTTACAAATACTACAATAAGGGAACACTAATGTACTAGGAAATTGGATGCTACTAACTTACTCAGGACGTCATCGCTCTCCTTTTTTATCAGGTACCAACTGGAACAAACAAGTTGCTGTACTCTCTTTCTTATTGCTTTCCTTTCCAGTACATCCGCAAAACGTAAATTTGCTTGAGCTAGATTGGTCTAGTCAACAAGTCCTGACTCATGTACTGAATAATATATTCAAATCTCAGAAAGTTGATAGCAAAGTGATAACGGTTCCCTCTAAAGGGCAATGGTTTTACTTATCTACAGGAAGAGCAGATATTCAGGTAGAGGTGTGGGAAGGAACAATGAGCAAGTCACTAACAGAATTGATTATTGCAAATAAGGTTCAGGTTGCTGCTGAGCATCAAATCAAATCTCGTGAAGGGTGGTGGTACCCCAAGTTTGTTGAAGATATTTGTCCACAATTACCATCTTGGGAGGCTTTAATTCAATGTCGAGGGGTGTTTATAAACGAATCCGGATTTGATATTTACTTTTCCGGCCCATGGGAAAAACCAGAAAATGCTCGAATTAGAGCGTTAAAGTTACCTATGCAGATAGTTCAGCTAAAAGATGGAAATGAGATTAATCGTAAAATAGTTGAGGCCATGGAAATAAAAAGGCCAATACTAATATTTAACTGGTCGCCTAATTGGGTTGAGTATGTTTATAAGGGCGGTTTTATTGAGTTTCCGGATTATGATGATGAGTGTGAAACCAATGCTGCCTGGGGGGTAAATCCTGACCTTCCCTGGGACTGTGATAACCCTAAGAAAGGCTGGCTCAAGTCGGTTATTTCTACTTCGTTGAAGGAAAAGTCACCTTGTGCTTATGCTATTGCTCACTCATTTAAGATGAAAAGTCAAGATCTTAGCTATGCATCATATTTGGTTGATGTTAAAAAGCTGGGAATTAAAGAAGCCGCTAATGTATGGCTTGATCATAATAAGTCTAGAGTTAATAAATGGACAGAGCATCCTGAATGCGAACAATGAAATAAGATTTAAGATGATGTTTATCTCGGTTATGGTCATTTTACCTCCCTTCTAATGTCGGGAGGTTTTTATAAGGCAAAGTGGGGTATCGGACTTAGATTATGTGTAATGCCGTGCTTTCTCTTTGCTCTAGTCCGTGTTTAAAGCCATTTCAATCGACTTCTTGACCTTGGCATCTTTCTTAGCTCGAGCTCGTTGGAGTGCTAAGTCGATTTTTCTTTCAATGCCGCTCTTTGTTCCCTTAAGTAATTTACCTTTGTGGATCACATACCAATCCTTATCCTCGCCGGTGTCGTTGATAATTTTAAATCCCTTATAATCGACGATTTTTCGGTTTGTTGGTCTGATCGGTAGTACTTCAAAATGTTCTGGTGGGACAATAGCTTTGGTATCATACCAATGGTTGATGCATTTTTTGATATTGTCTAGCTTGCCGACAATGAGCTCACCGTTTATTTTGGTACCCCAAGCATCATCACTTTCGGGGTGTACTTTTATGTAATGATTGCGATAAAAAGTTGTTTTTGCAGTGTTTCCCTTTTTTACCCCTTTATTCGAACGTTTAACCAATCCTGAAAAGAAACCTTTTTCAAACATATTTCCAACAATTATTCTATATTTTTCTTTGATAAGAAGGGGATACTAACACAATGATGCTAAGTATCTAGGTAGAGTAGGTCGACAGTCACAGTTATGAATGAATGTATTTAAGTTTATTAGGATATCCATGCATATTCCGGAGCAATCC
>DDQN01000039.1 GCA_002342685.1 Vibrio sp. UBA2441
GACAGCGGAAGCGACGGTGACCCTGAAAGAGACCAACGTCAATGACGCACCAACTCTCGACCTTAACGGTGTTACTTCAGACATTATTTTCGAGGGTTCATATGCAGGGTTTAATAACGCTATCGGCGTTTATACTCTGGATGAGAACGGTAACCCAACAGATCCAATTCTGATTTCTGATGGTGCCCATGGCGAGACTATCGGAGATAAAATTGCTGAACTGAATATTCCGGCAGATGAGATTCATTTCTTCATCGTTGCTAATGGGAATACACAGTTAAACGGCATAGATAATGATCAGCTGAGTTTCGATAATAGTGGCTCTTACCCTAAACTGATTATCGAAAATGAGAATGGATCTACGAGCCAAGTAACTAAACCAATTTATTTCGATGAACCTTCATTAAATCAAGATGGTAAAGATCATTTCATTGAGGTCCAAAATGAAGATGGTACATCCACCTCTATAGGAATAGAGGACTTATATCACCTTGGTGATAAGGACTTCCAGGACGTCATGTTGCGGGTTGAGGAAAGGGATGCTGGTATCGACTATCAAACGACCTTTACCGAAGGTGGCAGCGGTGTTTCTATTGTTGATACAGATATTTCAATAGATGACGTCGATGGTTCAACACTTGAGTCGGCTACTGTTACGCTTACCAACCATCATTCTGGTGATGTACTCATTATTGGTGATTTGCCGGATACAATTATCGCCAAGGTAGGTGATATGGTTGTTACTGGTTCTGTTGATGCAGGTTCTGTAATTACGCTAGAAGGCATAGCTTCTCATGACGATTACGAAGCCGCTCTAAAGGCGATTACTTTTGAGTCGACAAGTGTGAACCCGGATACAGAAGATCGTCAGATAGAAATCACTATCGATGATGGAAATGATGAAAACGCAACGGCAACCGCTACATCAGTTATTAAAGTCATTGAGGTAAATGACGCCCCTGAAGCTGAAAACTTTACTGTTGAAGTAAATTCGTTTAACCCAACGAGCATTCAATTTGAATCCGACAGTAGTTCTTCAGATCATATCTCAGACGAAGAAGACGACTCGGCTCATATTCCATTGAAAATCGTCATCACTGAACTGCCCGAGGATGGTACGTTATATAGTAATGGCCAGGAAATCTTAGCTGAACATATTGCTAATGGTGTTGAGTTCGACTCAGACAGCATTACGTATGAGGCGAATGACGATACTGCTGGCTTCTTGCTTGGTAGTAAAGAGACACTTGATAGCCATGGAAGCCCTTCCACCACAACGTTTACCAACTGGGGTGTTAGCTCTGAGGGCTCTGATACTAATGGTGTTGAAATAGCGTCGGATACTCGAATTGTCTATCTGGAGAATGGGAGTCAAATCACGATTGAGTCTTCGGAAGGTAATTTAGCGCAGTACAACGCGAACAGTAATCATATTGGCCACGGTATTGGCAACGGCATCGAAAAAGGTGAGTTTATTACTGTCGATCTTTCTGATAACCCAGTTAAGTCAATGAATATTGGTTTAGATGGATTAGGTGGCTACTTTGATGCTGAAGACGGTAAAGAACCTGGTGACACCGTCTGGAACTCCGCTGAAATCCGTATTACTTATACGAATGATCTAGGCCAAGTTACCGAAGAAACGCTGAATGTTAATAAACTTGAAAACTCCGGTAATAGCAGCCTTACCAGAGAAGTAACTATTCCAGAAAGCGAACATGGATCGATTACTAAAGTTGAGTTTACAACCGAAACTCACGGTAACTGGGAACTAAGATATATTGAGGTGAACCCGGTAGACGATTCATTTAAGTATGAGGCCGTTGACAGCGACGGGTTAACTAGTGACGAGAAACAAGTCTCTATCTCAAACGTGCAGACGTTAGAACCATCAGCCAATGACATCCCAGTATTTAAAGATGAATCTGACAGCGAAGTGACTAGCTACAATTTCAATTACGATGAAGACCAACGAGAAGATGCGGTTATTGGTTCGGTTCATGCTACTGATGCTAATGACGATAATCTTAGTTATGCAATTACAGGTGGTAATGCAAATGGATGGTTTGAGATAAATCCAGATAATGGTGATATCTCACTAACTTCTGAAGGTGTTGATTCTGTCGCAAACGACTTTGATGACGCCCAATCCAATAACAACCATCAATTAACCGTCAGTGTGGATGATGGTAAAGGTGGCATACGCCAGATTACGGTTAACTTATCAGAGCAAAACGTCAATGAAGCACCGACAACAGCGGATGGCGTTGATCTTGGTACTACGCAGGAAGACACTCCAGTTGCTATTAATATCCAGGCATTGCTGAGTGCATCAACAGATTTGGATGGCGATACTATCTACTTGTCCACTTTAACGGTCGATGAGCAATATGGAACGTTGGATTTGGTCACAGATAGTGATGGCAATATCACGTCTGCGACATTTAATCCAAAAGCCGATTTTGGTGGAAACCCAGAAAACGTCAATTTGTCGTATAGCGTAAACGATGGTATTGCTACCAGTGATGTTGCTACCGCTACATTAGGTGTTATCGCCGTTGCTGATAAGCCAAACCTAACCGTTATGGTAGGAGAGCCTAGTTTGGTTGCTGGAAGTGAAGGTGTTGAAACTGACATTGATACCTTAGTAAATTCTGGCTATACGCTTAAAGAAGGGCAAAATAATAAAGGTAACGAATGGGAAACCGTGTCTGGTAATAATGGAAGTGATGTACTTTCTGGCGGAAATGGTAAAGATTATCTTTATGGAAATGAAGGGAATGATGCGTTATTTGGTGGTAATGCTACCGATAAACTTTATGGAGGAGAAGGTAGTGATACATTAGTCGGTGGCAACGGAAAGGACTACTTGGATGGTGGGGCAGGTACTGATACCGCAGTATTTAGTGGTAGCTTTGAACAAGCAAAGATCACCAGCATATCCGGCGGCTATACAGTAAAGAACGGCAGTGATGCAACTGATACACTGGTTAACATTGAACGTCTTCAGTTCGATGATGGTGTTTATGTTTTGGATAATGGTAACTGGGTTAAAGAAGCTGGCTCTGAAAGCTATTATTTATATCCGGTGACTATTGACGCATATGCCATAGATAATGATCACAGTGAATCTATTACGGAAGTTTCTGTTTCAGGTTTACCTTCCGGTGCAACATTGTCTTCTGGTACGGAGAATGCTGACGGTTCATGGGTTCTGACCAGTGAGCAATTGTCCGGACTTGAAATGACAGTACCAGCTGACGCGGCAGACTTTCAGTTAACTGTGACAGCAGTATCGGGAGAAGCAAGCAACAACAGTACAGCTCAAACGACCGTTGTTGAATCGGTCGAGGTTAATACCGCACCTATTGTTGAAAGTATAGTGCAAGGCGAAGTATTCCAGTCTGAGGCACCAATGACACGTATTTCTATTGTACTTGATACCTCCGGCAGTATGCATTTGGTTAAGGATGGTACTACTCGGATGTTGATATCTTTAGAGGCAACCAAGGCACTGCTAAATGATATTAAAGATCAGGAGGGCTCCGAAAGTGTCTATATACAGTTATCAGAGTTTAATAGTTTTGGGCAATCTAAAGGGTGGTTTACGCTGGATGCGGCTATAGATTTTTTAATACCTTCTAACTTTTCATCTGCAAACAACGGAACTGATTACGAAAAGGGCGCAAGTTCTGCGATAAATGGATACGACTTATTAAATACTCCTAATCAACTCCCAGAAGGTTTGTCTAATGGAGATGCTAACGACGTTGTATATTTCATTTCTGATGGTCAAAACAATGGTGGTTGGTATTACGAAATATCAAGGGAATGGCAGGATTTTGTTGAAGATAAACTCGTTTATGCAGTTGGAGTAGGGACTACGGAAAGCTCTGCTGCAGACACTTCGCTAAAGAATATTTCGTCCAATGTGAAGCATGTAGCTGATGAAGCGCTTAAATACGAATTGAAGAAACTTGCTCCTCAATACAGCATGACTGGTTTGTTATTACTGGCTGCGACGGATCTTGAAGCAGATACATTGTCAGTTTCGATTGATGTAGATAGCGTTGATCTTATCAATACAGTTGTGCCTTCAGGTAAGTTAGTCTCCGATACCTGGGCAGTGAGCAAGGAAATTGTAGATGGTGAAATTAAGCTAACGACGGAATTTGGCGACTTGTTTATAAATCAAGATGGTAGTTATCGTTTCCTTTCAAATCCAGAGGCAGATTTGAAACCAGAAAGCGGAGAAGCTATCGGGCTACAGTTTGTCTACACCATTGAAGACACAAACGGTGCACAAACGCAAAATGTACTTAGCTTAACTATTAGTCCTGAAGGTGAGTCTAATACGGTTATTACAAATACGTTTGATGGCGATAGTAGTGACAATATAATTTCCGGAACGGATCAGGATGATGTAATTCTAGGTTATGCTGGAGATGATGTACTAATTGGTAATGATGGTGATGACTATATTATTGGTGGAGCAGGCAACGATGTAATAGACGGCGGCCTGGGTAATGACATTTTAGTCGGCGGAGATGGTCAGGATATCTTCCAATGGACAACTGAATCCGTGGGTACTGACGCGGTTGATGTTGGTACAGATGTCATAAAAGACTTCCATATTCATGCCGATAAAATTGATTTGTCTGAGTTACTTCAGGATGACCCTACAACAACGGGTGTGGATCATTTACTCGATATCTCTATGTCTGGTGACGATATAAATATTGATATTACAGTCGACTCAACTCACCATCAAATAATCACGCTAGAAGGCGCTGCGAGTGACTTTGCTAGTGATTACAGCATGACTGGCGATTCAATAAATATAACTGATCATTTGGTCAGTGATTTATTCATTGTGAAACACGATTAGATTCAGGTAAATACCTAAACAAAAAGGGCTCTTCGGAGCCCTTTTTAATGCCTGACATAAATCAGGTTAATGGTTGTTTGGCCTATTTTTTACGACGAGTAAATATAGTCCATTCTTTAACCACATCTCGGTCATAGCCAACAACTCGTGCAACGACTCGCCGGTTGACCGCATGCGCGATAGGAGACTCTCCCGAGTTATCGACGACTTCTTCACCAAAGCCAACGATTCGTACTCTATCCGGTGGTATGCCTAAGCTTATCAGTTGGTCTTGAACTCTTAGAGCGCGTCGTTCTGATAGGCTTTGATTGTAATCAGGCTCTCCAACGATACTGGCATGCCCTTGTAATTCTATGGATGTTTCAGGGTATTCATTTAGAAATGCAACCATACTGCCTATTTCGTTTAGAAATGCAGGGCTAATATTTGAAGAGTCATGTTCGAACAATACTTTCAGTTCCCAGTCTTCTTCATCGTCTAGATAGGTTTCACAGCCATCATTGTCTATTTCGGATAAAAGTGGCGTATCAGGACAAATATCACGGGCATTGATTACCCCGTCTTTATCATCATCCATCAGGTCCGCAATTTGGTCGGCGACAGGTGTAGCGCGATAAGCATATTCATCACCGGACATAGCTGGCGTGCCGATCAAAAATATGAGCAAGGATAAACTGTATGTAATAACTTTCATTTTTGCTCCTTAATAGTCTTCGGCATTTGTCCAGCCTTCAGGTATATCAACCAAAAGTGATTCAAGTAAAATACCCGTTGAATTTAATACTCTATATTTGGCGAACTGCTCTTCATAGTGTGCGTCGAGATAATCCTTACGCGCTTCAAATAGCTCGTTTTCCATATTGAGTAAGTCCAATAATGTACGTTGACCGATAAGATACTGTTTTTGATAACCGTCAACGGTATCTGATGCAGTATCGACTTGATCAGCCAGAAATTCTTTCTGTTGCAGCGTTAAATCGAGCGCACTCCATGCTAGCCTCAAGCTTTCTTCTACGTTTTTGGCTGCACTGTCTCTTAAGTCTTTGGCTTTATTCATCATATACGCCATCTGCTCAGACTGAGCTTTATCTGAACCTCCATTGTAAAGGTTGTATCTCATACGGAGCATTAACGTAAGTTCGTCGCTATTTCCTTCGATTCCATCAGCGTCGTCATACCAACTTTGATTAGCCTCGAATGAAAACGTGGGGTAGTTATTGCCTTTTGATTGCTTGTACTGAAAACGTGCAGCATCGACATCTGCGGCCGCTATTTTCATAACAGGGTGATGCTGTCTAGACTGCTCTATTGCATCTTCAAGTGTTAACGGAATTGCCTCTTGATCTGCTTGAGGGAATATCAGCGCTTGCGGGCCTTGGCCTACGATCCGTGTAAATTGGGTATGGACATCATAGATATTATTTTGCGCAGCAAGCAGGTTTCCATGAGCTCTTGCTAAGCGGGTTTCGATTTGAGATAGATCGGCGGTAGAACCAATGCCAGAGTCCGCTCTTTTACGAATGTTTTTATAAATACGCTTGTGCGTTGCTAGGTTACTTTCAGAAAGCAATAGAACCTCATGAGCTTTTACCGCATCAAGATAAATGTTGGTCACTTCAAGCGCTTTATCCGAGGCGTCTGCATGAACCTGCATCCGCATAGATTCGGATTCTGCAGAGGTTCGGTCAATGTCATTCCAGGTTGAGCCTCCATCCCAAAGTAATTGTCTCAGTACTAACGAAGCTTCTTTGCGGGTTAAATCAGTTTCATCTCCGTTTACGGGGTTTATTTTTTCGTAGCCAATGCCTGCATCCAAATCGATTGTCGGTCGATAGTCACCTCTGGATTTGTTATTAATTTCAAGGTAACTCGCGTAATCGTTATACGACGCTTTGAGATCTGGATTAGTTGCTAGAGTAATGGCAATAGCCTGCTCTAATGTTTGTCCGTATGATGGACTACTTAACGCGATCAAACAGGCAAGCGTGCTTAGTTGATACCGTTTCAAAGTCACTCTCCTAATATTCAATCCTATGAATGTTTTAATCCTGTGTTTATTTGAGAAGTTCAAAAATTTTTAAATGATTATGTATCAATAATAAGAAATTCGATAAATACACCTCATTTGTGTAGAAGTCTAGGAGAGCAATTCTGATTAAGCAAAGTTCAAAATGAACAAAAACTTATTTGTTTTATTTTTGATACAACTAATACTAACTAAATGAAATATAGGGGTAATATTAAGCTTACAAATTTCGATTTTGTCTGCTTCTTTTATGATAAGAAAAAATGCCTATTGTATATGGTCATAATAATAAAAATATAAGTGGCTGAAATATATCTGTTTGTATTAGCAGGCTTTTTAATTTTGACATGTCACTAATTATATACCTAACTGTAAATAGAACAGTAATTATTAATATTAGCAATTACTGTTGTACATGTAATCGGTATAAAGGAAAGTTGACTATGAACGTTTTAATTGGTGGTGCTGCGGCTGGTGCAAAGTTCATTGTTCTTGATGTTAATGGACGAATGAAGTTTCTTGATGACCCTAAAGATGTTTTGCCAGGAGAGGTTGTAGTTTCGAGTGGAGACAGGCCAATTTCTACAGACATGGATGCTATAGCAGCTATCGCAAATGAAGAAGGTGGGCTGGAAGCCATTAATCTGGGTGACGACATAACACAACTCTTGGCTCAATTGGAGGCAGGAGTAGACCCGACTTTATTGGGTGATGAGTTCGCACCGGCAGCGGGGGGGCAGCAAGGTTCTGCTCTTACAGCTTCGGGCTCAATTGAAAGAACGGGTGCTGAGACGATCGCTTCTACCTATTTTGATACTTCAGGTCTAGAAAGCCAAGGTTTGTCATCGACCCAAAGTTTAGAGTTATTGAATATTATTACCAATAGCCCTCCGGTATTTGTCGATCCTATTGGGAACCCTATTCCAGACTTTATAGACATAGATATAACGACAGCAGAAGATACCCCTGTCAGCGGAGTTTTAGAAGCAGTAGACCCTGATGAAGGAGATAGTTTAACTTTTAATCCAGTGACTAACCCAGAAAACGGCACCTTGGAATTAGATGGAGATGGCGGTTGGACATATACACCAGATGATGACTATAACGGAGAAGATAGCTTTACCGTCGAAGTAAGTGACGGAAATGGTGGAACAGATACGGTTACAGTTAATATTGATGTCACCGAAGTCAACGATGCGCCGGTTACTCAACCTGTTGTTTTAGATTCTATTGTTGAAGACAGTAATGTCCGGGTTATCACTTCAGAAGAATTGCTAAGTAATGCTTCTGATGTAGAGGGCGATAACCTGACTGTTACTGGATTAGAGATAGTAACTGGCTCTGGAGAACTAATAGATAATGAAGATGGAACTTGGAGTTATACACCTGCTCCAAACGATGATACTCAAGTCAGCTTCAGCTATACCATAACAGATGATGGAACTACCGATGGGGAACCAGCGCCATTATCCGTTGAAGGAAGCGCCACACTAGATATCACCGAAGTGAATGATGTTCCAACGACGAGTAATGTCGTATTAGGACCAATGGTAGAAGACAATGCATTTATAATCACTGAGGCCAGTCTATTAGCTAACGCCAGTGATATCGAAGGGGATAACCTATCAGTCAGTAACCTAAGTATAGCTTCTGGCAACGGTACATTAGAGGCGGGAGAAACCGAAGGTACGTGGCTTTATACTCCAGCGTTAAATGATGATACCGAAGTCAGTTTTAACTATACGATCACTGATGATGGTAGCACCGATGGCGAATCTGACCCTCAATCAGTAGATGGTACTGCGACACTTGATATTACAGAAGTGAATGATACACCTATTACAAGCAATGTTGTATTGGGGCCAATGGTAGAAGACAATGCATTTATAATTACTGAGGCCAGCCTATTAGCTAACGCCAGTGATGTTGAGGGGGATAACCTGTCGGTTAGTAACCTAAGCATATCTTCTGGTAACGGTACATTAGAAGCCGGAGAAACCGAAGGCACCTGGCTCTACACACCAGCGTTAAATGATGACAGCGAGGTCAGTTTTAGCTACACCATTACCGATGATGGTAGTACAGACGGAGAACCTGATCCTCAATCAGTCGATGGTACAGCGACACTTGATATTACCGAAGTGAATGATGCACCTATTACAAGCAATGTCGTATTGGGACCAATGGTAGAAGACAATGCATTTATAATCACTGAGGCCAGTCTATTAGCTAACGCCAGTGATATCGAAGGGGATAACCTATCAGTCAGTAACCTCAGTATAGCTTCTGGCAACGGTACATTAGAAGCGGGAGAAACCGAAGGCACCTGGCTTTACACTCCAGCGTTAAATGATGATACGGAAGTGAGTTTTAGCTATACCATCACCGATGATGGTAGCACCGATGGCGAATCTGACCCTCAATCAGTCGACGGCACTGCGACACTAGATATCACCGAAGTGAATGATGCTCCGACCACAAGCAATGTCGTATTAGGACCGACATTAGAGGATAATGCATTTGTAATCACCGAGGCCAGTTTATTAGCCAATGCCAGTGATGTTGAAGGGCATAACCTGTCGATCAGCAACCTAAGCATAGCGTCTGGTAATGGCACGTTAGAACCGGGAGAAACTGAAGGTACGTGGCTTTACACCCCAGCGTTAAATGATGATAGCGAGGTGAGCTTTAGTTATACAATTACTGATGATGGTACTACTAATGGTGAGCCAGACCATCAATCAGTTGTTGGTAGTGCCTCTCTGGATATAACACCAGTAAATGATGCACCAATAGCGTACGATAAATCCATCATGGTTATTGAAGATACTGATAATAATAAGCTGAATATTCAACCACCTACAGATATTGATACAGCAACAGCTAATTTGATTATTATTATAACCAGTTTACCGGTATTAGGAACGCTGACTTATTTAAATGATGTAAATGTACGCGTGGAATTAGCTGAGCTATCTCCTGGTGTATATCCGGAATTAACAGTTGAACAGCTACAATCGATTGAATATAACGCACCGGATGATATCACCGAACTTGAGACAGTTCGCTTTGAATATACAGTAAGTGACGGTGAACTTACCGATGATGCATATGTTGACATTCAGGTAAAACCTCTGGATATTCAAGGTAATGATGACCGAGATATTATTGAGTACGACGATAGTAATGCTCAGCCGGTATTAACTTGGGAACAAAGAAGCAACAATAATGATCCAGATGATATTCCTTATAATCCAGAAGGAGTGGCAATTAATACCTATGGCGGAGGTGACTTTATATGGACTGGCGATGGGGATGATACCATATTCCTAGGAACGAGCGCCGACCAAGGACAAGGAGAAGGTAATACTGAAGATAAAGTGACGGATTTTGCCTATTCAGAAGAGTCTGATTTAGTCACTGATGGTAATGAACCAATAACCATTGCAGAGAATAACAATGACAATACTGACTTAGCTTATTCCGGTGGCGGCGACGATACAATTTATGGTCAGGAAGGTTCCGATCTTATTCATGGTGGTACGGGTAACGACATAATTTATGGTGGAGACGATTCAGATGCCTTAAGGGGTGGTATTGGTGATGATTACATCAGTGGCGGCAGCGGTAATGATTATCTCATTGGTGGAGTAGGTAACGATACGCTTGAAGGTGGAACTGGATCAGATACATTTATTGTTCAGTCTGGTGATTTAGATAACTCTGTAGATACAATTCTCGACTTCAGCAGTGCTGAGGGGGATATTTTGGATTTATCTGATCTGCTCGAAGGTATGGATAATGACCAAATTAGTAGTTATCTAACAGGCAGCGCATCATTTGATGAATCTGGAACTACATTTGATTTAGTGAGTGGAGCTGATTCATTAACCATTGAACTAGAGGGCGTTGGAACAAGTGAGGATAGCTTTAATGCTGTTTTAGATTACATTATTCAGCAAAACAGTATTCCTTTAGATCCATAAGCTGAAGGTTGAACGTCGTGTTGTTAAGAACGTAAAGGGCTCATTAGAGCCCTTTACGATAGAAGCTACATAACTTTACAAGCAAAGCCCTTCAGGTAGAAGCCTTCTGGGTAGGCAGTGTCGATTGGGTGATCGGCAGCTTGTTCGAAACGCTCGACAAATTTAACGCTACGGCCAGAATCTAATGCGGCATCAGCAATGATTTTTTGGAATAAATCTGCATTCATTAGTCCAGAGCAAGAGTAGGTTAGCAAAGTTCCGCCTGGCTTGAGGATTTGCATCGCAAGCATATTAATGTCTTTGTATCCACGACAAGCACCATTTAACTGGGCTTTTGAATCCGCAAATTTTGGCGGGTCCATGATAACAACATCGAATTTAGTACCCTGATCTCGATATTCTCTTAGCAGCTTAAATACGTCTGCGTTTAAAAATATGGCTCGTTTATTGGAAATATCAAATTCGTTTAGTTCAGCGTTGAATTTTGCTGTATCTAACGCTGGTTGGGATACATCTGCGTTTATAACACGCTTTGCGCCCCCTTTAAGGGCATACAATCCAAATCCGCCAGTATAAGAAAAACAGTTAAGTACCTCTTTGTCTTTCACATATTTCATTGACTGCTTGCGGCTGTCTCTTTGATCTAAATAGAAACCTGTTTTATGACCTGACTTAATATTAACGCTTATTTTCACGCCGTTTTCTTCGATAATAACGGACTCTGGCGGCTCTTCTCCATGGAGGAGCCCCATTGTTTCTGTTAAGCCTTCTTTCTTCCTTACAGAGACATCTGAGCGCTCATAGATGCTGTTGTCAGGAAAACAATGAACAAGCGCTTCAATGAGCATTGGCTTGTTGTATTCGGCACCGGCACTTAATAACTGGCAAACAAGATAGTTCTGGTATTTATCTATGGTGATTCCCGGTAAGCCATCGGACTCTGCAGCAATTAGTCGGTAGCCAGTGACGCCGTCACGTTCGATAATTTCATTTCGAAGAAGTTGAGCTTGTTTAATACGCTTAATGAAAAAATCGGTATTAATGGCTTCTTTTTCGAAGCTCCAGACTCTTGCTCTAATTTGTGATGCAGGTGAAAAGGCCGCTTTTGCTAACCACGCACCATTATTAGCCAGAACATCGACAGTTTCACCAGAGACAGGGTCACCTTCGACTCTTTTTATGCCTCTAGAAAAAATCCAAGGGTGTTTACGTCGTAGAGACTTATCGCGTCCTTTTTCAAGGTAAATGGCTGCTGTCATGATGAATTCCGGTAAATATTGAAGGAGCGGTATTGTGGGGAATTAAGGTGAGAAAATCAATAGGGAATAGACAGAAGTTGCCAGGCGATAGGCGACCGGTGGTGAGGGATTATGGGTTATGGGCAGTAGGTGATAGGTTGTGAGTTATGGGCTTACGGGTAGGGGGTTACCGGTCAACGGGCTACAGGATCAAACATAGTCATTCCAGAATCGAAGAATGAGATGTCTGGAATCTAGGGGTGTTGGGGTAGGGATTATGGGATTACCAGTCACCGGCAATCCAGTTTTTGGTATAAACTTGGAGTAAAGGTGAGGGGGGGTAGGCGATAGGTGATGGGTAAGGGGTCACCGGACTACAGAACCAAACTTTGTCGTTCCAGAATAGAAGAATGAGATATCTGGAATCTAGGGTTATGGGTTATGGGCTTACGGGATTACCGGTCACCGGGTTACAGGATTACCGGTCACCGGACTACAGGATCAAGCTTTGTCATTCCAGAATCGAAGAATGAGATATCTGGAATCTAGGGTTATGGGTTATGGGCTTGCGGAATTACCGGTCACCGGACTACAGGATCAAGCTTTGTCATTCTAGAATCGAAGAATGAGATGTCTGGAATCTAGGATTGTTGATGGGTTATGGGCTTACGGGATTACCGGTCACCGGACTACAGGATCAAGCTTTGTCATTCCAGAATCGAAGAATGAGATATCTGGAATCTAGGGGGCTGGGCTTACGGGATTACCGATAATCGGTCACCCAGTACTAAAACTATTCGACTTATATTTATGTTACGACAAAAGGGGCAGTGGAATGAGCGATACATGTATGCGTTATATTGTTTCTGGGTTGGTGCAAGGCGTTGGCTTTCGGTATCACACGTGTCATGAGGGATTAAAAAGAGGGTTAACCGGCTATGCGAAAAACTTGGATAATGGCGACGTAGAAATTGTAGCCAGTGGTGATCCCCAAAAACTTGAGTCACTTCATGTATGGTTAAAAGAGGGTCCAAGTTCGGCAAGAGTTGATAGGTTGATAACAGAAGGTATAGCGTTCAGACACTTCAAAGGATTTGATATCGAATATTGATGCTACTCAATGATGCCAGAAATTGAATTCAGTTTAATAGAGTGGCCTTAAAAAAGGCCTACCTAAAAGTTTTGCTAGAGACATTTAGCTGGCTGTGGTAAACCCGCAAGTTTAGTCGCCTGTTTCGCAGGACCTTTCCGAAACAGTTTGAACAGATATTTACTGTTGCCTTTCTCTGGGCCATGTTCTTTTTCCATCGCTTTGACCAGCATACGGATAGCTGGTGAAGTATTAAATTCTTCATAAAAAGCGCGCACGAAAAAGATAACTTCTCGATGAGCCTCTGTGACTTCAATGCCTTCTGACTGCGCCAAAACCTCGATCATGCCTTCTTCCCATTCATCGAAATGAAGCAAGTAGCCTTCAGAGTCGGTTTCTATTTGGTGTCCGTTATAGGTAAACATAGTATTATCCAGACTATTTTTTTTAAGAGTAACGCGTTTTAAACAAACAAAAAAGCCCGGATTAAAATCCGGGCTTTAAAATTGATTCGCTCGATTAATTAATCGTCGTTCATAAAACCTAATATGCTTAACAGGCTAATGAAGATGTTATAGATAGAAACATATAACGTCACAGTAGCGGAGATATAATTCGTTTCACCGCCCTTAACAATTTGTTGAGTGGTCAACAAAATTGCGCCTGTTGAGAATAAGATGAACATCGCACTCATTGCTAAGTATAGAGCAGGCATCTGTAGGAAGATGTTTGCGATCATACCAACAACAAGTACTACAAAGCCTGCCATCATCATTCCGTTAAGGAAAGACAGATCACGCTTAGTTGTTAATGCGTACGCTGAGGCACTCATAAAGGCAAGAGCAGTACCGCCTAGTGCTGTAAGGATAACATCACCCATTCCAGCGCCAATATAGGCGTTTAGGATCGGACCGATAGTGTAACCTAGGAATCCTGTAAATAGGAATGTAAAGACTAAGCCTAAGCTATTGTTACGGTTTTTCTCAGTTAAGAATAGAAGGCCGTAAAAACCAACTAACATAATGATTAGACCAGGGCGTGGCAGGTTAAACGCCATTGAAACGGCAGCAACACCAGCTGACCACAATAGTGTCATCGAAAGTAAGAAATAAGTATTTCGTAATACTTTATTTGTTTGAATCACGCTTTCTTGTGTAGACGAGCGAGAAACCATTGGACTATTCATAATCTTCCTCAAAAGGTAACTGACTAATTACTTAGTTCATATATTGGACTGAAAGTTTCATTTTTCAAGTCCTCTTTATACAGAATTATAGTGATAATCCTGAAAAATTAAAAACTTAGTTCTAACTTGTAGGTGTAACAAAACATTACTGTGATTGATACTTACCCCTAAATTAACAAAAAAGGCAGCAAAGCCGCCTTTTAACCGATTGTGCAAGATTTTGCTTAGTGACTCAAGATCTGGCTTAAGAAGTTTTGCGTTCGATCCGATTGTGGGTTTTCGAAAAATTCAACCGGGTTGTTTTCTTCAATAATCTCGCCAGCATCCATAAATATAACCCTATCGGCCACTTCCTTGGCAAAACCCATTTCATGAGTTACACAAATCATGGTCATACCTTCATCAGCAAGCTCGACCATAACATCGAGAACCTCACGAACCATTTCTGGGTCGAGAGCAGATGTTGGCTCATCGAACAACATAATTTGTGGGTTCATGCACAGAGAACGTGCAATTGCTACACGTTGTTGTTGCCCACCAGAAAGTTGCCCCGGGTACTTATCTGCTTGGTCTGGAATTTTAACCCTTTCCAGATACTTCATTGCCACTTCTTCAGCCTCTTCTTTAGGCATTTTTTTAACCCAAATTGGGGCTAAAGTGCAATTTTCCAAAACGGTAAGGTGAGGGAAAAGATTAAAGTGTTGGAAACACATGCCTACTTCTCTGCGCACTGCTTCGATGTTTTTCAAATCTTCAGTAATTTCAGTGTCAGCGACAATGATTTTACCTTTTTGATGTTCTTCAAGGCGGTTAATGCAACGAATCATCGTCGATTTACCCGATCCAGAAGGTCCACAAACGACGATTTTCTCGCCTTTTTTTACCTGAAGATTGATGTTTTTAAGAACATGGAACTCACCGTACCATTTGTTCATGTCTTCTATGTTGATTACGTAATCTTGTTGCTGCGTCATAATACGTCCTTGAAATCTTGTGACCAATTCCAACGTTTATTCATCTTTAAAACAGAAAAACGAATTGTTGGTACTGATATAGCTATCGTTTGTGACCAGTATGGAGTTTGTTTTCGAGCCATATCGAATATCTTGACATGCTAAAACAGAACACCCAGAACACTAACGCGACAAATACATAACTTTCTGTTGCGAACCCTAACCACTCGGGGTCAGTGTTTGCTGCCTGGCCAATACCAAGCACATCAAACATACCGATAATAAGCACTAAACTCGTATCCTTAAACAGACCAATAAAGGTGTTTACGATAGATGGAATAGTAATCTTCAATGCTTGAGGAAGAATAATTAGCCCTGTTTTTTTCCAATAATTTAATCCGAGTGCATCAGCGGCTTCGTATTGGCCTTTTGATATGGCTTGTAAACCACCACGAATAACCTCAGCCATATAAGCGGCACTAAACATAACTACACCGATTAATGCTCTGACGAGTTTGTCGGTATCAGAACCTTCGGCTAAGAATAACGGTAACATTACTGATGCCATAAAGAGCACGGTAATTAACGGTACGCCACGCCAAATTTCTATGTAAGTGGTACACATACTACGAATAATTGGCATCTCTGAGCGTCTGCCCAACGCAAGTACTACACCTATTGGTAAGGATACGACAATACCGACTATTGCAATAATTAAGGTAACAAGTAATCCACCCCATTTATGCGTATCGACGACTTCTAATCCGAAAAAACCACCGTAAAGCAATGCAGCAATCAAGAACGGATAAATATTGACAAAAAACAACCATATCCAAATGCGTTTTGGTGTTTTTTCATACACCAACAAGGCAATAAAAATAGCCAACGTTGCATAGAATAGGCGAGGGCGCCACAGTTCGGCTTCAGGATAGAAGCCATACATAAACTGTTCCCAGCGTACACTAATAAAGACCCAGCATGCGCCTTCGCGGCTACATGCGTCACGGGTGGTTCCTATCCAATCCGCATTAATAAATGCCCAATCAGCAATGGCCCATAAAAGGTTAAAAACTAAAAAGCTTAAAATAACCGTAAGAACGGAATTGACGGGTGTATCGAATAAATTCTTTCTCAGCCATCCTACTACACCCACAGTATTTGCCGGAGGCGGTAGGCTTTCTTGAAATTGATGTACTTTCATTTTATCTCTCCACCAAAGCAACTTTACGGTTATAGATATTCATCAATGCAGATGTCACCAAACTCAGTGTCAGATATACGGCCATTGTCATGGCGATAATTTCTATTGCCTGACCCGTTTGGTTCAATGTTGTCCCAGCGAAAACAGAAACCAGATCTGGGTAACCAATGGCCATCGCTAACGAAGAGTTCTTGGTTAGGTTTAAATACTGGCTGGTGAGTGGCGGTATGATAATTCTTAGTGCTTGAGGAATAACAATAAGTTTTAAAGTACGTTTCTTTGGCAGACCAAGTGACATGGCTGCTTCACTTTGGCCGTGGCTTACTGCGTTGATGCCCGAGCGTACAATTTCAGCGATAAATGATGCGGTATAGATACTCAGTGCCAGAAGAAGTGCTGCAAGTTCTGGAATGATGCTTATACCACCTCTAAAGTTAAAGCCTTTCAATTGTGGATACTCACCTGAAATAGGGGAGCCAGCTAAGAAATATACGACAACAGGTATTACAACACACAGGCCGAAAACGATTCTGCCCATCGGGGTTTGCTGACCAGTCAATTTTTGACGGTTATTTCCCCAGATGTTGATAATAATACTAAGAACAACGCCAAATATTAGCACAGCAATCACGAAGCTACTTCCTTGTTCAAACACAGGTGCAGGAAAGTACAGCCCTCTTACGTTCAAAAAGATAGCTTCACCGAGGCTCATACTTTGTCTTGGTGAAGGTAGTGCTTGTAATACAGCGAAATACCAGAAAAAAATCTGTAAAAGAAGCGGTACATTTCGAAATGTTTCAATGTAAACTGCAGCCATTCTACTAACTAGCCAGTTCGATGATAATCTGGCAATACCGATGGTAAATCCAATGACTGTCGCTAGAATAATGCCTAAAAATGATACAAGGGCAGTGTTCAATAGGCCAATAACAAATGTCCGTCCATACGAAAAGGTTTCATCGTATTCAACTAAGGTAAGGCCAATTCCAAAGCCCGCTTCTTGAGTTAAAAACCCAAAACCGGTTGCTATACCACGAGCTTCTAAGTTTGTGAGAGCGTTATTGACGATAGAGTAAAAGAAGTACACCAAGGCAAGAACCGCAACAGCTTGGAATACAATGGAGCGAAAAGTGGGATTGTACAATAGGTTTGCGCTTTTTGGTTTCGGAATGTCCGCTTTAATTGACTTCGGAGAATCCGTAACAGGCGCTATAGTATTTGTGGGTTTCATACAGCTATAACCTCAAAATCCATACAATAAAGGGCGGCTATGCACCGCCCTAAACTATTTTTCCAATTAACGAATTAACGAATTAACGAATTGGTGGAGCATACATAAAGCCACCAGCATTCCATAGCGCATTTACGCCACGAGAAATTTGTAGTGGAGAGTCTTTACCAACGGTAGATTCAAATAACTCACCGTAGTTGCCCACTTGTTTAACAATTTGGTATCCCCAGTCATCACGAATACCAAGTGCCTTACCTTTAGGACCATCAACACCAAGAATTCGTTTGATGTTAGGATCTTTGGATTTTAGCATCTGATCAGCGTTTTTAGACGTGATACCGTACTCTTCTGCATTAATCATAGCAGCAAGAGTCCATTTCGTTATGTTAAACCATTGGTCGTCGCCTTGACGTACAACGGGTCCCAAAGGCTCTTTAGAAATGATTTCTGGAAGTACGACTGCAGATTTAGGGTCTTTAAGATTTAAACGTAGAGCATAAAGGCCTGATTGGTCAGTTGTCAGAACATCACAACGACCGGCGTCGAAGCCTTTAGAGGTTTGAGCTGCAGTATCAAATACAACAGGCTTATAAGACATACTATTATTACGGAAATAGTCGGCTAGGTTAAGCTCTGTAGTTGTACCTGACTGAACGCAAACGGATGCACCGTCAAGTTCTTTAGCACTTTGAAGGCCGAGGTCTTTATTAACCATGAAACCTTGGCCATCGTAATAGGTTACGCCGACAAAGTTTAGACCTAATGCTGTATCGCGGTGAAGTGTCCATGTGGTGTTGCGCGACAAAATGTCGATTTCACCAGACTGTAGGGCTGTAAAGCGTTCTTTTGCAGTAAGAGGAACATATTTAACTTTAGACTTGTCGCCTAAAACAGCAGCGGCTAGTGCCTGACAGTAAGCAACATCGATACCTTCCCACTCACCTTTAGAGTTTGGGTTTGAAAATCCTGGAAGACCAGTACTTACTCCACAAGTTATAAATCCTTGAGAAGACACTTTTTCCAGAGTACTTTCAGCGGCAGACGCTGTGTTTGCCATCATTGCAGTAGAAGCAGCTACGACTGAAGCAAGAATTGTTAGTTTATTCGCCATTTGTATCCTTCCTGTATGATCCATTTTGAACCAGGTGACACCTGATACAAGGTTCCTTGAGTTGTTATATATTTAGCGACTGTTTTATGAACAAAAGGTTTAAAACAATCTATTGTATCTGTCAGTAAGGTCTATAAAATTCAACATTATTGTATTCTTATAGCGTCTAGCTAGATGAAATTTATTAAACCGAACAAGTGTTAGAATGACTAAATGTTATGTGTTTGTAAATAGTGCAAGTGTGCACAAAAATGGGCAAACAGGATTATATTTTGCCATTTTGCGGTTTTGGTGGCTCATGTGACTGGGGTTACTTGGTAAAAAGTGATGTGTGACTGGTATAATGAGTAAATTTAACAGTTAATAGTTCTGAATGTAGCTAGTATGTTAATTTTATGCACCAATTGCGTGCGATGCCGTATAGAGTGAACTGATAATATAAGGAATTAAATGCAGTATTTCCCACTTTTTTTTGATCTAAATCACAAGCCAGTTCTCGTTATTGGTGGTGGCGAAGTAGCGTCCCGTAAAGTAGAGATGCTGATGCGGGCTGGCGCCTCGGTTACTATCGTCGCTCCGCAAGTGACACCGTTCTTGAAGCAATGTATTGAGCAAGAAAAATGCGTATGGATTAATGAGAAGTATAGAGATGATTTATTAACGGATTATGTTCAGGTGTGGGCAACCACTAATGATATTGAGCTGAATCATAAAGTGCATAAATATGCCAAGAGTAAAGGGGTTATGGTTAACGTTGTTGATGATAAACCATACTGCGATTTCATAACTCCATCGATAGTAAACAGGGGCAAAATTCAGATAGCTATCTCCAGCGGAGGAGCGTCGCCAGTCTTAACAAGAAACATCAGAGAGAAAATAGAAACAGTATTGGGGCAAAATGTGTCATTACTGGCAGAGTTTGCTGAGTCAAAACGAACAGATATTAAAGCTCATTATCCTACAGTGACTGAGAGACGTTTGTTTTGGGAAGCTTATTTCTCTGATGGATCGGTTGAAGTTGCTGAAACAGCAGAACAATTAGAAGCTACTTATCAAAAGCATTTCAGCAAAAATAGCTCTGTGACGCCGTCACTTAACTGGGTCGAATTTGGTAATGATGTTGAGTTGTTGTCTTTAAAAACATTAAGAGTAATGCAACAAGCAGAAGTCGTATATTACCCAGAATCTTGTGGTTTTGATTTTATCGATTTGTGTCGCCGAGACGCTGAGCGGTTTCAATTTTCAAGCAAAGAGCATTTACTCGAAATACTTCAAGAAAGCAAACAATCCGAAATAAATAACATCTGCATACTTATACCTAAAGATAGTTCAGAATATTCGTCCGGTGTATTTGATGAATGTGGGAGTGGGAAGGTATATAAAGTCATTGGTTAGGGAAAAATCAAAACGGGAAGCAAAGAGCTTCCCGTAACCATGTTTCAAAATGACTTTGGATTAGTCTCTGAAATTATCAAATTGAAATGGTTGACCTAGATCTGTTTCTTTTACTAAAGCGATAGTAGATTGCAAATCATCACGTTTCTTACCAGTAACACGTACTTTGTCACCTTGAATGGAAACCTGAACTTTTATCTTGGCATCTTTAATTGCTTTCACTAGCTTTTTAGCGATTGGTGTATCAATACCTTGTTTGAACTCCACATCTTGATACCAGCTTTTACCAGAGTGTACAGGTGTTTTTGTTTCTATGGCGGAAGCATCCACACCGCGTTTGGCAAGGTTACCGCGTAAAATATCCATCATCTGTTTTAACTGAAAGTCATTTTCAGCGGCAAGTTTCGCCATCTCATCTTTTATCTCGAAACTTGCTTCGATATTTCGAAAGTCAAATCGGGTAGAGAGTTCTCGGTTTGCGTTGTCTATTGCGTTTCGCAGTTCAACGGTATCGACTTCAGAAACAATATCAAAAGAAGGCATGCATAAGCTCCTATTTATTAACACTTTTAATTGTATCAGAAAGCATTTCCAGCATGGTTGCTGTATCTTGCCAACTTAGACAGGGATCAGTAATTGATTGGCCGTATTTTAAAGAGGTTAAATCATCCATAGGTTGATTTCCTTCTTCGATAAAGCTTTCGGCCATAATTCCGGCAATATAGCGACTGCCAGAACGAATTTGTTCACAGATATCTTTAGCCACATCAAGCTGTTTACGGTGCTGTTTTTCGCAGTTTGCATGACTAAAATCGACGACAAGCCTTTGTGGTAGGTCGAACTCTGCAAGTTTATCACAAGCTTGCTTAATGGATGACGTATCGTAGTTTGGCCCGGTATCGCCACCACGTAAAATAATATGCCCCCATGGATTACCACTGGTGCGGTAAACTGTCATGCGACCGTTTTTATCTGGTGAATAAAAATAGTGACGGGCTTTAGCTGCGCGGATTGCATCAATCGCTATTTTAACATTGCCGTTAGTGCCGTTTTTAAAGCCAACAGGACAAGAAAGTGCCGACGCCATTTCACGGTGAATCTGTGATTCGGTGGTACGGGCGCCAATTGCGCCCCATGCAATAAGATCGGCAATATATTGACCTGTGATCATATCAAGAAACTCAGTGGCGGTGGCAAGGCCAAGTTTATTAATATCAAGAAGTAACTTACGGGCCTTATTTAGTCCGGTTTCTAAAGCGTAAGACCCGTCAAGATTCGGGTCGGTAATTAATCCTTTCCAGCCAACGACCGTTCTTGGTTTCTCAAAATAGGTACGCATAACAATGAATAACTCATTCTTATATTTGTCCTGAAGTTTTGCTAATCGATGAGCATAATCAAGAGCGGCGTCGGTATCATGTACCGAACAAGGACCAATGACTACTAACAAACGGTTGTCATCGCCGTTTAAAATATTTTCAATTTGTTTACGCGCATTCGCGATGGTTTCCGAGACTTCATCTGTCAATGGGTGCTGAAGGACAAGTTCGGCTGGGGTAGGCATCGGCCCGAGGGGCTGAGTTCTTAATTCATCAGTTTTTAAAGGCATTTTAGCGACTGTAATTCTATTGAGAAGCGGTAAAGATAACGGAAATAATACAAGTAATAAACTAAGTTTATTCATGATGTTGAAAAAAATAATCTTAAGTAACAGAATTCAGTACGTTTTAGCCTTTTTTTTTCACTTGAACGCTATACGGTGTTACCTTTTATATGTGGAGTAAATCGTGTCTTAGCTTTATGTCCGTACGCGTTATCCGAGCTGGCCAATTTGACAAAATTCAGATCAAATTTGGCGTGTTTGTGTGTTGGTTAAGACATTGGAATAACCTAATGGAGTAGTAATGAGAAATCCTAACGTTGAAGAGATCCACCCTGAGTTAGACTTGGTTAATGTCTTTCCGTATTTTGTTCAAGAAAAACCGTCGACTCAACTTTATATCTCTCTTGCTGATTTAATCTTGGAACATGTTTTTTATCATCCTTGCATCAATTTGGATGACCTATCGGACACCGATAAGTCGACAGTGGATACCATGCTGGGAGGTCAAACGCCTCAACAGCATTTAATTTCAATCCTTTTAGGGGTCATACAATCTGCTATTAAGCCTCATCATGAATGTATCAAATTATGTCTGAGCCACACAGATAGCTACGCATTTAGTGCGTTGCTAGGGCAGAACGAACTAAAAGAAGTAAACCCGGCTATGGGGGTCAGAGGTGTCTCTAGGTTTGTTTCTGATTTTTATAAGGATGCGTTCGACGTCGAATGCCAAATTGTAAAGAGATTAAGGAGTTCTGGCTACGATATCGAGTTGGTCATTCCATTTGTTAGAACTTTGAGTGATGGTGCATGTATTATCGATAAACTGGCTGAAAAAGGATTGCCTAGGGGCTTAGATAAGTTCAAAGTCCATTTCTCGTGTGATATGCCTTCGTCCGTACTGCTGGTAGACAAGCTATTACATTATTTCGATGGCGTCGTGGTTAATTTGGATAGCTTAGGGGAATTCACTTTTGCTATTGATAGGACGAATGAACAGTTATCAGGACAATTAGACTTACAGAATGAAGCATTAATCATACTAATAGAACGCGTTATAGCAGAAACTAACAAGGTAAATAAACCTTGCCTAATTAAAATGGCTGCGTTGAAACCATATCCTAAACTGCAATCTCTGTTTGTTGAAAGTAAAGGGTTGAAAATCGCTATATCCGAGTAATTGGTCTAATTTACGCATCATTTTATTAACAAACAATTGACATTTATATGGGTGCTCGATTTACTGGTCTAATCAGTTATAAGTCGAGGCTCATATGTTTTCTACTCTTACTAAAGCTAATTTCTATCTCAATGTATTCGCATTTACCAAGGTTCCTTTGATATGGCTCTGCCGTCCCAAGATACTTGCTATCGATGATGATCAAGTTGTAATACGAATACCGCTTCGACGCAGAACCAAAAATCATTTAAATAGCATGTATTTCGGTGTACTGGCCGTTGGAGCCGATGTTGCCGGTGGTTTCTTAGCGATGAATAAAGCAAAAGACAGTAATAAGTCGATATCGTTAGCGTTTAAATCCGTTGAAGCTCAATTTCTTAAAAGACCTGAAGCGGATGTTGTATTTACATGTGCTGATGGAAAATTAATAGACCAAGTATTAGAAGAAAGTTCTCGTACGGGAGAAAGAGTTAACCAGTCGGTACGGATCGTCGCTACTTGCCCTTCAATAAATGGCGATGAACCTATGGCTGAGTTTAAACTCATGCTTTCAATAAAAACACGCTCATAATTTTACTACCTGAATCTGTGGAGCTCGCATCTTGGTTGAGATTGGGTATAATCCACATCAAATTTAGGTATGAGAATAGATTCATGATAAAAGTTGGCCAGGTAAACACCCTTGAAATTGTAAAAATTGAAGACTTTGGTGTCTTTTTGGATGCAGATGATTACGGTAGTGTAATGCTACCGAAACGTCAGGCTCCCTCTGATGCAAAAGTAGGCCAAAAGTTAGACCTATTTCTCTATTTTGACTCAGACAGTCAACTGACGGCAACGACAGAATCGCCTATTGCACAGGTGGGTGAATGGGGCTTAATGGAAGTCGTTGCTATGAACCCAACTGGTGCGTTTGTAAACTGGGGTATTGAAAAGAAAGATCTACTGGTCCCTTTCAGTGAACAGCGAGCTCGCTTTAATGAAGGTCAGAATATTCTGGTTTATGTGTACACAGATAAAGCCTCTGGCCGAATTGTTGGCACAACCAAGTTTAATAAGATTCTAGATAACACTCCTGCAAATTATGAGAAAAATCAGCAAGTTGAATTAATTGTTGCCGAGCGCAGTGAACTTGGCTACAAAGCAATAGTTAACGGAGAGCATTGGGGAATGATTTTTTCCTCAGATGTATTTGGAAAGCTATTTGTTGGTAAGCGTTTGAAAGGTTACGTTAAAGTTGTAAGAGAAGATGGAAAAGTTGACTTGTCTCTACAAAAAATTGGTGTTGGAAAAATGGACGATTTAAGTGAAAAAATCGTAGATCTACTTCAGAAAAAAGGTGGCTTCTTACCTCTAAATGATAAATCTACACCAGACGCGATATTTTCAGTTTTTCGTACAAGTAAGGGGACGTTTAAGAAAAGCATTGGCGGCTTATATAAACAAGGAAAAATCACTATAGCTAAAGATGGCATTCATCTAGTTGAGTAATACCTCGCCATTAGAATAAAAATGTCCTGATAAAAAAGAGCCCAGCAGTTTCCCGTGCTGGGCTTAGGGGAAAGGTTCTAAACTGAGTATTGAAAGAAGAGTAGAACCTACGCTAATCATCGCTAACTTCGAGCTGATAAAGTAAGTCTAGTACAGGCATCAGGCATTGCCAGTAAAGGGGGAGGCTGCTCTTGTAAATTTAGAAGCAACCTCACTAGAGTGTTCAATGAATGAATTCAGATGTCTAGTTTCTATCGTTTAGAATAGATTGCCATCTCTGACTAATTCACGTGGCAAGCCGTTTTTTATTCGGTTACCTACCCATTTACCCAGGCCAATGACATCAGGTCCAAGTTTAATTATTACTTCACCTTTACCTGAAAGATCTTCAGGACGTATATCTCTTCCCATGTACCATTCTCGGGCTTGTTCGATAGATAATTCGATACAAATACTCTCTGTACCGGTGGCTAATGACATGACCATTTCGTGTTGCCAGCGGAACCCTTTTTTATGCGATTCTGCTAACTTAATTCCCATACGATCAAAACGAATTTCACCAATCATTGGTTCAAGAGCCCTAGGGAAAAGCCAAACTTCATTGTCTCTTAACCATACATTGCCGGAGTCGGGGATTTTTATTTCAAGGTCGTGCGCCAAAGTGGTTTTGATATTTTCCTGTTCCTTTTTTGAAGCTCTAGTAAACGGGAACTTGCCTAAGCGTTTCTTTACTTCTGGTGGCTCAACGGAGCCATTTTTACGTATTCTGGCGACAAAAAAACCTTCGCTATCAAAAATCTGAGGATAGATGTGCAAAAATCCGTCTTCAGTTACTGCAGATTGCGCGTTATGGAATAGGTTATCTAGTCGTTCGAATTCTACATTGTCTTCAAACTTATCTTTAAGGTGGTGGCAAACTTGCTGATTTTCTTCCAGATTAAGTGTACAGGTAGAGTAAACTAAAACGCCACCAGGCTTTAATGCGTGGAAAGCACTCTCAATAAGGTCTTTCTGAGTCTCTGCAATGTCTAAAACGGAAGATCTGCTCCAGTTATTCATTGCATCTGGGTCTTTTCGGATTGTTCCTTCACCAGAGCAGGGGGCATCTAGCAGGATTGCGTCAAACTGTTCTGGCAACCAACCACCAAATACGCGCCCGTCGAAATTTGTTAATGCGACATTTTTTACACCACAACGTTGAACGTTTGAATATAATCCTTTGATACGACTGGCTGAAAACTCATTCGCGACTAATATCCCGTCGTTATTCATAGCGGCGGCTAATTGGGTAGTTTTAGAACCTGGAGCGGCAGCAACGTCGAGTACCGCTTTGAACAGGTCGTCTTCCTCTGACAAGAGTGCAGTAACAGGCATCATCGAACTGGCTTCTTGAATATAAAATAAACCAGCCATATGCTCGGAAGTATTGCCTAATGGTGTTTTGTCTGTCTCATGTCGCTCTATCCAAAAACCGGTAGCACACCAAGGTACGGGTGTTAGTATCCAGCCCTTTGTTTCTGCTCTTGTTAAAAAATCGCTGACAGAAATTTTAAGTGTATTTACCCGAATACTTCGTCTTAATGGTCGTTTACATGCAGCGATAAACTCCTCCATGCTGAGGTGAGAAGGCATGGTAGATTCAATTTGAGCAATAAATGCGTCGGGTAGTTTTATATTTGGATGCACTGAAAAATCTCGGCAAGTTTAATTTGGGGCTAATTTTATACGAAAAAAAGAAAATTGCAGCTGTTAGGCTGCATTTCTGTTTATCTTGGTTTAGGTATAGCGGTACGCCACTCTTTCCACTCTTCTTTTGGTTCTGAGTAGAGTATGAATGAACGGTCAGGTTTCGCTATTGGTTTTAATGTATTTGTTTCTGGTATAGAGAATGCAATGCCACCTCGAATAACGCTATCAACGGTCCCAGCTTTAATTTGCGCACCAGTTAAACCAATAGACACATCAACACCAGACACGTTCCAAAATACTGCGTTGTCACGGATAAGGTAAGCAAATTGGCGATCAATTTCTACTGTAGATACGATCCTGTCAGCAAATGACCCTAAAGTAATATGGGTGACTTTACCTACTTCTATATCACGGTAGAAGACGGGAGTGTCAATTTTTATCGATCCTCTGTGTTCGCTCTGCAAAGTAAAAGAAACGCCACTTGGTTGTTGTTGCTTCTGGTGTAAGTTGAACTTGGTTTCTAAGGCCCCAATTCCTGGTTGTACTTGCACATAAGCGGAAATAAGAGAGTCTAGGTTCTTTATCTCATCTAATCCCACTATCGGTCGGGCTACCCAAAAATAGCTTCCGCTTCGTGCTACTCTATCGGTAAACTCAGGTAAAACTCTTGCATCAATGACAACTTGTTGAGTATCAAAGTTTGGTTCGAGTTTCATCACTTCACCAATAACAACACCTTGATATTTAATCGGAGCACCTTCAGTTAACGTGGTAGATTCGGAAGATACTAATTTGATTACTTTTCCATATTTTCGTGCTTGTTCGATGTTATCGTAAAGTAACCATTGCTTGTCCTTTCTATTTTCAACCCCGGAAATGGAATCGAATGCGATTCCACCCTGTAGAAGAGCCTTTAGTGGGGCTGCTTTAATGTTGACGCCGGTCAGGCTGGCGTTAACTTCAATACCCGAGTGGTTCCAAAAAACAGTGTTATGTTTGATTAAATTTTTATAACGGTTTTCTAGCTGTGCGTGAATTGTGACACCCTTTGCTGTAAGGGTATAACCGGATACCTTTCCAACTTGTAAGTTTCGGTAGAGTAGAGGGCTACCTTTAGTTACAGGGGGTAACTGTTTAGCAAATAGAGACAGTTTTTGAGAACCTGTTTGGTTATACATAGCGAGTTCCGCCAAAGATTTGTTGGCAAACAAGCGGTATTTAGAATTGCTCTTGTTAGCCCCTTCGCTAATAAAACTGATTGAACCAGAGAGTAAAAACTTAGCTGGTGGGATGGATACATCGATACCGAAGTCTGTCAATTCTGCCGTAGCACTGCCATTAACAAAGAATCGATTCCGGGATTTTATTAAGTTTTTATATCGACTGTCGATCAACGCGGTGATTCGTACTTGTTCGTTGAGTAATTTAATCTCTGAGATTGAGCCAACGCTAAAACCACGATAGAGGACTTCGGTGCCAACAGAAAGGCCATAAGAATCGTCTGAGACTAAGTGAACGGAAATGAAGTTGTCTTTCTCTTTAGCCAGCTCGTCATTTCTTAGAGCAGTAAATTGGCGAGCTTTTTTTCCTTCACCCGGTATTAGGGTTAGATAGTTGCCTGTAACCAGATTTGATAAATTATTTACCTCTGTTATCGATACTTTTGCTTCTTCGAGCAGAAAACGAGAACCGGTATTCAACATGTCGACAAAAGAGGGCTGGATTGCTGCTGAAGCGATGATGGAGTGTCTACCTTCGCTCAGGGAAAGGTCTGTAATCTGACCTATCTCGATGCCGCGATACATGATAGGCGCTCCACTGCTGCGAATATTATTATTATCAGGCAGTATTATCTTAATTGGAATGCCGCGACCAGCCGTTTTTAGATCTCGATAAAGCTTGAACTCAGAGGCTTGCTCAATAGGTTCGCCTTCGTCTGGGGAATCAACAGCAATAGCGCCTGTAAGTAATGCACTTAAACTTTCGAATTGTACATCAACTCCGCTAAAACCAATTTGAGCGCCGGCTCCGCTAACGTTCCAAAAACGACTTTTATCGGTGATGACATGAGCGTATTCATTTTTTACATAGGCCTTTATTAGAACGTAATTGGCTTTATCATCCAATTTATAACTGTAAACTTCACCAATGGGGATTTTCCGATAGAAAATTTGAGAACCGATTGAGATAGAGCCTAGGTCTCGGGAACGTAAAGTAATGTTAAGACCTTGTTCTGCTTGAAGATCTGAAGGGCGGGTATCCAGGGCCGTATAAGATGTCGGTGCTTCGTCGTCGTCATCTTTTTCTTCTCCTGGCTGAATAGAAATGTAATTACCTGATACTAGGGCATCTAAACCAGAGATTCCGGAAATACTGGCTGTTGGTTTTACTAGCCAAAATCGAGTTTTTTCCCCCAATAATTTTGTTGCTTCAGGGTAGATATCCGCATCGACATAAATATTCTCGAGGTTAGGGGATAAAGTGATATCTCTGACCATTCCAACTTCCAGTCCTTGGTATTGGATTGTGGTTCGGCCTGCGATCAACCCTTGAGCGTTGGAAAAGTATATTTGAACACGTTGACCAGCGTCGTTGATAGCGTTCACAACTAACCAACCTGCAAGCACAAGGGTTACAAGAGGCAAAATCCATAGTGGAGAAATCCCATAGTCCTTTTGGATCTTGGGTTTATGTGGCTGCGCATGTGGTTCAGAGTCACTCATTATCTTTCTCTTAAGTTATGCATATTCTAATCTGCGGTTACTGAAACGAGATTCTTAGTGGATTGAGTATCAACAGTTTAATGGTTGTTTTTCTTATCCCAAATTAATCTTGGATCAAAACTTTCTGTTGCAAGCATTGTTAACACGACCACCACACCAAAAGCGACAGCGCCGAATCCTGGAGAGAAGTTAAGTATCTGACCTCTATCAACTAATGTCATCATAATCGATATGACGAATAGATCCATAACCGACCACTTTCCTATCCATTTCACTACAAAATATATGACCATTCTCTGTTTTTTAAAGCGTTTTTGACCAAAATGAATGCTCAGTAATATATACCCCATGCCGACTATTTTTGCGGCAGGAACAATGATACTTGCGATAAAAATAATGAACGCAATACCATGCATATCCCGGGTGATTAAGGTTGCAACACCCGAGAATATGGTGTCTTCAATGCGTTTACCATTGGTAAATAAAATTGATATTGGAATAATATTTGCCGGAATAATAAAAGCTGACGCTGCGATCAGTAATGCCCACGTTTTCTGAATCGCCCTTGGTTTTCTGCGATGAAGCTGGCTATGGCAACGCTGACATACATCTGCGACTGGTTGCGATAAATGGCAATGGCTACATTGTTCTTCTCTTTCTGAAAATTGATACAAATCTTCGGCATGCCAACTTTCCCAATATCGACGAATATTTATCCTAGCAATCAGCATTATGCTGAATAACTGTAAAAGTACGATGCCAATTAATCCTGGGCCTAGGTAAATATCCGAGTAATCTTGGAGTTTGAAGCAGGATATGGCTAGGCTAACCAAGAACACATCTAACATCATCCATTGTTTTAACGCTTTAATTAAATACAGAGAGGTACGAAAAGCGATTAACCAACGCTGTTGTAAAGCGTAGTGAACCATCAGTACGGCACCACAGACGATAAGAGGAGCGATAGAGCTGCAAAAAAGAATCAATATTCCAAGGCTTACAAATCCTTCTTGCATGAGTGTGAATGTTCCCGAAGGAAGCGTTGCTGGTATCATTACACCAAATAATCGAATACTGATGAATGGAAAAAAGTGAGACGGGATAAAAAGAAGAAGGCAAGTTATGGCGAGTGCTAAGTTTCCCTTCAACGGATGGTTTCCTCCGCTATAAAGCTTGGTGTTGCACCTAGGGCAGTGAGCGCTTTTTCCGCTGGGAACGTGTTGAACCGCGACAGGTAATTCACACCCTTGGCATAATCGAATGTGCTCGTTTGAATGTTTTGTATGCGTTATTGCGTCTTTAATTAGCATGTATGTTTGCTTATAACCTCTATAGACGAGCTAAGTTTTGTCTTTATGTTTCTTTTACATAGATAAAACAAAATAACAAAAATAGCTGAATCATGCATTAATTGATGCCTAGCATCTTGACGTACTCCAGTATTCAATATCCAAAGTGGAAATGACATGTAAATAAAAAGTAACTGATGTTTGTACTTTATCGCTCCTATAGGTATCTTATAGATTCTCAAGAGGGTAGTTTTACACATTGTCACTCCCCAAAAATTGCTTCAATGAGAGCGATTTACGATTAAATTATAAAGTTGAACTTAGGAAATCATGCAAGAAAAGCAGTATCAAACTCTAACCAAACAAGCTGTCGCGTTGTTGGAATCGGAGACAGACCTTATAGCAAACCTCTCAAACTTAAGTGCATTACTTAATATGTCGCTAGAAGATACTAATTGGGTCGGTTTTTACCTTTTAAAACAGGAACAGCTTGTTTTAGGACCATTTCAGGGTTTACCAGCTTGTGTAAGAATTCCTGTGGGTAAAGGTGTTTGTGGTACAGCAGTGGCAATGAATAATGTTCAACGGATTGATGATGTTCATGAATTTGAAGGACATATTGCCTGTGATGCACAAAGTAATTCAGAGATTGTGATTCCCTTTTCAATACAAGGAAAGGTGGAAGGCGTATTGGATATTGATAGCCCAAAAATTGCTCGTTTTGATGAAAATGATGAGTTGGGATTGGTAAATTTGATGAAAGAAGTAGAAAAGCTGCTCAATTCACACGCTAACGATGCATAAATTGAGCATTGAGAGTGGTTTTTCATAAGCATCTCACTATAATAGCCAAAATATTTATCAGATCGACTCGCGGACAAACCGCATAAACCAGGGACCCCCATGGAAAACACTGAAAAGTTAAAAAACAGCAAAGAAGTAATTGCATATATTGCTGAATGTTTCCCTAACTGCTTTACTCTAGAGGGTGAAGCAAAACCGCTTAAAATCGGTATATTTCAAGATTTGGCCGCTCGCCTGGCTGAAGACGCTAAAGTAAGCAAAACTCAGCTTAGAGCAGCATTAAGACAATACACTTCATCTTGGCGCTACCTTCATGGCGTAAAAGCTGGCGCTGTGCGTGTTGACCTTGATGGTAACGCTTGTGGTGAACTTGAAGAAGAACACGTTGAGCACGCTAAAATTGCATTAGCTGAAAGCAAGGCTCGTGTTCAGGCTCGTCGTAAAGAACAAGCTAATAAAGCTCGTGAAGAAGCAAAGGCCAAAGCTAAGGAAAATAAACCTCAGCAACAACGTCGTGCTAAACCAGCGAAGCAACATAAGCCCAATAATAAGCCCGCAGTACCTGAAACACGCGCGCTAACGTTTGATGAACTATCTACAGGAAAAGACGTTAACGTGAATATGGGTAAAGGCAATATGGCTGCGACTATTGTTGAAATCAATAAGGATGATGTGCGTGTTCGCCTAACCAATGGTCTTCAAATGGTGGTTAAAGCGGAACACTTGCGCGCATAAAGGAGAAAATCCTACGCATGAATTGCCGTTTAAAATTGACACTCATCGCCGCTAACATCTGTTTTGCGGCGTCTGCTCAGGCTTTAGAAGCAAAAATTTCTAAAGACCAGTTGCCTACTTTGGCTCCGGAAGAGCAACATCAAACGGCGAGTAAGCGAGTAACCTCTCGACTTACCCGCTCTCACTATAAGCACTTTAGTTTGGATGATGGTTTTTCAAAAGCGATGTTTGATCGTTATTTGGAAATGCTGGACTTTAACCGAAATGTGTTTACTCAATCTGATATTGATTCTTTTTCTGACTGGTCATTACAACTAGATGACCAATTGAAAGCCGGAAATAATCAAATTGCATTTGATGTCTATAATCTGGCAATGAAGAGACGTTTTGAACGTTTTGTTTACGCTCTGACACTATTAGACAAAGAAATAAAATTTGATGCAGATGAATCTATAGAACTCGATCGCTCTGAGTCTGCGTGGGCAAAAAGTGAAGATGAGCTGAATGAGCTTTGGCGTAAACGGGTTAAATATGATGCGTTAAGCCTTAAGCTTACGGATAAAGAGTGGCCTGAAATCAAAGAGATGCTGGAAAAACGTTATAACAATGCGATGAAGCGTATAACGCAATCACATAGTGAAGACGCATTTCAGATTTACATGAATGCTTTCGCTCGCCAGGTCGATCCTCATACAAGTTATTTATCCCCACGTAATGCAGAGCAATTTCAGTCAGAGATGAACTTGTCATTAGAAGGTATCGGTGCGGTTCTTCAAATGACAGATGATTATACTGTCATTCGTTCTTTAGTCGCTGGTGGTCCGGCATCTAAAAGTAAGGAATTGTCAGAGGGAGACCGAATTATTGGTGTCGCTCAAGAAAGCTCTGATATGGTTGATGTTATCGGCTGGCGTTTAGACGATGTAGTTCAGCTAATTAAAGGTCCGAAAGGAACAAAAGTGATTTTGCAGATTTTACCCGAAGGTAAAAACACAAAAAGTCACGCTGTAACTATTGTTCGAGATAAGGTGCGCTTAGAAGATAGAGCTGTTAAGTCTGAGATTTTTGAAAAAGATGGCAAAAAAATTGGTGTACTTGAAGTCCCGAGTTTTTACGTTGGGCTATCTAAAGATACCGATAAACTTATTCGCGAACTTAAGGAAAAATCCGTTGACGGGATCATTGTTGATCTCAGAAACAATGGTGGTGGAGCGTTGACAGAGGCTACCGCTCTTTCTGGCCTGTTTGTGTCAAAAGGACCTATTGTTCAAGTTCGGGATAGCTATGGCAGAATCAACGTCAATAGTGATACCGATGGTGCCACGAGTTATGAAGGCCCTTTAACTGTATTGGTGAATCGTTACAGTGCCTCTGCATCAGAAATTTTTGCGGCTGCAATGCAAGATTACGGACGTGCAATTATTCTGGGAGAAAATTCTTTTGGTAAAGGAACCGTTCAACAACACCGTTCGCTAAATCATATATATGACTTATTCGATAAAGAGTTAGGGTACGTACAGTACACCATCCAGAAATTTTATCGGATCAATGGTGGCAGTACTCAAAACAAAGGTGTAGTTCCAGATATTTCATATCCAACGGCGGTTGACCCAAGTGAAACGGGTGAGAGTGTCGAAGATAATGCATTGCCATGGGATAGTATTGATCGCGCAAAATATCAGGTATTGAAGCGACGTAATGATCAAGTAGTCAGTTTAACAGAGTCTCATGAGAACCGGATTGCCAACGACTTGGAGTTTGGGTTTATTGCTGAAGACATTACCAGATACAAAGCTGAAAAAGATGATAAAACTCTCTCTTTAAATGAGAAAGCACGTAAAGATGAAGGGGATGAGCGTGATATTAGACGCCTTGCCAGAATCAATCAACGACAAAAACTTTCTCAAAAAGCACCGTTTAAATCATTAGACGATATTCCTACTGATTATGAAGCTCCGGATGCTTATCTTGAGGAGTCAATTTCTATAATGGTTGATTTGGTAAACAAGAAGCATTACTAATTGATATTTCAGTGAATAATAAAAAGGCGAGTATTTTACTCGCCTTTTTTATTTCTATAATTAATGTGATTTATGTCAAAAATTTAGCTTTATTGGCTAACTAACTCTACGCTTATAGAAAAGTGAGGAGAATTAGTCATGAAGTGGTTCATATTAATTCTGGCTTGTATCTCTGTTGGGACAACAAGCGCAAAAGAAAAAGAAAGTAGCGATATTACACAATTCGACCATCCATTTTTATTGGGAGATTGGTATTTAGTTAATCCTTATCCTGAGGAGTCAGAGCAAGATTTTGTCGTTATCAGGCTGCATATTGCCTCTAATTATTCCTTTGGTATAGAGATACAAAAAATAGACAACAGTTTTGAATACTGGGGTGGAGACTACAGTGCGAGTGCTGATACTTTGGTATTAGGATTAAATAGTGAGACACCACAGATATACAGTTACATGGTTAGCCATAATCAACTCATGTTAAATGGAATTTACTTTTCGAAAGGCTACCATACTGAATTGGTCGGTAGTTGGACCAGTGAAGCTATTTTAGGCGATGATATTTTGGCGAGTAAAGTATCTAAAGTGAATCTTACTTTACAACCAGATTTTATGTTTCTATTTATGGCGGAATCGAATGATGGCAATTTGGCTGCCTATCAGGGAATTTATTATTTTGAAGATGACCACCTAGTACTAATGTATGAAAAAGGAGAGCAAGACTCTCGATATAAGATAGAGCAAGGAAAGTTGACTTTGAAAAGTGATAATTTTGATATGTTGACGGTGCTCAATCGAGTTAGATAGATATCACTGAAATGCACTCATTATATAGAATGATAGTAAGGCCCTTTGGTTGTAGGGCTTTATTTATGTCTGCAATAATAAAGAAAGGTAAGATTTCCTTCATTAAAACCTTGAAAACGACATGATTAAGCCACAAATAGAATATACAGATTGGATTTAATACTCTGAACGAATTGGGCCTTATGCCCATTTGTTCATTGAGACCATAATACAAACCTTGGATCGCCAAGTGTAAAAGGATGAACAGATGTCCCAGAATTCTCAAAGCCAGAATCCTAAAGCCAAATATCGTAAAGATTATCAGTCACCTAACCATACAATTTCTCATATTGACCTAGAGTTTGACCTTTACGATCAAGACACCATTGTAACTGCTGTTTCAAAAGTAGAGCAGTGCAAAGATGACTCAACCTTAGTGCTTCATGGTGAGCAACTCACATTAGTGTCACTGACTGTAGACAACGTGGAATGGAAGGATTACCTAGAGAGCGAGGGACAAATTGAAATAAAAAACCTTCCTGAATCGTTTGAACTTGCTATCCAAACAAAGGTAAACCCAGAAGAGAATAGTGCCTTAGAAGGTTTATACAAATCGGGCGGAGCGTTCTGTACTCAGTGTGAAGCCGAAGGGTTCAGACGAATTACCTATTATTTGGATAGACCGGATGTGCTTGCAACTTTCACTACAAAAGTTATCGCTGATAAAGCAGACTATCCATATCTTCTAAGCAACGGAAATAAAATTGCTGAAGGAGAAGCGGAAGAAGGAAGACATTGGGTTACATGGCAAGATCCACATCCAAAACCTGCTTATTTGTTTGCGTTGGTTGCCGGCGATTTCGATGTACTTAAAGATAGCTACATGACAATGTCGGGTCGCAAGGTTGCATTAGAGATTTTTGTAGACAAAGGAAATTTAGATAGAGCTAATCATGCGATGGTCTCACTGATAAATTCAATGAAGTGGGATGAAGAGCGTTTTGGTTTAGAGTATGACTTAGACATCTATATGATTGTTGCTGTCGACTTTTTTAATATGGGGGCGATGGAAAATAAAGGGCTAAACGTCTTTAACTCTAAATTTGTTCTGGCGAACGAAGAAACGGCAACAGATACTGATTATCTTGGTATCGAAGCGGTTATTGGTCATGAATATTTTCATAACTGGACGGGAAACCGCGTGACTTGTCGGGATTGGTTCCAACTGAGCTTAAAAGAAGGTTTGACGGTATTTAGGGATCAAGAATTCTCTTCTGATTTAGGTTCACGTGCCGTTAATCGAATTAATAATGTTCGCATTATTCGCGGTCCACAATTTGCGGAAGATGCCAGCCCGATGTCGCATCCTATTCGTCCGGATAAAGTGATAGAAATGAATAACTTCTACACATTAACGGTTTATGAAAAGGGTAGTGAAGTTATTCGGATGATGCACACGCTTCTCGGCGAGGAAAAATTCCAGAAAGGAATGCAATTGTATTTCGAACGTCACGATGGCACGGCAGCTACGTGTGATGACTTTGTTGAAACGATGCAAGATGCTTCTGGTGTTGATCTTACACAGTTCAAGCGCTGGTATAGTCAATCGGGAACGCCAACGGTTAATGTAAAAACAAATTATAACAGTGAAACTAGAACATACACCTTAGTATTAAAGCAGTTTACTGCTCCAACTCAAGAACAGAGCGAGAAAAAACCACTGCATATTCCGTTCAATATTGAACTTTATTCAAAAGACGGGGCTATCATTCCGCTACAGTGTAACGGGAAAAGTGTACATAACGTATTGGACTTTACCCAGGCAGAACAATCGTTTGAGTTTGAAAATATCAATGAATTACCAATTGTCTCATTGCTCAGAGAGTTTTCTGCACCTGTAAAACTAGAGTACGATTATTCTGATAACGAACTGATGTTTTTAATGGTTCACGCAAAAAATGAGTTTGCTCGTTGGGATGCAGGACAAATGTTGTTAGCGAAATATATTCGTAGCAATATTGAAAATGTTCAAACTGGAAAAAGGTTCCAGCTGTCTGAAGATCTGCTTGATGCATTTAGAGGTGTGTTGCTTAGTGAATCATTAGAGCCTGCATTTATAGCCGAAATGATGTCGTTGCCTAGTCAGAATGAAGTGGCAGGTTGGTTCAAACCTGTTGATGTTGACAGTATTGCAGCTGTACTTAAGTCCTTCAAAAAAGCGATCGCTAATAACCTTCAAGATGAACTGTTGGCGATGTACAACTCACTGTTACAGACGGGCTACAACATTGAGCACGTTTCAATTGGAAAGCGCGCTTTGAGGAATACATGTTTGAGTTATCTCGCCTATCTTGAGCAGGGCAATCAGTTAACAAGCCGTCAATATCAGAATGCAAATAACATGACTGATACCATGGCAGCGTTATCGAGTGCGAACCAAGCTCAACTTCCATGCCGCCAAGCCTTAATGGCTGACTTTAGTAACAAGTGGAGTCATGATGGCTTAGTCATGGATAAATGGTTTAGTTTGCAAGGAACTAGCCCTGCAAAGAATGCGTTGAGCGTGGTTAAAGAAGCCATGAATCACAATGCGTTTAGTTTAAAAAACCCGAATAGAACTCGCAGTTTGATAGGTTCTTTCATTGCGGCTAACCCGATTAACTTCCATGCAATTGATGGTTCAGGGTATAAATTCGCTACCGAAATTCTTACAGAGCTGAACATTAGTAACCCGCAGGTAGCATCTCGATTAATTGACCCTCTTTTGAAATATCGTAACTACGATGAGAAAAGGCAGCAATTAATGAAAGAGCAATTGGAGAACATATCGAAACTCGATGATTTGGCAAAAGATCTTTTCGAAAAAGTGACCAAAGCGCTTGAGTCTTAATAGCAAATAGATAATAAAGGTGGCAATAGTTTTGTCACCTTTATTAAATTTAGATATGAAACAATATACCTTTCGGCTAGATGTGCCTTATCAAACATTCCTTCAATATTACTCTGGAGCTGCGAGCAGTGTGGTCGTTTATACGGAGCAAGGTTTACGATTACAAATCCCGGCTGCTCGTCTTAGACCATTTCTTAGTCAAATAGGGATAAAAGGACGATTTAGATTGGTAATTGACCAAAATAACAAGTTTGTTAAGTTAGAAGCTCTGTAGTTCTCTTTTATTTCAGTTATTTAAATCGCTATATCTATCACAAAACCAGACATTCACGTTGTTATAACGATAATATTGTTAACCAAAATTCAATAATGCTTTTACAATATAGACACACTAAGCAAAAAATAGTGTGTCTAATTTTTCCCCGAAAAAGCAAATTTTGGAGCGTTATCATGACCGCACGAGAGCCTGTAGTACCGGTTCTTCTTGAAAAAGTATACCAACTAATTCAAGACAAACTTGAACATGCACAAAAGCCTTTAGTTACGCAGCTTGCGCAACATATGTTTAACAATATTGCCCAAGATGATTTGGTTCATAGGAATGAATCGGACCTCTATGGTGCTGTTGTTAGTCTGTGGCAACATGTGCTGGAAACAAAACAGGATGATATTTCTGTTCAGGTTTTTAACCCAAGCTTGAGCCGCCACGGTTGGCAGTCTACGCATACGATTGTTGAAATCGTCGTTCCTAATAGTCCGTTTTTGGTTAACTCAACCAAGATGGCATTGACTCGATTAGAACTTGATTGCCATTTTATGCTCCATGGACCAACCCAGGTACTCAGAGATGATAACGGAACCATTTTATCTCTGAATACGGGAGAAGGTGAGTACCAGTCATTATTCCATATTGAAGTAGATCGCCTTACTGAAAAGTCAGAAATGAACCAGCTTAAGAATGAGCTTATAGGCGTTCTAAATGACACGCATTTAGTCATTTCAGACTGGAAGCCAATGGCGCTCAAGCTTAAAGAAGTCACCAAGCATGTAGAAAGGCAACTCAAGTACATACCGTTATCCACGGAACGTTTAGATGAAAGTTTGCAGTTTTTACGTTGGCTAGGTGATCATAACTTTACCTTTATGGGTTATAAAGAGTATGACTTAGTGGATGTTAATGGGGAGACTCAACTTAAGCCTACAGCGGATAAAGGACTTGGCCTGCTTGCTGTCGATAGAAGAGTACGCACAGTTAAATTATCTGAGTTCGCTGAGTCAGCTCAGGCAGAGGCAACCAAGCCATACTTGCTTATTTTAACCAAGGGTCATGCAGCATCACGGATTCACCGCCCGGCTTATACCGATTATATAGGTATAAAGAAGTTTGATAAAAATGGCCGAGTAGTAGGTGAGCATCGATTTACCGGGCTTTACACATCCGTCGTTTATAACCAGAGTGTATCGAGCATTCCGTTAGTAGGGCAAAAAGTTGAACGTATTCTCGCTTCAAGTGGTTATCAGGTAGGTTCTTATTCTTACAAAGCTCTGCATAATATATTAGAAAATTTCCCCAGAGATGAATTGCTTCAGGCCACTGAAGAAGAGTTGTTAGAAGTTGGTACCGGTGTTGTTCAGATGCAAGACCGAGACTTAGTCAGGCTATTTATTCGCAAAGACCCGTTTGGCCGCTTCTTCAGTTGTATGGTTTACGTAACCAAAGATCGCTATAACACAGAATTAAGAAGACAGACCCAACGGATACTTAAGCAATATTGTCATTCAGATCAAGATGTGGAGTTTACAACATTTTTTTCTGAGAGTTCATTGGCAAGGACGCACTATATTGTGCGTGTTGACAATAACAATATAAATATCGACGTAAAAATGATAGAGCATAATTTAATGGAAGCATCTTCTACCTGGGACGATAGATTAAAAAGTGCCATCATTACTAATCTAGGTGAGAGCACGGGTGTTACCATCTCAAAAGAATTCAGGCGCGCTTTTCCTAATTCCTACAAATCCGATATTTTACCCGGAACGGCTGTTGCTGATATAGAGCGCTTAGAAGCGCTTAGTGACGACAATAAATTAGGCATGCTTTTTTATCGGCCTCAAGAAGAAGCGTCTGATTCCAAAGTCGTTCACTTAAAACTTTATCATAGAGACGAACCAATTCATCTTTCTGATGTAATGCCTATGCTTGAAAACTTAGGTCTTCGTGTTGTAGGGGAATCACCTTATGAGATCCGAAAAGCCAATGGAACTGTCTATTGGATCCTGGATTTCTCGATGCTCCATCGTAGCGAAACCAGAATTGATCTTCGGGAAGCAAGAGATCGTTTCCAACAGGCTTTTGCTGCGGTCTGGAAAGGCGAACTCGAAAGTGATGGATTTAACAGGCTGGTGTTAGGCGCGGGTCTAACGGGCAGAGAGGTGACAATCCTTAGAAGCTATGCCCGATACATGCGTCAGGTAGGTTTTCCATTTAGCCAGAACTATATTGAAGATACGCTAAATTCACATACCAAACTTGCAAAAGGATTGGTCGCACTATTTAGTAAACGCTTTGACCCTAAATTTAAAGGTGGTAAAAAAGGTCAAGCAGATCTAATCAAACAGTTAACAGAGCAATTGGATCATGTTGAAAGCTTGGATGATGACAGGATCATTCGCCGATACATGGATATGATTACGGCCACACTAAGAACCAATTATTATCAGACAGATACTAACAAACAACCGAAACCTTGGTTGTCACTTAAGTTAAAGCCGCGCGATATCCCGGAGATACCAGCGCCGGTTCCTGCATTTGAAATATTCGTGTATGCGCCGGACATTGAAGGGGTTCATCTTCGTGGCGGAAAGGTAGCAAGAGGTGGGTTACGTTGGTCTGACAGACAGGAAGATTTCCGAACAGAGGTACTCGGCTTAGTTAAAGCACAGCAAGTAAAAAATACCGTCATAGTTCCTGTGGGTGCAAAAGGTGGTTTTGTTTGTAAAAGACAACATTTGTTATCAGGCAGAGATGAGATATTTGCGGAAGGGCAACGTTGTTACAAACGCTTTATTCGAGCGCTTCTGGATGTGTCAGATAATATAATTGATGGTGCACTGGTTCCACCTCCGTCAGTGGTTCGTCATGATGAAGATGATCCGTACTTAGTCGTTGCTGCAGACAAAGGGACCGCAACATTTTCTGACTTAGCAAACTCGGTCTCTGCTGAATATAACTTTTGGTTGGGCGATGCATTTGCCTCCGGCGGCTCAAATGGCTATGACCACAAAGCAATGGGTATAACAGCTAAAGGTGGCTGGGAATCGGTTAAACGTCACTTCCGTGAAATGGGTATAAACTGTCAATCCACTGATTTTACAGTAGTAGGCATAGGGGACATGGCAGGAGATGTATTTGGCAACGGTATGCTGTTGTCGAAACATATTCGTTTGCAAGCTGCATTTAACCATATGCATATTTTTATTGATCCGAACCCTGTTTCTGACAAAAGCTGGCAAGAAAGAGATCGTTTATTTAAGCTATCAAGATCCAGTTGGGAAGACTATGATCCAAAGTTGATCTCAAAAGGTGGCGGTGTATTTTCCAGACGATCAAAGTCGATCAAATTGACACCAGAGATCCAGAAATTACTGGGTACACGTAAAACATCAGTTGCGCCCAATGATCTTATCAAGCTCATATTACAATTGGAGGTTGATCTACTATGGAATGGCGGCATCGGGACCTATATCAAAGCATCTACTGAAACAAATGTGGATGTAGGTGACAGAGCAAATGATGTTCTGCGTATTGATGGTAAAGATCTACGGGCTAAAGTGGTAGGCGAAGGTGGTAACCTAGGATTAACTCAAAAAGGGCGTATCGAGTATGCATTAATTGGTGGGCGGGTAAATTCAGACTTTGTTGATAATGTTGGTGGTGTTGATTGCTCAGATAACGAAGTGAATATAAAGATCTTCTTAAACGGCTTAGTTGCCAATGGCGATCTTACTCTGAAACAACGTAATCAGATATTAGTCAAAATGGAAGATGAAGTTGGTGAAATCGTACTTGATGATGCTTATTGTCAGGCGGAGTCTATTTCAGTGAGTGAATTACTTGGTGTTTCGCTAGTTAAAGAACAAATTCGTTTTATACATCATTTAGAAAAAGCTGGCCATTTAGATAGGGCATTAGAATATATCCCTGATGATGAAACCTTGCTTGAGAGAGAGAAGAAGGGACTTGCCTTTACCAGACCAGAGCTTTCTGTTTTGGTCGCTTATGGAAAAATGGTTCTGAAAGAGCAATTAGTCTGTGATGAGATTGCTTCTGATGAATACCATAAGCAGTTATTAGTTAAATATTTCCCGGAAGAGTTACGACGTAACTACATTGAGCATGCTGAGAATCATCCATTGAAAGCTGAAATTGTTGCGACGGCGCTGGCGAATCAGATGGTTAATGAAATGGGGTGTAACTTTGTTACTCGTCTACAAGAAGAGACTGGTGCTAGTGTTGCTCAAGTTGCAAATGCCTATGTTGCAGCCAGAGAGATCTATGATTTCGAATCTATTTTAAAAGAGATCCGCAAACTGGATAATGTGGCAGCATCGGAAGCGCAATATGAGCTTATATTTAATGTCCGCAGAACACTCCGTCGCTTATCTCGTTGGTTGATCAGGAACCGTACTGGGGCGACAAACGTCAGTGATTTGATTGCTCTGTTTAAACAAGATGTTAGTGCAGTAAGAACAAAACTTGATGAGTTTTTGGTGCCTGAGGAAGTTGAGGAACATAATGACATTGCTAAATCCTGGATGGAAGAGGGAGTAGAAGAGAGGTTAGCCAATCGGGTTGCGCGCTTGTCGAGTCTGAACTCAGCGTTGGATATTTCAACCATAGCCAAAGAGAGTGGTAGAAGTATCGAAAGTGCTGCGAAACTCTACTTCACATTGGGCGATAAACTGCTGCTGCATTGGTTTTTAAAACAAATAAATGCACAGGCTGTTGATAACAACTGGCAAGCTCTTGCCAGAGCCGCTTTCAGAGAGGACCTTGATTGGCAGCAACGCCAATTGACGGCTCAAGTTCTCAATTGCGGCTGTGCTCCTGAAGATTTTGAACCGATACAAGCACTACAAGACTGGATGGGTGTAAATCACAGCTCATTGCAGAGGTGGGAAAATATTCTTAATGAATTTAAAGTCGGTTCTGTCCATGAATTTGCTAAGTTTTCCGTCGCGTTGCGAGAATTAATGTTATTAAATTTGAATTGTTCGACAAATAAGTAAATAATACTGCCCCGTTTATACGGGGCTTTTTTTCTTAGGGAGGCATAAATGCTTTACCGTCTAGCCAGGACTGGCTTTTTTCAGCTTGATGCCGAAAAGGCACACGATCTTGCAATTCAAAATTTCAAACGATTCCAAGGCACACCTTTGGATCTCTTTTATCGCCAAAACTTACCTGAAAGGCAAGTTGAATGCATGGGTTTAACGTTTAAAAACCCAGTGGGTTTAGCTGCCGGTCTGGATAAGAACGGTGAATGCATCGAAGCATTTGGTGCAATGGGCTTCGGTTTTATCGAGGTAGGAACCGTCACGCCAAAACCACAACCAGGCAATGACAAACCGAGACTATTCCGTTTAGTTGAATCTGAAGGTCTTATTAATCGAATGGGTTTTAATAATCTTGGCGTTGATCAGCTTGTCGAGAATGTTAAGAAAACTACTTACGATGGTATTCTGGGAATTAACATCGGTAAGAATAAAGATACGCCATTAGAAAACGGAAGTGACGATTACCTAATTTGCATGGAAAAGACTTATGAACACGCAGGTTATATTGCGGTAAATATTTCTTCTCCGAATACTCCGGGCTTAAGAACGCTTCAGTACGGAGATGCACTAGATCAACTCCTGTCTGATTTAAAAAGAAAACAAGCTGAGCTAGAAGTTAAACATGGTAAGTATGTACCGTTAACATTAAAAATAGCACCTGATTTGAATGACGAAGAACTTGTTCAGATTTGCGACTCTTTAGTCAGACACAATATAGATGGTGTCATTGCAACCAATACCACTTTAGATAGAAGCATTGTTAAAGGCATGAAACATTCTGAAGAAGCTGGTGGATTAAGTGGGCGTCCAATTCAACAACGCAGCACTGAGGTTGTTCGGCAAATACACCAAGAGCTTGGAGACAAGCTTCCTATTATTGGGGTAGGTGGAATAGACTCTTATGTTTCAGCGAAAGAAAAAATGATGGCCGGGGCAAAATTAGTACAAGTTTATTCTGGCTTCATTTATCACGGTCCGGGATTAGTTCGAGATATCGTAAAAAACCTCTAATTTGAATTAGGGCGTGTCGAACTTACAGAAACTGTTATTAAAAGAGGAATAATATTTCCTCTTTTTTTTTGTCATTCTGTTTGTAGAATTAGTCAGTAAGTTGGCAAAAGGTAATCTAGCAGTTTACCTAAATTCTATAAAAGAATAATAAAGAGACGGATCGATGCTAAAACCAAGTGATACATGGATGTGGTTCTTCGAAGAGCGAGAAAATGCTCTTATGCTGGATCTTGGAAATGATATGTTGTTTAAAGTCAATCTTCCTAAAAAGCTGCTAGTCGACTGCGCCCATACAGATAATGAATTTACCGTAGATGATGCCTCGGCATTTCAAACCTATAAGCAGCAAGCTTCCTTATTAGACCTATCAAAACCGCGCCAGGCAGAGCTTGTGCTTAATTGCGTGGCTGCAAAAAGGTTTCATAAACCAGTTCAACCTAAGAGTTGGTTCTTTGACTCTCAAGGTGAAGGATATGTTCCAAATGAAGGAGATATCGTTCATCTACACAACCGATACAGTGAAGGGTATTTCATGGTTATCGAGGTTTGTGAATCTGCAAGCTTATGTGCCTATATAGAGCAGAATGACTTCTTGTTAGATGGAAAGAAATCGTTAAGTTTAGGTCAGCCTATTAAAGTTATGCATGACAGAATGCTTTGCGCTAATCATAATTTTGCTGAGATGCCAGTAGCGCTCGTTGGCTAATTTATTCGTTCCTTTGTTGTTTTTCCTATCGACCTTCTTGGTCGATTTTTTTTGTCTCAATAAAAAGGGGACATAGGTTATTCGTTAAGACCATACTCGTCCTATCATTCCGATGAACATCGTATAAATCTTCTACAGTATTACCGAATACTCATGAGATATGCGTAGCATTTAATGCAATATTACTTTCAGTTTTAATTGTTCTTCCTATCAATACCAGTGCATAAAATCAGCAAATATTCCTATTTTAAGCTCTTTTGTAACTAATTTACGACAGTTGATGTGGTCTGGTATATACCAACTTGGCATTGAATAAGTAGTCACTACGGCAGAGGCCGTGTAAATACGTGAGCAAGTTTAAGAAGTGAATGCTTACTTAATTTTCGATGTAAATTAGAGGGCGACATAGAATGGATTGTGAGTATTCGCCTGTTTTTTGTTCATTTAGTAAATTGTCACTGATAATTTACGGTTTATTTTCTTGATCGGATGGTTTCTCAGGTATAATCAAGGCCATTTTTTTTCTGACAAAGAACGACATGAATCATTATTTAGCTATTACTTCAAATGGATTGGAAAATCTTCTCGTTGAAGAACTCAAATCACTTGGGATTGATAATCCTAAACCTGTTCAAGCAGGGGTTAAATTTAAAGCTAGTAATCAGCAAATATATCGTTGCTGTATTTGGAGTAGGCTGGCGTCCAGATTCGTGAGAGTTCTTTCCGAATTTCAATGTCAAGATGATATGGATCTCTACTTATCGGCCTCTGCGATTAATTGGTCTTCACATTTTGATAGCAACAAAACAATTGTTGTTGATTTTAATGGTACGAACAGAGAAATTAGGAATAGCCAGTACGGTGCAATGAAAGTTAAAGATGCGGTAGTCGATAGCTTTAACAAGAAAAATTTGCCACGTCCTACGATCAGTAAAGATCAACCAGATCTACGTATTCACGTTCGATTGCACAGAGACAAAGCTATACTTGGCATTGACTTGGTGGGGTCTGGACTGCATCAACGCGGTTATCGTACTGAGGCTGGCCGTGCACCGCTTAGAGAAACTCTTGCGGCCGCTATTATCTTGAGAAGTGGTTGGGAGAAGGGGAAGCCTTTGCTTGATCCAATGTGTGGCTCCGGTACGCTTCTTATCGAAGCAGCTCTTATGGCTGCTAATATTGCCCCTGGCGTAAAACGTAAACAGTGGGGATTCGAAGCACTGTCTGATTTTGATTCAGAATTATGGGCAGAAATAAAATCGGAAGCGAATGTACAAGCCAGAAAGGGTGTCAAAAACATTGACACTAAGTTTTTTGGTTTTGATAACGACTCAAGAGTATTGGCAACCGCGAAAGAAAATGCCAAACGCGCTGGTGTTGATCAATATATAGAGTTTAGAAACGGTGACGCAGCAACATTAACAAAACCATCAGGTTTTGAAGGTGGTGTTGTTATATGTAATCCTCCTTATGGTGAGCGATTAGGTACGGAACCTGGACTTATTGCGCTGTATACCGCATTTGGTGCGCAATTAAAGAGTGAGTTTGGTGGGAACAATGCTTCTATATTCTCAAGCTCTGATGAACTGCTTAGCTGCCTGCGTATGCGCGCTGATAAACAGTACAAATTGAACAATGGTGCGTTACAATGTCACCAGAAGAACTATTCTATTAGCCTAAGAGAAAAGACAAATAACCTTGAAACGAATGCTAAGGGTAACGAATCCACTATCGCTCCTGAGTTCGCAAACCGACTAAAGAAAAACCTGACTAAGTTAGGGAAGTGGGCAAGAAAGGAAAAGTTAGACTGTTATCGTGTCTATGATGCCGATTTACCAAATTACAACGTTGCGATAGATGTGTATTTAGATAATGTTGTCATTCAGGAATATGCGGCACCCAAAGACATTCCGGAAGAAAAAGCCAAGCGTCGTTTAACGGATGTCATCCGAGCAACAATCCAGATTATGGGTATTGATGCAAACAATGTTGTTCTGAAAACGAGAGAAAAGAAAAAGGGTACGTCTCAGTACCAGCGATTAAGTGAAGGTTCTCGTAATTTTGAAGTTCAGGAATATGGTGTTCGACTGCTGGTCAATTTACATGATTACCTGGATACGGGTTTATTCTTAGATCACAAGTTAACTCGCCGTAAGATCGCTCAAATGGCCCAAGGCAAAGATTTCTTAAACCTGTTTGCTTATACTGGCTCAGCTACAGTACATGCTGCTTGCGGTGGTGCTAAATCTACGACGACTGTCGATATGTCTAAAACCTATCTCGATTGGGCAAAAGAGAACCTTAAGCTTAATGGACACTCAGGAAAGCAACACCAGTTTGAGCAGGCGGATTGCCTGCAATGGTTAGATAAAGCTCAAGGCAGCTATGATCTTATATTCATTGATCCTCCTACATTTTCCAATTCTAAACGTATGTCTCAGACATTTGATGTTCAGAGAGACCATTTAGCTCTGCTGGTTAAGCTTAAAGGTTTACTAACTAAGGAAGGAACGATCGTTTTCTCTAACAACAAGCGTCATTTCAAAATGGACCTAGATGGTTTAGTAGAATTGGGCTTACAAGCGAAAAACATATCCAGTCAAACGCTTCCAATGGACTTTCAGCGAAATAAACAAATCCATAACTGCTGGATTATAACTCATGCAGATTGATGGACTGACCCTCTACAGTACTGAAGGTTGTCATTTGTGTGAGAATGCATTGGTACTGTTAACCCAATGCGGGTTAAAGCCTCAAGTCGTCGACATTGCATTTGATGAACAGCTGTTTTCGCGTTACGGGGTCACCATTCCGGTTGTTGAATTTGAACAATCAGAGCTGAGTTGGCCTTTTGAATTAGAAGAATTACAACAATGGTTAAAAAATAATGGCATTACTTACCATACATAACGGTCAACTCGCATTTGGTGATCATCCTCTATTGGATGGTTCTGATTTTGTCTTGCAAGAACACGAAAGGGTTTGTTTGGTTGGGCGCAATGGAGCGGGTAAGTCGACCTTAATGAAAGTGCTTGCCGGTGAAGTCATTATGGATGACGGTAAAATACAGATAACTCAAGATGTAGTGGTATCTCGTCTGGAGCAAGATCCGCCGAGAAACCAAACTGGTACAGTTATGGACTATGTGTCCAGCGGCCTTGCTGAAGTAGGAAAGCAACTTAAGATCTATCAAGATCAACTTGATCTTATCGCTATTGACCCTAGTGACTCCAATATAAATAAACTGGCTCGAATTCAGGAGCAACTTGACCACTCCGGTGCGTGGCGGTTCGAAGACCGCATTAAGAACGTTTTGGCTGCACTGGACTTGGATGGACATACAGAACTTACTTCATTGTCTGGTGGCTGGCAGCGAAAAGCCGCATTAGCTAAAGCGTTAGTCTGTGACCCTGATGTTTTGTTACTCGATGAACCAACCAACCATCTCGATGTTACTACTATTGAATGGTTAGAAACGTTTCTTAAAGATTTTCGTGGCTCGATTATTTTCATATCGCACGATAGGGCGTTTATTAAGTCGATGGCGACGAGAATCGTTGACCTCGATAGAGGAAAGCTCTCATCTTATCCTGGAAATTATGAGCAATATTTGGTTGATAAAGAAGAAGCACTGCGTGTAGAAGATATGCAGAACGCTGAGTTCGATAAAAAGCTAGCTCAAGAAGAGGTTTGGATACGGCAGGGCATTAAAGCACGTCGTACCCGCAATGAAGGGCGAGTAAGAGCGCTTAAACAGCTTCGTAGAGAGAGAGAAGATCGCGTTTCTGTTCAAGGCAAAGCGAACATTCAAATAGACAGCTCAGCGCGTTCTGGAAAAATTGTATTCGAGGCAGAGAATCTTGGCTTTTCATTCGAAGGCAAGCCCATTGTTTCTGACTTTAGCTTTAATATTATGCGTGGTGATAGAATTGCACTTGTAGGGCCAAATGGCTGCGGTAAAAGTACAGTACTTAAATTGTTACTCGACGAGTTAAAGCCTGAAAATGGTAAATTACGCTGCGGTACTAAGCTCGAAGTCGCCTATTTTGATCAGTATAGGGAAAAACTGGATCCAGAAAAGACGGTGATGGACAACCTTGCTGATGGGAAACAAGAAGTCACTATTGGCGGAAGGCAACGTCATGCATTAAGTTACCTTCAAGATTTTCTGTTTGCGCCTAAGCGAGCGAGAACACCCGTTAAAGCGTTATCTGGTGGGGAAAAGAACCGTCTGCTTTTGGCAAGAATATTTCTGAAGCCGAACAATTTGTTGGTACTTGATGAACCAACAAACGATTTAGATATAGAAACTTTGGAACTTTTAGAAGATTTGCTTGCCAATTATGAAGGTACCTTGTTACTTGTGAGTCACGATCGACAATTTGTTGATAATACGGTGACGACAAGTTGGATTTTTGAAGGTGAAGGAAAAATTGAAGAGTTTGTTGGTGGTTATCATGATGCCCAACAACAACGTGCGCAGGTTAAACTAGCTCGTTCATCACAAGAACCCAAAACAAAGGTTAAAGAGGTTGAGGAAAGTCTCAAAATTCAACCATCGAAAACTAAACCTAAAAAATTATCGTATAAGCTACAGCGCGAATTAGAAGATCTGCCGCAGAAGTTAGAACAGCTTGAGAGTGAACTTGATTCATTACAGCAAGAGGTCAACTCTGCAGAGTTTTTCTCAAAATCTGTAGAAAATACACAACCCGTATTGGACAAGCTTGCTGCAAAAGAGCAAGAGCTTGAAGCAGCCTTCGAACGTTGGGAAGAGCTTGAAGCGATGCAACAGGAATATAATAGCTAAATGAGTAGTAACACTTTTAAGATCTCAACATTAGCAGCCTTTATCATGGCTGCAACGAACGCAAATGCAGCGCTTTACCAAATTGTCGAAGTTGATGCTCCGGCTTTATCTGTCGAGGTTAATGCTCCTCAGGTACACGGTTCTTATGGAAGTGCTATTCAGTCCTCAGGTTCAGACGCTTCGTGTTTTACTACTGACTGTGGTAGTGGAAGCGGTTATAACCTTGCTGGCGATACACGTGAGGCAACGGAAGGTTTTTCCTATCGCCAGGAAGTTCCGTTTGGCGTAGATAATAACTTTATCTACAATGATCAGTCGGATCTAGAAAGTTACTGCAATTCTCAACTTAAGTATTCTACTTGTGACTCTTGGGCTAATCGCGCCTGGTTCGGCATTGAAAGTTCGAATATTGGTGGTTTGTACCGCGAACGTAATGCATGGAATATCGCCAGTGATTATCCGTCTAACGCGTCTGGTTTTATTCAATCGACGACGGCTATAACTACTCCTGACTCTGCTGAAGATCCTAATGGTGGGGCCAATACTCCGACTTCCGGAACTAAAAATGTCGTTGTTAATGCTTTTGATGGCAGTAAAGTGCTGGGTAATACGAATAGCGGATATTATACGCTTGGTAATACAACCAATGCATTGATGTACCGAAATCGTGGTTTCTATGATTCTACTCATTTGTTACCAAGACAAACATCAGATGGCGCTGATGCGATTGTAGAAAAAATGGGTCGAAGCATGGCATTCGATTCATTCGAATACGGTGGCAATAAGTATGTGGTTGGATCTGCAGCCGTCGCACCATACGATTATACCGACAGTAACAAAGATGTACTTGGTGATGTAGGTAACTGCATAGGGTATAGCGACCCGGCTGCAAACAAAGAGTGTCAGAGCTTTGCTTTTGCGCTTAAGCCTTTTGTTTGGGATGTTACTGGGTTGGGAGCAACTGCTACTGGCCTTCCTGTTTCGCTATGGGATGGAATAGGCAACTCCGATGGTGATGATACCAAAGATACTGCGAATAAAGACAATGCTGCTGCTATCGGTGGTGTGAGAGCGGCCGTTGTACCAACGTCAGGCACTTATACTGGTAATCCGGTACTTGTCGGATTAAATACCTATAAATACAGCGATAATTTGTTAATGCAGGCGGCGGTATTTTATCCAAAATCGGGTTTTTCTGCAGTTTCAGAGCACGCTTGGGAAACGACATTTATTGCCGATGCAACGGTTCGAATAGGCAGCGACTATATCTACAGCAACTCTGTAGCTAAAGATATCAATAACAACCTTTTGGTTATTGGTGAAGCCAAACGTCGTGGTGACAAGCCAGAAAATGGATCGGCAAATAACCGTCTGTTTATTGCTGATGCAAGTGCAGGAGCTCCAACGGCCAGTTATTTTAGTGGAGGCATCTTTTTCTCCGGAGCTGGCGGCGAAGCGAATGCGATAAATAATTATAACGAAATTGTTGGTCAGATAGACGCAGAAGATAACCGAGAGATTAGCGGTAAAGAACGTCGACGCAGAGCCTTTATTTATCCATACAATGGTACGGGGAGCGAAACGAGCAGAAGGGCAGTGTTTAACAATAAAGCGTGGTTAATCGATAATCTGACTAATGGTGGAGCATATAGCACTGCTAACAACCACTTTAGAGTGATTAACGCTTCAGACATTAACGACGCAGGGGTTATTTCAGCTACGGCACTTAAATGCTCTGTTGGTGAGTACGACTCGACATCTCACAATGCATATTGTGGCGGTGGAACAAGTAGTGAAGAGATCGTTGCAGTGAAATTGATCCCTATTAATAACGCTACAAGTGATGATATTTCAGAGCGAAGTGAGGCAGAAACAGTTGTCAAACGTAGCGGTGCAGGATTTGGATTGTTATCTTTGACCATGCTTGTGTTAATAAGTTTCAGAAGACGCAAATAATTTTAAACTTAATAAGCACAAGCTCAAAGATTTGGGCTTGTGCTTTTTTTATGCTTGAGAAAAATAATTAATTCCTCCATTCTTAATTGTGGAGGAACAGAAACTCCATAACAAAAAGTAATAGTAGTACGTTAGGACAAATCTCAAGGTATGAGGAACTGCACTATGAAGAGACAGAAGCGTGATCGCCTAGAAAGAGCACAATCTCAAGGCTATAAAGCGGGTCTAAATGGAAGGTCAACGGACGCATGTCCATATCAACAAACCGATGCGAAGTCTTTTTGGCTAGGCGGGTGGCGTGACGCTAGAGATGATAAACAGACAGGTCTCTATAAATAAAGTCTCAATATTTATATTTACGACCCCTTAATTGGGGTCATATTTACAAGTCTAACGCACTATAACTAAATATATATCTTCAAAAAAGACAGCTAGTTCGCTGCCTTTAATTTATTTTTATCTTAAAATTTTGATGTGTCTTGAAATAGACCCACTTTTAAGTCTTTTGCTGCGTAAATTTCTTTACCGTCAACAAGAACACGTCCATCAGCTACGCCCATAACAAGTTTGCGATTAATAACTCGCTTCATGTTGATTTGGTAAGTGACTTTTTTTGCTGTAGGCAAAATTTGACCTGTGAATTTTACTTCGCCGACACCTAAAGCACGACCTTTTCCTTTGCCATCAATCCAGCCAAGAAAGAAGCCAACTAGCTGCCACATTGCATCAAGACCTAAACAGCCAGGCATCACAGGGTCGCCAGGGAAGTGGCAATCAAAAAACCATAGGTCAGGGGTAATATCCAGTTCAGCTTCAATAAATCCTTTATCGAATTCACCGCCGTCTTCTGTCATTAATGTTACTCGATCCATCATTAACATATTTGGTGCCGGCAGTTGTGGGTAACCTGGGCCAAATAGTTCACCACGGCTAGAAGCCAGTAGGTCTTCACGATTATATGAGCTACGCTTGTTTTGCATGATATATACTCCAAAAATTTATACGTGCATCTTAGTGAACACGTGTACGCTAATCAAGTCCGATCAGTTACCTAAAAGCTTGTTTTTTATCCGATGAAGAAAACTATGAGGTATTTCTTCTCTGGTAAAGTGATCAATACGTTCTGAAATTTTATCAATGATTGTATCTTCACCTTCACCTCTAAACACTTTACCAGTAATTTGAGCTATGGCTTCATCAACGTTTTCGACGGACCAAAGGTGAAACTCATCATTTTTAATACTGGTAATGACATCCTTATGTAACGCAAGGTGTTTCAAATTTGATTTTGGCAAGATAACACCTTGTTCGCCAGTAAAACCCTGATGTTTACATACGTGATAGAAGCCTTCAATTTTCTCATTTAGTCCACCGACAGCTTGTACTCGACCAAATTGGTCAACAGCACCAGTTACGGCTATCTGTTGATTGATAGGATAACCTGATAATGCACTCACAAGGCAGCAAAGCTCGGCTAATGAAGCGCTATCACCATCAACTTCACAATAGGATTGCTCGAACACAATTGAAGCGGAATAAGGCAAAGGTTCGTCTAAATTTAATGCTGAGCTGACAAATGCCTGCATTATCATCATACCTTTTGCATGAAGATTTCCGCCTAGCTCAGCTTTTCGCTCTACATCTGAAATATCACCGTCACCAAAATGAATAACACACGAAATACGTGCTGGTTCACCGTAAGAGACCGGGTGCCCCGGGACGTCCACAACAGTTAGTGCGTTGACCTGACCAACTTGTTGACCATTAGTTTCAATAAATACCTGACCTTCTAAAATATCATCCAAAGCACGCTTTGGGAGATACGATTCACGGTAGTATTTTTTATCAATTGCGTCATCAATGTGTGCTTCTTCTATTTGAGAAAAACCAGACTCAATAGCTGCCTCGTTAAGAAGTGAGTTGTGCCATTGCAAACATAGAGGTAATGCGTTTTGATCTTCTCGTTCCCGAGTTCCGGCAATAATAAGCCGACAAAGACCAGATTCATCGAGCATTGGTAGGTTAAACTTGAGGCATAATCCTTTTACATAAGCCAGATAAGCATCAATAGTTTCTTCAGATAGCTTTGACTCGAGCTCAACTTCACTAAAAATACAAAATCCTGACTGTATATCAGAGTCGAAATAGTCAAGTTCACTCATTTGTTCGCGGTCACCAATGACGATGAGCTTAACGTTTACTTTTTGAGAAGGAGGGTCAATAGCAATTTGTTTCGTATCAATGCTTACGGGAGACACTGATTCACCAAGCAGGGCTGATTTTAAAACCATCCAAGCCGACGGATTTGCCATAATCAAATTGGCAGATACAACAAGGTATCCGCTATTTGCTTTGCTAAGAAGCCCTTCAGACATGAGTTCGACATGGCCATTCATCGCTTTATACTCACCAAGTATGGCTCGCATATCCAATGTTTCTGCTTTTACTACGACTCGTTCGTCTGGTACTAGATGTTCCTCTCGAATCGCATCAATAACTGCGTTTCTGTAAATTGCGTTATCTGGTGAATTGATGAGTAATACTTTAGTCCAGTTTTGCAACTGCTCAAACTGAACGAGTGCAGCGCGTAATCTAGGCTGCAGATCTAAAAAGGAAAGGGGAGATAAAGAGCTAAATCCCTTTATGTTGTCTCTATACTGCTCAAATTGAGGGGTGACTGAACGCCAATCTTCTTGCTTCATTGCACAACTGATATTGGAAAAAGGATGTTGATTATATATAAAAACCGTCACTTCTTATACTTATAATCTAGTTAACATTTTTCAGAGTGAAATTGGTGAAAATGTTGTCTTTATATATGAGGTTGGGTTACGCTGTCACCATGCATTATAATGGATAATAATCATGAAATACCAACAACTTGAGAACCTAGAGTGTGGCTGGAAGTGGCAGTATCTTATAAAGAAGTGGAAAGAAGGAGAAGCAATCACTAAGTACTTAGATACAAGTGAAGCAGATCTAGTTATAGAACAATTAAAAGCGCTTGAGCATGAGCCGGTTAATGTCCTTGGTTGGATTGATATGCACATGTCGCCAGAGTTAGATAATAAACTAAAGCAAGCTATCCGCGCGAAAAGAAAACGGCATTTCAATGCTGAGCAAATACACACAAAGAAGAAGTCTATCGATCTTGACTATCGTGTATGGGAAAAATTATCACAACGTGCCAATGAGTTAGGATGCACGTTGTCAGATGCGATAGAGTATCTGGTAAGTGAAGCGTCGCGTACAGAAAAAGCAAGTAAAACAGTAAGCAGTCTGAAACAAGATTTAAGCAAATTATTAGGTGAGTAAAACACTCAGGAGAGCGAAATATGTTATATGTCGTTATAGTTGGAGCTTTAGTTGTTTTCTGGTTGGTTGCTGTCGATCGACCTAGTTTAAAAATGGACTTTAAAGATGGTGAATTAACAAAACATAAAGGTCACTTGCCGTCCGGATTTGGTCATAGCTGCCGAGAAATAGGAAAAAAATACCCGTTTGACGGGACAGTTAAAGTATATATGACACGTTCAGGGGCAAAACTAACCTTTAGCAAAGGGATCTCGCACAAAATTCAACAAAGAATACGTAATGTTTTTCCACATCAAGGTTTTAAATCTAAAGGTACAAAAAAGGCACGGTAATCAAAAATCATCGGTTAGAAATGAATTACTCCCGTAGAAGTGCTCGTTAATTGCAACGAGCCTCCCAAGATGGAATCTTTGTCGGCACACTTGCAGCTTTAGTAGGTACTTTTTTTAGTAGCATGCTTTTTTACTATGATTTTATCAAAACCACCTAAAAGTTGTAGAAGCATTCGATATCGGGCAACAAATGACAGTTGAAGCTAAAACTGACCGCAGACGTCTTACAAAGCCAAACAATCCATTTAGAATGGATGATTAGATTCAGATAGAATTGAAATGTCTTATTTAACATATATTTAACATAAAGTACTTATTACGACGCACTCAGATAAGCCTTAATACAGGTTGTATTTGCGTCCATCGATTGCCCCACAATAAGCAATGCCCGAGTGCGCATTATGGTTATGAATTATGTTGAGGGTTTGCCTTTGGCCTAAGCGTAGAAAAGGGTGGGCGAAAGACTTGGACAATCCAGACTCGTCTGTGATGCCTAGGAAAGAGAATCGCTTTTCAAGTGAAAGCCCGTACACATAATTTGCATAATGCGAAGTAATATATTCCTAAGTTTGATCTAGTGGTATATTGTTGACGTTAGCGTCATTTAATTGTATGGTTAATTAAAGCTTGATGATGTTACAGCATCACCAAGCCTTTAGTTAAAGTAAAGTTAAAGTAACTTATTGATTAGTCGTAACAATTCAGTAATCAATAATAAAATCACTTGCATCATCGTATATCCCTCCTGTTGTCGGGGTGTATTTAAGTCATAAATAAGCCCATTATTTATGACTACATTTTATAAAATGCCGCTTAATTGCGGTTTTTTCTGTTCTATAGATATAGGAACTTTATTATTTTCTCACGAATTTGTAATATCTCCTAATTTTCATATGCCACTCGATTTTAGAGTGAAGATAATCTTCATTCTGAAATGAGTAGACAAGCGTAGCGCGTCAGCTGTTTACATTATTCATAATGCTTATCAAGTAAATCTATTGTCATGCGGGTAGGGGTGGAAGAGCTAATACTTTTTTCAATTATTTAGGTAGTACTCCTTCAAACCCGACAGTATCTGTTACTGTTCTTTCTTAAGGGTAATACATTCATAGCTAAATGGATGACGGACGATGACGAGCGAGACTGAGCGAGGAAGAGGACGGAAGAAATGAAGCAGAGAAGGGCAATCGAAGAGGCAGGCGAAGCGCCTTTGATGTCCTTCGATTTACCGCCCATTGTTAAAAAGATGTTATCAGGTAGAGTTGGGGTTACTGTTACACCCCAACTAAGTCCGGACTTCCGGACTATTCGACACTTTTCTTGTTCATCTCTTCTGTTGCACCATTGAAAAGAGAAACACCAAATATCGTACTTTGCTCAGCTAAGCTCTGCATGCTTTTTGCAATGCAATACTTATCGAGTATAGCTAGTAGAATGTTTTTATCTTCTTCTGGTAGTTTTTGAACACGCTCAAGAGCTATTGCAAACAAAGCGTCCAAGCTGGTTTTTTCTACATCACTCAACAAAGCGTTAGGAGTGCATTCTAGTGCGCTAGTTAACGCATAAATCGTACTCAACTTAGGGTCTGTTTCATTTCTTTCTATTTTAGATATTTGCCCTAAACGGATACCACAATTCTTTGATAGCTCGCCTTGAGTCCATCCTTTATCACGACGCAATCGCTTTAAATTTTCGCCTATAGACATAATTCAGCCTTATATTCCTCTTGTAGGATGAATTATAACCCTATATATTTACATCTACTTTAAAATTAATCCTATAGGGTTAATTAAATTCATCCTATAAAGCTATTGACAGGTTTTTGCATTGTTCTTCATAGACCAGCTTTTCATGCATCAAGATCATCCTGAAGGGGGACTTCCTCTTGTGGGAACGCATGTTATTGAAAGGCTTAATTTGGAGACAGGCGAAGCATTACCGCCCTCAGTAAATCAAAAACGCCTAGAAGGATCATTCAGCACGAAATTGACTATCCGCTGTGATGGATCTCGAGTACGAGTAGAAGGGAACCCATCTCGCTGGCAACGTATGGATAACTTGTTTGGTCTGACAACTATTGATGAGTGTGTTGCAATTTATAACCACATATTAGGGCAATACGGCCTGCCGCCTTTTACTAAAAATACTCGTCTTTATCCTCGTCAAACCCCTGATGGGAAATCTACGTCATTAGTCGGCAATGGTGCTGAGATTACCTCTATCGATTGGACTCGTAACTTATCTGTCGGAGAGAAAAAAGAAGCGTCTTTCATTCGTGGTATGTCTTCGATGCAGATTGGGCGAGGGCGAAAACCTCACCTTTTTCCTAATGGTAAATCTTGCGGCTGGGGATATGGTTCTAAGTGGACAATAAATAAACTGTATGACAAAGCTTTTGAATTAAAGGAGCACTTAAAAAAAGATAAAACTAAGAAAAATGGAGTACCAACTGAGCAACTCGAATATATCGAAAAATTAATAAGTTACTGCGAAAAAAACGGAGTCGTAAGACAAGAAAACAGCTTGAAACAACTCTTTCTTAAAAAGCACAGATTACAGTTCTACGGCCTAGTTGCAGAAAATGACTTTTACACACATCTAAATGACATCGAGAACGCTATGAAAACGATACAAATCAATCATGATGTACATAAATCTATTGCAGACCAGCTCCTTCAACTAGGAATCGTTCACAGCCGTCAAGCAGCAAATGCGACTCAAAGCTATGCCGTTCTTTGGCAAAACGGAACAAACATAAAGGAAGTTCTTAATCGTTCCCAGTTTTATGAGCATAAAGCTCGACTTAAAAAAATTGGTATTGATATCAGTCAGCAGTTTGACATAACTCGAATGTGCCCAACCTTAAAACGCTCTGAAATCATTGAAGTTCAGCCATTACTAATACCAGATTGGTATCAAATGCCAATGGTAGCCAAGTCTAACATTTTACCATTCAAAGCAATCGCTTAAGGAAGTTACATGCTTAAAATTGAAATATTCCCTGAAGATGCACAAGTAATTACACGAACAATAAAACCTAAAGATGATAAACCAGGGCGTGAAATCTACGAGCAAATAGCTTACGCATATTTAGGGGGAAAGTTCCCAGTTCAGATGAAGTTGATGCTTGAAAAAGACCAAGAACCATACGCTACAGGCATATATACGCCTCATAGCTCTAGTTATACCGTAAATAATTTTGGTGGTTTGGAATTAAAACGTTTTGGCCAAATAATCGAACCTTTGGAAATCGATTTATGAAAGAGCCAAATTTAAGCGAACTAAAATTCAGTGTCGGTATGCCAAAAGAAGCTGTTTTTTATGGCTGGTTAATCCATAATCCGGCAAAAGATGACTTTTTATATACCTTCAAAAACACTACGTTAGTAACGAAAACAACATGGGGATTAACGCCAGAAAAAGCACACCATTTTAGCCGATTAAAAAAAGCAGCTAAGACATTAGAACAACTTGAACTAAACGATAGAGCTATCGTGGTTGCCGCGTTTGACACGGGGAAGCAAATAGAAATCATAGCAGAGCATGAGCAAGATATTTCTGCGGAAACGAATCCATTTAGGAAACCATGTAGAGATTGAAACGCGGCGAAATATAAGGAGCTACGCGAACATATTTAGCCGTGTTTTAATCCGCCAACTGATAAGGCGGCAGTTCACCAAGCAATAGCCGAACCATAGTAAATTCTAATTTATCAGAGTGTTATGAAGTTCAAATATCTCATTTAACATATATTTAACATAAAGTACTTATTACGACGCACTCAGATAAGCCTTAATACAGGTTGTATTTGCGTCCATCGATTGCCCCACAATAAGCAATGCCCGAGTGCGCATTATGTATCTTATGTTAAATAGGGTTTTAGTTAGCGGTCTATCTCAATATCTATTGCCTCATACTTAAATCAACCTATTGATTTTACGCCATAAATAACACTACCTCTGGTTTCGGGCATTTGGTCTTTTTCGTAAGGCCTCTTGCCCGAAATCATCAGATTTTAATTTTTGATGAATTTCTGGAGGCACTTCACATGAAAAAATTGCTTAAACGAATCGAATTTCAGGAAGATATCTATAAATGCGGTTTTTCTCCTCGCCAACTGAACGAAATGTTGCTGTATGAGTTTGACTCTGTACAAGAAGCCGCTGACTATTTAGGTTGTTCAGTTCCATCTCTTTACCGTTTTAGACGTACGAATAAATGGCCTATTGCGATAGCAAAATTGTTGATGATTAAACGTCGAGGCTTTTTGCCAATGACCGGGCCCTGGCGCGAGTTTCGGATCCGTGGTGATGTTTTGGTGACACCTTCCGGACGAGAATTCACGACACAGGATCTCAACGTTCCGAAGATGATTGCCAGCAAGGACAATTTTGCGTTGATCATGCGTAACAAGAAGAGATTCCGTAAGTTCTGAGTTTCATTGGGAGTTTGGGTAAACCTCAGCTCCCTACTCGCTTTCTATCTCGCACGAAACTGCTTAATCTATGTCCTCTTCTATAACTCCAACGTGGAGACGCTTTCAAATACATGAGAAAGTATTAGCAATATGTTTGTGTGCTATATGGAATGGATAAAACCCGGATTTTTAACTAGTTGGATACACATCTTGTTTGGTATGCTATCGATCTTATAGAAAAGTAAGCTATTTCAATAAATAGTCATGAAAACTAAACAGCTATGTGAAGAAAAGATAATTAGATAAGGACTGTTTAGAAAGAGTTAACATCACAAAGAGGGTTTGGCATTTGGAATTAAGTTGGGAAGAATATAAAGCAATGATTAGTGATCATATCCGAGATGGTGTGAAACTAGTTTATCGTGGACAATCAAATTCTAGCTGGAAGTTACAAACAACGCTTCATAGAACAAAACTAATTACGAGTTTAGATGCGTTTTCCGACTATTTTGATAAAGTCCTCCCAACAGTGCAAGAAAGTATAGAAGCATGGGATGGTACGAGAAGAGATTTAAATAACAATTTAGACTTAGCTCAGTTTGTTTCATTTCTTCAGCATAATGGATATCCAACTCCGTTGTTAGATTGGACTGAATCACCATATATTGCCGCGTATTTTGCATTTAATAGCATTGACCCTTTCAATGTAGATAATGAGTTTGTTTCAATTTACAGTTTTAATGAAATAAAGTGGTTAAGTAAATACGAACAGATAAATGATTACAGAAGTAAAAAAAATCATGTTAGCTCATTAAGGCCGTCATTTCGTGGCAATCATAAGCAAATGCTTCAACAGGGTTTGTTTATGTATACCAATTGCTCTGATCCTGAGAAGCATATAGTAGATTACGAAACTGAAAAAGGTGAATATTTAAATAAATATGAGCTGCGCGTAACTGAACGCCCAAAGATAATGCGAGATCTCTCACTAATGGGTGTCTCCGCGCTACAATTAAATCCAAGCATCGAATCAGTTTGTAAAAAAGAATTCGAAAATTTAGCTATGCATTTTCAGGTCGCTAAAAGAGAAACAATTCCAGAGCGTATGTCTTTTGATTGGCAAAAATATGTAAAAGAGAGCGATGCTAACAAGCCACTTAAGCTGGACTAATAACAAGTTGGCTATCTCACTTGGGTCTTGCTAATGGCAGGTGGGTTTACACGGGCGATTCAAGTAACAAAATAAAAGGTGAATTAAATTGGAATGGGTTGAAGTTGTAAGTGATGGGGTAAAAATTGGATTGGGTGCAGTAATCTCGGGGGTCACTAGCTATCTTATACTGCGACAAACCCATGCCCATGAAATTGAGTTGCTTAAATCCCAACATCAAAAAGAGTTAATAGGTAATCGAACCGATCAGGCCATTAAATTTGTGTCGTTAGCACATTCATTGACATATCAACACGTATTAACAACAAGTTCATTTGAGTCTTCAGAATACTTAGACTTCTTGCAACTCTACAATGCTGTAATGCTAACAGCTTCAATTGAATTCAAAATTACGGCAAGTCAGTTGTTCGATAAGGTAAATACATATATTGGATTGAACAAAGAGTTCACATCTAACGCACGCGATAATGCTGTCCTTAAAGCTCGTCAAGATGTAAACAATGCCTTGGGTGACTTTCATAAGCAAGCAAGCATCGAACTAAAATCAACATAACGAGATGTTATTTATGTGTCAATGGCGAAACAAGTTGGCCCTCTTATATGGCTAGCCTTAACCACCCTTCCCCCTTTGGTGAATCGGTAGCCCTTCTTGAGTTTGCCGTTTGCTTTTAATCCTGTCTTAGCCATGTGTTTTTCCTTCTAGTCTGCGGATGCGTTTTTCCTGGTCTTGCTGAACGTTCTTGATCCAATTGATCTCTGTTTTTAATGCAGCAACGGTTGCCACACTGGATACCAGGCCGGTAGACAGTGAGATAACCAGTATTTCGATTAGATTCACTATGTCCCCTTAAATTTGTGTGAGAAGAATTCAAGCAAGTAGCGCACCATTGCCCGCATTCCTAACGTGTCGATCACCACGGCGAATACAACGTACCAGTAGTAATCTGGGATGCCTTTTAAGGCTTCAAATCCTGATTTCACATATTGGGCGTAGTCAGGAATGAAGGATAAGATCAGCGGGATAAATACGACCAATAAGATAAATTCATCTTTCCAGCCACGATTCTTAATACTCAGTTCGTCGAGGTTAGCCGCGCGGGTTTCGCCAGACTGCAACCTTTTGACCTGGGCGTTGTGTTTTTCCTGCTCCATTTCGTCTTTGCGCTTTAGCTGCTCTGCTTTGTTTTTGCCATGCTGCTTGTACGCATCTATGCCACCCGTCACCAGTGACGCGACTAATCCAATCATGAATACACCGCCTTATCGAGTTCGATGTGCGGACCATCTTTAAAGCTCGTCCAGTCACCGCCCCACTTTATCGGGATGCCAAGTTCTTTTGATGCTTGCTTGAACGCCCAGCTCACCTGCTCGTAGTAACTCCAGCCCCATGTGACTTTACCGTTCTCGTTGTAGACGACGTAATCAATGGCGCATCCGGTTTGGTGACGGCTTATCCGGGCGTACCCGTCCAACTGGCTTTTGTTGTTTTTGAACAAGGCGTTTTGTTCTTCTGCAGTGCGTTTACCAGAGGTAATGCCAAAATCAAACTGGGACAACTCTAAGGCGCGTTTGACGACTTTTTGCAAGTCGGGATGAACGCCCGCCATTCGCGCTTTGCTTCGGGCTGAAAGTATCCAGCCGGATATGGTTTGTTCTATCGAATCAATAACGCTATTGCTGTTTTTTGTTGCTTTACTCATAACGTAAATTCCTATGAAAGTGAGAGGTATGAAAAATATGATCACCGGCATATCTGCCCCTTCTTAGGTTTCTTCCTCATTAAGAAAGTCAGTATCAGGTAGTGCCGTGACCAAAATTTCACGACATTTATCGCGGTTGGTTATTACATCCTTGGGAATGGCTACACCTGTTTCGAGTTTACGTGTGACATACCAGTCCGTTTTTAATAGGTAATAGTTGGCCTTCATTTCTTTACTGGGCTCTGTCACGGTATGAGGTGTGGGCTCTGAGTAGGTTGACTCCTCAGGCTCGCTACCTTTTTCACCTTTCTGATCAAAGCTGAGTATTTGCCACTGTTCACCGTTATGCTCTAAGTACGATTGTCCACTGTCGTACTCTGGCGGCTGGTCGAATATCGCCCAGTCTGGGAAGTCGCTATCTGGTGATTCGACGATGAAATATGTGCCTCGGTTGTCCCAAAATACCGTAAGCATGTTATTGCTTCGCTCTGACCATGTTTGGGTTTCAGGATCAAATTGAGCTGTTTTTGTTTTGTCCGACGGTTGATAAATGACTTCGGTGAAATCATCCCCTAGCGCGGTTCCCGCACTGACATATTCTTCGAAATTGCCTTGCCACCATCCGAGCGCATCGAGCTTTGAAACGGTTAATGTGACGGTTTGTTGTTGTATTTGATTCATGATTATCCCTTCCTGACCATCCAGTTAAAAAGATGGCAATCAATGGTGTTTCGTTTCTCGCCATATTTTGCAATATCAATGACATGCCGATGAGAGATAGCGCCAACTTGATGCGTATGACTTCGCTCAATGACATTAAATCGGAGCATGTTATCGCCAAGGCCTCCGCCTAGATCACCAACGGCGAGTCCTTTTGACCATCCCTTACTTTCTAAAGAAGCGATGCCTGATGTTTTTGCGTCGTTTTTATAAACTTCGAAGTGAGAAATACTCGTTTTAGCTAAGGTGTTCGGCGCTGATTTATTCGCGTCAGTACTGGTACTCGACGTACTCGATCCCGGATGACCGTGTTGCTTGACCTTGTTTTGGACAAATGAAAGCAGTTGTTCGTTATCCAGTGCACCCACGACGGCATCACCGCGCATGTCTAGTAATCGGTCACCATAGATGCTGTGTAAGATGGGGTTTTCGTCTTTGTCGAATACCTGTCCTTTCATTAAGAAAAAGTCGTCGCTAGGCGGCGTTGCTGTAGGACAAGGGATAGGACAACCAACAGGATAAAGGTTGCTCATCCCCTTTTGTTCTTGCATTAGATCTTTCAGTTCATTGATTTGCGATTGAACATCAGCGGCCTCGGTGGCTTTGTCTACGCCACCCAAACGATAAATGTTAACGTCTATTTTTATGTAGGGCGGTACATCGTCACCATTACCTAAATAAAATGGGTTTCGATTAAAGATAAATTCACGTTCATTATTGTTGTATTTGACGCCAGCCGATCCAGCCACTTCAACGAACATGCTATTACCGTATGTGTTTGGAGAGGCTGAAAACATGATGTTGTTGACGATCATTGCTAGGTCGAACGCGTATTTAGATTTGTATTTGAACTCAAATACAAACATTCCATTCCCCCATGAGTTAGGCACATGTAATGGGGTGGATTCTGGTCTGCCAGTACTGCATTCCCATGTGTCCAGTTCAGCTAATTTGAACCACTCAACCGCGCCTAA